>NZ_SLYV01000001.1:0-773981 GCF_004342035.1 Sphingobacterium sp. JUb20 | reverse complement strand
TTGGTCTTCCCATGATGATTAAAGTTAAATCTTTTTTAGGAAAACACTCTCTTAGTTTTTAATCAATTATGTCCAAATTATGCTGACGATTTACACGTATTTTATAATTACAAAATTATTAGATATTACACATTTCAATGTAATTTAATATAAGATTATTCGAAACAGGTTTTATTAAAAATCAAATAAATTCATTTGGTTTATAGTATTTGGCTTCTTTGAAATTATTTTTTGGATTGATTCTTTTATATTTATTCGATTAATAATGGTGATGTCTTTATCTTCTTTTATTAATTGCCTATTTAAGTCATATTTAGAATTTTCTAAATCAGTATCATCATTATATATTACTGCTCTAGGAATCGAGTAATTTAATGCATATTCCATTGCTAAGCGAGATCCACTATCATTTCCTTTGTCATTTTTTGCATAACTTGCAGTCAATATTATGCAGTCACTAAACAATGCCTGCAACCTATCACGTTCTTGATATCTACTGCTCAATTCCATTTTTGATTTTACATCTTCATAATATTCACTAATTAATAGTCCTTTTTTTTCTACAATTTCATTTGCTAAGTCTTTATTAGCAGCAGGAATAATCGCATCTAATGGACCAGGTAGGATTGCAATGGTTCTACCATGGGAATCAAGCGCTTGTCTGTGGGCGACTGTGTCGCATCCCAAGGCTAATCCACTTACAATAGTAATATTTTTATTTATTAATTCTTTTACGACTTCTTGTTCTGTATTTTCAATTTCATTATCGGGATTTAAAAGTCCAATTACTGAAATATTTTTATTTACTGGATTTAATAGTGATATATCTCCTTGATAAAATAAAAAAATAGGTTGCTCACTATTTTTTACTGTACCTCTATATAGAGGAAAGTTTTTGTCACCTATTGCAATTAATCCATCTGCGAAACCATTTAGATGTTCTAAATGTTTCTTTAAAATATTTTTATAACTTATAAAATCCTCCACTAAAATATCTTCAGGTTCCTTAGAATCCCTGTTTAATAGAAAAACAATATTTTCTATAGTTTCGTTTCCTGTTAATTTTTTAGTAATCCACGCTCTTCCTATTCCTTTATAATTTTTTGCAGCTAGAATATTTATTGCATTTTCTGTATATTTCATTTTAAATGTCTAGTTAATCAAAGATAGTATATTACGATTATACAGTTTTCCCCACAACGTATAAAATTATATTTTTAGCTTCGTTGTCATAAAGAGCCTGAATCGCATCTTCATTTATATTAATGCCCTCAGTGTAAATGTCGTCAATAAGTATAATGGTTTTTCCTTTTACGTATTGCGAAATTTCACAAGTTTGTTTTGTGATACCTACTGTAACTGACCCATAGTCTTGTGTTTGGTGTGTTGTTGGTGTATCTTTTGTTCTTTGAATATAGTCAGTGCCATCTAAAAACAAGTGTTTATGTTCTAACGTGAATTTTTTTATTGTATCTATAAATAATAATTGTGTTTTTTTGTATTGATCAGGTCTTTTTGCTCTTGGTATTACGCATATTGTTAATTCAACAGTATATTCTTTTTTAAGTTTTATTAAATCTTCAAGTAACACTGCACATAATGCTTCTTGAGCCTCAGCCAAAGTGTAATTAAAATCTTTCCGATCGTATCGGAAACTACCATCGTCATTCTTTAATGTATTGATGAATCCAACTTCTGTATTGTCCCAGCGAGCATGAGTACCATGGAAATAGCCATCTACTGATTGTTTAAGATATTCATTTGGATTTATAATAAATTTGGTCATGTTATTAATTTAAAATAATTTTTATATTACTGGGATCTATACCTGCCGATATAGCATCTTCAATTTCAGTTTTTTCATTCTCAAAGACTATAATAGAATGAGGTTCAATTCCTAATAACGAAATTGCATTTGAGTATTTATTAATTTTATAGGTTGATTCTATTCGATAGAAAATGTTTGAAAATTTATTAATCAAATTATGATAATCCAATATTAGGTTTGCTCTGTCTTTACGACAATTTGTGACTAAAACTGTTATGTTTCTGTTTGAATAAGTAGCCAGTATATTTAATGTTTGAAGAATCGGCTGTGTTTCTGGTAAAAAATCTTTATAATTTCGTTCTTTTTCAAAAACGATATCATCATATTCTTTTAAGCTCAAGCTTGGGATGATAGTCTGTAGTAAATTTCGATTAAGCCGTCGATTTTTATCAAAAGTTATATTGCAATCCGATTCTTTTATAGTTTCAATTGCTTTCTTATACGACAGAAAATTTGCCATATCTGTGTCAATTAAGGTACCATCCATATCGAAAAACAAAATAGAGTCTTCATTAATAATGTTTTGAATATTTGAATTCACTGTAATTTAGGTTTATAAATAAATTTCAAATTGATTATATTATTTAAATAAGCAAATAACTTTAAAAAAATGATATGCTTATTGCAAGATACTTTTAGTTTAAAGTAATTATTTACGGGAAACCGTATTGCAAAGGAATATAATGCTAAAAATCAATTAAAAAATAATAAAACTAAAATTTATAGCAAATAAAAACTAATATATTTAGTTTTATTATTTATCTTTGGATATTGAATAAGGATGGACACGTTGCAAGATAATCGGTTGCTCAACATTCTTGGGTGTTCATCCTGTTCAATATTGATTTAAAGCAGGGGAGGGTTCTGTAAGTGCACTTTATAGTAAAGGGACTTACGATCGAAATGTCAACCCTGTTAAAAAATGGCGAAAATGATAAATACTAATTGCGATGAATGTACCATTGACAATCGAGATTTTGAAGGACTTAAAGCATAAGGGATACAATATCCTGAAGTCTGACAATAGTGTGGATGATGTTATACAGCATTTTGTCCCGACAAAAGTAAACGACCTATGGGCGTTTATGAGTGAATTTAAGGAAGAGTCTGCTACAGTAGTAATAGAGCAGATCCTGGATGTGCCCGAAGAAGTGTTAGAAGGAAAATTCTTAAGGGTTTTCTGATTGATCTATTAATTTTTAAACTATACAGATGAATTTAAAGCAAATACACCAAGAATATATACTCAATCATCCTACAGCTGTAAGAACAGGTAAAAGTAGATCACAGCTAACTTTTAGACAGATTGCCGGTATCCGAGAGTCAGCCTTTAGTATATCTCAGTTATTTAAGATAGCAGATGGGGAAGAGATTATTAGAGAAGGTTTTGCTCGTTGGCCAGATGTTATAGTAGGGGAGTTGGAGCTATTAAAAAGGAGATTGGTTGATTAGTGTTTATAATTTTTGAAACTGGAAAAATAGTCTGTTAATATTTTAAGAATGTTAATATAAAGACAGTATTACAGTAGAATTATCTGCAAAAAGATTGAAATAGTTATGGATAGTATTCTCTCTTATTCCTCTGTTAAGAAGGTCAGTAGAGTTGCTTTATTTATATTTTTATGTAAACTCCTGATTAACTCTCCTTTGCTATTCAATAATATAAATGCAGGTAGTTGCTCAGAACCTAGATAATGAAGTTGAATTTTTTTGCTACGTTTACCTATTGTCATATTGGTTGCCTTATCTTCATTTTGGTTCGGAGAGTTTTCGATTTTAGTTTTATCGTCAGTGTATAAGGTTACAAACATAAATTTATCAAAAAGTAATTCGTTTAGTTGCATATCGTTAAACAATGAAACTTCTAGTTTTCTACTATCCACATGACCCCAACCTGTAAAATAGATCACGACATTTCTATTAATTCTTTCAGCTTCCTTAAGAATTTTTGGAAGCGCCATATAATAATACTTGTCTGATAAAATTTCATTTTTACGTTTATTATTAATTTTGGTATTTTCTCGTGCAGTACCCGTAGTTTTTTCAAGTTTTTCGTTCTCAAAAATTTTAAAAAGGCTCCAGGCTTCAAAATATGTGTTATCTCTTGATAAATTATCTTTTAAATAGCTATGAAATCGTTGTACTTCGTTGGAATCTATCGGGATTTGTAAAAGGAGATTTTGATCTGATATCCAAGTATTGAGGTCAACCTTTTTATTTTTAAGGCTTTCTGATGAATGGTGTGATGCTTTTAATAGGGGGAATTCGCTAGAATTTTGAAATTCTAGCACTACATTAAAGATATCTTGATAGGTTGTCTTTTTATTACCCGATTCCACTAAAGGGAGAATTAAGGTAGCAAATAGCGGGGGAGTACTAATTATTTCTAATGCAGTGCTATCGATTCCACATTCACTTAACTGTACGAAATCCTTAAATATGTCCTGTATTTTATTAGGCTCTATATCTTGCAAACTTATTTTCTTTTTTAATAACTGTTCGCAATTGACCTGTGCATTTACAAAATTCGGGTGAAAAAAGTTAATGAGTATAATAAAGCTGACTAGATGGTATATTCTTTTCATTTCTCAAATATAGGATATATCAAATATATTCATTTGCAATTAAGTGCGGTTATTTTGTATTTTATCTGTGGCGCCTTATAAGAGCACCATCTGGCAGAATCATTACCCGTTATCAATGAACTCGCAAAATGGATCTTCGAGGAAATGAAAGCTATACTACCAAAAAGTCAGATTGGAAAGGCCATGGTTCATGCAAGATGGGATGCCTTATCTGCGTATCTGTACGACGGATCATTATTGATCGATAATAAATAGGTTGAGAATGTAATCAGACCAATTGCAATCGGACGTAAGAATTACCTCTTCGTTGGAAGCCATGAGGCAGCCGGGCGTGCAGCAATAATATACTCCTTCTTTGCCATATTTAAAAAAACATGATGTCAATCCTTTCAATTGGCTAAAGCATACCCTTGCAGAACATAGCGTCCATAAATCACAAAAACTTAAAAGACCTATTCCGTCAGAACTATAAACAAATCACTCAACAATCAAATATGTAGTGCGTAGGCCGGATACTGGACAATTTGGCCAACTTATTTACTTTTTTCGAGTATGATGAGCAGGTTCGCAAGACTATCTACACTACTAATCCTATTGAAGGAATGCACCGCCAGATTCGTAAAATAACAAAGTCTAAGGGTGCATTCAGCTCTGAGCAGGCGTTAATGAAGTTGATGTTCCTGATAATAAGGGATATCTCTAAAAAATGGACGATGCCAATGCACAATGGGGGCTTGAGCCTATCTCAACTTTATATTAAATTTGGAGATAGGTTCAAGCTGGATAGAGGCTTTTAGGATTAGGTTAATTATCCAATGACACAGTTCACGTTACAGTCTCAATGGATAACTTAACGCTCGATTTTGATCAGTTTTTAATATCACTAGAAATCAGCAAAAATGACGCCTTCACCTTTCTTTTGGTTGCTGGATCTTCTGTAACCTCTGGCATCCCATCCGCCAGCCAATGTATATGGGAATGGGTAGACTTATCTGTTTTTTTGAGACAAATTAAAAATGTTAAATTAGTTGGTTTTATAATGAAGAAGAGCAAGTTTTTAGAATATCAAATCAACAACATTCCAAGTAGTCTGGGTACGCGAAATTGTAAACTATTGAGATTTTAGATAGTCTTTGAAATACTTAAAAATTACTCGAAGATTAAACTGTTTGGAGTAAGCTTCATCCTTATCATTCTCAAAAATAAAATCTTGATAAAAGGCCCAGTTAGATGTTAAATCGAATGCTATTTTTTTTAATATTTCTTTTCTATTACTCGGGGAGGATATTATTGTAATTTTAACATTAGCATTGTTTTTCCGGGCTTGTCTAATCGTATCGTTAATATGTAAATCTCCAAAGGAATATCCAATAATAATGATTTCATCTGCAGTGTGACAATCAATATCGAAGGCTGACGCCATTTGTTTAAATGGTGTTAAATTTGTTCTTTGCACTTTACTGTATCCAGTAATAATAGGAGTTAAGAATAGGGGTTTATTCTTTTCAGAAGAAGTGTATTGAAATCCTTGGTTTTCTAATGGATTGTTGTAATAGCTGTTTACAATTTGGTAGCCATCTAATCCATTTGGATTCGTGTTGTCAATTCTCCAACAAAAATTACCATGGAGGTGGAATATACAATTTTCATTTAATGAGGTCAAAATTCTTTTGGAATCAACTGACTGATGCATTTCACCGACAGATGGAACGATATTTTCGGAATTAAAACCTTGAAAGAATGGGATGCTTGATTTTTTTAAAATAGTTTGTATAACTCTATCATAGTTTAAGGAGTAAATTCTAAGGTAACTGTCTTTACTTTTTTCTTTGAAATATTGAACCGCTAATTGATTTATCTCATTGTTTTTATCGCAGTATATTTTATTCATATTTTCAGTAAATTGACTGTACTGGCGAATATGAAAAATCACCATTTCGTAACAGTCTAATAATAATTTACTGAAAAAATTAGCATTTGGAGATAGTTTGGGATCATAATTTCTGTATTTAGAAATATACTGCTCACTGAAAGCATTTTTCCAAAACTCGTTATCTTCAGAAATAAGTTTAGTGCTGATTGTATTGTTTACGTTTTTGGATAGCCAATATTGGGCACATTGTTCAATGATGTCAATTAATCCTTCAAAATTTAACTTACCGATTCCGGTATTTCCATTATTGAAATATTCGTAAATGTAATTGATAATTAATTCATCCTTTACGTTTGATGGACCTTGTTTAATTAGGCTATCTGTGATTTGATTTGTAGTGGGACCACCCCAATCAATTGCAGCTCCGGCACCCAAAAGAAATACATTTTTTTTCATATTCAAATCCAAAAGGTCTTTTGATTTTTTTATTTTATTGTGACTTGATTTTAAATGTGTGTGTAATTAATGTAATTAACAAATTTAATTTGGTTCTTTGTCAATTTTGATACATCTATTTAAAAACAATTATTTGAAATCGTAATCAATATTCGGAAAATATGAGCTTATGTTTATTCTATTATAAACATTCAAATCAGGGATGTTTTTTAAAATCCCATATCTCGTTATAAAGCACTTGCTACTATCGTCAATATTAGCGAACTCCCAGGACCATCCTAATGATGATACTGAATTATAAAACAACAAATACAATTCATAGGTGGATAGTTGTGATCTTACAATTCTGGCATACGACATTTTTTGTTCTTCGCTTAGTGATTTTTCAGAACTTATCAAATTATATATCTGATATAAATTTCTAAAATAATGACTTAATCGAAATTGATGTCCGCCATAAAATTTAAAAGATTTATAAAGATTAATAAATGCTAGATTTAAATCATCCTCTTCATTGGAATTAGTTTGACCATCTTCTAATGGACTAGTCCATGATTTAAATCTTGTGTAAAAATCATTTTTATTGCTAATTTTCTGAATTAACCTCCATTCAGTCAGCATATTTTTATCTTGAGGTTTTAAACGTGATAAAAACCATACATCGCGAATAAAAGTCTTTTTGTATTTTTTAAATAACATTTTTAATAGAGGAAATGTATCTCGATTTGATACTCCTAAAAAAACGATACAATAACATAAATTTAAATAAGCAAAGTTTTTTAAATCAACATCTTTCGTAATTAATTTGAAATTTTCAAGTTCTGTTTTAAAATCACTGTTAATAATATCATCAATTACTTTATTCTCAAAGAATGATTCCAATTCACTATAAAGTGATTCAATTTGAGATACAATCAATTTAAAGACCTTTCTTCCTTCTGCATGATCATCATACATATCGAATTTCATCTCTCTAACGTTTTCTTTGTGATAATCCAATAATTTGTAAAATTGTGATTCAAATTTGTCAACTCTATATTGTTGATCTTGATGTTTAACTTGTTCTAAAATTTGTTGGTTTGCCTGATACTGCATATAGAATGCCAATCCTGTTACTATAACTCCAGCGATTGCCACAAATGGGTTCATTAAACCTCCAATAGCATCGCCAATTTCACCATTATCTTTAAATTCTTTACCACTAAAATAATCTGAAGAAGTGAAGAAGAGTGGAGAACAAAAACTAAGGACAATAAAGACTATAGCTAATACGATCAATAATTTAAGTATGTTTCCAGACTCTTTCAAACCAACTTTCTCAATATCTCTTTTTGAATCTGTTTTAAATTTATTTTTTTCTATGATTGTTAGTATTATTAAACATAGAAAAAAAGTACTAATACCAGCTAAAATACCTATTACAGGACTATTAAAAAACATTTTCTACAATATATGGTAAAACTTGAGTAATTAGAATTTAAATATAGCTTTTTAAGGGCTTAAAAAATTTTTTGTTATGTAATTATTATTACAAATAACATTTGTCAAAAGGTCTAAAAAGCAGTTCTTTTATCTAAATATTTGAAAGGATTTAATCGCAAAGCAAAAACCCATATCTCCTATGGTAAAAGTAAACTTATTTAGTCAGATTTTAGCTTATATTATAAAAGAAAAAACAGATGAGTGGGATCTGTCTATTTCGGTGATATTGGGCCAGTGATTTCGGAATTAACGGGCCAATTATTTTGCTAGTCATTGGGTCACCTTCCGATATCAATTATCTACAATTCAATTAAAATTCCTTTTCTTCTATAGGATTCGACCCCCAGAATTCGACTCTATGTGAGGAAAAGGTAACTATATCGAGAATGGTATCAGCAATAGTACTTTCGCCTATCAATCCATGCCATTTCTCTACTGGTATCTGTGTAGTTATTATCAGTGATACACTCTTCTTTAAAGTGTTGATGGTTTGTTATTTTGAAGAACGGTGTATTAATAGCAGTAATGTTTTGAAGAGCTAAAAATCTGATGTTTGCAATAAATTTGGATGACATATTTGTGAAGTTAATTATAGCTGGACTTTTCTTTTAAATGATTGAATGTTTGAAGTAAAAAACTGCACATTGCGCCCGATAAATTAACTGCTAATGTTGCATGTCTCACGGCTGGCTTAGACTTTTTTTTGCTCATACCATGGGCATCTCCAAATTTATTCCGTAGACCACCTAAGCCCTCAACTACGGTCTGGCAACCTCCCAATATTTGTTTAAATAGTTGCTCTGAATGCTGATCAGGAGATAGATTTAAAACTCCGGCAGTTTGTTTATATAGTTTAGGTAATTCGACAGTGTCATCATAATTAACTTCTTTTTCATCCAAAATATGTTTGCATACAGTTTCGATTAGAGATCTGGCGGATGTTATTGCTGCTTCAGCATCTTCGTTCATTCTGTCTAATGCTTTACGCCAGGCTTGGGCAATAAATTGCTCGTCAACAGTTGTAATTTGTGCAATCATATCATGATGGGGTACACTTCTCGAAAAATTTAAAGTTGCATTTATTAATGGGTCAAAAGCAGCTTGGAGAAAAAATCTACGCTCAGCATAGCTACCTAAAGCCGCTTTTATATACTGCCAGAATTCATAAACACTTTGACTATTAACGACAAATTCCGGTATTAGGGTCTTTAAAGTTGCTTGTTTTAAAAGATCAGACCTAAGAATTAAATAATGATTATCATCTACAATTCCGCCAGTCGCTCTATTAATCAGTAAGTTTTTTAATACAGTAACTTTTTTATGGTAGTTATTTGTTTCCTTTTCCCAGGCTTGATCAAGAATTTCTAATTCCATAGCACTTGCCCCAAGAAATTGAATGTCACGTCTAAAGTCTGAAATTGAAGTTACGTAATGACTAAGAGGTAGGTAAGCAATTACCATTTTACAAACAATATGAGTGAAATTTACTTTTTCATCTGCGAACGTATTATTGAGTAATTTAGCAAGTACGTTGTCATATTGAATATTATCAATGCCTAGCCATGCCCAATCATCCTTTGTTTGAGTTTGTACTTCATTAAAAGCGGAACTGTACTGTTCAATAATTCCCAATTCATTGCATACTCTTACAAACTCATCACTCTTAACAAAATCTGTAAATCCAATCTTGAGGAGGTCATTGAAAAGCGGTTTTAATTTTGTGATGATTTCCATTTTAATTTCTACCATTAATTTTATTTAAACAAATATAAAGTTCGAACTACGCAATCTATGTGCGTAGTTAAATATTTGATCTTAATTATCCTTCTGGATTGGGATCGTGTTGATTTATCTCGTAAATTAACTTATAATTTTAGATGAATTGTATAAAACTATATCTCAATCTGCTATGGGATGACTTGCAGACATACTGCTTCATGATCGTTTTTGGCGTACACATATTTGTCTAGTATTGCTAGTAATACTCCGTACAGTACCATTGCTATGAAGCCGCCCCAGCCGAAATATATCACTATTATTCCGATTGAAAACATAATCTAATTTGTGGTTTTTAGTTTATAATGTGTTTGTTTTTTACTTATCTAAACTATTTTTGAAGTTCTCGATATTAGACACTTCGTGTGATCCTACTAGAATTGGCATTCCTCTGATTACTCCTCGTTGTGGGGTGCATACAAAGAATAATGTCTCATTCCTTAGGATACAAATGACAGTTTCGCCCACTACGTTTGTTTTTTCACCAACAGTACATGTATTAAATTTTCCCTCATGCGTAAAACTGATACTAAAAATCCTTGATGACCAAATATCTCCTACTTGATCTGAAACAAACTTTTTAATTGACGCATATACTTTTTCTCTGTCTTCGACAGATTCAGTGTGAAAAGGTAAAAAGAATTCATTTTCCATATTATAAACATTTTACATTTTATTTAATAAATAAGCTAATACTGTTATTGAATTTTCTCTATTAGACATCGCACTCGCTAAGTCAGATTTTTTTCAGCAAAATAATTTGTTTTATATTTTCAGTCTCGGAATTACATTTCCCCAACAAAAACATCATAATCATTCATCTTGTCTCTGTTTTTAACTAACCTAGGAGCTTTCTTCTTTTTCGTATAATATTGAATAGCATTGGCGATGAATAACGGTCTGACTGGTTCACCGAAATGAGCTTCACAGTCTAAGAAAATTTCCAGTGCAGATTTAGCAACATTAAAATATCCATGATTGTACTTTTCATCAAGCCAACTTTGAACCTGGGTATCTGTTATTAGACTAGATGACTCTAGAAGGATATCTTTTTCTTCATCACCAAATCTTAAAAATTCCTTCCACTTGCCGTTTCCAATTTTTTGCTCTGCTATGTAAACTCTTTTTCCTTGTTCATCAATGTGAAAGCGGATTTGAATTTTATGATTGTTACTGTCGTTACTTAATGGCACAAAATCAGCAAGTTCACATTTGAAAATTATCCTGATAGTATTATTCTCACTTAGACCTAAAATTAAAGTATGATCTGGTCTTTCAAAATCTCTAACATATAGGTCACGTTGACCCAACAAAAATGCTAGTTCAAATTGGCTCAAACCACGCTTATCACGTAATTTAATTATATTGAGCATCTTAATGAGCTCGATATCCGACATGCTGCTGATTTTTAAGATTTCAAAATCTAGATTTCGTTTCATTATATGGGCTATTACCGACTTACAACAAATATAATAAAACGAATCTTGAATACGATCTCCTGTAAAATATATTGATTAAAGAATGACTACATCATATTGAATGATATATATCATCAACTTTAGTAGGACTTATAGAAATATGTAGAAATGAAATGTTGAGAGCTAATGATTGAGCAAATGGATATGATAAATTTTATTCAAGCTTTTTATCGATGCTTTCTTTTTAGGTTTGTATTTAATATATGTATTTCTACCGTTGACAATTACGACCTCCAATCTTTTGTTTTTTCCTTTAACAGCTAGACTCAAAGCATCTGTAAAATCTGAACTTGTCCAAGTTTGACTTTGTAATTT
Organism: Sphingobacterium sp. JUb20; assembly: GCF_004342035.1. NCBI lineage: Bacteria > Pseudomonadati > Bacteroidota > Sphingobacteriia > Sphingobacteriales > Sphingobacteriaceae > Sphingobacterium > Sphingobacterium sp. JUb20. The sequence goes on along the minus strand of NZ_SLYV01000001.1, from coordinate 762,188 downwards.
ATTGCAATAATTAACTATTTCCTCTAAGGTTCTGGCTTTGTCGAAAAACTTTGTGTTTTCAATCACAGCATTTAAAGTAGATGCAGAACCTGCCCAGGGTGGGATAGCAGGTATCATCTTTAATACCTAGTTTCTTCCTTGAATATCAGAAGGTTGTAAATCTATGCTTTAATGCAAGCAGATGAAGATAGCTATGGGTAAATATTTAAAAGTCTGTTTCGGCTTATTATCTTCAATTTTGTTGTAGCGTGGATATTCATAAGGATGAATATCTTCATGAAAATAAATATGTGGTAACGTATAGATGATCCTTTTACTTAGACCGTCAGTAAATTGAAAAAATGAACAGCTACAGATCTTCTCAGACTAAAGAATAGGATCAAAATTGAAATGATGTCAAAATCATTGTTTTTAGAAGAAAAAAGCGTGTCTAAAACATATTTAGGACAGAAGTGTAACTCCGGTTGATAATTTCGTATATTTATCATTCTGATTAGTATTTGTTATTAAGGTAATATTCAGATAATTAGTTCCTTAATATATTGAATATCAGTCTTTAATCTAACTTAATTCAGGGCAAGTAGTTTATTATCAGATAGGTGGTTTTTGCAGTGACACTAAAAGCAAGATCTTATTATTTGCTATGTTGTTTTGAATAGTTCATTCAAATTAATATGAGATCATTGTTTTTATTATTATGCGTAATTTATTCAATTACGGCGGTAGGCCAGTCTAATGGCGAGAATTCAAAAATCAAAGTGCTACTACTTGGGTCTTATCATTTTTCAAATCCAGGTGCAGATCAATTTAACGTAAACGTAGATGACCACCTATCAGAAAAAAGGCAAGCTCAGATTTTAGATGTTACTAACTCCTTGTCGAAATTTAATCCTGAAAAGATATTTATTGAAAGCGGAGCAAAGTGGGAAAAAGAAGCAGATGAATTCTTTCAACAATATAAAAATGGAAACTCAGATATAAACAATAAAGCTATGGTTAGTGAAAAGTTCCAAATCGGTTTTCGACTAGCTAAACAATTGAAAAATGAGCATATTTATAGCGTAGATGTATCAGGTAAATGGTTTGAGGAAAAGGTGAAAAGATATGCAGATAGTGTTGGATTTAATTTCTACGCTGAATTTGACAGGGAGACAAAACTCTATGTTGATAGTTTAAACACCTATTTTAAGAACCATTCTGTCAAAGATAATTTGGCTATTTTAAATAATCCAGCAGAGCAGTTATCTAGAAACCATTTTGTTTACAACTACATATTTCCACAAATAGGAGCGGGAGATAATTACATAGGTGCTGAATTGTCCGCAGAATGGTATAAAAGAAACTTGAAAATATATGGAAATATCTTGAAAAATGTTTCGCCAACCGATAAAGCTATTCTTGTAATATTTGGCAATGGTCACATTCACCTCTTAAGACAGTTATTTAAAGACAATCCCCAATTTGAATTAGTTGATGCAAGGTTGTATCTTAATTAGTTTGCTGTAAATTAAAACAATTAGAGAGGAGTTGGAGCTATTTAAGAGGAGATTGGTTGATTAATATGTAATGAAATTGTATCTATCGTCATTGGATGTCTTTGAATTGGTCATTATATATTTTTACGTGATGTGGAAACTCTTCTTCAAAAAATGGATATGGTACACCAGAAATAGTAATTTCAAAAACGTCATCGTCCATCCCTTCAATATTTGTTACTTCTCCTTTAATTTCAATTCCATTTGGATTAACCACTTTCAAATTAGGAATGTTCGCTGTTCCAATAAATTTGTCATCTGGATAGTCAGTAATGATTACAATATTGTTTGTCAAGCAATAAGTTTTTAAAAAGTCATAGTATGAATTAATATTGTCCAACGTTACGCGACCAAAAACAACACCCATTGGTGCATCTGCTTTTTCAAGTGCAGTTGCACCTATTTTTTTGTTGTCAAGAAATATGTCATACCGTTTTATTGTCATTAGTAGCGCGTTTCATTAAATTCGATGTTTTGTATTATAGTATATTTATATCAGTGACTGCTACGTGTTGTCAACCCAGTAGACATCAATAAGTCTTTTTCCAAAATCTCCATTTTTCAATTTGATTGGCTTCTTTTCGCTTTTTAACGTTTTCTTGGTAACTGCGTACCGTAGTGCTTTAGAAAGCTTATCATCAATGTATGATTTTTGAAACTCTGTTTCGATATATGACTCTATTTCGTTAAGATATCTAGGTTTTTTAAGGAAGTTTGATTTAACAAGAACTTCCGAAACAAAAGCGTCTATACTTCTGTCAGTTTTGGAATGTAGAAAGTACTCGGGATTATCTTTATTATCCCGTTTGAAGTTAACGACTGCTTCCGTTTTGGCGATACTTGATGGAATAGTAACATTCAAATTAAGAATCTTAGCACCTTTAATCTCAAGTTTTTTACCAATATGTTCGGCAAGCGTGTCATTAAAGGGTCTAGACTGGTTAATAATTCCATAAATATGAGAGACATCTCTCTCTACAAATTCGGCGAAACCAACATGCGTCATATCAAGAATATTCATGATTTGAGACAATCTCTGTGCTAATTTCTTATTATAAGTTTCATCTTGGTCTAACATTAAACAAAGACCGATAAAAAGTTACGCTAAAAATTATCATGAAATTACTTTTTTTGTAAAAAAATTGTATATATATTTGTTGTATTACTTAATTGATATATACCTTTTTAGGTATGGTAGTGTAATTAACGAGTCTCGTTTCCCAAGTCTCACAAATAAATATCGAACACGAGAGCGGTAGATTACACCCAATAGCCTTTATTTTGCTATATTAGCAATATAATAAGGGCGTGGGTGCTATCGTTTGAAGCGGAGTTCGAAGGCGTGAGACCCAGGGAATAATGCTAGATAGTATCCCACGTTTTTATTTCGAGGGCATGAGACTCATCAGTCATAATCTTAAAAGATGAGTACGTTAAAATTAAAACAGCTCCAGAAAAACATCATCAAGCCGGCAGATTAGATCTGTTGCGCTAAGTCACTATGATGACTATCCATTCAAAATGCAATCACGAAGACCAAATATGACCTTGATGCTGACAATATAATTGCATTTTTTCAAATCTTATTTTTTAACTATTGAATGGTTGAATAGGGAGCTTATTGCGTAAGTTTTAGCACTCGCTTTACCTTCAATGTAACCTTAAAAAAATGCAAAAAACTTGCAATAGGGATAGCTATGCGCTATTCCGAAGGAAAAATACTGTCCTAATTCGAGCGTTGTTTTTTTGTCTTCAATCAAAAACAAACCAAAAAATAAACACATTGAAAAGTTCTATACTAAAAATTGGAAACCTCAGGAATGGTTCTTCTCAACAAGGGGATGAGCAACCTACGGTTTCATCGCTAAAAGCAAATTGGAACCAAGTAGTACTATGCTATTTGCTTTCTCCAATGTTACGTGCCTTTAATCTAATAGTATGCACATTAAAAGCACTTAAAGTGATTGCGATACCATGTATCATGGTTATCGCAGTGTTTCATAGTTTATGTTTATATGCTCAGACACCCCGCAAGGACAGCGGGGTGAACGGGCAAAGTAAATATGAACTCGAAGGTAGAGTGATATCATCCATAGACGGTGGGCCGATGGAAGGGGTGTCTATCCGTGTCGATGATGAGAATCTGCAGATTCGAACATCCAGAAATGGAACTTTTGGACTGTTGGTCAAAAAACGGAAAGGGAAGGTGAAGTTCTCCTATATCGGTTTCGAGACTCAGGAAATCAATTATACCGCAGGGGTATTGTTATTGGTCAGAATGATACCTGGAGATAACAAACTAGAAGAAGTGGAGGTGGTGTCGACAGGATACCAGAAAATACCCAAAGAAAGGGCGACTGGTTCATTTGAGTTTGTTGACAGCAAGCTGTTCAACAGAAAGGTTTCCACCAACTTTGTGAGTAGACTGGAAGATATTGTTCCTGGTCTATCATCGATTAAAGTCGGTTATAATAATACGGGTAAAAATGATCTGATGAATATCAATATCCGTGGTGTGAGCTCTTTAAGCGGTCATAATTCGCCGCTGATTATTGTAGACGGAATACCTTATGAAAGTAAACTGAGTGATTATGGAATAGGCAATTTCAACAATATCAATCCCAATGATATTGAAAATATAACGGTACTAAAAGATGCTGCTGCAGCTTCGATATGGGGAGCTCAGTCCGGTAACGGTGTTATCGTGATCACGACCAAAAGGGGAAGGTTTAATGAACGATCACAGATAAGTTTTAACAGTAACCTCAGCATTAAAGCTAAGCCTGATCTGTACTATTTTCCGCAGATGAATTCCGGAGATTTTATTGATCTGCAGCACGAATTATTTGATAAAGGAAGGTACAATTCCAATTTAAACCGCTGGAATTCGAATCTGACGCCAGCTATCCTGCTGATGAAGAATAAAAAGGAAGGTAAAATAACTGAATCGGAGCTAAACGCTGCTTTGAATGAACTGAAAAAAGTTGACATGCGTGATGATTTTCTTAAACATGTCTATAGAAATGCGTTCAATCAGCAGTATAGCCTGCAGTTGCAAACTGGAGCAAAGAATATCAATAATTTGATTTCAGTGGGTTATGATAAGAATCTGAATGAACTGGTCACTTCCTCCTTTAATAGGATGTCTATTAAAACGGCTACACAGCTCAGACCCGTTAAGAACTTGATGTTCGATATTGGTATCACCTATACCGAATCAAAAGCTGTTGAAAGTTATGAACAGATGGGATACAACCGTATGGCTGCCGCCGATGGGAATTATCCGTACATGGATCTGGCTGATGATCAAGGCAATCCTTTGGCAATATCGCTTTTACGGAAGAATCCGGGTTATCTGGATACCGTGGCTAATGGGCGTTTGTTGGACTGGTCATTCAACCCGTTAAAGGAGATGTATCAATCGAAAGAAACACAGAAAATAAAAGAGACTTTTTTAAATTTTTCTGGTACATACGATTTCAAATTTGGACTTAAAATAAATGGGCAGTATGCCTATCAGCGTACAGTCAATCCTTCTACGATATGGAGAGGTCTAGGATCATTCTACCAGCGGGATATCATTAATTATTATGCGACCTGGAATGATGAAAAGGTGACCTGGAATCTTCCCGTAGGTGATTTTTTATATGTAAGCCATTGGGATAGCTATGCCCATCAGGGGCGGTTGAATGGTGAATATAACCTGAAATGGAAGAAAAGCCAATTGAATTTATTAGCGGGTTTTGACATCCGTGAGCTAGGGAAAGATTTAACGTCATCGCAGTATTATGGTTATGATCCGGAGACTGGTGCTTTCCAGACCGTCCCGTACGGTGTTGAAGTTCCCGTCCTGAACGGGAAGGGCGGTGTAAATACGATCATGGACCGTAATCGGATCGAGTCTTATCGAAATCGGTTTGTTTCTTATTATGCCAACGGATCTTACACCTATGCAGACCGGTATATCCTGAGCGGAAGCTTTCGGAAAGATGCTTCCAATCTATATGGTGTAAAAACGAACGACAGAGGACAGCCTTTCTGGTCAATAGGTGGAGCTTGGGTTGCATCTAGAGAAGCACTTATTAAAGGCGGAGTATTCGATCTCTTGAAACTACGTGCTACTTACGGTTACAACGGTAATACGAATAATACGGTTGCCGCATATCCGATTATGAATGTGCAAAGTGAAGCACACTACATTACAGGACAGAATTATGCGATGATGTTTTCTCCTCCTAATCCTGCATTGCGCTGGGAGAAAGTGGAAAACCTGAATCTCGGTTTAGATTTTAGCCTACTCGCTAACCGCATTTCTGGTTCTGTCGAATATTACCGTAAAAAACCGCAGGATCTCATTGCGCAGGCTCCTATAGATCCGACAACCGGCTTCAGGGCACTGACGATCAACAGTGCTAATCTGGATACAAAGGGATGGGATATTTCACTGAATATGGTACCCTTACAGTTGAAGAACTGGGGATGGATGAGCAGTCTTATTTTTTCCTACTCGCGTACCAAGGTCAAAAAATCGTATGTAGATGAGGATGTGCCAACTGATTTTATAGGCGCGCCTTTCAACATGTTGATGACGCCTCTAGAGGGAATGGACCTGTATACACAACTGTCCTATAAATGGGCTGGACTGGATCCGGAGACAGGAGAGCCTCGAGCTTATCTTAACGGGGAGATCTCTAAAGATTATGTTGCTCTCGTCAGTACTGATCTGAATAATCTCGAAAACAGTGGCGTATTACGCCCACTTTATTTTGGTGGATTCCGCAATACTTTCCGGTTCAAATCTCTTGAGCTTTCGGGTAATATTTCCTATCAGCTGGGGCATGTTTTCCGCCGTACATCTTTCAATAATAATGGTTTTATCAATAGTGGAAGCGGACATGCAGATTACAGGTTGAGATGGCAAAAACCAGGTGATGAGCTGACGACCGACGTTCCTGCTTTCACCTATCCGAATAATGCATTAGCAAGCAAAGTCTATCAGATGTCGTCTGCACTGGTTGAAAATGCAGGACAGATCAAGTTAAGGGATATTCAGCTCAGTTATACGTTTCCCAATTCCGAAAAGCTGAAGCTTAAAAACTTGAGACTTTACGCCTATATCCAAAATGTCTGTACCATCTGGTGTGCCAATAAATGGGGGATTGATCCGGAATATGGAGAGGCTATTCCGGAACCATTGATGACATCTCTTGGTATCAATTTTAACTTATAACACTAAAACCATGAAAAAGAACATATTGATAATTTTACTTTTTATGACGCTGGTTTCATGCTCCAAGTTTCTGGAAGAGAAACCTGATCAAAAGATGGTGATCCCTAAAACCTTAAAAGATGCCGAATTGCTCTTAAATGATTATAGCAACTTCAATACGGGCTATCCGGTAACTGGCGAATGGGGCACAGATGATTATTTTATAGCCGATTCCTATTGGGACGAATTAACTAATCCGGAACAAAAGAGTGCCTATGTCTGGGCAGACAAGCAGTACGATGATGTTACGCAGTGGCAAAGTCCCTATCGTGTTGTTTATCTTGCCAATCAGGTATTGGATATGCTTTCGGAACTGCAGGCATTGCAGCATGAAGATCAGTATAAGAAAATTATCGGAACAGCTTATTTTTTCAGAGCATTTGCTTTTCATCAGATAACAGAAGTGTTTACGCCTGCTTATTCAGTTTCAACAGCAGGTACGGCATTGGGTATTCCCTTGAGGCTTTCTGCAGATATGGACATCCCTTCAGTTCGAGCTTCACTGGGAGATACCTATAGCCAAATTATAGCAGATTATAGGATAGCCATTTCCAATTTACCGGTTGTGCAACCCGTAAAAGGACACCCGAATAAAGCAGCAGCATACGGCGCTTTAGCACGTGTTCATCTCGGAATGGCGAACTATGAAGAAGCATTCAAAATGGCAGATTCGTCCCTGCTTTTAAATGCCACTTTGTTAAATTACAATTCACTGAATCAATATGATGAATTACCCATTCCGCAATTTAACAAAGAAGTACTGTTTCCTGCCGTTACCGGTAATGCAGGATTGATGAATTATTATAATGCATTGGTTGAACCGGTTTTATATCAATCATATCAAGAAAAAGATCTACGGAGAAAGATATTTTTCCAATTGAGTGATAACATTGAAGGTGCTTACAATTTCAAAGGAAATTATGCCAATTCAATGGCACAACTTTTTGTCGGAATCACGACCAGTGAAGTTTATCTCATTAAAGCTGAAGCGGCAGCACGGTTAAACAAAGTAACAGAAGCTCGGGAAGCACTGAATACGTTACTAAGATCCCGCTGGCAAACAGGTGAGTATGTCGATATCACAGTATCGGATGCAGAGGCATTATTGGAAATAATATTACAGGAGAGAAGAAAGGAATTACTGTTTAGAGGAAGGCGCTGGGCCGACCTTAAAAGACTGAATTTGGAAGTTAAATTTAAAAAAGATCTGATCCGTACGATAAAGGGGCAGGAACACCGCCTACCTCCCAATAGTCTGAAATATGCTTTTAGATTACCTGATCCAGTAGTGAAATTGGGAAATATCCCTCAAAATGAACGTTAATAGGAATTAAAAAAATAAGAAATCGAGATGTAAATAATTTTGACATACAGCGCAAATATTATTCACTCGAGCTCCCATCAACAATAAATAAATGAAACCATCATGATTTTTCAAACCACATAGTGGGATGAATAAATCTGATAGCTTGATCACCATAAAAAACACATTATATAATGAAAATAAGAATAATTGCAACTATAATTTTCGTGTTAGCTCTTTTGCAAATAAGCTATTCACAGAACTCATTAGACATAGAACGCGGTAAAGTCCTTTCAGTAGGTTCAGATTTTATATCACCTACATCAGTAGCATTGATGCGTGGAGATTTTAAGCAGATCGATTGGAAAGGATTAGAAAACAAAGTGATCATATTGGATTTCTTTGATACCTTCTGTGGTACCTGCATCAGCTCGATGCCCAAATTGCAGGAATTGCAAAATAAACTTGCCGATAAAATACAGATCTTTAATATCTCGTGGCAGGATAGGCCTACAATGGATAAGTTCTTTAATGAAAATGAATATCTAAAAGAACATAAGGTCAACCTACCGGTCATCTATGATGATAAGGAACTGTTTTCATTATTTCCTCATATCGGAAAGCCCCATGTGGCAATCATATACAAAGGAAAGGTGAAAGCGATTACATTTCACCGCTCTATAAATGAAGAAAATCTACTGAGTTTAATACAAAATGGCAGTATTGACCTGCCCTTAAAGGATGATTTTGGAAAAGGTGATCTGCAGTCTTCCTCAGATAGTCAAGTGATTGCCGGTACTTGGATCTCCCGTTATCAAGATGGGGTGCCTATCCAAGCATTGCAAATAAAGAGGGATAGTATTTCGGGACAGAACATAAGCTCAGTTTACAATAGATCTGTATTTATATCAATAATAAATGCGTGGTCTATTATTAAACCACCAACTTATCTGAGATTGCCAGGAAGAGTTGTTTGGAAAGTTAGGGATTCTTCGATCTACGAGGATTTTAACAAACAAGGAGAGGAGTGGATCCGTAAATATGGTATCTGTTATGAGCGTAAAGATTTTAATCACGTATCTGATTCTGTTCAGGCTCGAGCGATTTTGAATGATCTGCATAGTTTTTTTGGTATAAAAACATATTATAGTACTAGAGTAATAGATTGTATCATTGTTGAACCCTGCGACATAAAGGAAAATCCGAATCTAAAGATTACAAATGGATTTAAGGTTACAGGATCTGGCGGTATTAGTCTAATGATTGAATGGAGTGGGAAATTTCCACCTGTTTTAGACCGAGTAAAATCAGAGAAAACGTTGTATACACTTGGTGGTTTCAAAAATTTAGAAGAACTAAATCAGCAATTGGAAGTATACGGAGTAAAAGCAAAGTATGGTCGTGAAGAGATGGAGGTTCTTGTCGTGGAGGAGAATTAGGTAAAAATATAAGGGTAGGACTAATACCTACCCTTATTTAATTTAAAGCAATCAGACATCCTTCAACTTTACATTTGTCGTAGGGGCATTATTACTTAAAGCTAAATTAATTTCTGTACGTAATGCTGTACTGATGACCGGATTATTACTTCCGTCGTTCAGTGCCTGGATCGCACAAACTTGATCTGTTCCTGTACAATGAGGCTGTGTTTGCCTTAATGTATAATTAGATGGTTGATAGGGATCTGTCCCTGTAAGTTCAAACCATGCCATATTTACCTCCTTTTTTAATGTTTATAAATTTTACTGTTTTAGTCTTTCAGCAGGACGTTAGCAGAATTCGTTTTGTTGCTTAATGCTAAGATCATTTCCTGTAAAAGGCTGACTGAAATAACAGGATTGCCATTACCATCATCAGATGCTCTGATAGCGCAGATAACACAAGATCCTATACATTTTGGTTGCGAAGCGACGCGTGTATAATGTGCAGGATCTGTAGGGTTGCTGCCTGTAAATAAATACCAATTCATAAATCAGCTTTAATAAATTTTTAAATAAGGTGCGGCTCTTCACCGCACCTTTTCAAATTAATATGTAAGAAATTTTATGGACGATCTTTAAGCTTTACGTTGGTGCTAGGTGTAGCATTCTGTAAAGCCAAAATCATCTCATTTTGCAGCGCATTCGTAATTACTGGATTGTTGCTACCATCGTTCATTGCCTGTATAGAGCAAATTTGATCGTTTCCTGGGCAATTGGGAGCAACTGCACGTAATGTAAAATGCGAAGGTGATGTAGGGTCTGTCCCTGTTAGTTCGAACCAAGCCATAATTGACAAGTTTTAAGTGAATTTTTATATGATATAAATATTTTGTATATTCATATCGGTTCAAATCGATCATCCTACGTGTTGAAGGATGGCCACGTAAAAGCTTCCATGCAACGGAGGCTTTTACTATTAAAGTGGACTTTTATTTCCTGCCCCGGCCACCGGGGAATGTCGCAAATTTGCGACGGTACTTTTTAATACCTCTTTTGTTCATCATGACATTATTTCAATTAAATACACCAACCAATTTTTTTATTCTCTAATTTTCTAACCTTTTAACCTTCTAACCATTTCACTTCCTAGCTTTCTAACTTTTCCTAACCATCTCACTTTCTAACCCTCATTGAATCTAAATCAAAGATAGGCTGTAAAATAAGGCAGGTGTTAGGTAGAATTCACTTCTTGATTGTGCACTTTTCATCTGGTAAGTTTTATTCTTTTGAATAACCGTCGAAGTAATGATAGACCTGGTAGGGATAACCTACCGGAAATGCTTGGTAGCAATGCACATAGGCCAGTACGGCATAATTTATTTTATGTCGATTGAAAAGTGCGATAATGGCCTCAAAATCATACGGATCTAAACAGCTATCTTGATACTTGCACACGTACTGTTGAATGGTTTTTATGATCTCATGTTGCCGCAGACTTTTTTCGTAAAAAGGTAGCGCACTATATGCTAGATAGTGATCTTCGTGATAACAGATAGCAATGTGCTGCAGTTCATCGTCGATATGGTGCCAGATGTACTTTTCTGCCTGCAATATTTTAAAGATTAATCGCAGGCAATTGAACCGTTCCATTTCATCCCAGTCTATGGTGAAATCACTGAACAAAAAGTATTCAATATCGTCCTTCGGGATATGTTCCTGTTCCCCTGCAATTTCCAGTGCTATTTTTTCCACATCTACATAAGCGAGGTAATAATGGATGATGTCACTTTGATTAGTTTGCTGATATAACAGGTCACCTTCTTCACTGATATCACAGAGCAATAGCAAAAAGATAAAAAATACTTCTTGCTCATCTTGGTCGATCCCGGGATATTGGAAAGAATGATACTCTTCATGGTTGAGCGCATATTTATTTATAAAAGTAACTTCATCCATGAGCTGTTTACTGACACAGCTACTTTGTTGTTTTCCGGCTAGTATATCTGTGATATATTCACTATGGGCATGCTGCTGCTGCTCTTGGATCTGTTTGTGATACTTGGATTTTTTCCAGCCTTCGGGTGCAAGCATTTTCATTACACGAGGTATTTCACTATACATCTTCTGGAGTATGGTTTTCATCCGCTGGTCAGATAGATTTTTGAAAACATGTGCTATCATAAGTCTTTGAATTACGATTTCTTAAACTGACTGATAGATTTACCGGTGAGCTTTTTAAAAAAGCGATTGAGTTCGCTATGTCCCGCAAAATTTAACTGCTCGGCCAAAGTAGCGATCTGTTGAGGATAATCTTCCAATTGTCTTATAATGCGTTCTAGGAGCAATTGGTTGCGGTATGCGTGTAAACGGCAACCGTAATACTCCTGGTGCAGTCGAGCTAACTGGTTGTGTTCTACCTGTAAGCTTTTAACAATATCTTTGATCAGTGCCTTTGCGCCAAACTTATTTACTGCGAGTTCCAGATAGGCACGTGCCTGATCTACTAATGCTATTGTTGTGTTTATTTTGGTCGTCTCGCTAATGATCTTGAGTCTTGACAAGGTGATGAGATAGATCTGATGGTGGACGAGTAGGTATTCGTTTTCCATATTCCTGGGATTGATCTGGCTGAAGAGGTTTAAGATTTCTGTACGTGTCAATGGACCGATTTTAAAATCGGAGCTTTGAAGAGGCACGGGATCAGCCGCCCGTTTGGCGTATACCAGTGGCATCACAAATTCAAAGTGACGCTCTAGATGCGGTCTGAAAAGTCCAGCATCCACCGTGATCCCGATAATGATGTGGTGGCCCATGGGCAGTTCGACTGTCAATTCAGTCTTAGGCAGATAAAGATAACTGGCACGTTCGTGCTGAAAATGAAGCGCGAGCTGTGCGTTAGGATCATGAAGTGTAATCGGTTGTGCCCCGGTACTCATTAAAGGATAACAGAGGTGCAGATCTGGCGCTAGAGAGGCGAGCGCTAGTGTCGTTGGAGTGTCGATCCAAAATTCGTAATAATAGATATAGGCATACCGTCCATCGAAGGTCTGCACTGCATAACGGTTGGTCGCATTTGCCCAGTAAGTGGTGTGGGCATAGCGTATGGGATAAGTAACCCTTAAATCCGAATGAGCTACCTCCTGGAAATCGGGTGGATGATTGAGAATAATGGTTTGTTTCATAATTCGGTTTTATCATGTGCTTCAGCAAATATGTTTTAGAGATGCAAAGGGTGAACTTGGGGCTGCGGCTTTTATGATAGTCGTATGTGGCTTTTTTGTTTCAAGTTCACCTCTATTGCATCTTTTTTTTCAATCTGGTAGGTAAACACAGATGGGAGAGGAGACATCTGTATTTATTGTACCGATCTACTGAAGTAAAGATAATGGCAAGAAGGTCGGTTTGGATCTTAGATATTTGAGGTTTTCATCTACGATTTTCGAGAAAATGATCTTCGATTTTGATGATTTAATTCTTTAAAATCTAAGATTATGCTTTTTTTGAGTGCTGTAGCCATACTTGGAAATGATTTGCAGTAAGGAGGGGTCTTGCAAAAAGATTTCTAATTTACGATAGACAACTGCATCTTTACCTTGAGGATGCAGTTGTCTATAGAAGCCTAAATTGTGCTGTAGTAAGAGGCGCTTATTCCTAAAAATGAACTTTTATCGCTTATACTGCAATGAAAATTTGCTTCTGGATATTCTTTTCCAAAAGTTGTTTTTCGGTCTTTTGCAGGCATTTTGAGAAGTCTCCCTCTGAACGATCTACGATTCAATACTGTCGCAATTAAATAATTTGAATGGTTTGCAAAAATAGGGTGCTCTTCCATGAGCTTGATGATATTCTCCCGGCTGATGAAAGCCGTCACGACATCGCTATCTGCTTTAAAATAACTGCCATCAACATCTTCAATATGAAGAATAAATTGTTTTTTTGAGATAAAGTCGATGACATCATTTTGGAGCGGCCCAGCGTCATCCCAGCGTTTGATGATGATGCCTTCCAGTACAATATGCAGATCCAATAGCTTAGCCTGAAGGTACCTACCTTTTTTAATGGATCTGATCTCAACAACAGCTAATATGCTTGACCATAAAGCAGGTGGCACAGGAGCGAGTTCATGCAATATTTCAAATAATAGGTTTTGATATTTTGTTCTTTCCATATTTAGACTATCCAATTGTTTACAGATATGAGAATGAAAAGGTGAGCACCATAATGCTTGTTTCTGGTATTTCTGGATCCGGAACGAAGCTTTGCGTCGAGTTGGCGGTCTTGCTATTTCCTTGTCCTTTTCTTTGTGCATCGTTTACCAATACTATATTTGCTCTGTTATCAATAGCAGTAATAAGCGAATTGGCAATAGATTGTTGTGCCTGTGGACCTAAAGATACGGCGTATTGAAATTGATCGGTACTGAGTTGAAATCGTTGCGGTAACCAATTGATAAAACCGGTTTGAATAAACTGTTTTTCGACATCTATAACAGTTTGAGTAGCTGCGTAAAGGGCAGTTCTCCAATCTGTAGCTCCTACCTGATTGAAGGGAAATTGATCTGTCATTATTGTTTAGATTTATGTTAAATATTACCTTCAAAGATATGCTTCGATTTAAAAAAACACCTGAAATAACGTATTGGAAAAATCGAATCGGCAGTTTATTTTATCGAACCGATAGTTTCTTGCATTTTAGGTGCTGTTTTGATAGCTTAATGCCTGTTTTTTTTCATCAATTATGTGATTCGCTTTTTAGTGGTTGCGAAATTGTTACTTTAAATGTTGAAATTTTTAAATATTTTTATATTTCTTTTTACTTATGGTTTGTTAACCGCTGGTCATAAGTAATCCAATTTGATAACCTAAACCAGTGCATGAATACTTATATCAAAACATATTTTAAAATTATCAGTTGGCGTATTTTCGTTATCTGCATTGCCATTGCTATGGTCATGGCATCTTTGTTTCCATTCGATGATATGTCAATGAGTTATATTTTCAGTAAGCCAGTAATGAAGGTCATGCTTAAAACCTTTGTAATCGGTGGTTTGTTGCTGACGATCGTCAATGTTGTCGCATTCTATGTGTTTCGTTTACGGCTCTGGGAGACTAACGTATTACATGCCAGCTTTTATCATACTTTCTTCGGAGTTATTTTGCCTTTTATCGGTGGTGTAGGTTTAATAAGGTTTTTCTATGGTCCTGCTATATTTCAGCACGATCATGTAAACAGTGACTTAATGCTGATGCTCCTTTTATTGGTTCTGTGCAATGCATTTATGGTAATACGGATGTATGCTTTTTACCTTAATAAAAAAACCGTGCTGGTAAAAACTTTAAAGGATGAGCATAAAGATGGAGATGTACGTCAAAAAATGTTATTAGAAAAAGCTGATTTAAAACATAGGGAGGAGCTAGATGGATTAAAGTCTAGTTTGGATAGTATCAATGCTGAATTGAAAATAAGTTTAGTTAATGCAGATAAACATGTGGCGCAAGCTGAATTGCGTGAACGACAGTTGACTGATGAGATTGATAGGCTGACAAAAGAAATCGTGCTCAAATGTACATCTGTAACACATGAACTTGATGAGCACCATATACAGCAGCTGTCGTATATTTTACTTAATGATATTGTTCCTTATGAATATGATCCGCTTAGTAGATATCAATTTGCCAATGAATTGAATGACAGGGTAATCAAAGAAGTGCATGTTGCTTTTATTTTTGGTGCAAATCGGGAAGGTGTGCTCTGTCAGGATATCTATCTATTGGATGGTGAAGTGTTCACTGTGTACGAAAGTTCTTTGGAAGAAATGAACAGGGTATTTCCAAGAATGGTCCGGATCTCGCGTAATCACCTTATTCCAGGTACATCGGTTGTTTCATACGAAGTCATGAGCTCTAAACTTGTTAAAGTAAAAGTTCGAGGTCAGGAAGAACCGATAGAAATGAAACATGAGTATATAAAAAAAGTGTTTTCTTGGATTATATTGCAGTATATATGGAATCAATATAGGGAGAAACAGTCCTCTCCAGCTGTTTCCGTTTAAAGCATATTAGAGCAATAATTTTCTAATTTCTTCTTCCGGCAATCCGGTATAGTCTGCAAATAAACTGATGCTGACATACTGGTTTGATTTCAATCCGTAGCAATCGCGTATGGCCTGAAAGATTTTGTAGGTGTGTTTTTCTGTACGTCCCAATATAAGTGCTGCTTCTTTGGGGTAAATGCATAATCGAGATTTGTTTTTCATGTTATTCTGGTTTTTAGAGGGATGATCTGTTGATAATCAGATCATCTGGATTTGCTATTGATTGTCCTGACCGTAGACAAACATTCCCTATCAAACCACCTGTTAAGCAGGTATAAAGCAGTAATGGAGCACGGGTAAAGCCTATTTGGCTATGTACAGTATGCGCATAGGCTAAGAGCGTGGTAAGTGCGTACTAAGTGCGTGAAGCACACTGTTTTTACACTGTATCTACGCTCTATCTACGCTTTACATACGCTTATGCCACGCTTTATAGCTGTATAGCGTCCAAGTTTACAATGTACTTTAGTCCTTAAGCTTTGCAGATTAGGTTTAATTCCTCTCCAGAAAAATGATGTTATTGGTTATTCATTTACTAAGATAAGTTTTTTCTATATAATATAGTTTTATTCGCGTTTAGGTACATTTTCGTCAATTTATCGCGCCAATTCAGTATCATTATTCCGCATTTTTCCCCTTTTCTACGCTTTTGATCCCCGTCCTTTTGTACTGATGATCATCTTAGCATTGTCAAAACAATACTATTATGGCAAGAGTAGAAAGTTTAATCAAATTAAATGGAACGATCGGGGATCTTTCCTTTTACAAATCAAAAAGTGTGGGTTATCAGGCACGTATGAAGACCGGTGTATCGGGCGACCGTATTGCCAATGATCCAGCATTTGCACGTACCCGTGAAAACGGCAGTGAATTTGGCAGAGCACAGCAGGAGAGCAAAAAGCTACGTGATCTGTTGCGCGATGTGCTGTTCGAAAATTCGGACAACAGATTCAGTACCAGGCTGGCAAGCCGGATGTTAAAAATCATCCAGATGGATCCGGTCAGTGTCCGTGGGGAAAGGGTTCTTGTGCCGCAAAACATGGTATTGCTGAATGGTCTGGAGTGTAATCAGCGCGCCAGTTTAAAAAACATCACCTTAAAACCTTTGTCGGTAACCTTTGACAATTTTAGTGGTGAAGGTTTTTTATCCTGTGAGCAATTGATTCCGAATTTGCATATCGCCAAGTTGAGTGGGGCGACGCATGTGCAGTACACCCTGGTTCTGCAGGAATTCTCGGGAGATGAAGCCGATAAGCGTCCCGTAATCCAACGGTCCGCTTATATCAAACTTGGTGAAATGCAACCCATGGATCTGGATATTGCGGCTACACTTGCTCATGATCCTGATAAAAGTGTTCTGGTACTTGTGGGGACAGGATACTATCAGCTTGTGAACGGTGCTTATTATCCATTGGCAAATGGTCAGTATAATGCGCTGACCATTCATCAGGTCGTGATACCGTAATCTAATTTTAGGGTGTATTGATGGGATTATTTTTCAGGTGGTGGGTGGTTGTGTTATAGCAACGACCTGCTTCCTGAAATTTATTAACCAGGTGGAGCTGAAAATGAATAATAATTTTTAATAGATGATGTAATAACATGTCAACAAAACAAATCTTGCATCTCCAACGGATTTATGGAGAGCAAGGGACGAACGGTACCCTCACTTTTGAAGGTGAGGTCATCTGCCGTACTATCGAACTGCCCTGGCGTAATAACCTGCCGAGGCTTAGCTGCATCCCGGTGGGGAGTTATAAATTGGAAAAACGAAAGTATACCAGACATGGTGAGCAGATCGGAATTCCGGCTGTATTGGGACGCGAAGCGATATTGATCCATGCAGCCAACGATGCACGGAAAGAGTTATTGGGATGCATTGCTCCGGTTACAGCATTAACGGGGGAAGGTTGCGGTACGGAGAGTAAAAAGGCGCTTGCAAAATTGAAGTCTCTGGTTTATTCGCTTTGGGATATGGAGCAGGAAGTGTTTTTACATATTAAGTAGTGACGGAGTTGTCGCTCGAGCCGCGATGGGCTTTTACTTTTTTTCGTTAATGATTTGATTTTTTTGGCACTCAAGATTCTCTTTGAGGTTTGTCTTGACACAAAAAGTAAACAAAAAAGTCAAGGCTGTATTCCTTTATGCTATTTCACCTTAAATAGGCTAAATGAATTTAAACTCGTTTCACTCAAACATAAATTCTTTTTTAACGCCTTTTCATCGGTGAAATTACGCAGTCGGAATACTAGGCCTTTTGGATAAGCCTTCGGCTGTAATGTAGTGACAGAATAACGAAGTAACTAGTGATGAGGGGGGAATGCCTTGCTTACTAACCTACTAACGATCTTACTTCATAACCTTCTCACCATTTTCTAACCTTCTAACAATAAAACAAATGAAAAAGATAATTCAAAAAATAAGTGCGGCGTTGCAAGTGGTCTTGCTGGCGCCGATTAAACTGCCGGGAAAGGTATTAAATATTATTAAATACATTGCTCTGGGTCTAGGTGTGGTGGAGACCGTAATGGATGATAAAGACAAAAAAGGAGAGGAGGAGTCACCTCCACCAAAGCAGATCCTTCCTAATCAAGAAAAGGAGGTGCGGGATGAAATGGAATGATATCCGTATAGGAACTTTAGGGGGTACGCTCTGTTCGATATGGGTTAGCTTTTCTTTTGGCGATGTCCTGCAAACTGCCTTGATGGCTGTAGTCGGGACAGTCGTAAGTTATGTGACGAGCCGACTGTTGGGAAGGGTAAGGAAAAGGTGATAAAAAAGGAGATTCTTTATAGAGTCTCCTTTTTATTGTTATTAATTTGACATTTGCTTTTTCAACTTTAAAATCTTTATCAGAACTGAAAACTTATTATTTCCATAAAACCGCTAGTTGGTTGAATGTAAATTTTGTTTTCTCCATATAATGTTTTTTCCATTGATTGTGTTGAATCGCTTGTTTTGATATTTCCTTTAAAAAATTGGATCAGCCCGGTGATATCAAATGTGTGGTAAACCATAATTGGCCAGCCTAAGCCTTTTTCCAGGGAACGAAGCATAAGGCGGGATTTTTCCCGATTGCTTTCATGAACAGCTTCAAATGGTATAACGTAATCCAGTATTACCGCTTTCTGTCCATCAGAGGCAGCTAATTTTTCAAGTAATGTACTGAACTTATCTCGGCTGATGTAATAGACAAAACCCTCCAGTAAGAATATAGTAGGGATTGATGAATGATAGCCCATTTTTTTCAATTCTGCCAACAAAGGGTCAATATCAGTAGCATCATGAGTAATCAACTTTAATTTATCATTTTCACCTATCAATTTGGTATACATAGCACGTTTTTCGTCCATAGATTCCATGTCCACTTCAAAAATAGTCTCGATTTGATCATGATATTGTTCTAGCAGATAAAGTGAAAGCGGATCAAGACCAGCTCCTAAAATACAGACCTGGAATTTTGGGAATTGCTTAGCATAGTCTTCGAAAAGATGGCGGATATACCGCTTTCTCAGTATTGCGATTGACTCGGAGTGTTCGAATACTTGTTTAAAACTCTTTACGAGCGATTCTCCTTCTGAAGTATCGATATTTTCTACATATGCCTGGCATGTTTTTCCGTCTCGATAAAGTTCACTGGCTAAACAAAGCACTAAACTGGCAGTCGGTGAAATTTTGAATTTACTTTTTAAGGGTTCGCTTATCATGATAAAAAAAGGTTGTAGTTGAAGGTATAAGGGTTTTTCTATTGATCTTTACTATTACAATTATACCAAATAAAATGAAATTGTAAATAATTGTTTTGCATTTTTTTTACAAATATTACCTTGTAGTAGTTATTACTGATGGATGAATCCTTAGTTCCTAATTCAATTCCTATTTAAAAAAAAATCCCTATTCACCATGAATAGGGATTTTTTAGGTGATACTTGATCTCTATAGTTCTTTAATTTTTATGTTTCGAAAAGAAACCCCTCTAGACCAATCTTGTAATGCGATCTTTCCTTTGATATGTTTTCCAAATTCCGGATAATCCTTAAAGTTGCTGGTCTTCACCATATCCTTCCAACGCTTGCTGTTCAGATCCATTTCTGCTGTTTGTATGTCATTCAGATAAAATGATAATATGCCACCCTTTTGTATTATTTTCGATTGATTCCATTCACTGCGGTGATGAGTTTTTACAAAATTCATTTGTGGCGTAAAGGTATATAAGCAACCTGGACGTTTTAGTGGGTTGACCATGTCTGCGTGCGAGTCTTCCAATAATTGGTATTCAGGCCCAGATTGCCAGGTTTGAGGGATATCTTCTTTTTCTTGTACATTTACAAATACACCACTATTTCCTTCTTTTTCAAGTTTCCATTCAAATCGTAATTCATAATCAGAATATTCTTTATTCGACATTAAATCTCCTTTTTGAGCATTACTTTCAGGATCGCAGTATAATTCTTCATTCCTGATCACCCAAGCCGAATGTTCAGAACCCTGATTGTAAATATGCCATTGCGACATGTTCTTCCCATTAAATAATAGCTGCCATCCTTCCTTTTTTTCTTTTTCAGTCAGTGTGTTTTGCGTTACTGTGTTGTCCCCATTACACGAAGATAGCATCGCGATTGTCGCGAATGCAACTAAGCATTTTGTTACTAAATTAATTTTAATCATAACTTGTTTTTATATGTGCAATATTATGCAAATAATATTAATAAATCACATTTTAAGTCTTAATTGTGTTCAAATTGTTGCAAATATTGATAAAATTGCAGTAAATTTAAGCTATTTGTCAACGATTCTTCTGACGAAGTATTGCTATTTTTGAACATATACCTGGCATGTTTTCCGTCTCGATAAAGTTCATTGACTAAACAAAGTATTAAACTGTCTGTTGATGACATTTTAAATTTATATTTTACAGGTTCGCTCATAATGATTAAAAAAGGTTGTACTCGAAGGTATAAGTCTTTTCTGTCGACTTTACTACCATCGGGATATTAAATGCAATGAAATTATAAATAATAATTTTACAACGTAATCACAAATATTATCTTTTAGTATTGATTACTGAGAGATAAATCCTTTATTCCATATTTTAATGGGACTGTGATTAGAAGAGGAAGGTTGAGTTTTTATGAAGGTATAATTTTCTGGACAGATTTTAATGATCACTATAATATCAAGTGAAATTTTGAGAATTATTTTCAATTCTTTCATAAATATTAATCTATAGTATTGATTACTGAGAGTAAATCTCAGATTCCATACTTTAATGGGACTGTGATTAGAAGAGGGAGGTTGAGTTTTTAGGTAGGTATAATTTTCTGAACAGATTTTAATGATCAACATAATATCAAGTGAAATTTTCGATAATTATTTTCAATATTTTTATAAATATTACCTTATAGTATTAATTACTGACGGTAAATCTTGGATTCCATACTTTAATGGGACTTTGATTAGAAGAGGAAGGTTGAGTATTTAGGAAGGTATAATTTTCTGAGCAGATTTTAATGATCACCGTAATATCAAGTGAAATTTTCGAGAATTATTTTCAATATTTTTACAAATCTTAATCTATAGTATTGATTATTGACGGTAAATCTTGGATTCCATACTCCAATGGAATTTGTAACTGGAAGAGGGGCGATGAGTTTAGATGATCTGAAATGATCTGTTCTTAGACTCTGAACCTATCATTCTAGATCACTTTTTTATAAGCTTTGTTCGGGAACTGTTCGACTGCTGTTCGAGAGCGCTTCGACTGCTGTTCGAGACAGGTTCGAGACTTGCTCGGGTAGGCTTCGACAGTTGTTCGACTGGGCTTCGACAACTTGTCGAAGAACTGCCGAACACCTTCCGATAAATTGCCGAATCTATCCCGATTCAGTCTGGATTTAATACCGAATCTGGTTCGAAGGACTGCCTTGCTGTTTCCTTTTTTAGACCTTAATACTACCGATTTTGATCGGCAATGATAGTGTCTTCTATCATCTGCTATCATGTACGATCATTACTCTTTTTCCTTTGATTTTGCTTCTACTTTAGTTCTCGATATCAGCAACGACCGGCATGCAGGTCACAATGTAAACAGTTTAAAATTAACACAATGGCAAGATTTTTAAAAGGTATTGTAGGCGCGTATTCAGGTAAAGTGGGAAGCGTCGTAGGGAGTTCATGGCGAAGTGTAGATTATGTCAAATCGCTACCAAAAATCACAGGTAAAAAGGCTACGGTTGGTCAGATGGAACAGCGTACAAAGTTCGCTTTGGCAGTGGCTTTTCTTTCGCCGATCAAAGATGTGCTCAACCTGGGGTATTCGGATAAACTGCAGGGCAAAGCTACAGGATACAACAAAGCTTTGCAGTTTTTGCTCAACAATGGCATAACAGGGACTTATCCGAGTTTGGAAATTGACTATTCGAAAGTGGTGATCTCCAAAGGTGCGCTCTCTAATTTAATGGGGGTAGAATGGGCGGAAATCAATGCGGGTGAACTGAAGATTTCCTGGTCTCCGGAAATCAATAAGTTCAACGCTTTTGCGGATGATTCAGTGGTGTTGCTCATGTACAATAAAACGAAGAATTTCTTCAGTATCATGGAGTCGGCAACGCGTCTGGATGCATCGCTATCGCTTCCTTTACCGGTCAGCTATACGGGTGATACCTTGGAAGGATGGATCTTCACGGGACACCGTGATGGCGTCAAAACTTCGTTGAGTTATTACCTCGGTGAACTTGTTTTAGCGTAACCTGTACATCTGTTTTTAGGGAGGTGAACCGCTGGTTCGCTTCCCTAACCTCTTAAATCCAAAAACGATGAACTTAAAATTAATCCGTACTAAAAAAGGGAAGGAAAGTACGCTGTCTGAACTATATTTCGAAGGGAAGTTTGTAGGCTATGGTCTGGAAGATGCGGTTCGCGAAACGAAAATTAAAGGAAGCACCGCGATTCCGTCTGGTAAATACCGGCTTGGCTTCAATACTTATGGTGCTATGAATGCACGATACCGCAAAAGATTCCCTGAAATGCACCGTGGCATGATCGAGATCCTAGATATTCCAAATTTTAGTTATGTCTATATCCATATCGGTAACAACATCGGAGATACTTCCGGTTGCGTGCTGGTCGGAAATAAAATGGCTTTCGTAGATGGTGATTATGAGATCTATCAGTCTAAAAAGGCATACGTAGCGCTCTATGAAAAATTGGTGGAAATGATGCTCAAAGGGGAGGTGGGGATTGAAGTAACGGCGTAACATAGTAACATAGTAACGAGTAACGGAGTGATTATCGCTCGAGCCGCGACGGGCTTTTACTTTTTGTCTTGACACAAAAAGTAAACAAAAAAGTCAAGGCTGCATTCCTTTATGCTATTTCACCTTGAATAGGCTAAATGAATTTAAATGTTGTCACTCATGCCGTGACAGGCAATTACTTTTTTCCTTGATGAAAAAAGTAATCAAAAAAATCAAGGCTGCATTCCTTTATGCTATTTCACCTTGAATAGGCTAAATGAATTTAAACTCGTTTCACTCAGACAGAAATTCATTTTTAACGCCTTTTCATCTGTAAAATTACGCAGTCGGAATACTAGGCCTTTTAATAATTAAAAACATGAAAAAGATAATTCAAAAAATAAGTGCGGCGTTGCAAGTGGTCTTGCTGGCGCCGATTAAACTGCCGGGAAAGGCATTAAATATTATTAGATACATTGCGCTGGGGCTTGGTGTGGTGGAGACCGTACTGGATGATAAGGATGAAAAAAGAGAGGAGGTGCGGGATGAAATGGAATGATATCCGTATCGGAACTTTAGGGGGTACGCTCTGTTCCATCTGGGCAAGTTTTTCGCTGGCTGATGTTACGCACACTGCCTTGATGGCTGTAGTCGGGACAGTGGTAAGTTATGTGACGAGCCGGTTGATTGGAAGACTTAGGAAAAAGTGATTGAAAAGGAGATTCTTTATAGAGTCTCCTTTATGACGAATGGACAGAAAATAATGCCAGAAAATGTAAATTTGTTGTATCAACGCAGTACTGATGTTTTGGAAATGAGCTAATCAATTTTTAGTTTTCATTTATTGTTTGTCTTAATTTCCAAAGATAACTTCCTATAAATAGGATTGGGCTACCTATAAACACAAATTTTTGAATTAAGCTATACCTTTCAAAATTGAATATTGAAATAATTATTATAAAGATTATAGAAAGCGAGTTGATCACAAATGAATAATTAAGTCGTAAAGGAGTGATCTTTATGAGAAGAAGTAGACAAGGGGGTAAATAGATTGAAATTAAAGCACTAATATATATTATCCCTGATGCGGAAGCATTATTAATAAAAGTTTTAATGATAGTAGATATCAAACAAACTAGTACTAATATGTTAAATACTTGAATGTAATTACTCCATATTTTATGCATTATATTTTCCATTATATTGTTAAATATTAGTAGGTTATAGATTATACTTAATGGTTTTTACAACTTGAATTACACTATATTAAGCTTTGGATAAGTTGTATTATAATCAAATTTGATTTTTTTGTCATTTCTGTATATTGGATATTTATTGGTTTATATGGTTTTATAAAGATTCGTAAAAAATTTAGAAGGTACTAATGCAATATTGACCTTAATCTCTGTTTTATTTGCATATTAAATTTTAGATATCAATACTATAAAACCGAAATTAAGAGAACCCAGATCATTTTTTTATATGGGCTTTAATAACAAAGAGTGTGAAATTTCTTATTATAATGTAAAAAGAGAAGAATATCTTGTTTTCAAATTTGATATTACTTTTTTTATATTAGATGAAGTTCTTGTGATTAAAGGAAGTTGAAGTGTGGTATTATATTGTGTCCCTCAGTGTAAATCACCAGCATAAAGTGGACTTATTTAAAGAAATATACAGAAGAGCACCAGTTAATCAAATAATACCAAGGCCATCTCAACAGTTAATGTAATATGAAATTAAATCAAATAAGTATAATAGCACGATTTGATCAAGAAAGAACTAGAGAATTTAATATTGAGGCTTGGGCTATTGCTGAGCAATTCTTGTCAAATCTTAAATTGACTGATAATAAGTCAATTCAGAAATGTAATATTCAAGTTTATGATCAAGATTCAATTTTTCCAAAGGGAGAAATTAAAAAAATTGGATCGATAGCATATACAGACATCGAAATTGATATAAAGGAATATTTTAAACTAGCGGATAAGGAAAAGAAACTTCTTTTACTTAATCTAGTTGGTGATGGCATGCAACAGATTGCATCGATTGAAAAGTGGAATATAGATGAAATTAAAGAAGCCTATAATAGATGTCTTGCCCAAAATCTTAATTATTATTTTTTTATAAAAAATAAATTTAAAAGTTCTCCTGACAGAAAATTTAAAATAGGATTATGGTGTGAATGGGAATTAAAATCTTGTAAAGTGTATTGTGTGATATTTTCTAAAAAAAATGAGCTAAAAAGATTATTAATTTGGGAGTTAAGACCGTATGCTGCCGATATTATTTATAATCTAGATTGGAAGTGGCAGGATAACTCCTCCATAATAATTAGTAATTCCAGAAATGAAATTGTCGAACTAATTTCATTAGACCTCTAAATGGTCTGTAGCTTTTTAATGGCAAGAAAACTCTTTAGGTATCGGTTCCGCATTTTTGATTATTTCCGCTTTTAAAGTGGTAAAAGCAACAGGTAGAGATTAATTCATTGTATTTAAATGCTGGGGCGATTGGGTAACTGGTATTGTAACATAGTAAACCCAGTTTAATTTTTAACTTGAAACTGTGTTTGGAATTGAAATTCTGTTGCTCGAACTACGATGAGCTATGAAGTGAAGTGGTGACGAGATAGGTGCAGAAGTGACATCAATAGCGTGTTGCCCTTTGATATGGGTTGTTGTGTAAATAGAACTTAAGGTCTCATTAAATCTAGAAATTTATTGTCAAAGATACCTGTTTTCTCTTCCAAAAGGCCATAAATTAACATCGCTGTAATGGCTTCAAACGATAGGGGTAAGTGAAACCAAACGCTGCAATTGAATGAAGAAATACGGTGGTCAGGCTCTCTTCGCATTCATTATTAATTCCGGTGAAGATTGTTAAGCTTTGTTAATAGTTGTTATGTGGTGTTAATCAGTACGGTATATCGATAACTTTTTTTTATTATTGTGGAGAATTCTTTGCCATATGATCGTAAATAAGAAACCTCAAATTATCATACCGTTACTGTTAATAAGTACGATTGCTGTTATTGGTATGCAGATATTTTGGCTCAATAATTCCTTTAAACTGAACCAGCAGGAAGAGAAAAGATTAGTGCAACGTGCGATAGATGATGCCATAGATGTCGTGCGTCTTAAAGATAACTTTAATTTAGAGGACACTGATCTGTCATCGTCAAAATTTAAATTTTTGAAACTGATAGGAGAGGTTCTGAACGATAAAAAAATTAAAGACGAAAAAGGATTACAGGTAAAAACAGATGTAAAAGTTGTAAAATCTGATAAAGAAAATTGTACTGATTGTAAAGCAGTGCTTACTCAAGAATTTGAAAACCTCAATGCTCAAATCGATTCATCAAAACTAAAGCAACTGGGTATTCCGATTAAAGACTTATCTCGAGTCACTGTACTGAAAAATTTATCGGGCACACAATCAAAAAAGATCATTGATACATCAGCTGTTAAAATCAATATAACGGATAATGGAATGGTGCTCAAAAAGATGACAGAAGATCAGATGAAAGATGTTCTAGACTCTACTATTCAAAAAAATTTCGATAAGTATCTCCTGCAAAATAAATTTGAAACCGCTATTATCCCAGCCCATGCTGTTGGTAAGGATACCATTAATAAAACCAATCATCTTCTAGATGTAAAAAGTAATGTAAATGAAAATAATGTTGCCCATGTTGTTGTGTCTTCACATCTTATTGGCAATCTGATCAATATGAAATGGCTACTGGGTATGTCTTTATTGATCTTAGGATTTCTTTTCTATGCCACACTATCTTTAATCCGGTCCTTTAACCGGGAGAAACAAATGTCAGAAATAAAAAATGATTTTATTTCCAATATGACCCATGAATTTAAAACTCCTATTGCGACAGTAACGCTAGCGATAGAAATGATTCGAAATTTTGGCATTAAGAACGATGCTGTAAAATTAGAGGAATATCTCGCAATATGTAATGGAGAATTATCTCGAGTTACTAATATGATTGAAACTGTACTTCGGTTAGCGCAGGAGAAGCCCTACATCATAGAAAAGGAACAGGCTTCTATCCCCACTATTCTAGCAAAATTCGCATCACAGGTTCAGCCACAATTGGAGGAAAATAAAGGTGAATTACATATTGGTGAAATTAGGCTAGATTTTCCACCAGTCTCGATTGATAAAGTACATCTTGAAAATATTCTATATAACTTATTTGATAACAGTATCAAGTACAGTGTCGGTCCACCTCAGATCCATGTGGATCTAATCGTAACAGAAAAGAATTTTCAATTGCTATTTAAAGATAATGGCCTCGGAATTCCAAAGGAATTTCAAGATAAAATATTTGATAATTTCTTTCGGGTTCCTACAGGCAATATGCACAATATTAAAGGTTTTGGATTAGGTCTCTCGTATGTCAAGAAAATAGTAGAATTACACGGTGGTAAAATTAGCGTCAATAGCCGTCCCAATCAAGGGACGACTTTTGTGATTACTATGCCTTTGTAAATACAGCACAGAAGAATTCATAGAGGATGTTAAAATATAAAACTATATTTTAAAACAGCCTGCATGCCTCTCAATGGAAATTCTTGTGAATTTTGTTGATAAGCTGTGAGTACATTGCTGCGAAATGTACATTTATTCAATATATTATTGAAATTAAGCTCGAAATTATGTTTGCTTTTGAGTGGTTTCAATCGGAGAGAAGCATCCAAAAAGCCATTTGCTACAGTGGCAAATGAGCTTGATCTGCTGCTTTCATAACTCCAAGCTGCTTTCAGGAAAAGAATATCATTAAGTCGATGAAGTGCACTCAATTTATGGATGTGATTGGCGAGCTTATTTGTGTTTTCGGCTAAAGTATTTAACGATTTTCGATACATATACTGATATGCTATCGTCGACTTTGGAAGACCCTTGTATTCAACTTTGGGATTGATCATAAAATTCCACGCTGTAGCATTTGCGATGTTATTATTGAGCAATTGACTGTACTGACTCTGATTGATGGATGTATTAAATCCTAAGAATAATCCACTTTTCAATAAACTCTGGGATAGACCAATTACGAGACTGTTATTTAATTGTTGATTATCAAAAGTCCTAAGTTCACTCACAATGCCTTGCGGCGTAATTGTACGACCTAGAAGATAATCGCTACTCGTACGTGCATGTACAAGTGTAAAGTTCGCATAGAAAAATTCTATTGGTCGCTCGATACTATATTTAAGGGCATAAGTTGCGTTCTTGGTAAAGTATAATGGTGCGGCATAGCTTTCTATCTCTCTAAAATTAACCAATATTGGATTTTGAAAAGCTTGATTTAGATCAGAATTATTCTGATTAAACTTTGCTGTTAACAGGAAATAATCCCGATTTGGTAGATAGGCCTGCAATGACATGGAAGGATTGAACAATAGTTTATTAGTTTTTTGCGGCATAGCCATATGTGTATTCGTGATATCCCATATATTCCACGATAGGGGTAAAGCGCCAGAAATTATAAAATCTTTGTTTTTCCATTCTAAGATGATTCCCGTAGAAAGATTCTTTTCATTCCAATATAACTGATTATTTGGAAAGGCTGCATGATTATTCCAGCTATTATCGGTCATCAAATTCAGTTCTGAATTCAGTTCTTGTCTTTGAATGCGCGTATTGATAAAATAGCTTCTTTTTAAGCGGGACACATTGCGTGTATACTGCAGTCCAAGAGTTCCTTCCAAAGCGGGTAAAGAAACCTGCTGTCGAACACGCTGATAAGGTAAACCATTGTTCAGTTGTACATCCAATACGCCTGGAGTTATTTGCAGGTCGTCATCATGCCATTTGCTCAAAAAGCTACCTTTTAAAGACAATAAATCTTTATTTTTCATTCGAGGGACATACTCAAATGCTTCCGAAATAATATGCATCCGATCTTTGCCAAATTGATCAAATCGCTGTTCATTATTGTCCAATAACCAGGAATGATGGGTTTGATTTTGACTTTTATAATCGAGGGTGTTTTTAAAGAAAAATTTATCACAATTGCCTTCTATCGCTAAAGTGGATCTACCATAAAAGGGTTTTTTAGTGCTATTGAAATAATTATTGTACGTGACATTTCCATCCTGAAGGAAATAGGTTTGAGATTCATTGCTGTATAATTTTTCTTTATCGGCCCATATATTAGCATTGAACACCACAGACCAGTTATCGTTCCATTTGTAAAACTGATTTGTATTGAAAGCAAAAGAATTATTATTGTAATACCTATTTTCCGGGACGGAGGGTGCTGTTGCCGCAATAGGTTCAATCAGGTTATATGAATTTATTTTATCTACGTCCTGAGCAATACCTTCACCAATTGAATTATACTGCAGGGTGTTGATCGTTTTATATTTTTTCTTAAAACTAAGGGCATTGGTATTGACAAAAGCATCTAAGGGTGCGGCGATACCTACTGTCGCCTCTCCAGACCAGCTCATTTTAGCGTCCTCATGCAGAACTAAATTTAAAGCAACATCTTCCGAATTACTGACTCCCTGTTTTACTTTCTTATGTTCATGATTTTGGATCACCTCAACATCCTTGACTAATTTGGGCTGTATGGTTCTCGTCCCCACACCATACCCATTTTGAAAAAGCTGATCTCCGTCGACATACATCCGGCTAACTGTTTTACCGTTATGTTTGACGACTCCGTTATCATCTACTTCCACACCGGGCATCCGTTTTAAAACATCGCCAATATTGCGGTCTTCTGCGGAGACAAACTGATTGACAGCGTAGCGGGTTGTATCACCCGCTCTAGCAATTGCCCTAGGTTTACTTTTAACTTCTACCTCAGCGATACGTGCTGTCTTTTTGATAAGTTCAAAATCCATTCTTTTGACCGGTACGGGATATTCCTTTCTTAAAATATCATAAGCAATATGCCGTACTTCAATCCATTTGGCGTCTTTTACCTGCTCCTCGGATAGATTGATTTCAAATACTCCAGCTTGACTGGTCCTCACCGTATGGAAGATTTTATCTTCAGCGCCAATCTGCACTGTCGCATAGGGTACTGGAATCTTGTCTGAATTTAAGACTATCCCCTCCAACTTTTGTTGCGCTAGTAAGATTGTTGGTAATAATACTGCTAATGCAAATAGAAGGATTGTTTTCATATCTTATTTGCTGGTTAAGTCAGCAGGGTTATTTAAGTTGAATTTTTTCAAATCGTTTTTTACACCCTTCATCATCATCTCTGCTTCTTCTTGAGAAATGGATCTTCCATCCTCGGTTTTGAATTCAACTTTTGCATCAGGTGGTAGATTAGCGAGCATGGACCCCACTTTATCTAATTTGCTATTCTCTAACGATTTTTTATATTTTTCATAGGTGAGCTCCGGCAAACTCTTTTTTTCAAATAGCATTAATTTGTCTTTCACCACATCCAGACCGGCATAGAAAAATTGTACTTCTTTCTTCGTATCAGCCGCTTCAAGTATAGCACCAGGAAGACCATTTAATTTCCATGGACCTACGGAATAAGGGATCTCTTCGGTGAACCAGGCTTCATAAGTTCGTCCCCCAAATTGTCCAACAGCCTTATGGCACAGGTAACCACCAATGCTTTTTTCTTCTGTTCCAATCTTCCAATCGATAGCTGGATTAGATTTTGGATATACTTTAAACGGTTTACCAATAAATGCAACAATAAACGGTTGACTTGGGTTCTCAAAATCTGTAAACAATTGAACAATAGCGTCAGATTGATCTGTTTCATCCATTCCGAAAGGAACCCCTCCAAGTTCTTTGGAGCGATTTATTTCTAAAGGTGTGAAATATGAACCTTCAGCGCCAATGTATAAATACATAGATCGTTTGATGGGAACATCTTTTTTGAGACTGTCGGCCATATGTTCCAGATCATATTTGATATACATTTTCACTTGGCTTCCTAGTACTTTCTTTTGATTTTCTTGCACTTGTGCAAATGCAGCATTAAGGATTAACGTTACCAGAACGAAAATTAACTTTGATAGAAATAGATATGTTTTCATTATTTTTATATTTGTTGATGCGACAAAACTAACGTGGTTTTCTAGCTCGTTTTTTTTTCCTTTGTTAAGGATTGTTAATCGGAGAATGCTTTGTTAAGCTTTGTTAATTGTTGTTATTTAGTGTTAAGTCGATAAATTTTAATAGACCTATTTCCATTGGTGCCGATGTGAATAAATGTTTAGATATCACTCTTTGTATATGAAAAAAAATGTTGAACTTCCCCTCTGGAACACTATGATGCTGTCATTAGATGTTCTATTTACCTGTTTGATATGAAGAAAGTAAAAGTACTCTTGGCAGAAGACGAGCCTATGATAGGTAAACTTATAAAAGAGGCATTGGAATTGCGCGATTTTGATGTGATCTGGACGACCGATGGACTAAAAGCTTATTCCGCTTTTCGTATGGAAAAGCCTGATATCTGTGTGTTCGACGTTATGATGCCACATAAGGATGGTTTTACCTTAGGAAAAGAAATTCGGGATCTTGACCTGCAAATTCCCATCATTTTTCTTACTGCAAGATCAGCTATTGGCGATCTTGCAAGTGGATTTGCGGTAGGGGCAAACGATTATATCAAAAAACCATTCAGCATGGAAGAATTGATCATCCGAATGAATGCACTGATTAGCAGGGTTAATTTTGAAGGAACCTCAAAATGGAGTGCCGTCGAAAATTACCAGATTGGCAAGTATGTCTTTAATTTCACAGACCTGAGTTTAACCTGGGAGGGAGAGTCGCAGACACTTTCTTATAAAGAAGCTCAGCTTCTGAAAATGTTGCTCGACCATCAGAATCTGATATTGGATCGCAAAATAGCTTTGGACCATATCTGGGGAGACGACAGTTATTTTAATAGCCGAAGTATGGATGTTTTCATCAGCAAGCTTCGGAAATTTTTGGAGAAAGATCCACAAGTGAAAATTATTAATATTCGAAGTAAAGGTTTTAAACTGGTACAGCTTTAGTGTATATGATGACCTGTTGCAGTTGAAAAGTTTAAATAAGATTTAGTTTCGCAGTAATTGTTTTTGGTTGTTAAGGGATGATACTCGACGCCTTTGCCGTTACTTTAGGGGGGATGCTCTGTTCCATCTATTCGATTTTTTCGTTCGGTGATGTCATACTACCGCATTGAAGGCGGTGGTCGGCAGTAGTGAGTTGAACGATGAGCGGATTGCTGGGAAGAATGAGGAAAAGGCGGTAATCTTAAATAAAACATGTTTGTAAATAAGTTTAAGGAGAAAGCTGTTTTATGGATAAGCATATCTGCTAAAACGGCTTTCTTTAATTTCCATTTTATGAACAAATTAAAATCTAATGGATCTATCTGTTGCCAATATTAAGTTTCTTCAACTTAATTTGATAGATTTAGACACGATAAACCTAACTCAAAATGAAATTGAAAAAAATAGTAACCTTCTTATTTTTAATGATCTTATGCATTACGTTAAGAGCGCAATCAGCACATCTTCGATTGGATTCTTTGTTTAATACTATTAATCAAGACGGTGAACTAAGTGGAGCGGTGCTCGTAATGGATAGCAGTAAAGTGGTATACGAAAGATATTTCGGATATGAAGATTCCCAAAAAAAGAGGAAAATCCACCAGCCTACCCGGTTTGAATTAGCTTCTGTAAGTAAGCAATTTACGGCTATAGCCATTATGCAGCTGCAGCATCAAGGGAAATTATCGTTTAAAGATGACATTCAGAAATATTTTCCACGGTTGAAATTTAAAAATGTCACTATAGATCATCTGTTGAGACATTCATCGGGTATTTCGGACTTCATCCGTTGGGACCAAAGTTGGTTTGATCGTTCTAAAATCAATACTAATGACGATGTATTATCAATTCTAGAAAATAAATTGGATAGTACAGAATTTGATGCCGGAAATCAATTTTCTTATTCAAATACAAATTACGTACTCCTTGCTCTAATTGTAGAACGCGTTTCTAATATGAGCTTCAAGGCATACATGCAAAAGTTTATATTTGGACCTTCAAGAATGAAAAATACTTCGGTGTTTTCTTCTAGATCTCCAGGTGCAGATTTACAAAATTATGCGCAGGGTTTAGGTTATGATTATCAAACTGATAAATATATTTCTATTGATCAACTATCTTCTAATTCTAGTCAGTTTACGACTTATATGGACGGTATATCGGGTCCATATGGGATCAGTAGTACTGCGCAAGATCTTTTAAAATGGCACAAAGCGCTAAATAATGAAACAGTATTGCCCAAACAACAGTTTCAACAAGCCCTGCTGGTCGGTTATCTCAATGATGGTAAGCCAAATTTTAGTGATATGGGCGGGTATGTCGGATATGGTTGGATGTTTATAGACAGCACAGATGCTAACAAAATGCATTATCATACCGGAAATTGGCCAGGCTATCAGTCTATCCTTGTGCGTGAACCAAAATCTGAGCGATTTGTCGCTGTTTTGGTCAATAAATGGAACTTCATAGGTGTTCTTCCTTTAATGACTGCGATCAATGCTATTTTAAATAATAGAGCAGTACCTGTTGTAGCTCCACAAGATATTGAACATAAAATATCATTGATGGAATATCAGGTGCGTGAAATTACTGGTCAATATAGCTATACCGATTCCCCAGAACTTTTATATACGATTACAGCAGATAAAGAAGGGCGAATATTTGCCCAACTTGGTGACCAGCCAGCCGTTGAGGTAATGCCAAAAAGTGATATAGAGCTGTTCTATACCGTAATCGATGCAAGATTGAAATTTGAGAGAAAGGAAAGCAAAATTTACAAATTGACACTTTTTCAAAACGGACAGGAACTTGAATTTCTCAAGAAGTAAGTATTAAAGGAGTACGAAATGAAGAAAATGGAAGATATATGATAACAATTTTGAAATTTTTAAACCTGATATTATTATTTCTGGGGATTAATTTTTGTTATGCACAGCATAAGCGACCCAATATAATTATTATCAATATCGATGACCTAGGATGGCGCGATGTCGGTTTTATGGGTTCTAGATTTTATGAAACTCCTATTATAGACCAGTTAGCTTCACAAGGTATGATTTTCACGAATGCTTATGCCGCAGCATCTAATTGTGCTCCCAGCAGAGCTTGTCTTATGAGCGGGCTGGAAACACCTAGGCATGGTATTTATACAGTTGGTACCTCGGAGCGGGGTAAAAGTGCAGATCGGAAATTGGTGCCTGTGAAAAATATTGAAGTGCTCTCTCCACGGTTCAAAACGTTGCCCCAGTCGTTGCAAGAAAATGGATACACAACCTGTATGGCAGGAAAATGGCATTTAAGTAATGACCCTTTGCTTTATGGTTTTGACGTGAATATCGGTGGTGCAGAAAATGGTCATCCGACAAGTTATTTTCCGCCATACGGAAATGTTAAACTCACTGGATTAGACAATGAACACCTCACGGATTTAATTATGGACAAAACTATTGATTTTGTGAATGCTAGTGAGGAAAACAAACCCTTTTTTCTTTACTACGCTTCTTATGCGGTACATACTCCTATACAGAAGATTGACAGTTTGATGTACAAATTTGAAGGAAAAGAACCTTGGAATGGGCAGTCTAATAAAGCTTATGCTACGATGATTAACAATGAAGATCGTAATATCGGCAGGCTTATCGATGCTTTGAAGAAAAAAGATCTTTTTGAAAATACATTCATTATTTTCACTTCGGACAATGGTGGGTTAAACAATGTGACATTTCAACATCCGTTACGTGCAGGTAAGGGCAGTTACTTTGAGGGAGGTATACGCGTCCCTACTGCAATCATATGGAAAGGTAAAGTACCGGCTGGTAAACAGTCTGATTTGCCTGTAACTAATCTAGATTTTTACCCTACACTCCTGCAGTTGGCCGGTGTCACGAAGACTCCTAAATTAGATGGCAAAAGTTTACTGGACTATCTTCTTACTGAAAAGAAGGAACGACAACTAGCTGAAAGAGCACTATATTGGTATTTCCCTATTTATTTAGAAGGTGGCAATAAAGAGACCAATGATCCCATTTTTCGTACCCGCCCTGGTGAGGTAATCCGTAAAGGGGACTGGAAACTGCATCATTATTTTGAAGACAATTCTTTGCAACTGTATAATTTAAAAAATGATATTGGCGAAAAAAATAATCTAGCTAAGGATTATCCTGAGATAACGAAAGACCTGTTGGACTTATTAACGCAAAGAAGGAAAGAGACAAAGGCCCCAATTGTTGATCAATTAAATAAAGAGTACAAATTGTATGACTCAACATTATAATTAGGATCATTGGATTTGGAAGCCAGTGATATGTATAGCTGATCGATATCATATACCAGTTTGCGCAATTGCAATATTGACTGATGATAATAAGAATTATAATCCCATGATGTAGGGACAAAGCTTTTTAGGAACAACTTTAAGATATGAATTCAATTATTATAAGATAATAAGTCAAAAGGAGCAAGATTTACGATCAAATATGAATCCATTTCCAGTTGTTGTACTCACGGCATTTTTAGCGATAATTAATAATAATGCAACGGATGAGGAGCTTAAGGATATTAAGCATGATCTTTATGACCAGATGATGAAAATAGATATGGAAAAGTCTACGCGTCAGGGTATTGATGATTTTTTGGTATATTATGTTAGTTTTGAAAACCAAGAAGTTTTTGCTAAGTTTGAACAAGAAATAGAAATAAAATTAGGAAGTAGCACGACAATGGGTACACGTGAATATTTATTGGATAAGGCTAAGCGAGAAGGACAGGAGCAAGAACGTGGATTAGCGGCGGTACGCATCAAGAAATTGGAAGCTCTTGCTGAGGCTGAAAGGGAGAAAGCTGAAGTAGAAAAGTTCGAATCAGCTACTAAAATGTTGAATAGTGGTTTTGATATAGCGATGATTTGTGATATTTTATCTCTGACTCCGGAGCAAGTCGAAAAATTGAAATAGGCTTTTGTGAAGCTATATAATAAAGGGACATACTTTTTTTGTATGTCCTTTTTGCTTAAAAGTTTTAACAGAATTGCTGTTACTTATTTTAAGAATAACTGAACTTTGCGTAACTGTACGAAAGATCTCATAGGTGAATTGATCTCCTGCTTGTCATCTTAACTTTTATAATATCAGTGCTCTACCTTAATTCCATCCGATAATACTTTCTTTTGTTCTTTTATAAAACCCGCTTTATCTTTCTTAACAGCTTTAATGATCTCTTTCTGTTCTTTGGGTACCGTGTAATATTTGTCTACCCATAATTGCATCTCAATCAATATGGGGAGTAAATCGATACCCTTCTTAGTAAGGGTGTATAAAACTTTTGCTTTGCTTTCCGGATGATCCAGTTTACTGATCAGTCCATTTTCTTCCAGCATTAATAATCTTGAAGCTAAGATATTGGTCGCTATCTTCTCGCCAGATTTTAAAAAGTCGCTGTAGGTGCATTGTTTCAAGCGCATTAAATCCCGGATGAGCAATAAGGACCATTTATCTCCTAAAATATCTAATGAACAACTGATAGGGCATTGCGATCTATTTTTCATAATAATGTATTTTTTTAAAAAAACACTTGCGTTTTGCAAGTTGAATTTTATATTTGTACTTGCAAAATGCAAGCAAATTTACGATTTTAAATTATTAATACCATGGAAAACAGTGTAATATTTAATTCTTACCATATAAATGGATTACAATTGCGGAACCGGATAGTGATGGCTCCGATGACCAGAAGCCGTTCTGATAATCCCGAAAATAAAGCAACAGCGTTGACTGCGCTGTATTACAAACAGCGTGCTTCTGCTGGACTGATCATTACCGAAGGTACATTTATCAGTCCTGAGGCGGTAGGTGTTATACATGTTCCTGGAATTTATACGCAAGAGCAGATCGCAGGCTGGAAATTGACCACGGAAGCAGTACATGCTGAAAACGGAGTCATCTTTGCCCAGCTCTGGCACACTGGAGCATACTCGCATCCTGATCTTCATCAGGGTAAAAAACCGTTGGCTCCGTCGGATGTAAATCCAGAACAGCAGGTTTTTACTACGGGTTTTCATTTTGTTAACGAATGAAGAACCACTTTAAGCAATTTATATCAATTATGGAACTAAAAGGAAAAACAATACTAATAACAGGGGGAACATCTGGAATAGGGCTGGAGGCCGCAAAACAATTTTTAGAAAAAGGTGTTCATGTCATTATTACAGGACGAAATCAAGCTAAATTGGACGCAGCAAAAGCAATGTACCCCGGTGTCATTCCGATTAAAAGTGATGTCGCTTCTGAGGAAGAAGCACAGTTACTCTTTAAGGAAATCGAAAAACTCGGTGGAATAGATATTTTATATAATAATGCCGGAGTTGGAGTCGAACCTTCTAATCTCGGGATTTCAGATGTAAAACATTTGCAAGGAGCTGCCTATGAGATGAATATCAATTATTTAGGCGTTATTCGTTTGAATAATCTTTTTCTTGATATGATGAAATCAAGACCTGAAACTGCGATTATCAATACCACATCCCTGTTGAGTTATGTACCTTCTTTGCTTGAGGCAACTTACTCATCATCGAAGACTGCGCTTGCATTTTATACAACAGCTCTACGTGCACATCTTGGAATTTTAAAAAGCCATGTGAAAGTATTCGAGCTTGTACCCCCACTTGTTGCTACAGCAATGACTGTAGATAGAAATGATCCTAAATTAAGTCCCGAAGAACTGGTAAAAGCTTTAGTTGCTGGATTAGAGAAAGACCGCTTTCACATTCGAGTGGGCTCTTCCAAATTGGTTTATATTTTAAACCGTATCTTCCCTA
Source organism: Sphingobacterium sp. JUb20 (assembly GCF_004342035.1). Lineage (NCBI taxonomy): Bacteria > Pseudomonadati > Bacteroidota > Sphingobacteriia > Sphingobacteriales > Sphingobacteriaceae > Sphingobacterium > Sphingobacterium sp. JUb20. The sequence goes on along the minus strand of NZ_SLYV01000001.1, from coordinate 724,474 downwards.
AACTAACTTTTAATCTTGTTAACCCGAAGAAAATAAATCCCTTATTAAAATCCTGATCAATGAAAGCATTTCGCATTAACCGCTATAGTAAAACGGATAAGTTAGGACTTGTTGAAGTTCCGGCACCCAAGATTAAAGAGCATGAAGTATTGGTTGAAATCTATGCTGCCAGTATCAATCAATTGGATGCTAAGTTAAGACATGGCGATTTCAAATTATTATTACCCTATAAAATGCCTCTTATTCTAGGTCACGATGTGGCAGGTGTTATCGTGCAGGTTGGCTCAAAAGTGAAAAACTTTCAGGTCGGCGATGAAATCTATTCTAGGCTTCCCGATTTTAGTATTGGTGGTTTTGCAGAATATGTTGCAATAGATGAAAATGATATTGCTTTAAAACCGACGAATATGACGATGGAAGAGGCCGCTTCCATACCACTCGTCGGTTTAACCGCCTGGCAGGCTCTTGTTGAAATTGCTCAGATTAAAAAAGGTCAAAAAGTATTTATTCAGGCCGGATCGGGTGGAGTAGGAACGATTGCTATTCAATTGGCTAAATATTTGGGTGCAACGGTGGCGACCACTGCAAGTAAAAAAAGTTTTGATTTATTACAGTCGCTAGGCGCAGATCTTTTGATTGATTATAAAACTGAAAAATTTGAAGATATACTCAGTGATTATGATGTTGTATTGCATAGTCAGGATACCAAAACATTGGAGAAATGCTTCGGTATTTTAAAACCAGGAGGAAAAATTATATCAATCTCGGGTCCACCTACTGTAGATTTTGCTCAAGATCTGGGTTTAGCCTGGTATATGAAATTAATAATAAGTTTATTGAGTAGGGGCATAGAAAAAAAAGCAAACAAGCTGAAAATTGACTACACTTTTCTATTTATGCGCGCAAACGGCCAACAATTAGCCGAAATTACCAAATTGATTGAAGCTAATCAGATAAAAGCTGTTATAGATCAAATTTTCACATTCGACAGCACCAATGATGCACTGACTTATGTAGAAAGTGGTCGTGCAAAAGGCAAGGTTGTCGTGACCAGATTGTAAGTAACCAATTTTTCCTACAGCTAGAATTGGACTTTGCTACGCTTAGTTTTTTTAATACATCCTGTAACATCTGCTTATCCAAGCTCAGATCTGCAACAAGTTTCTTAAGTTGTGCGGTCTCCTCTTCTAACTGACGTAACTTTCGTAGTTCAGAAACCCCTAAACCACCGTATTTCTTCTTTCAATTGTAGAATGTTGCCTCGCTGATACCCAGCTTGCGACATACTTCCTCCACTCGGATCCCGGTCTCGGACTGCTTGATAGCAAAAGCAATCTGTGCCTCGGTAAACTTCGATCTTTTCATCGTTTTTCCTCCTATTTAAAATTAGTAATTCTGGTCCAAATTCTATACTTTTAAAATGTCCAGTTTTTTGGGAGGAGGTCATAATGACTGTGGCATCAGCCATCGGACCTATTGCAAAAGAAGCTAATGTTATGACTTCAGCAGCTAAGGGGGGATTGGGGGCAATGATGGAAGCTGGAGAAGCTACCAGATACGCAAAATATTGGGAGAGTTATGCTCCAAAGAAAGTTACGCCAGGTACTTCAAGATTGGATTGGTTAAGACAAAGTGGACGCACAGGATGTATGGAAAGTTCAAGAGTTATCTATGATAACTATGGTCGGCAGATATACAGAGTTGATTTTTCTGATCATATGAGACCATTAAACCATAGTATTCCTCATTTGCATCAATATCAATATGGTCCGATGTCGAGTTTTGGAAAAGAATCAGTATTTAATTTTTTTGGAAAATGAAAAGAATAAAAAACGTAGAAAATATTACAAGTATTTATAGTACTTGGAAGCCTTCAGATATAGCATTTGTAAAATCTCTTGAATGGTCAATTCAAAATGTAGTAATGGTTTTTTATTGCCAACTAAGAGAAAGTGTAGATGGATGGCCAAATACTTCAGAAGATTTTTTCGAAGTATCAATAATATTCGAGAATATATCAAGTTTCAAACTTGATTTTAGTAGTGCAGGATTGCAGCTGATTTCAGGTTTCGATATCTTGGATATTTCGGATAATGGTTTGGAGAAAATTAATTTTCAGATTGAGGATTATGAAAATGATAGTATCAATTTTTGTTGTGAAGAAGTTGAAATAAACGAGGTATCTAATCCTGTCAAAATATCAATTGGTTAAGTTGCCGCTAAGACTTTAAAAGATTAATCTACGATAGATGTATTGATATAGATCAATGACATTTTTTTTGATAGTGGGTGAAAATTTAAGAACATAACAGATCTATGTTCTCAAATTCAAAATTTATCTGTAGACTACCACGGTAGATTGACAACGATTTTTAGTTTGTCAACGCAATTTTTGGTCAATTAAATGACTGTCTAAATTCTAAAGGTGATCTTTCGGTTTTCTTTTTGAATAGTTTACTGAATGATTGGGGATATTCAAAACCTAACTGATAAGCAATTTCACTTACAGATAATTCCGTTGTTGACAATAGTTCTTTGGCTTTTTCCAAGAGCTGGTTTTGAATATGTTGCTGTGTAGTTTGCCCTGTCAAATTTTTCAGCATATCATTGAGATAGTTTGATGATACCGATAGCCGTTCGGCGAAGTACTGAACGGAAGGCAGCCCTGATACACTTAAATCATCATGTTGATAATATGCATTTAATAAATCCTCAAATTTTAAGAATAAATCATTTGACGCTTTTTTACGTGTAATAAACTGACGGTTGTAAAACCGGTTGCAATAATTCAGCAACAAATCAATATGAGAAACAACAACATCTTGTGTGTAGTTGTCTATCATGGCTTCAATTTCCTGTTGAAGATTTAGCATCAATCCTGAGATTACGGACTCTTCTTTGTCCGAGAGATGCAATGCTTCATTGTTGGCATATGCGAAAAAACCGTATTCTTTAATACGTTTTGCTAAAGCATAACTTTGAATAAAATCGGGATGAAAAACAATCATCCAACCTTCCACAGTTGATGAACTGTTTTGTTCAATCGAAAATAGTTGTTTGGGTGCAAAAAAGGTCATTATCCCATCATCATAATCATAATATTGCTGACCATATTTTACTTTGCCGTCAAAATTCTTTTTCAGATAAATCGTGTAGAAATTATAGACAATCGTTAACATTTCTTCAGCAACACAAGAATTGATCTCATCAAGATTCACCACACTTACTAAAGGATGTGCTGGTTTTTTGATGTTTAAGAAATGATGAAGTTCTGAAACCGTGTTTAGAAAATAAGTTTTATTATTTTTCATTTTATAAATTTATAAAAAAAACAGTGGATAAACGTTAATTTATCCACTGTTTAACCTGTTACAAATTAACGCCTTTCATACTTTCAGCATCGTATCTTGCTCCTGTTTCTGTACCCAAAGGAATAATACTTTCCAAACGGCTCAGATCGTCTTGCGTCAAAGAAATGCGCGCTGCTGCTATATTCTCTTCTACATATTTTACGCGTTTTGTCCCTGGAATTGGCGTATGACCTTTAGCAATAACCCAAGCAATAGCCAATTGTGCAGAAGTGATATTTTTTTCGACCGCCACTTTCTTAATTTCATTTACCAATTCTACATTTTTGAAAAACTGCTCACCTTGATATTTTGGTATAAATCTTCGGAAATCATTTTCGTTAAAATCTTCTGGTTTTTGTATTGTTCCGTTTAAAAATCCACGCCCTACTGGAGAATAGGCAATTAAGCTGATGCCTAATTCTTTCAGTGTATCCAGAATGCCCAGTTCTTCAATTTGTCTTTCAAACAAGGAGTATTCGGACTGTACTGCTGTAAGTGGGTGAATCTGATGTGCTCTTTTGATGGTTTCAGAATTTACTTCCGAAAGACCGATATATTTTATTTTTCCTTCTTTTACCAATTCGCCCATCGCTGCTACGGTCTCTTCAATTGGTGTACTGGTATCCAATCGATGCTGGTAATACATATCAATATAATCGGTACCCAGATTTTTCAGGGAACGTTCTACGGCTTTTTTTATGTAATTTTTACTGCCATTGAATGAGCCAGTTGCTTGTCCGTTGTCGTCAATTTCGAATCCGAATTTTGAAGCTATGATGTATTTTTCTCTATTACCTTTGATCGCTTTTGCTATTAACTGTTCGTTGAGAAAAGGACCATATATATCTGCTGTATCTAAAAAATTGCCACCCAGCTCCAATGAACGATGGATAGTAGCAATCGCTTCTTTTTCATCTGCTTTTCCGTAGATGTCCCCTCCGAAACCTGTTGTCATGCCCATACAGCCAAGACCAATCGGTGGTATGGTAAGTCCTTGACTGCCCAATTTTACTTCTTTCATGTTGCTCATAGTCTATTATTTTTAATTTAAAACAAAATTATGATGAAAAACATGATCAAAAGTGTTCAAATCACGGAAGGTTGTATCCAAAAAGTTTGCCCCTAGCCGTTCATCTATTCTGGTGATACTGCGGAAGGCTGGATTTTTACCGGAAATCGTAATGTCATTGGTCGGTGGTCTTGCTGCTGTAGTTTTTTGTATATAACAACAATGTTGAAATTAGCTTAGTTGTTGCTGTTTTAATACTTAAATGAAGTGAACTCGAGTTCTTCTATAATGGAATCGATGCCACATTGAAGTTTGAAAAAACATGAAAAACCAAATTTACAAATTGATCCTTTTTCAAAATGGAATGGATTTGAATTTTCTCAAGAAGTGACCGTGTCTCCCGAACCGAGACAGACTTTAGTATTTTCGTTAATAATTGAAAATATATAGGCTTATCTGTTATGGGATAAGCGTATATATTTTCAAAGTATTGGATATTATGTTGTAAGTTATATTTTTTAGAATAAATATTTGTTAAGAAGTGACAGAGTGAAGTGGTTAGTCATCGTGTACTAAATTAGTTGGGATTAAAAACTATTATATTTAGTATTGTTAGTAATTTATCATTATATTAGCTGTTGTTAATCAGTTGACTATGAGTTATGGTAAAGTACAAATTAAGACGTGTTGATGATCCCTTGTGGAAATCGATACTGGAGCAGACTTTTGCAGATTTCCTCCGATTTATGTTTCCCGAAGCTGAATTGTTATTTGACTTGAATAAACCTTTTGAATATCTCGACAAAGAGTTTGAGACCTTATTTCCGCCAGAAAAGAGTAATAAAGGTAAAAGATTTGTCGATAAGTTAGTAAAAGTCTATATGAAAGGTGGAGGTGAGCAATTTATCTTTTGTCATATTGAAGTGCAGTCCAATAAGGGTAATAATGATTTGGAAAAACGGATGTTTGAATATTATTATAAAATCACTGATCGATATCAAGTGCCAGTTTGTGCCATAGCGATATTGACTGATGAGAATAAACATTATAAGCCAAAGTTGTATGAACAAAGTTTTTTAGGAACGACTTTACGGTATGAATTCAATTACTATAAGATTCTAAGTCAAAATGAGGAAGATTTACGGTCTAATCCGAATCCATTTGCTGTTGTGGTATTAACGGCATTTTTGGCTATAATTAATAATAATGTGACCGACGAAGAACTTAAAGATATTAAACATGATCTTTACGATCAAATGATGAAAAGGGATATGGAAAAGACTACACGTCAGGGTATTTATGATTTCCTGGCTTATTATGTTAGTTTTGAAGATAAAGAAATTTTTATTAAATTTGAACAAGAAATCGATACAAAATTAGGAAGGATCACAACAATGGGTACACGTGAATATTTATTGGATAAGGCTAAGCGAGAAGGACAGGAGCAAGAACGTGGATTAGCGGCGGTACGCATCAAGAAATTGGAAGCTCTTGCTGAAGCTGAAAGGGAGAAAGCTGAAGTAGAAAAAGCGAAAGCTGAAATGGAAAAGTTCGAATCAGCTACTAAAATGTTGAATAGTGGTTTTGATGTAGCGATGATATGTGATATTTTATCTCTGACTCCGGAGCAAGTCGAAAAATTGAAATAAAGTTTTACTGAGTTAATATTAAAAAAGGTGCCTTTGGACACCTTTTTTTGTTGATATCAATTCTCTTTTAGAATAAGTATTTGCGCAGGGATGGCTGTGTACATAGTAGTATGCCTTCGGCTGTAATGTAGTGACATATTGAAAAAGTGACATAGTTAAGACGTAACATATTGACGGAGTAACGGGACAAGGGAGTGACTAGCCGGCTGTTGGGGAGATGGAGGAAAAAGTGATTAAAAAGGAGATTCTTTATAGGGTCTCCTTTTTTGGTTTATAATTTTTTACTTATCCTTTGTGTATTTAACTATTTTTCTACGGAAAAGACGATTAAACAGCCTACAGATCTACTTTAGTGCTATGCTTTGAACATTTTTACCCTTCTTTTTAAGATCTGTTTCATTTTTTAAGAGGCTAATAGTATAGTTTTGTTTTGCAATTAGAGATTCTGAAAGGCTCATTTGCAGACCAAACCATAAACTACTAAACTTAAATTTAATAAATGAAATTTTTTATTGATACAGCCAATCTGAACGATATTCAGGAAGCCCAGGACTTCGGGGTTTTGGACGGTGTAACGACCAATCCTACCTTAATGGCAAAAGAAGGGATAAGCGGTGATGATCTTGTTAAGAAACATTATCTAGCTATATGTGCTATTGTGGATGGCGATGTCAGCGCTGAGGTGATTGCTACCGATTATGAAAATATGATAGCAGAAGGACAGGAACTGGCAATGGGGGAGCGAAAGCCTATTGGTAGCAAGGAAAAGTATCACCGAAAAATATCTTGAAATAAAATCATTAAAATAAAATGAATATAGGAATAATAGCGGCAGGGGCGGGAATTGGCTTACATGCGGTTAAACAGGCTGTTGAAAAAGGACATATGGTAACGGCATTATCGACAAATACGGATCAGCTCGCTACGCATCCCAATTTCATTAAGATAAAAGGAAGTGCAACAGTGTCTGAGGATTTGAAAAATACAATTAAAAATACTGATGCCGTCCTTATAACTGTTGGAACAAAGAATAAAAAGGCAACGACTCTTTTTTCTGATGTAGCCAAAGCACTTATAAGCGTTACAGCTGATATGAACTTTTCTTCGCCTGTTTTGGTCATCACGGGCTTTGGGGCCGGAGAGAGTAAAGGTTATTTAAGTTTCTTTATGCACACAGTCATTTCATTGTTTCTTAATGATCAGTATAACAATAAAACCATCATGGAAGATTTGATCACAGGGAGTGCTATAAAATGGGAAATCGTACGACCAGGAATGCTGACGGACGGAGAGTTGACTTCATCTTATCGTGTATTACCCAACCTTAAGAAAGGAATGAAAGTTCGGAAAATATCGCGAGCTGATGTCGCACAATTTTTAATTACCGAAGCCGAAAACCCTAAGATGCTTCACCATTATGTAGCATTAACGAATTAATGATGAAAAATAGAGACGGGAGTAATTCTGTCTATTTTTATTATTGAAAGTAGTGTTTATTTGCTTTTTATAAGATATTTGCTTGCAGATATTTCTATCAGAATGAAACTGAAGGGATTGATTGCTAAAAAGGCTTATCTGTGATCGGATAAGCCTTTTTAGCATTAAGAAAATGAACGGGTTCCTAAGCTTTATTTACGCTTTCTTTTTTTTCTTTTTACGTCGATTGTACCAGATGTAGAAACCGGTGACAGGTAGGCTGGCGGCAATCAAAGAAGCCAAAAATACCAGCATCTTTCCCGGGATTCCCAGAATACTTCCTAAGTGGATATCGTAATTTAAGGCCCGCATTTTTTCACCGTAATTTTTACTTGAAAAATCGATTGTTTTTTGCAGATAACCTTTCTTTACATCGTATTGTCGGATGATAGAGGCATAGCTTTTTTCATAGCGGATATATACGTTTAACGGTGCTTCTTCCTTCTGTGGGAAATAAAAGTAATAGGCATGTGCATCGGGATAAGTTACCTGTACTTCGTTCAGAATGTTATCGTAGACCGAAAGATTTGTATTCAAATGAGCCTGTGACTGAATAGGTTTCGCCAGAACTGTTTCCGGAGCCTTATTTTCGATTTTATTGAGTACTTGCTGTACCGACTCATCAAACCAGGGAAAGGCCCAGATCATACCGGTCAATCCCAGAATTAAAGCGATCGTGAAGGAATAGAATCCTAGAATATTATGCAGATCGTAATTTTTCCGTTTTATGCCGGTTTTATTTTTCCAGCGAAACCAAAACCGAACACGTCTTGCTTTTTTGTTTTTTGGCCACCACAGATATAGACCTGTTAATAGTAAGAGCACAAAAAATAGCGTTGCAGTGCCTACAATGGGTTGGCCAATGTCATTTTTAAACAGCAATGACCAGTGGAGGTAGAGTATCACCCTAAAAAATTCAAATTCAGCGTTTTCACTGTATACGTTTGCTGCGGTATAGGGGTTGATGAATAGAGACTCATAGTATTTTTTCTCGTTCCAGTACCAGATTCCATCGTTATCATCTTCTTTATATGCCCTAAAATGCCAGGTCCGTTGTGGATTGTTTTCAATTTCTACGGCCGAGACCTGTTTTTCAGCACCCCAATGCTGTTCTGCGTGGTCCAATAAGGTTGAAAATGACTGACGCTCATGATCTGGACTCGTGGACTCCACGTAAAAATGACTTTTATAAACTACGGGTTTGATTTCATCAACAAATGCCAATATACAACCGGTTATGCCCAGTATAAAGACGATAAGTGATGAGAGTAAACCCATCCAAAGGTGTGTTTGATGTAATATTTTCTTTAGCACAATTTACAATCTAATCAAGCAGACCGCTCGCTAAAAGCGGTCTGCTCGTTGCTATACAATTTTTAGAAACGATAGGAAAGGTTTGCCGCCACACTGGATGGTGCCTGCAAATTGCCCCAGCTGTCCCAATATTTTTTATTAAAGATATTGTTCGCTTTCAATTGAATTCCCCAAGCTTGTTTGTTATAAAACACAGTGGCATTGGCCAGCGTATAGCTGGGAATAAAAAAGGTATTTGTCGAAGCGCGGTACATTTTATCAACATAGTTGACTCCGGCACCGATACCGAGACCTTTTACTTTTTCTTGGAAAGTATAAGAAGCCCAAAAACTGGCGACATTTTCAGGCGCAAATTCTGCCTTGTTTCCTTCAACAGCAACATCAGAAGCTTTGATGATGCGATTATCATTATAGGCATAACTTCCGTTGATATTCAGTCCTGCGATGGGGTTGGCAATGACCTCCAGTTCTGCACCTTTGCTCACCTGTTTTCCATCCTGTTCGGTAAACATGTCCGCATTGACACGGGTGGCATTATCAATCTTGATATAATAATAGCTGGCCGTCAGACTTAATTTTTTATGAAAAAGCTCCGATTTTATTCCACCCTCTGCTTGATTGGCAAATATTGGATCTATGACAAATCGATTTCCATCTGGCTGGATGACAGGGGCAACATTTTGGAAACCACTCATATAATTGGCAAATGCAGAAATACGCTCGGGAAGAATCTGGTACACCAATCCTAATTTAGGCGCTAATGATGTTTGTTTGAATCCTTCTTCATCTTCCACTTTGTTCCGATTGAAATGATCAACACGTAGTGAAAGCATAGTCGAAAGACGTGGCACGATGGTGATCATATCGGATACATATGCACTGAGCGTTTGTTGCGAAGGAGTGGGGTAAGGTGCAAATTCGGCATTTTTATCGATTTCCTGTCTCAACAGGGGCGTGAATTTTTGGGTCACATCTACTTTGTCGAATAGCTGTATATCTCCGAAAAGGAAACTGCTGCTGAGGGTTCTATAATTGGCTCCGACCAGCAATTTATGTTTGATACTTCCTGTGTTAAATTCGCCATTGATATTTTGCTGAATATTTGCGTATCCATTATAGACATCCTTATATATGGATGCGGCTCTAGTGACCTCTGTAGGAGAACTGACGAGCACGACACGCTGATAGCTGTGATCCACATTTTCCGAAACGTACGAGAACACGGTGGTGGACTGGAACTTATCCGATATTTTATATTTTGCTTCAGCAAAGATCCTAGAAGCGCTATTTTGTACATCGGCATCACTATAATACAAGCTTTTGCGGTAATCCAACTTCAGATCTTTAGGTTGAAGTACATCTTTGGCCCGGATAACAAAATTATTGGGCTGTGTATTGTGTACCTTTAGGTATTCGGCATCTAAGTTTAGGGTCAGCTTCTCATTGACCTGATAGCTTAAACTGGGTGCGATTAAAAAGGTATTGTTAAAAGCATCCGAGAGGTAACTTCTTTCTTTATGGATAGCGGTATTCAAACGAAATAGTACACTTTTGTCGGCCTTTAACGGCGTATTGAGATCTATGGATAAACGGTTTAAGTCATAGCTCCCCGTGGTGTAGTTTACTTCCGTACGTTTTGCTTCAATTGGTTTTTTCGTAACGAGATTGACTACGCCACCAAATGAAGATACAGAGGCTCCAAATAGTGTTCCTGATGGACCTTTAAGTACTTCTATGCGTTCTACATTGGCTAGATCCATCGCAGATCGGTCCGAAGTGGACTCCATACCGTTGCGGGCATTAATTCCTGTACTAAATCCTCTTAAATGGGCACTGAGTCCGCCAGAAGGATTGATCACAGGTACAGTACCACCTGCATTCCGCATGGCTTCGGCAATCGTATAAGAAACTTGTTCTTTCATTAACTGCTGTGTTACCACCTGATAGACCTGCGGGTTCTCCAAATTGCGCAGTGGCATACGGGCTACGAAAGGGGTCTCTTTATTTGCAAACCGGTTTTTACGTTCGCCGTTGACCACTACTTCCTGTAGTGCTGTAGCATCTTCATAGAGCACAAGGTTGACTGTAGATGTTTTATTTGCTTCAATATGTACCTGTTGCTTTTGGGTCAGCAAGCCAACATATTTTGCTTCTACGGTATAGCTGCCGGCTTCTATATTACTGAACGAAAATTTACCGTTTTCATCGGCCTGGACTTGTCTGCCCGCAAGGGAGATGCTCACATATCCAGCTGGGTGACCATCGCTGCTGTGTACCTGTCCGTTCAGATTGCCTTTTCCAGAAGAAGGCTGTAAATTAATGCGATTTCCATTGGTCTCTACGCGTTTTACAGCATCGCCCAGGATCTCCTGCAAAATTGTTTCTAAACGTGCGTTTTGCAGGTTTACCGATACTTTCTTTTGTGCGTCGATCAGGTTCGGGCTGTAGATAAAAGAACAGCCTGTTTTTTCTTCAATTTTTTCTAGCGCCTGCGCTATTGTTTGGTTTTTGATCTGGATGCTGACCTTGGTCTGGAGGATACCCTGTTGCGCCTGTGTCAATAGACAGGAGAAAGAAAGTGCTAATAAAAGGCTATTTTTTTTCCATGTTCTGGGAAATAGCGGTGTGCTAAGTAGCAAAAAGTTCATATTTTTACAAATGTGATTAAGTTAATGTATTTAATTTCATCCCCCGGTGGACAATTTTGGCGATGCGTACACCGGGTTATTTTTTGCGAATCGATTATCTATATAAGCTGACCTCCTTATCTTTGATGGTATATTTGATGGAGGTTGCAAAACTGATATCATGTAAAACTGATGCTAAAGAAGCCTGCTTAAACTTCCCTCTCACCTGATCATTCAGTATTGCTGTATTGTGACAGGTGATCTTTACATTATACCAGCGTTCAAGTTCCGGAATCACCTGTTTGATAGTTTTGTTGTCGAATATAAGTTGTCCTTCCATCCAGGCAGTCGACAGTTCACTGTTTACGGTACTTGATTTCATCTTTCCTGCAGCATAACTACTTTGCATATTGGCTTTTAAAATAAGGGTGTCCGGACAATTTGCTGCGGTAAATTGCACTCGTCCTTCTTCTACAGTAAGCATATCGGACTGTCCGGTACGGCTTAGCAAATTGAATCGGGTACCCAGTACGCGGGTTCTGGTATTTTTAGTCTGGACAATAAAAGGTCGTTTTGGATCTTTGCTCACCTCAAAAAAAGCTTCACCATCTAAGGTCACTTCTCTTTTCGCTGCATCAAATTTTTCGGGATAGCGTAATTTTGTTCCGGAATTGAGACTTATGGTCGTTCCATCGCTGAGGATGAGTTTTTGTTTTTTTCCAAAAGGTACTTCGATCTGTACAAAGCGGGTGGTTACGATCGGTTCTGCTGTCATTTTATCAGATCGAAGATAGAGCCAAGCTGCGGATAGGATACTCACGATACTGGCTGCTGCGACGAGTGTAGGCCAGCGTCTACGGGTTGATTTTTCTGCCGAGAACGTATCTGGGATATCAGCTTGATGGCGAATATTTTGCCATAAGATCGCTTTTTTCTCTTCGGGTGTATAGTTACTTTGCTTGCGTGGAAATTCTTCATCAGGAATACCATCAGCCATCCAAGCTTCCACAGCTTGTTTCTCAACAGGTGTGCACTGGCCTGACCAGTATTTTTCCAAGAGCTGATGATCGATCTTCATATATTTTTATATACCAGTCGTCGTTTAGCTGTTTTACCCTTAGTCTAAAAAAAAATTATTTTTGTTCTGATGTCGCGATCTTATTTCTCAGGAATTTTAGGGCTTTCGTGAGATGTGCTTCGACAGTCTTTTCGGACAAAGACAATGCTTCGGCAATTTCGGGTATGCTTAGACCGCTATTGCGGCTCAGGGTATAGACCTGACGGCAACGGCATGGGAGTCGGTTGACCAGGCCATCTACAAAATGATCAAGATCTCTGAAATAGATGGTCTCCTCTGTGTTGTTGATGCTGTGACAGAAGGTCTCTGTCAATTCATGTGTCTGATCGATACGCTTATACTTTTCACGGTAATAATCATTGATCCGTATTCGCGCAGCGCGAAAGAGATAGTGTTCGATCTGAATAATTTCTTCCATCACTTCTTTACGTTTCCAAAGCGAGCAGAAAATATCCTGTACCATATCCATAGCGATTTGCTCATCATTACAATGGTGTTCACAAAAATCAACAAGTCGATTCCAATAGGCATCGAACCACTCCTGAAATATTTGTTCAGGTGATTTTTTCTGCTTGTTTTTTTTTGTAAAAAATAGTTTAAGGCTCACTAAGCAAGTCGTTTTAGATAGATAGGTTCAAATATAGGTTTTAATCTGGAATTGTTCTAAATAAAATTAAATTTCACTGATTTTAATATTTAGATGGCGATTATCTCCTAACATGAATTTGTGTTGTACAACATATTCCTCCCAATGAAGAATTTTTCACCGAGATTATAGCTTCTGATGCAGGTTTTATTGGGAAATTTTGATATCTCTACACGAAAATTTGTGCGTATAATGAAGTATAATGTGTGTGTTTGGAAAATTTATCTATTTTTAAGGGAATTTAGTCAATACCTTTTATGAGTTGGAAGTCAATTATCGTTAGTGTTTTAACCTTTTTGTATTCGATAGCCTCATTTGGGCAGTCAACACTGTTCAACAGTCAACGTCAGTCTTCGGATTTTTATATCTATAAATTAAACCCCGAGATTTTAAAAAAGATCCATATCGGAGAAGTGAAATTTAACGAGGATATGCTGACCGATTTTGTTCAAAAAGGGAAGTATCGTAGTCAAAAGTCCAGTTTACCACGTGGCAATTATGTCGAGGTCCGTGCTGATGAAAATAACTTGATATATGATGAATTTATCATTGATGATCTGTATGCTAAGGTCATTCCGACCGAAGCATTTGCGGTTTGCTTGTACGATTCATTGGGTAATATGATAACCGATGCACACCTTTCTTTGGGCAAGAATAGGGTCTCTTATGATCGGAAATTGGGCTATTATCATACTGCAAATTCGAAAACAGGTGATGTCGTCAGCATCTTGCATAAAGGGGTGTATCATTATCTACGTGTAGAAAAGAACTGGCCTTATGAAGAAAAAGTATCCTTTTGGCAAGGTGTGAAAACAAACTGGAAACGGACAAAATATAAATTTAAAAGGATTTTTCGTAAGAAAAAAAGTTTTGATAACCAAAGCTTTATGGTATTCAATAAGCCGATGTATAAGCCCAATGATCAGGTGAAATTCAAGGCTTATCTCGAAGAGGGTAAATGGAAACCAAATTTAGATTCGGTGGATGTTCATGTGGTGGGCAATGCGAAAGATACGGTCATAACAAAACTTGCTCCCTATCGCCCTGGCATGTATGCTTTTTCTTTTGACTTAAATGCAGGACTGGGACTTACTCTTGATAAATATTACCGTGTTTTATTGAAGTCTAGCAAATCTAAGCAAGTGCTGCTTGAAGAGTCATTTCGATATGAAGAATATGAATTGAAAAGTCTCACGTTTAGCATGAAATCCGATCGCACGGATTTTGCAAAAGGGGATAGTATCCGCCTGAAGTTAAAGGTTGTCAATGAGAATGATATGCCTGTTTATGATGGTCGAGTAGAATTGAAAGTTGTACCAAACTCCTACCGTACAGGAAAGATGAAGGCCAATCAGGTGAATTTTGTTCCAGATACGTTGTGGCAGACAACGGTGTCTCTTACTGAAGTCGCGGAAAAGGAAATAGTTTTGCCAGATTCGATTTTCCCGTCAGACATGGGTCTTCCTTTTCAAGTTATAGGTACCTATCTCAGTTCGGACAATGAGCGTCATGAAAAAATACTGCAGCTGAATTTGCTTGATACGGAAAAAGAAATTCGTATCGCCGTTAAAGACGGGCAGGCGGAGATTAAGTATTTTGAGAAAGGTATTGAAAAATCAAGCGATGCTCAGATCGAATTATTAGGTGAAAACAATGAAATGTTGCGCGTAGAGCAGGCTCGTTTACCGCATATCATACCGGTTGCATGGCAGGCAACGGAAATAGGAGTTGAGGCGAATGGAATTTCTGAAATCTTGGATTTGGAACAGGAACAAAAGGAGCAACTGCGTTATCGTTTTTACCGCACGACCGATTCGGTTTTATTGACGGTGAGTAATCCGGCCGCTATTCCTTTTTGGTATCGGGTTAGGAAAGGTAAGAAAATGGTTTCGTCGGGTTATGCGACTCAATTAAGCGAAGCATTTTCAGAACGGGGAAAAGAAGGGTATAGCCTGCAGATTACTTATCTTTTTGCAGGCCGTGCCAAAGTGATAAAGGAAGATCTTCCTTTTATGCAGAAAAATCTGAATTTAGAGGTCAATACAGCGACAACGGTTTATCCTGGTCAAAAGGCTGAGGTGCAATTGTCCGTGACCGATAAAGTGGGCAAACCTGTGCCGGATGTGGATATTACGGCTTATGGATTTACATCAAAATTTAAAAATACAAGTGCTCCAAATGTCAAGATTGGCGGGCTCATTCGGTATGCTCAACCTTTCCAGAATTTTAATTTTGATCTGGATGAAGCCCAGATAAGACACCAGGAGGCATTAAAGGACTGGGCGAGATGGTCTAAAGAAATGCAGCTTGATACGATTGCTTTTTACCAATTTTTATTTCCTAAAGTTTATTATCAGGCGTCGCAGCCGGTCGCGGAAATTAAAAGCCAAATTTCTCCATATCTGGTGGTAAATGGCTTGGTACAAGGGGTTCATATGATGTGGATAGATGGTGTTTTGACTTATGCGAAACAGAGTCAACACCATGATGATTATATTTTTGAAATCTATCCGGGACAGCATGAATTTAAATTCAGAACACATGACAAGGAGGTATTGGTGAAAGGGTTCCGCGTTGAAAAAGGCCGGAGAATGATCGTGTCCTTTAATATAGGGCAGGATACAATTGGATTCAACTACCCTGATGAAACGCTGGGTAAAGGACAGATCTTGGTCAAAATGCTGCCCAAGGACGATGTTGGAAAGCTGAAAGATACCGAAGTCACGGAACTCAAAAAGCAGTTGATTTCCGTAACCAATAATTTCGGAGCTTGGCAGTTACCAAATCTAAATGTGCCTATCGAAATGCCGGCTTATATCCAGACTTCAGGCGATCTTTTTTATCTGAATCCATTTCCGAACAGGACCTATGATAGTAGGTTGCGCACCCAAGTGTCTGCACCTGTTTTGGTAGGTCCGTTTCCGCGTACAGAAATGTATAATGGCGTGCCCAAAATAGCAACATTAATCGTGGATACGACATCAATTGGACGTTTTGAAATAGAAGGCGGCTATCAATATACCCTTTATAAGCAATACCAAAAGTTGAAAAGTTTTGATGCGGACTATATACGAAAAGATGCACCTTACTTTAAACCGCAATTGGATTTTAAGAGAAAATTATGGACGCGTAATGATATTCATCAAAATGTGGCGAGTAAATTTAAGGAGGTCATGCAAAATAATTGGGGAGTCGCGCAATTTGTTTTGGCCAAAAAAGATTCCAAAGAACCAACTTTTAACCTCAATTTAAGTTATGGTCTGGATGCTGAACAAAAGCTTGTCAAGCCTGCTCTGATTTTCGTAGAACCTGCAAAAGCGGAAGACCGTAGGTATTATAGACTGTATTATGGAGCTGAAAATAGTTTACGCAATTTACCTGTCGGGGATATTATTTTGCATGTGGTGAAAGACGATTCGACAGCCTATAGTTTGGCTGTAACGTTAAAGTCGAATGGCCTAAATTACCTAAAACTGGATGGTATTCAATGGAACCAGCGATCACCTCATGCCACAGTGGCTTATAAGATGGTCCGTGATGAAACCGTTGCAAACAGGGTATTGAATCCGCTTCGTGATTCTATTCTTTATGAACAGCAGGGGCATGGTCAAGTTCTAAAAATAAACAAGGCTGAATTTATTGCAAAGCGTAATAGCAGCTCCGCTGTCAGAATTTTGGTTTATGATGGTGATGCACCGGTGATTGGAGCTGCTGTCAAAAAAATGGGTACGAAACAGCAGTATTTTTCCAATTTTGACGGTAGTATCGAATTGGAGCTTTCGGATGAAAAAGCAGTACAGTTGCAGATTATTGCAATAGGCTATAATCCTTCGGATATCAAAGTATCTATGGGGCAGGATTATTTTGTTGAGTTGAAGGCGCAGGACAATCAATTGGATGAGGTCGTTGTGATGGGCGTGGCTAGCCAAAAGAGGGTAAGTATGACAGGTTCAGTTACAAGTGTCACGGTCAATAATATGCCAAATTTGTTGCAAGGAAAGGTGAGCGGTATCTTGATTCGAGGTAATAACAGTATGGATGCTGGTACAAAACCGCTGATCTTGGTGGATGGTGTGGTGTTCGAAGGTGATCTTGCTTCTTTTGATCCGGCTGCAATTGCTTCCGTGAATACGGTAAAGGATCAATCCATGATTGCCTTGTACGGCGCAAGGGCTGCCAATGGAGTCATTATGGTACAGACAAGAACTGGAACTGTGGCTGCAGTACAGCCGAATGTTTCCATGCCTTACCTCGAATCGGGTAATACGATGCGGGTCAACTTTCATGATGATGCTTTCTGGCAACCGAAGCTCAAAACAGATGCTGCAGGGAAAGCAAGTTTTGAGACCACTTATCCAGATGATATTACCAATTGGAGAACAATCTTTATCGCCAAGGGGGTAAAAGATTTTGCAGATACCAAAGAGTTGAATATTAAAGCCTTTAAAGCTGTTTCCGCACATTTGGCAGCTCCCCGATTTGCTATTCGTGGCGATCAGTTTACCGCAATAGGTCGAGTGGTTAACTATCTTGGCGATAGTCTGGAGGTGTTACGGACGATCTACAATGGGGTTGATTCTGTAAAAACGAATTTGAAAATAGCGAAGTCATACCGCGATCCAATTGCTGTTCGGGCTGGAAAAGGCGATAGCTTGCAACTTTCGTATGCAATCGGACTTTCTAATGGCTATTTTGATGGCGAGAAACGAAATATTCCGATTTTTGAAAAAGGACTGGAGCAGCATCAGGGTGATTTTAAGGTGTTGAATGGAACAGAAGAATATCAGTTAAAAACATCACCTGAGCTGGGAGAAATCACCGTGCATGCTGAGGCCAATTCATGGGAATTCATCCAGCGCGAAATAGCACATATTGATGCTTATAAGTTTTTGTGCAACGAACAGCTGGCATCTAAATTAAGTGCGCTACTTTCTAAGAAAGCGTTAACAAAACTTTTAGGGAAACCGTTTGAAGAAGAGAAAAAAATCCTTGACCTTTTGAAAGAATTGCAGAAAAACAAGAATACAGTTGGAGGTTGGGGCTGGTGGAATAAAAGTGAAACGGTATCATGGATCAGTAATTATGTCGTTTCTGTTCTATTGGATGCTGAAGATGCTGGTTACAGGACGGGGTTGACGAGAAGATTGTATATCGAACGGGAGGAGGAAAGCTTGAAAAGAAGTTTAGCTTCTTTGGATGTTCTTTGGAACAAAGATAAACTTAATATGGCCAAGGAAGGATTGTTTAATGCATTGGTGTTTTTAAACCGGCTGGATCCCAAAACGGATTATAAACACTATTTTCTTGCTATTGATGGAAAGTTGAAAAGTAAATCAACGAAGGATATATTGCTTAAATATCTGTTGATGGCTAAATTGGGGATCGCAGATGCTCATGCCGCAGATACTGTGCTTAAATATGCTTCAAAAACAATTTTAGGTGGTATGTATTGGACTTCGGGAGGTGTTTCTGATAAGAACGAAAGGATATTTTTGAATCCAACTGAAACGCATACGGAAAATACGTTATTGGCGTATGCAGTATTGAAAACAATCGGGGGGCATGAATCGGATCTCGAGCTTATTCGAAATTATTTCTTTGCAGAGAAGCAACGGGGCAACTGGAGCAATATCTATGAGTCTTCACGGATTATTCGAAGTATTCTTCCAGACTTATTGAAAGAAGGCGAAACTTTTCAGGCACCTGTAGCAATTGTGAACGATAAGCGTATTACTGCATTTCCTTATACGCAGACATTTGCGCCGACTGAACAGATTCGAGTACGTAAAGAGGGGACAGGACCGCTGTTTCTGACGGCATATCAGAATTTTTGGAATGCCAACCCTACTCTTGAAAAAGATAAAGGTTTGACTGTTTCTACTCGATTTAAAAACGAAAAAGGAACTGTAACTACGTTAAAAGAAGGTAAACCGATCAAAATAGAAGTTACTGTATCGCTGACGGGAGAGGCCGAGTACGTCCAGCTTGAAGTTCCGATTCCTGCAGGTTGTACTTATGAAAGTAAATCGCCTGGATATTACCGAAATGAAGCCCATCGGGAACATTTCAAAGATCGGGTAGTTATCTTTTGTCCGAAATTGAATAAAGGGGCGCATACTTTTGAAATTGAGTTATTACCACGATACACGGGGGTGTATACGGTAAATCCGGCAAAGGCTGAGTTGATGTATTTCCCTGTTTTTTATGGTAATGAAAAGATGAATGAGATCGTGGTGGAGTAGTTAAATAAAGGTTTTTTAAAATTTTATAATATAAAAGGGAGATATCGTAGGTATCTCCCTTTTTGTTTGATCTTTTTAAGATAAATATGGGCTACTGATTAATTTAAAATTAGAAGTCTGGTGTTCGATATTTATTTACTGTTTCTTTTTGAGCTCTCTTAAAACAGGAGTATGGTATGCTAGACTTTTAGCTTAGTATAACTTTTTGCGCATTTTGCTGGTTTTTTCTAATGACCAGCGCAATGATCCAGATGGACAATAATGAAATGAGTAGGATGATTTTTATGGTATTCATCTCCGGGAAAAAATTATTGAGCGAGTGAAATGCAGCTACTGCTAATAAGGAATGGGTGTTATTGGCAACTTTTCCGATTCCCCAGCTACCAAGGATTAAAATTCCCAAAAACAAGAGGTTTGAACTGCTAAGGTCAAAGTTCAGGTGCCAGATAAACCAGAGTACAGCCACGATGAATACATTTAAAAATTCCGGTAATGGCTTCAGTTGCTGCTGTAAAAATCCGCGCCAGCCGATCTCTTCTAAAAGGCCGTAAATTAAGATTGCGGTAATAGCTTCAAAAGATAGGGTTCCTTTGATAGCATACTCCGTACTTAAAATTAGGATAATGGGTAATGCCCAGTATAAGAGAAAGGGTGTGATGATATTGCTGTAGTTCCCTTTTAATGTTAGAACGGGTTTTATTTTAAAGAGAGCGAAGACGGCTAATGCCGCGATAGTGGGAGAAATACCCTGTAGGATGATTTTAATAAATCCGCTTGATATACCATTCAATAAATCGGTTTTATTGGTCAGATAGCGAAGAAGAACGGCAATGATAAAAAACGTCAGTACAGCATTATAATTAACTTTATTTTTCATGTACAATGGCTTATTTGATGCTCAAAAATAGCAAGATGATTTCGTTAAAAAATTGACGAAAGTTAAGAAATGCACATTACACGTTTTTTTTTCTAATCCTGCTCAGACTTTCGGCGGCTATACCGAGATAAGAGCAGATGATTTTTAATGATGTTCTCTGGAAAATCTCAGGACGCTCTTTGATTAATTTTAAATATCTTTCGGTAGGGCTGAGCGTCAGTAAATTAATCTGTTCGGATTGTTTTCTGATAAACATGGCATCTGAAATAGCTTTGCCAATGATTAGCCCTGTAGTGGACCTGGAATATAAGGCATGCAGATCGCTATGGCTAATAGACCATACGAGCGATTCTTCTAAAGCCTGCGTCTTGATAACCGTTGATGATTGGGTAAGAAAGGATAAGTAATCACTGAATAATTGTTCCTCGTAATATAGGTTAATGCAGATATCTTTTTCTTCTGCCAAAACAAAGTGTGCAACGGAACCGCTAATTAATATGTTGATGTATTTTTCTTTACTATGATAATCTTTTATTAACTCATTTTTTTTAAAGGTGCGCACCTGTAGATATTTTGCAAATTCAGTCCATAGTTTCAGGTCAGCTTTGTAAAATGGGTCAAATATTTCTTTTACTCGTTGCGGTGTGGGTTGCTCCATAAGTAGTCTTAATTCTTGATCTTTTTTTAGCAGTTTATCATCAGTTGAACGGTTGATGAAATATCGGTCAACTTACAAAATATTTTCTTTATATAAACTCGTATTTTTAGGAAAGTGAGCCGAAAAGTTAGTTAAATAATAAGGAGGTTCAATCTTGAACCTCCTCATTATTTAAAATGCGAGTTCATAAGGTTTCGGGGTAGGTGGTTGTGAGCGAAGTTCTCCTGCAGCTGCTAAGGCAAAATAGGGATTTCTTAAAAACTCTCTTCCTATGAAGATC
This sequence comes from Sphingobacterium sp. JUb20, assembly GCF_004342035.1. NCBI lineage: Bacteria > Pseudomonadati > Bacteroidota > Sphingobacteriia > Sphingobacteriales > Sphingobacteriaceae > Sphingobacterium > Sphingobacterium sp. JUb20. The sequence goes on along the minus strand of NZ_SLYV01000001.1, from coordinate 703,268 downwards.
AAATCGGCATCTCCGTTTGTCAAGATGGTTTCTGCCTGATGTGCATTCGTGATTAAACCTACTGTACCAACTATTAAATTGTCTTTTATTTCTCTTTTGATGGCACTGGCGAAAGGTAATTGATATCCTGAACCGACTGTAATGTTAGCTTTAGGTACTGTTCCACCGGTCGAAACATCAACAATATCGATTCCAAATTGTGATAACTTTTTACTTAACCATTTTGAATCTTCAATTGTCCAACCCTCATCCATCCAATCTGTTGCTGAGATACGTACCGCAATTGGAAGATTTGCAGGCCATACTTCTTTAATTTTATCAATGATTTCAAATAGAAAACGCGAACGGTTTTCTCGGTTTCCACCATATTGATCGGTTCTTTTGTTCGAAATAGGGGATAAGAATTCATTGATTAGATAACCGTGTGCACTGTGTATTTCTATCAATTTAAAACCAGCTGTTAATGCTCTCTTAGTGGCATCTGCGAAAGCTTGTTGTACTGATGTGATATCTTCTGAACTCATTTCGCGTGGTGTTTGCATGTTTGGAGAGAATGCTATTGCAGACGGAGCAATAACTTCCCATCCATTTTCATCATGAGGCATCAACGGATGACTGTCACGTCCAGATGCCCACGTGCTTCCTTTTCTACCAGCATGTGCTAATTGGATTGCTGGGACACTGCCAGAATTCTCTATAAATGATGCAATTTTAGTAAGCATTTCAATATGATCATCTTTCCAGATTCCCAAGTCTCCAACTCCAATGCGTCCATCGGAATGGACTGCTGTCGCTTCGAGCATGACAGAACCTGCACCACCCATCGCTCTAGAGCCATAATGTACTAAATGCCAATCATTGGCAAAACCATCATTAGCCATATACATACACATGGGCGACGTCACGATCCTGTTTCTAAAAGTTACTGATTTTACAGTTAAAGGACGGAATAATTTTGACATATCTAAATTTTATAACGAATATTCACCGGAAATGAAGGTCTTATGTCCAATGAAAAGTTGAAGTAATAGTTTTTGATTATTTCGTATATAGATGGAATAGTTTTGCAACAATTTTCCATTCTCCATTTATTTTTATCAGGGAGTGATAATCTGTGAAATCTTCATCTGCGGCATCGTGTTCCATTTCAACACGAACTACCGCTGTGGTGGACGTTTTGTGTAACACCGTAAGATTGGTCTGAATATTTGGTGCGGCACCAAATTCTTGAACGTAAGCATAAAGGTTCTCTATACTACCTTGTGAAAGGTCGTGCTCTAAATGACCATACATAACAGCATCTTGATGAAATGCTTTTTTTAACTGTTCGATATTGCCCGTTTTTAGCCCATCCACGTATCCTGCTACAATGGCTAACACATCTTCGTAATCTTGTACAGTATTACTGTTTTTATTTGTCGACATAATTTTATATTTTTTAATTTATGTTACAAATTTACAGACGATAAAAGGTTTCCATTTTTTTATAACGTCCAACTATTTATTCTATTAAGTCCAAATGAGCAGGAGAAATCGGGTTTGATGGCCATCTCTATTTTAATGACGAAATACGGTCGGTGCTTGTCCGTGGTATTCTTTAAAGATTCTCGAAAAATGTGAAATGTTTTCGAAGCCCAGAGAATAACAAATTTCTGAAACAGGCAATTGTGTTGCCTCTAACATTTCCTTCGCTTTTTCAAGACGTTTTTCCCGAATCCATGATGCAGGAGTCATATTGTAAATGGCTTTAAAATCTCGTTTAAAACTAGATAGGCTTCTGCCGGATAGATACGCTAATTCTGGTAAAGAAACCGGTGAGGCATAATGCATTTCCACAACATGACGGATATCCGCCCTAACGGGCTCATGCAACTGTAAAATTTGGAGAAACATATTCCGATTTCCCTCAGCGATGTCATACAGTAATTCCATGATCTTAAGGCGTAATTGTCCGGGTTGCACAACAGAATGATCCAAAAAATAAGGTTTCATAGAATTTGCAAAAGCAACAAGGCATTCATTCATCGGGTAAACTCCCGTCTTTATTTCTCCTTCAATTTTCGGAACCTTTATTTCAGACATAGCTAAAAATGATTTTAATAAATCATCTTTGATGCTAAACATCAGGCTGTCATAGATATTGTCATTTTCGGGATTACCAATTTTATCGTATTTGACCGCCGTTGCCTTTTTTAGCAGAATCATTTCATTTTTACCGACAACATACTGCTGTTTGCCATAAGTTAGCGTTGCCGATCCTTCGAGCACTATCATGAGGAGATGCTCTTCCAGATACATCGTTCCCTTAGCTTCCATACTATGGATGCATTGCTCAATAATAGAGCATCCGTCGAGCATTAACGCATTTTGAGGGGTAGGACCACTTATTAATGATGTTGGTACTTTGATCATTTTTTTCATAAACGATATTTAAAACTCAGATGATAAAGGAAATCAAAAGAAATTTGAATCACCGATTGATGACCAGTGAAGTAAAAAATATAATGCAAATATATTGAAATAAATAACACTTAACTTTTCTAATTAGTCCTTATATTTTGACTATTTAGTTCAAATAATTGACCAGTTTATGAAGGTATAAGTTTTCCAATATCTAAATCATGGGTCAGGAGATCTGCTTTTTTGCTTAAAAGTTTTAACAGAATTGCTGTTACTTATTTTAAGAATAACTGAACTTTGCGCCACTGTACGAAAGATCTCATAGGTGAATTGATCTCCTGCTTGTCATCTTAACTTTTATAATATCAGTGCTCTACCTTAATTCCATCCGATAATACTTTCTTTTGTGCTTTTATAAAACCCGCTTTATCTTTCTTAACAGCTTTAATGATCTCTTTCTGTTCTTTGGGTACCGTGTAATATTTGTCTACCCATAATTGCATCTCAATCAATATGGGGAGTAAATCGATACCCTTCTTAGTAAGGGTGTATAAAACTTTTGCTTTGCTTTCCGGATGATCCAGTTTACTGATCAGTCCATTTTCTTCCAGCATTAATAATCTTGAAGCTAAGATATTGGTCGCTATCTTCTCGCCAGATTTTAAAAAGTCGCTGTAGGTGCATTGTTTCAAGCGCATTAAATCCCGGATGAGCAATAAGGACCATTTATCTCCTAAAATATCTAATGAACAACTGATAGGGCATTGCGATCTATTTTTCATAATAATGTATTTTTTTTAAAAAACACTTGCGTTTTGCAAGTTGAATTTTATATTTGTACTTGCAAAATGCAAGCAAATTTACTATTTTAAATTATTAATACCATGGAAAACAGTGTAATATTTAATTCTTACCATAAAAATGGATTACAATTGCGGAACCGGATAGTGATGGCTCCCATGACCAGAAGCCGTTCTGATAATCCCGAAAATAAAGCAACAGCGTTGACTGCGCTGTATTACAAGCAACGTGCTTCTGCTGGACTGATCATTACCGAAGGTACATTTATCAGTCCTGAGGCAGTAGGTGTTATACATGTTCCTGGAATTTATACGCAAGAGCAGATCGCAGGCTGGAAATTGACCACGGAAGCAGTACATGCTGAAAACGGAGTCATCTTTGCCCAGCTTTGGCACACTGGAGCATACTCGCATCCTGATCTTCATCAGGGTAAAAAACCGTTGGCTCCGTCGGATGTAAATCCAGAGCAGCAGGTTTTTACAGCAACGGGATTTAAACCTACTGTCGCTCCTCAGCCCATGACGGTTGCTGATATTAAAAGAACGGTTAATGATTTCAAACAAGGGGCGCTTCATGCTTTTGAAGCTGGATTTGACGGTGTTGAACTTCATGCTGCCAACGGCTATTTACTGCAGCAGTTTTTTAGTAAAAATTCTAATCTGCGCAACGATGAATATGGGGGTGCGATCGAAAATAGAGCGCGCATTCTTTTCGAGATTTTAGATGCCATAAAAGAGGTTGCCGATATCCGTAAAGTTGCGGTTCGTCTCAATCCTTCTTTAAACGGTATTATGGGTATTTTGGTCGACGATGAGACCATTGCATTTTACAACTATCTAGTCAATAGGCTGAATGATTACGATCTGGCTTATCTGCACTTGATAGAACCTTTTACTGATGTTTCCGGAAACGCCAATGCTATCCAGGAAGTTGCCAAGCATTTCCGTCAGCTGTATACAGGAACGATCATCATTAACCGCGGCTTTAATAAAGATACGGCCAATCAGGTTATAGGTGATGGTGATGCCGATCTGGTATCATTTGGTGTACCCTTTATTGCAAATCCTGATTTAGTGGAGCGTTACAGAACCGGAGCTGCATTAAATGTTCCGGATCAAAATACATTTTATACGCCGGGCGAAAAGGGTTATACAGATTATAAAACTATAGATCAATAATAACAATATGAAAACAACAGGAAATACCATATTCATCAGCGGCGGAAGTGCCGGAATCGGATTAGCGATCGCTAAGAAATTAAATGCAGCAGGAAATAAAGTTATTATCAACGGCAGAAATGAAGAACGGCTTCAAAAGGCGTTAAAAGAACTGGACCAAGCAGTGGCCATTCAGGGAGATCTGTCGGTTGAATCTGATAGAATCCGTATTGCCAATGATTTGAAAACAAATTATCCGGATGTTAATATCATCATCAATAATGCAGGTGCTGCATTTGCTTATCTTTTGAGTGAAACTATCGGAGCACATGAAAAAGCAGCTATTGAGATGAATACCAATTATTTCAGCGTCATCCATTTTACAGAATTGCTCATTCCACATCTTCTTCAGAAAGCTGAAGCGGCTGTTATTAATATTTCATCAATAGCAGTGTTCGGAAGCCATGTGATGCTGCCCACTTATGGTGCTACGAAAGCAGCGCTCCATAGCTATACTGCCACATTAAGACAGACCTATCAAGACCAGAAAAAGCTGCAGGTCTATGAAGTTTATCCGCCTTTGGTCGATACCGAATTCTCCGCAGAAATCGGAGGGGCAAATGGTATTCCTGCTTCTGAGGTTGCTGATGAATTGTTTTTAGCTTTGGAAAAAAATCAATTTGATGTTCCTGTAGGAGATACCAAACAGTTTTTCCAGGAAACTCACTAGTCACCAGAAACGGTTCTTCATTTTAGCAAAAAATGAAGAACCGTTTTAAGTAAATGCTCCTAATTTCAAAGTAAAAGTAAAACGATCATCATTACAGTTTGAATATAGGGAATAGGACTTACTATTGGGCGCGTCCTCGCAATTCATTTACGCTGTTATGCATCTATGAACGTTGTTAAATTTCAAAAACCTGAGCTAGATGTGCCGGATAGTCTTTAAGGCTTGTTGCGATATCACCATCTTTAAAAATATCAAAACAGTTATAGTCCGATACAACTTCTACGCCGCAGAATCTGTAATTACTTGTTATATGCATTAAATAATCAGCAGTGCTTATGCCTCTAAATAACTGTTGGTTTTCATCATTGAAACTTGCTTCAGGTGCATTCCAGGTACTGCAGACCATAAATTTTTTACCTTGCATTTTACCTCCTGTTCCATATTGCCGGGAGAGTTCTTCTCTGGTTCTGCCATCACCTGAAAGAAATTTTTCACTGAATAAACCGCTATTGAACACTTCATCAACAAATTTTTTATAGATCCATGGGGCTCCAAACCAGTTAATCGGTGTCTGTAAAATGATGATCGCCGCTTCCAAATGTTTTTCTACTTCCTCGTCTGCGTTGTATCCCTTCTCGATACTCGTCTCGATAACCTCGTAGCCCTTTGATAAGAAAAATTCGTGCGCCACCTGTATAAAAGCTTTATTGAGTGTTCCTTCTGACCAATTGGGATAGGGCAGATGTGCATTGATTAAAAGTACTTTTTTTATAGTTTCCATTTTATATTTAAGCATTGCTAATAAAGACTGTTTTCTATTTTGGCATATCCCCTGTAAAAGGTGTGCTATTTTATCTTGCTGACAAAAAATAGTATAACTGTACAGGGGTTAAATAAATCTGTTCGCGTTGTTTTTTTAATGAAACAAAATTATTAGATGGCAGGTAATGGCAAGGAAACAGACTACTACAAAAAAGGAAACAAATTACAGGGCGTAAATTTTTTAGAAATTTGGGGTCAGAATTAACGGATTATTTATTGATCAGGGACTGACGGTATTGCCGAGGGGTAAGATTCACCTGTTTTTTAAAGAACTTGGCAAAATAGTTTGGGTACTCAAATCCAAGTTCATACGCAACTTCGGTGCTATTCAATTCTTTTTTGATCTCAAGCAATTCTTTAGCTTTTTTTACTACAAAATCATGGATATTTTCAAGGGCAGATTTATTTGTTAAATGTTTGATGATATCGCCCAGATAGTTAGCCGACAAACCTAATTTATCTGCGAAATACTGTACTGTTGGAAGCTGCTTGACGGGTTGTCTATAGTACTCGTGAAGGTGCTGCTGAAAATCTGTCAGGATTCGGTTGTACTGCTTTGGATCTGTTGAAAACTGTCTTTTATAAAATGCTTCTACTAAAGAGACCAGTACGTTGACGTAGGATAATAAAACAGTATTATTTTTCTTTTTACTGTTATAATAAGGCGTCATCAATTCAAATACCGTACGGATTTCTTCCGCTTCCGTTTCGGTCAGATACAATGCTTCATGCTGTCCATAATCCAGGTAATTTTTGAATAAAAATCGGTTCTCCGCAATGATCTTCTTTGAGAGCTGTAGATACATTCCTGTATAGGTGGGGAGCGGTGCTATATCCCAACCATTTGCGAGGTTAGGACTATTGAAAAAAACGGCTGTAATGGGCGTTGCATCTGGCGTATTACTATAAACCAGATTTATCTTTATGGAAATCCGATAAAAATCTATTAAAACAGGATCTGATGTAGACCTCATGCGAAGTGGTTGATAATAACCGATATCTATATCGTCATCTAACGGTTCTTTTAAACCTACATACTGATTATAAGACGCAAAGTTTTCGAATCGTATCATACTACAAATATATATAATTCAAGTGCTGCACGCGTAAATTATTTATTGCAGAGGACAAGAACGTTCTCATATTCTTGATTTCTTAAATGTATACGGTATTTCATGCCAGATCAGTAATATTGGTAGTTTAAAGAGTAATATGTGTAATTTATTCTTCTAAATCATGCTGAATTTTGTTATTAGGATTGACTTTGTTTATGATCTATTCTATAGCATGCGACATTGCTGTCATTTTAAATTTGAGCTTTTGGTAATGAATTTAAAACAAGGTGAAATAGTTTGGGGTTTTAAAGATGTGAAATTCCTACGGATCGCAGGATTGCTAACATCAAGGCATTATCTTATTGACAAGTGTATGTGACGAGATAGGATTTTTTTCTCTAATTAGCCGATAATGAAAAGTAGGAAATAAATACTAAAAAGGTTTTTTAATGCAAGCTGGAAGAGTTGAACAATAATAAATGATGGAAGAATGGAGACAATTAAATTAAACAATGGCGTAGAAATGCCGGTACTTGGCTTTGGTGTGTTTCAGATACCGGATGCCGCTGTATGTGAGGAATCTGTTATAAATGCAATTGAAACAGGTTATCGGCTAATTGATACTGCAGCTTCTTATGGAAATGAAAAAGCGGTAGGTGAAGCGATTAAAAAAAGCGCTGTTTCGAGAGATGAACTTTTCATCACAACCAAATTATGGATACAGGATACAGGTTATGAAAAAACTAAAATAGCCTTTCAAAAGTCATTGGATAGATTGCAACTGGACTATCTGGATCTGTACCTTATTCACCAGCCATATGGCGATATTTATGGTTCGTGGCGTGCCATGCAGGAATTATATAACGAAGGTAAGATCAAAGCAATTGGTGTATCCAATTTTCATCCAGATCGAATTATGGATATTATCGTAAACTCTGGATTTACACCAGCGATTAACCAGATTGAAACGCATCCATTTCACCAGCAGATTGAAACACAAAAATTCCTTCAAGAAAATAATGTACAGATCGAGTCCTGGGGACCTTTTGCAGAAGGTAAAAACAACATATTTCATCACGAACTATTATCGGCTATTGGTGAAAAATACAACAAGTCCATAGCCCAGATAATCCTTCGCTGGTTAACTCAAAGAGGTGTTGTTACGATCCCGAAATCCATCCGTAAGGAAAGGATGGCTGAGAATTTTGATATTTTCGATTTTGAACTTTCATCTCAGGATTTTGATGCCATCGCATCCTTAGATATAGGATCAAGTTTGTTTTTTGACCATAGAGATCCAGAAATGGTGAAATGGTTAAGTGAACGTAAACTGGATATTTAAATCTGCAAAAGAAAAAATTGCATGGATTGCATGAAAATAGAGACAGTATCTTTTGTACGAGGTGTAAACTGATATGCGCATTTATAAAGTAATGCCGGAAAATAAAATTTTAAGATGAAAAAAGAATTATGGAGATATTTAGGTGCATTGACGGTGTTATTGACGACCTCAATATCAATTAATGCCCAAAACAGACAGAAGCCAATCACCATTGCAGAGCAGGGAAGTTTTGCTATTGGTGGTGTAAAGGTGACGCAATCTGGAGTTTTTGATGTAAATAATGCTTTGAAACCAGACGGACAGACCTTTCATGGTGACCACGCCTATGCATTTTATCAAATTCCGGTAAAGTCCCGAAAATATCCGTTGGTTTTTCTTCATGGTGCAGGACAATCGAAAAAAACTTGGGAAACAACTCCCGATGGCAGATCAGGGTTTCAAAATATTTTTCTTCGCCGAAAATTTTCGGTTTACTTAGTTGACCAACCAAGACGTGGTGAAGCAGGAAAGAGTACTGTTGAAGGAATTGTTAAACCCACGGCAGACGAACAGTTTTGGTTTACACAGTTCCGAATAGGAAACTATCCAGATTACTTTCCAAATGTTCAGTTCTCAAAAGACACAGCTTCGCTCGAGCAGTTTTACAGACAGATGACCCCCAATACGGGCGCCTTTGATGCACAGGTTGTAACAGATGCGATCTCAGCGTTATTCGATAAAATTGGTGAAGGCATTTTAGTGACGCACTCGCAAGGTGGTGGGCCGGGCTGGATGACGGCAATAAAGAATGAAAAGGTTAAAGGGGTGATAGCATATGAACCTTATAGCGGTTTTTTGTTTCCAGCAGGAGAACTTCCACCCCCGATCGCATCAAATGGCCTTTTTGGTGTATTAAAAGGTGTGGAGATACCTTTGTCCGACTTCAAAAAATTGACTCAGATGCCCATTGTCATTTATTATGGTGACAATATTGCAAAGGAACCATCGCAAGTTTGGAACAAAGATCATTGGCGTTCAGGTCTTGAAATGGCAAGGCTTTGGGCGGCAACTGTCAATAAACATGGTGGTGATGCAACGGTGGTACACTTGCCTGAGATCGGGATTTTTGGCAATACGCATTTCCCTTTTTCGGACTTAAATAATGTCCAGGTGGCTGATGTGTTATCAAAATGGTTAAAGCAAAAAGGGCTTGATCAATAATTGGGTCTCCCTAAAATATGGCGCAAAGGATTTTACTCAGAGACTGTAGCACGCTATAAGAGATGAAATTTGGATCGCGTGAAGGTTCATGTGAGTCAGAGATGCTAAGCATGTGCGATGGAACTGAAAGAAATATTATTAAAAACTGAAGCAATATGAAACGAATAATCTATTTAACAGTCTTACTGTTTACCACTGTTACAACAAATGCGGTAGCGCAGGATCAGTCTATTTTTGCTTTAGGTGAAAAAGCAAAAAATGTTAATCATACAGGAGATGTATGGTTACGTGAATTAAACGCAGCCGACAAGAATATTAACGCGCATATATCTTTGGCGGTATTTGCTCCGAATGCTAAACTGAACTGGCACACGCATGCTGCGGGACAGATCTTATTGATAACCGATGGTATCGGATATTATCAGGAAAAAGGAAAACCGGTACAGATCGTACAGAAAGGTGATGTTGTTAAATGTTTACCAGATGTAGCGCATTGGCATGGTTCAACACCTAAAACTGGTGTTACCTATATTGCGGTTTCACCGAAAAGTACAACAACATGGCTACAGCCGGTCCCTGATGAAGAGTATCAGAAACTTGAAAAACCAGTTGAACATGCTACAGCCTCAGAGCAAGAACTGAAAGACCTGTCCAATGAAAAATGGGCATGGATGTCTGATAAAAATATTAATAAATTAAATGACATCTTTCACGAGAAATCCATGTTTGTTCATATGGGAGGATCTTGGGGCAAACAGCAAGAACTTGATGTCATTAAAAGTGGAAGTATCTGGTATAAAAAAGCAACAGTATATAGTACAAGCATCAATATAATAGGCAATACTGCCATACTTTTAAACGACATTGACCTTGAGGCAGTGGTCGGGGGGAATACGGTCATAAACCCTTTTATGGTAACCGAAGTATATGTGAAAGAAAATGGCGCATGGAAAATGGGCTCCCTTACTTTTTCCCGTTTAATGCGTTCTGTTAAAATAAATAATGAAAACAAAAACTAAAATAAGCATGTAAAAGCGGTCAGAAAATTTATTAAAACTGAAAGCTTGTTTCCAGCTAACACTTCATTTTGTGTTAGCTGTTTTGTTTACATCAGTAATATTGGTAGTAAAAACAGTAATGTATTTACCGTTTAAGCGTCGCCGAATCGAGAACTTTGTATAACAATGTTTCTTTGAGGCAAGTAGATTGAATCATTACAAAAAAGGGCAAATTATGGTCAAATTCTTAAAATCACTATTTTTTATCATAGCAATTATTTTTACCGCAACTGTAAATGGCCAAACGAATGGAATACAAAATTTAAGTAAAAAACAACGAGCCATAGTCGGTATTGGATCTGTCACGGGAAAGGGAGATCTGACCAAACTAACGACAGAATTGAATGCGGGACTTGATGCTGGATTGACTATCAATCAGATTAAGGAAGTGCTGATGCATGTATATGCTTACGCAGGATTTCCGCGGAGCCTACGCGGTCTGCAGACTTTTATGGCTGTGCTTGAGGAACGTAAAGCAAAAGGAATGGAAGATATAATGGGGCCTGAAGCGACGCCGATTGTGGATGACCGTTCTAAATATGACCGTGGCAAGGCCATACTGGAAAAGTTAAGTGGAGTTGAAGAGACTGGACCAAAAACAGGTTACGCGGCATTTGCACCTACTATTGAGGTTTTCCTGAAAGAACATCTTTTTGCAGATATTTTCGAGCGTGATGTGCTGACATATCAGGAAAGAGAACTGTTAACGGTATCGGTTCTATGTGGGGTAGGAGGCGTAGAGCCTATGCTACGTTCGCATTTCAACCTTTGTTTGCATGTGGGTTTGCAACCAGAGCAATTGCAAGAATTTATTAGGGTTATTGGGCAAGCCATTGGTGAAAAAGAAGCCGCGTCAGCACAGAATGTATTGGACGAGGTATTAAAAAGTAAGAAATAATATGAAGAAGTTAACATCAATATTCGCAATAGTTGCATCGATGATTGTTACTGATCAAGTGCATGCACAATCTAAGCAAAATAAGCATCAACAAAATCCCTGGACCTTGGTCTACGATGGCGCTATCTTAAAAAATGAAGCGGGGAAAGTAAATATCCATCCGGTTACCTATAAACTGAATGGTATTGATATAGCTGCAAACGTATATACACCTGCTCATTATGATGCATCCAAAAAATATCCGGCCGTAGTTGTTGCGCATCCAAATGGTGGTATCAAAGAACAGACAGCGGGACTGTATGCACAGCGTTTGGCAGAGGCGGGCTATATAACTATTGCTGCAGATGCGTCCTATCAGGGAGCAAGCGGGGGGGAGCCACGGCACACCGACAAACCGCACTTCCGCACGGAAGATATTCGTGGTATGGCTGACTTTATCATGCAATATGCAGGGGTTGATGCCAATCGCCTGGGTGCTTTAGGTATCTGTGGAGGTGGTGGCTATACTTTAAAAGCAGCTCAGTCGGACAAACGTTTTAAAGCCATTGGAACATTAAGTATGTTCAACTCCGGAGAAGTAAGAAGGAATGGCTTCCTAAATTCGCAGCTAAATACCATTCAGGAACGCTTAAAGCAAGCTTCGGACGCTCGTGCACAAGAAGCTGCGGGTGGAGAAATTTTGCTCTCGGGCGTAGCAAGTGTGACGGATGAAGAAATTGCAAAAACTCCCGCAGGTTTATACCGTGAAGGATTTGAATACTATTACAGGACTCATGCACATCCCAATTCAACTTTTTTATATACGACAAGCAGCCTCATGGATCTGATGACCTGGGATGCAACCGATCAGCTTGATTTAATTGATCAGCCTTTGTTAATGATAGCCGGCAGTAAAGCCGACACAAAGTACATGTCCGACGAGGCGTTTTCCAAAGCTACAAATGCAAAGCACAAGGAGCTGTTCCTGATTGAAGGGGCTACACATATACAGACTTATTGGGTGCCGGAGTATGTTACGCAGGCCGTACATAAGCTGGTTGAATTTTACCAAACAAACCTTTAAAATTAAAAAATATGAATTTTAAAAATTTTGCATTGCTGTTTCTTTTGGGTATCTCAGTGGTTTCCTGCTCCCAAGAAACTCATTCTGAAAATACCCAAAACAAAGAATTGATTTTTGCCAAAGGTGAAAAGGTAAACAACAGTAATTTTACGGGTGATGTCTATTTAAATAATCTGGTGGAAGCAGACAGTCTTAATCAAAATGCAGTCGGTAGTGTTACTTTTGCTCCGGGAGCAAGAACCAGATGGCACTCACACCCCGCAGGGCAGATTATTCTAGCTCTTGATGGGGTTGGTTATTATCAGGAAGAGGGAAAAGAAAAGGTTATTATAAGAAAGGGCGAAACTGTAAAATGTCCAGCAGACATCCCTCATTGGCATGGAGCAAGTGCAGATAGCGCTTTTGTTCAAATAGCAATTACAGGTAGAGAAAAAGGGGAAACAAAATGGTTAAAGCCCGTTACCGATGCGGAGTATACACGTTCGAATTAAGATTCACGTTGCTTCGAATGGTTTTTTTTGAGACTTTAGCTTGCCGTTTTTGATGAAATAGCGTGTTCCAGGCATGGGGTAGGTTAAGTCAACGTAAGAATATTATTGTCTCAATAATCGGGTTTTCCGCAAATTTTTTGGAAGGTATTTTGTAACTTTAGGAACCAGTTTGCAATTCCTTTTAAACTATTATAGCGGTTCTATAATGATTCGGTAGGAAGTCAAATTGCGGTTCCAGTTAGATGATGATGAAGAACCGGATATATTTTTGAATGTGATGATTCTAAATAATTTTTAACAATCACTTGATCGTATTCCTATTTTTCACTGAAAGAATTTTATGCCAGTTCCAACAAATAAATCTGAGCTACAATTAGCAATAAAAACAAATTACGATAAACTGAAAAAGGACTTAACTACTGTTCCCTATGAGCGGACAGCAGTGAAGGATATGGAAGGTCATGGTAAAGGTACATTAATGAGTATCAACGATCTGCTGGCTTATTTGGCAGGGTGGGGAGAGCTTGTACTCAAATGGAATAGACAAAAGGATAATAACGAGGAGGTGTCTTTTCCTGAGTCAGGATTTAAATGGAATGAACTTGGCCGACTGGCACAAAAGTTTTACGACGACTATAAGGATGACGATTTTCATGTATTGACGGATAAGTTAAACCATACTGTAGAGGCGATATTAGCATTAATAGCTAAAAAGTCAAATCATGAATTATATGAAACACCTTGGTATGACAAATGGACCTGCGGAAGAATGATCCAGTTCAATACTTCTTCACCTTATGCCAATGCGAGCAATCGAATTCGGAAGTGGAAGAAAGAAAATGGTTTAAAATAAACAAAGCACCTTATTTATTAAGGTGCTTTATTTATTGCAGTGTAATTCCATCTTAGGGAGGCATATCCCATTTTTTTGTTTAAATAAACGACGATCAAAAATAGGAGCTAATGCGAAGGGCACCATGCTAAAACTAACTATCATATTTCTTTTTGAGCCAAAGACTGGCACGTACTAAGAGGATGAGGACCGGTACTTCAATCAACGGTCCTATAACGCCCACAAATGCCTGTGGGGAATGTATGCCGAAGATGGCTATCGCTACTGCAATGGCTAATTCGAAATTATTTCCGGTAGCCGTAAATGATATCGCTGCATTCTTATCATAGGCGACTTTCATCGATTTATTGATGAAAAAACTTATAAAAAACATCAGTACAAAATAAATCACCATTGGTACAGCCACTTTAACAACCTGCATGGGTAATTGAATGATCTGTTCGCCTTTTAAACTGAACATCAGCACTATGGTAAATAACAGGGCATATAACGTAAATGGCGATATTAGGGGTATGAATTTACGATGATACCAATTTTCACCTTTTATTTGGGGGAGAAATCTGTGACTTAAAAAGCCCGCAAAAAAAGGTATTCCTAAGTAGATCAATACACTTTTGACAACTTCGCTCATCTCTATTGATATCGCATACTTTGCAAATCCAAAATAGGAGGGCAAAACATTGATAAACAACCATACAAATAAGCTATAGAACAGGACTTGAAATACACTGTTTAAAGCAATCAGAAGTGCGGCATATTCGCGGTTTCCTTTGGCTAAGTCATTCCATACGATCACCATAGCAATGCATCGCGCGAGTCCGATTAGAATTAACCCTACCATGTAATCGGGTTCATTTCTTAAAAATAGCACTGCCAGTATAAACATCAAGATGGGGCCCACCATCCAATTCAGTATAAGGGATAAACGCAGCACTTTTTTATCTTTGAATGCCAAGGGCAGTAGATCGTAATTTACTTTAGCGAGTGGCGGGTACATCATAACGATTAATCCAATTGCCAATGGTATATTGGTGGCACCGATGGACAGGTGATCCATTACATCTGAAATACCGGGGAATACATTGCCTATTAGGATACCTAATCCCATCGCCAGGAAGATCCAAAGCGTGAGATACCGGTCTAGAAATTTCATTTTTACCTGCATCCTATATTTTATTTAATTTGTGAAAAGGCGTAAAACATTTCGGAGGCAATCTGCAAACTTCTGTTTCTGTAGACCTCGTCTTGTTGTGCTGTATTGTCCGATATTTTAGGATCTTCAAAAGTAATCGGTATGCGTTTTTCAGCTCCTGCAATAAAAGGGCAACCGCCATCTGCCTGTGAACAGGTCATGACTGCCGCAAAGAAGGATTCAGGATTGAAAGGGGAGTCGTATTTTTTAGAGAATCCAATAATCGGCAAAGCATTTTCATCGTATTTGAAGGCATAAACCGGATTTTCGCTGTTGGAAATAATACTGACGGCAATACCTGCATTTTCAAGTGTTAAGGCAACTTTAGGAAACAGTGCTGTCTCTTCAGTACCTCCTGAATAACTGGTTACGTTTGGTATTTGGTAATGCGCAGCAGCGATTTGTGCCCAGACCTGAGAGAGGTGACTTCGACGGGAGTTATGCGTACAGATGAAATTGATGTTGATAGCTGAGCCAGCTGTAACTTTATCCTGGATATAATCAATCAGGGGCTGCAACGTAGATTTGCGCCCTTGATTGATCGTTAATTTCAGTATTTCCGAAATGGTATTTACTAGTTTCGCGTTCATGTCGGTCTTTTGATTAACAACAACCAGATCCTGGTGTACAGCTGTTTGAATTTGAACCGACTACTTGCAATGGATTGGGGATACCACAGGCATCTTGTGCCAGACAGGCTGTGGTTTTGTTCGTTAAGACGAAATTCTTACCATTGAATGTTAAACCGTATTTTCCAATTGTACCACGCTGATATTCTACTTCTATCTCATGATCTCCAATATTCAGTTTTGTTTCTGAGAGTTCGATGATGTGGATCAATTTTCCGGGTTTTAAGCGGTGCTCATAATCGTCGGCATTCCATAATTGGAAATTTACCGTGTTTTCAGTACGCGTAACTCCGCCACAATCAATAAAAGTTTTGTTGATCTGACCGACTTCGGTTACATGGAAATGCTCTGGTACAAATGTTCCATCTTCTAATTGGAATTCAACATTTTCTAATGTTGGAAGGATCTGTTTGATTTCTGATAATTTCATAGTATTTATGTTTTATTATATCGTTATATTACGATGGTTGTGTGTAAAAAAAAATAAGTTATTTTTTAAAAGGCATCAGCCTTAAACATTTCTTAGCAACATTTTTGATTGTTTACAGATAGGATTATATTACCAAAATAGGCTTTTAAGACGGCGAAAGTATTCTCATCTATACAGTAACAGATGGATGTTCCTTCGATATTTCCTTTGATTAATCCCGCATTTTTTAATTCTTTTAAATGTTGCGAAATCGTGGATTGTGCTAATGGTAATTCATCCACAATATCGCTACAAATACAGGTGTTGACCTTTAAGAGATATTCAATAATAGCAATACGAGCGGGATGTCCAAGTGCTTTCGCAATATTGGCGATATGATTTTGCTGTTCTGTAAAGTGAACTGTTTTTGTAGTACCCATGGTATTATGATTTGTATATCGCAATATTACGATTAACGAATTGAATTCTAAAATTTTTTTCTCAAAAAGATTTATACATGACAAAAATACTCGTCGGGTGATATGAAGAGTATCTTAACGAAGCCAAGCTACAGAGACGGTTAGCATTGCGCTGTTCTTTATTCCAGACTTAGCAAAGGGTATGACTTTTTTTAACGCTACGTTCAAATAATGTCAAAGAGGAAGCTGCACATATTGTCTTTTACGCGATCAATCGGCATTTTACCTGTTAAATAAATTGGAAAATTTGAGTAAATATGACAGCTTTGAAGACTCATATTAGTAGATAAAACCTTACCTTTGTTTAGAATCAATCTACACAAATATTAAAACAAAAATGAAGAAAATTATCGTCCTATTGTTGTTAGCACTTGGCAGCGGAAGCCATGGTATGGCACAACAAAAAGCAAAAAGAGAAGTTTTACCTGCAGCGGTCCAAATTAAAATAGCAGTACAAGCAGCACCGACAGAGTTTAGAGAAGGAGCACAGGTATATGGTTATGATAGTGAAGGAAAGTTTGTTGTTTTAAGAGCGGGTACTAACGATTATATCTGCCTGGCACCAGATTATAAACTTCCCATGTTGTACGCTTATGCTTATCCGAAGAGTTTAGAACCATTTATGGCTAGAGGTAGAGAATTGATCGCGCAAGGAAAGCGTAGAGAACGTGATGATATTCGCGAGCAGGAATTTAAAGATGGTAAATTGATCATACCACAACAGCCGACGATGCTATACGGTTATTGGGGTTCTTTGGAACAGCTTAATAAAGAAACCGGAGAGATGGCTGATGCCAAACGCCGTTATGTACTGTATGTTCCTTTTGCTAAAGCAGCCGATTTAGGTATGGCAAATAAACCTACTGTTCCGGGTATTCCATGGTTGATGGATGAGGGTAGTTACAAAGCACATATCATGATTAATCCTGCAGATATGGGCCATTCGCACGGACCTGCAAAATAAATTTTTGAGTATAAAAAAAGTGCAGCCTTTTTCAAGGCTGCACTTTTTTTATATCCTATTTCTTTTCTTTTTTCATGACATGTTTAGTCTTGAGTGCTTGATCTTTTACTGCTTGGGGAACTTTATCGTCCTTTAGGAGCTGATCACAGGTATTGAAAATGGCTTCTCTTTGATAAGAAAGGGGAAACCAGCTCATTGCTTCTAATGCAGCAATGCGGATCGTTTCTGATTCAGATGGGTCTGCAATAATCGTGAGCACCGTTGGTACTAAGCGATGGAAACGGTAAAGGCGCAATGTTGTGATCTCGCCAAGGCGTTCTTTCTCGGTCTGTTTTTTGTCGCGTATGTTGGCTTCCATTTTCTCCACCTTGGTGCTGTTATAGTCAATATCTTTCAAAAGTTGGTCACTTAAGTTTGCAGCATTATAGATGCTCTTATTTTGACGCACTTGATTTTCAATTTCTTTTTTTAGCAATTCAGGATTGAAAAATGTCATATTTGTTCTCAATCGATAATTTATACGTTCAGAATGCGGGTCACTGACATAGAATGCAATAAGGTCTTTTGCAAAATCATCGCCTCCAAATTCTCCTAAATCATACACTGCTCTACGTCTGATAAATTCGTAAGAATCATTTTTTGCAGCATGTAATACTTCAAAATATTGCTCGTTTTCATAGTTTCTAAGAAGTGCAAATGCTTGCATTCTTGTCGTTTCGAAAGGTGAGTTAAAGTAGGTATTCTTTAAGATCTGCGCCATCTCGGCTTCAGGTAACTGTTTCTGTAAATACACGAGAGCTAATGACTGCAGGTCGGCATCATTTTCTTGCAGTAATTTTTTCCAGTAAGAAATTTTTGCTCCACTAACAATCGCATTATTGATTTCCTGGCTTCGTTTACTTGTAAAATGAAAAGTAGGATCGCCGAGGATATGGGTCTCGAGATAAGCAATGTGTTTGAACCAATTGCCTACACGGACACCATGTTGCAAGGTACCCATCAGCTCTGCCGGCCACAAATCTTGCAATACGCCAATACTATTGGCAATGGCAGCAACATTTTTATTTTCCGAGAAGGGGTAATAGCCTGCTAAATAATTGTCCAGGTGGAATGAACCGGTTAAACAAGAATTGAGGTATACCAATCTTGCTTGTATAGCTGCATCTTTGACATCCCATATTTGAACGTCAAGGTTGTCATTGAAAACCGAATCTGAATCCATAACCGCTTTTTCAAACGCGTTGGTCATCCATTTATCCGAAACTCCTAATGAAGTCTTGAAACTTTCTTTTACTTTTTCGACATCTCTTCCATCTTCTTTTGCAGTTCTGATTTTGGAACGTAAATAGCGTCCTACATTTTCCATAGAAGGCTGTGGATTGGATGCGAGTGGATAACCATTGATCAATTGTAGTGTTGCGGTTCCATGTCCGGTCATAAATGCGAAATCAAGTCCTTCTCGTTTTAATTCGCGAAGCAGGTTGTATTTCATGAAATCAGCGTTTCTGAAATTCAAAAACTTGATGGAATTTCCGGGTTTGTACAGGTCTGGAAATTGTGATTTCAACGCCAGTACATCGCCAGCAAACGAGTTCATTGAATTGGAGTTATAGCCATGACCGGTAGAGGCTACCATATCAGTAAGCGGATTATTCTCTTCACGCAATGTTACTAATTTATTGAGATAAGACTTGATTTTTTGCGTGGCATCTTCACCTTTTTCTACAGGTGGTTTGATACGGGCAGAGTAGATGTCCATCTCAATGTATTGTGGCGAAGTGCCATTGAGACTATAGTAATAATAGTGGGTACGTCCTTTTGCTGTATCTTGCTTTATAAAATCCAACTGTAGATCGAAATCATCGTAATACCGGTCGGACGGTACGGAGGATTTATCCCATCTTATTTTTTGATTCATCTTGAAAGCAGATGTCAGGTACTGCGCATCACGGATCATAACGATAGGTATATCGCCAATTAGGACTGTTCCTTCAAGAGCTTGTTTACCTTTATATAATTGCTGCAGCTGTTCGCGGATCTGCTCGGGTTGCTGCCAGTTATGTGCTATGATGTAGGTGCCTAATCCATCTTTCTCGATGGATTGGCGATAAGCCATAACTTCAGCACGTGCACTTTCAAAAGTTTTGCTGTCAATAACAATTGCAAAGCTTGTTTTTGATTGTACAGATGGACGGATCAGCTCTTGGCCGTAGCTATAGGCAACGGTGGCGAAAGAACTTAGCAGTAGGATTGCTTTTTTTATTTTAATGGTATTCATCATGTCTATTTTCCGGATCTTTTTTGAGTGTAAATTAAAATGTATTGATGCCAATTGATAATTGTGTCATGTATCGGTTGTCTCCTTTTTGAATGATGCCGCTGTTATTCATTGCGCTGCTGATCAGTCCGGAAGCTTTTATGTAAAGCTGATTTTCTCTTTTTCCAAAGGGTTTCAAATGGTATTTGATATGTGCTTCATTTGTCCAGGTATTGACCTTGTTGTAATCGTGCATGGGAAGAAATACTTCATGGGCAACGAAATTACTGGAGTAGGATTTGTCGGTGTACAAAATTTCATCGTGAACAAGAAAGTCATAGGCAGATTTAAGCTGCAAGGATAGGGCTCTTTTGTTTGACAATGGATAGCGTTTATCAAAGCTCAGATCCAGATTGATTTTATCGATCAGCTGTTTGTTCTTTGGGTTTGCATATCTATTATCAAGACTATGATAAGCGGCAGTCCCTTTTAACCACCAATCAACCTGACCATCTTTTCTTTCTTTACTCAATAAATAGGAGAGACGGGTATTGTTTCTTAACATGGTGCTCATAATACCGGAGTATACGGTTTCATACTGCTTTGTATCTGGATTTTGTATTTGATGATATTCCGTATTGTCCATGTCTTTTAATGTCCATGTTAGCCCAATCTGATGGGAAGTTCTATTTATTTTCCAATCGAAGGAAGAAAATGCCTGATATTGTTTAAAAGCGTGTTTTCCTGCTTGCTGCAAGTAGATGCTCCCATCTGTGACGTCTTCGTATCCATTGCGGTAATCAAAGTTTACCGTCCATTGTTTTCCGGCACTGCGATGAACGTAATCCACTGCTCCGCCCAATGTGCGGCCTTCATAGGTGCGATTATAACCTACCGTTAAGATATAGGGCGCACTATTCTGGTACTCGCCGGCTCCTAATAAGCGATATAAATTAAACTGACGGTTTTTTCCAACTGTTTCTATACTCAGATCTTCTTTATAGAAAAGGTAATGTCCTGTCAGCCCAACGATATTTTGATCATCAAGTTTATACGTGATGCTGGGCGACAGGCTGAGGTTGCTGGTATTGTCAAGTGGCCGTGGATCTTTCTGCCGAGCTCCGGTCTGCATATCGTACTGAATACGGATACCCGCATTCATGCGATCATGTGCAAAAGTCGGTGTGGCGACATGAAGCTGTAAGCTATATTTTTGTTTCTTCCAATCGGCAGATAGTGAATCGATCAGTTGGTAAGGGTTGTCACGGTAGGGATCAGTATGTGCCGTGAGTCCCACTTCTTTATCTTTGCTGGATTGAAAATTGAAATGACCATAGAAGGTCCAATCGTTGAGACGCTGATAACGAGCTGACGAAAAATTGACTCCCTGGGTTGACTTTGAGCTGTAAGGCGATCGGAAGTCTCCGCCTTTATAGTACGCTCCAATTTCATTTTCTCCCTCTAATGGAAGGGTCATATAGCGTAATAGTGCCGCATTGGAACTTTTGAGTAGGGGTTCTTTGATTTTAAAATAGTCGTATGTTGGTACTGTTTGTGCCGTAGCAACATGACCAAGACCGAGTATCAGATATATGCTGGCAAATAGGTTCTTTTTCATGATTACTATTTAATTTTTCTTGGTGTTGGATTGTTGTTTACTTCAAAATCTTCGGATGAATTGTTGGTATCCATTAACACAGCCCGTTGTCCGATTGTACTTTTAACTTTCCGGATCACCGATCTTCCGGAATTAGCCACTCCGACGTAAGTCAGTCCGGCATCTACCGTTTCGGGCAATCGTTTCTTGTCCATCGTGATGGTAGAATTGCCGACGCAATCTACGGCATCGAGTACCGCACGCACTGGTACCTGTAGAAAACGTGTTGTACCGCTTACATTAGGTTCTGTCATCGAGGGGAAATCAGCTACTGAAGCATCTCTGAATAAAACTAATCCTGCACCATTGATCCCAATATTCCAGTCAAATCCAGCAGTGGTATTGTAATATTGATGGATCATGTTAGGGACATCGGGGTTGTCGGTATCCCGTATATTAGTACCTGTAGGATTGAAATAGGTCTCAAAGTCAGCAATACCTTTTCCTAGGTCGGTCGGGGAATTGGGGTTACCGTTTGGATCTGTTTTGTGATTAAGTGCTGTAACAGCAATTACAATAGATGCTCCAGGTTCTACCGGATATTCTTTACCTGAGCCGGGAACCATCCAAGCCTGCGCGAGGTAAACATAGTTTTTGTCTGGATAAAATCCATAGACTGAATTGGATGATGTTTTCGTATTTCCAACCACGAGACTATCGGCATATTGCAACGCTGTGCTATTGTTGTATATTTCGATGAAGCCATCATAGAGATAGTTGGTGCCTGCAGGAGTTTTTGATCCGGTATAGTAGAATTCCTTGATCACAAATCCGCCTGCTATACTCCCAGTTAGTTGGATCGTACTGTTTGCCGCTTCGGTGATCCGAAGGGTGGGGATGTTGCCATTGCAGAAGATTTCTTCGGCAATACCTACCAGTTGTTCTGCTTCTGCAGGGTTGATGGTTTTGGAAGCAGTAACGGTATAGATACCGGGTGTGATATCCGTAATACTGATACGGCCTTCACTATCGGATCTGTATTCTTCACTGGCGCCAGTGATCGTATTTTTAAGGGTGACTTTGACTTCGCTTGCCAGTTTTGTGCTGTAATTTTCGGGATAATGTACGGTAAAATTATAGTCCAGTGTATCGTAGCTATAATAGTCTTTACGACAGGAAGTCAGCAAGAATAGGAGCCCGCTTAGGATCAGTATATGAGTGTTTTTCATGTCAGTTTAGAATTTAATCGTTATTTCTGTTCCGTAGAACATGCTGATATTACGTTTCGAATATTCTTGTGGATATCGCGTGCTCGCTTGTAATGGACGATGGTTGAAAACATTGTTGGCGTAGAATGAAAAACCCATGTTATTGGCAAATTCTTTTGTCATCTTGAGATTGAAGAGCCATAGCGGTTTCCAGCTTTCGGCCTTGAAATAACCATCATTTAAACTCAGGTAAATATCGCGATCTGCTTCTGTGATGGATTGGCGTTCGGTTTCTGTAAAATAAGTGATCTGAGGTGAGCTGCCGGCAGCACCTACAGGGATGTAACCAACCGGTATGCTGGAATAATTGAGATATTGATGTTTATCTTTCCAGATGGTCTGTGCGGTGGCGGTAATGATAAACCTAAATTCTGGGATGTTATGTATCGCCCTTAAAGTGGTTACAAATCGCTCTTGCTGCATACCTCTTGCTTCAAATACCCCAATTCTCTTTAGGGGCATATTAGGCGCATTTTGTAATAGGATATACGGATTAGCGGTCGTTAATTTCGTGGATAGGTATGCTCCATTTAAAACAAATGATGTACGGATATTGTCGAATCGACCAAAATCAAAATCAAACTCTATTCCTTTATTGAGGATATTTCGATCATTACTCGGGGCGTTGAATGTTGAAACAATGACGCTTTCGCCAACTTCGGTGCTAAGTACAGGAGGCTGACCTACGGGCGACTCCAGGACAGAATACGTTGGAATGGAGAAAAATTTAACACTATTGAGGTTGGTGTTCATCTCATAGCCGTTTTTGGTCTCTTCATGGTAGCCCGTCACCGAAAATCGTTTTTTACCGCGCGTATAATCCAGTCCCAATTCTTTTTTTGTGGCTTTTGCAATCTTCAAATCTGGATTTGCGGTATCAAAAACCCGTGTGCTGATGATGGCCATTGCCTCTACAGGATTTTCCTTATAATGATTTAAGCTGAATGCGTCATAATAAGCGCGATCTGGATAAAGATAGAGGAGAGTAGGCGATTTTGCAGTCATACCATATCCACCGCGGATGGTAAAGTCTTTGATGAATTCATAGGAAGCATTTATTCTTGGGGCAAGTACGGATTGCGAGAAACTTCCGAAAGGCTGTATCTGGTCCCAACGTACTCCTGCCTGTACATGTAGGTCACGATCAAAAATCTGCATGGAATAGCGATCTTCAAGATATACTCCGAATTGATTTAAGGAAGGGATATCTTTGTAAGAACGTGGTCTAAATCCTAAAGGATCGGCTGTTCTGTAAGGATTGTTTGGGTCAACTGTTCGACCAGAGCCAAAGTTGGCATCTAGGCGATAGTCTGCTCCGAGAAGGAAACGGTGTGTACCTTCACCTGTTTTCAGGTAAAAATCATCAGAGAGCTTGGCAAAGATGTTGAGAGGCTTGCCCTCGATCCATAACTGATTGAGGAATGTCGCCGGTAGATAAGGGACTTGCTGCGTTACATTTTCGGTGGCCATACTATTAGCTGACACACTGAGGGTGTTTAAACGTTGCTGATATCCTTTTTGTAAACTGTAGTTACCCGATAGGGTATAATTAAGATTACGGGCAAACTGCTTGTTTAATTTCCATTTACCATTGGTTGAAAACTGGTAAGCGTAATTTTGTGCCTTATTGATGATCTGCTCTGCTTGATAATCGGGATCTACTTTGTTGTCATCCAGATTCATACCGAAGGAGAATGTCGTATTGGAATATAGCGGACGTTCTTTTCCAAAGGTATTGGTATACTGCATGGACCCGGTCATGCGTTCGTATGCAGAATAAGCAGTTATCTGGTTGTCGTAAGCCTTTGTAAAATCAAGATCGACAAATAAATTGCCTTTATTTTTTCCGAGGCTAAAACCTTGGCCAGCCCAAAACTGCGTGAGTTTGGGATTGAGCCTGGCTTTTACCTGTAAGGGTTCTACACCGGCTTTGGTACTCACAAGTATAGCTCCGGAGGTAAGATCGCCGTATTCAACGGACGGAATACCGCGTATGACTTCTACCGATTCAATGTTGTCTGCTGAAAGTTGACGCATGTCTGTACCCATACCACTGGATGTAGAAAAACCTGCAAGCACACCGGAGGTGACCGTGTTCATGGACTGGAGGTTGGCGTTGTTAGACTGCGGAGCACCATTGACAATGACCGATGTACCCATTGAACTCATATTGTCGCCGGGAGATGCGGCATCCCCTGAATATTGGCGAATACTCGTTTTATTGGGGTTTGTGAAGCTCGGATTGGAGACTATCGCTCCCGGTAACAGCTGTAGGATCTCGCCCAAATGTGTTGCCTGCATATGCTCGATAGCCTTACGGGAAATCACTGTTGAAGTGGCACCATCTCTACGTTGTTCTTTTCCAACAACAACGACATCTTTTAGGGTAATGCTGTTTTCTGTCAACAGAAACTGAAGCTCACCGGTTGGAAAGCTAATTTTTTGTTGTTCTTCCAGCATACCGAGATATTGTACGACTACGGTATAAGTACCTTTTGGGATTTTAGAGAAAGAGAATTTGCCCGATGCATCGGTTTTACTGTATAAACCCAGTTCTAAAATTTGAACGGTGGCTCCGACTAAAGGATCTTTATTGCTGTTTCGTCTCACAGTTCCTGTCAGATTTTGTTGTTGCGGCGATAGCTTTGTTTCTATTGATGCTGACTGTTGGGCCATTGAATCATCAATAAACGTGGTTTGCAAAGATAAAAGCGCAAAGAAAAGTATAGGTTTTCTCATTGTACTCGTATATCAGAATAAGTTAATATTGTGCATGTTGGTGCAGATTATAGGTGATGTGCCAGCAAAGATAGGTAAATCATTTTATTTAGAAGCTGTCTAAATAAAATGATTTGTCATTTATATGTCGGCTTTACATTTCTCTGACGATTGAAGCGAAATACGTTGAAAGTATTAATAGAGGCTCAAGCTACCTATTTATAGGATGTAGCAATAGTTTGCCACTTTTAGCTTTTACCGCGGGTAGCATAAGATTTTATTGCTCGTAAAGACGCTAGGTTTTGGGAGTACGAACTGAAAAGCTTATTTTATTGTTAGCATAATCGGCAAAATTCGGCAGAATAGAAATAGTAGAATTCATTTGTCAATGGTTCTGCAAAATATGATTTGGAAGGAAATGTTGCGATTATCAATATTTTACACAAACGTAATTATCAAAGCGGTATCGATGGCGATATTACTGCTAGAGTTATGTAAGATTATCAAAAAGGGACTGATGGTAATTCTACCCATCAATCCCTTTTATGTTATTACTTTTGACTTTAATGTATGGTTGCCCGTCACATTAAAATATAATTTCAGCGTTTAATAAACCGATACTTCTGCCATGGCGGCATTTTGGGTGAAGTCAAATGCGGATTTGAAAACAAGTTTAAAATAACGGAAGGATTGGGTTGATGGTAAGTCAATGTTTTGTGGTACACTATTTTCCTGCAGGGTAAATGTTCCTAAATTGGTCCAGTTTGTGTTGTTCTGACTCACCTGAATTTCAATTTCTCTTACTTTACGAGAACCATTTCTTTGGGTCAGCGTAAATCCGGAGACCGTTTTGCTGCTCTTCATATCTACTGTAATAAAATAGGGATATGTTTCGGGATTGCTGGACCAGCGTGAATGCCAGAATGTATTGGCATTGCCATCAATTATGTTCGCTGCCCTTCCATTTTCTGCACCGGTTTCCTGATTGGTGTAATCGATCACGAGCCACTTATTTTCCCAATTAGGATCGTCGGTCTTAGTCGTAAGATCCTCAGTAGGGGTTGGTAAATTGAGATTCTGTATTTCTGTATATACTGATTCATCGACTTTAAGTCCCCATTTGCGGAAAAAACCGCTTAGATTTTTACCTGAAATTGTACATGCTTTTAACATAAAATAGCGCATCTTCTGTGCTCTTGTCGTCACATTAGGTTGCTCTATTCTGGTTTCTTTGTGCAAAGTTTGATAAAAAGTATCTCCAAATGCTAACCAGAGTTGCTGGAACATGGCTAAGCGCGCAAATACACTGGTACTTGATGCATTAAAATCTTTTTCAGCATAAGGAATGATGAGGTAGTCCATGACCTCTGTCCATACATTATCACGGGTCAGCCTCGAGTTTTGAGCGCCCATTTTTCGTTCCGCAGCCAGGGAATAAATGTTAACGGTGGTTTCACCTAATTCTTCCCATGTCCAGGCGGACTGCTGATGCATATGTCCCAGTTCATGCCACGGACCCCAGCCGTCATTTCTAGCACCGGTTACTGTGAGCAGTGTATTCATTGTGGAGGTGTAGTAAGCAGTCCGATACCAGGTGGCAACCATGAAATAGTCTGCATTATCGGTCTCGGTCATTAATATTTTATGGATATTCTCATCATGCTGTGCAGCTGAACCGTCTATACCACTGATCGCATATTCTGCTTTGACAATTTCATCGTATGTCTGCATGAGCTGTTCTTGATTTTCCAGTCTGTGGTCTAAGGCCTTTGCGCGGGAAGCTACTAACATGGTCTCTTCGCTTTCTAATAGTACATCGGGTGCTTCAGTCCAGGTATTCAGCATGACCTGCCACTGTGCATTGGTTGTTTTTCCCAGTATGTAATGTGGGACAGGTTTATGACCTACTCTGAATTCTATGCGGGCTTTACCGCTACGTGTGCTGTTGTCATTCGCATTATAACGTATATATAATAAGCCCCCGTACTGATCTGCCTGAATGGTATTTAGACCTTGTGTCAGCGGAACGACTGTCGGATTCCATTTTTCTTTATATCTTGAATAGGTTCCTATCAATAAGGTCGGAAGGCCGGTACCATCTTCCAGCTGGTCTACGTAAATGGATAAAGTGCCACTTGGTGCTACGTAAAACCCGGTAGCGGTAAAATCTGATGCTGGAAATGATTGCCCAAGTCTTTTAGATTCTTTGACTCCCGAGGGCAGTTCATTAAAAACCTGGATGGTATCGTAGCTGATCGCTAAACTATCAACCGGGATGGTTTCGATAGGGCCTATCGTTTTTTGACAGGATGAAAGAATGGCGATGAACGCTATCAGCCCTAATTTGAATGTGTTTTTTATCATAATTAAAGTTTAAAATTTATATAATTGATCTGCAAATCTATCCTGATATCTCCCCATATCTTTCTTGCATGATCTAAAAAAGGGGCGTTTCTTTTTGAAAAACGCCCCTGATCGCCACTTATAATCTACCTAATTTTTCGTTTCTTTTCACCTTATTTCAAGTAGGATGTTTTACCTACTTATATGTTGATATTTAGAATCTAATTTAATAAATATTTATCGATAAGATATTTTTTATTTTGTTTTTAATATAATTACCTTTAAAAGGCTTCTTAGTTCTTTGTTATATTGTATTTATCAGAAAATGTCACCCGATATGTCGCTGAACTATATTTGAGATTATGTTTATTGAGAATGATTAATCAAGAAAAACAAAGAATTGGAAAAGAGATAATGGAAGATTATTTTCAGTTTTTAAACCATATTGACGATGTCGCTTTGGAACGAGTACCTGAATATCTTTAAATTGATAAAATTACAGGAAAACTATTTATTTCGCATAAGCACTCGAATGATCCTATTTTAGAAAGAGACATTTCACAAAAGAAATAGGTCTAAGGTTTGGACAATATAATAATGCGTATCTTGAAGAGCAAGATACAGAAGGTTTCCACGAATGTAGAATCGTTGAAATATTTGATTTCAAATTTAAGAATGGCCAAATACGGTATGTAATGTCCGATTTTACGCAGTAGTATAAACATATATAAGCATGGAAAAAGATAATTTTGACGAAATAATTCGTCGCTCAATAACTATCAGGAAAAAATACCACGAGTTGGAGATGACCCATCATGGCAGCGAATGGACTGTGGAAGAAGATGCTTTAGCTTATTTAACTGATGCTGGGTTGATCGGACGGGACATTATGTCGCAACAACTACGCTGGCCAAAAGTGGGATCGGAAGCTGAGCTGGAACATAAACTAGGGGAAAATATATGGTGGTTAATCGTATTGGCAGAAAGATCGGGCATTGATATTAAAGATGCTGTTCATAATTTTCTGGACAAAACAGAAACAGTATTAAAATAAGCGGATTGAAATCTCATAGTGTCATGAGATTTCGGTCTGCTGGATAATTAGTTGTCTTTTAGTTGTGATAACTAATTATTTAGCTGATATTTGAGTATAAAAGAATCAGCAATGGAAATAGTAGAATTTACCAAAGTAGAACACCAATTGATGCAGGTGCTGTGGAAATTAGAGAAAGCATTTGTTAAAGAAATCATACAGGAATTGCCTGAACCAAAACCTGCTTATAGCACCGTGTCTACGATGATCCGTATTTTGGAGACAAAAGGTGCAGTGGCTTACGAAGCTTTTGGTAAAACTCACCGTTATTATCCGTTGATTTCAAAAGAGGAGTATATGCGTTTCGAGGCCGATAAATTTTTGGACAATTACTTCTCCAATTCTATTCAGGATATGTTCTCCTTTTTTGTTAATGAAAAGAAAATTGACTTAAAGGATGCTGAACAGTTACTTAATATGATTGATAAAATTAAAGACTAAGTCCTGTGGAAAACCAGCTCTACTTCATTTGGTCGAGTATCGCGATGACCATTTTTTATATGTTTTATCAATTGGTGCTCAAACGTGAGACTTTCTTTTTATGGAATCGAATTTATTTGTTAGCAACACTTTGTTTGGCGATCATGCTCCCATTGCTGAACCTTTCGACGCTTTTTAGCTTACCACAAATGGAGTTAATGGATATTTCTTTATTTTTTATTGCTAAAGAAAAGCTGGTTTCTGTCGCGGAGACACAAATTCACCTGTTTTCTGTCTTATATTGGACCGGCGTTAGTGGCAGTGCTATATGGCTGGTCATAAAACTTGCTGTTATAAAAAATCAATTGCATTCGCAGGAGATCGGTAGAGCATTTTCATTCTGGAGAACTAAAGTTATTGATCCAGATCTATCGGATTTTGACGCAATAAATGCGCATGAAGAGGTTCATGTTAAACAGTTACATACACTGGATATCATTTTTGTCGAATTGATTGCCGTATTTTTTTGGTTCAACCCGCTCATATATTGTTATCGTAAGAGTCTTAAGTTTGTTCATGAATATCTCGCGGATGAACATGCTGTCAAATATGCCGGCAGCACTAAGCAATATGCAATGACTCTTTTTCTGAAATCTTTTAAAGTTGGACCGGTGCTGACGAATACTTTTTATAATCCTTCCTTACTGGAAGCCCGGATCAGGATGCTTCAGTGCAAGAAGTCCAGCGTTAAACGCTTATGGAAATACATTGGGCTTGTACCTATGGCCGCGCTTGTTGTGGTACTCTGTTCGTGGAAGATTTCAAATTTTAGTGCGATGGATTCGGACAGTAGGGTGCAGCCTGCTATTTTTCCTGGAGGGGTTGACGCTTTTAGTAATTTTTTGATTCAGAATTCAAAAAAGGTCTCAAATGAAAGGGGAAAAGTAGCAGTGAGTTTCATTGTCGAAGCTAATGGTGAAGTGACCCATGAAAAAGTTGAAAATGGATTAAGTCCTATAGTGGACAGGGAGGCCCTGCGTATTATTTCTTTAAGTCCGAACTGGCAACCAGCAGTCCAAAATGGTCTTCGTGTTCGATCTCTTTATCATATGAATATAAATTTTAACCCTGATAATCAGTAGGTTATTTTCATTTATTGTATTATTAGTCGTGACGACTAATAAATTAGTTGTATAACTAGTTTGTTAGTTGTATGTTTGGGTATACCAATTTATACCAAACATGACAAGCACTCTGATTTTTAAATCCACTCGATTTTACAGCTCTTTATGCTTATTAATATGTAGTTTAATGTTCGCTCATGCACAGCAAAAAAAGGATAATGTTTTTGGAGCTGTTGTCAATGAAAAGAATACATTCGTTCCTTATGCTCAGGTTAGTTTAAAAAATAGTCTTGATTCAAACACGGTAAAGACGGTATTGGCAGATAGTTTGGGAAATTTTGGTTTTGCAATCGCATCTGGTAAATATTTGATTGAAGTGAAGAGCATGGGTTATAGGTCAGCTTATACTGTAACTTTTGAAGTTACTGCGGTATCGAGTATAAACCTAGGGAGTATTGCACTCCAAATTGAACCGACACAGTTAGGTGTTGTGACGGTTGATGCAAAGCTTCCTTTTATCGAAAGGAGGGCAGATAAAGTGATCGTCAATCTGAATGGTCTTGGTTCCGGAGCTCCATTAATGGAGGTTATGAATCAGTTGCCGGGGGTTACTGTTGATGCATCAGACCTAATTAGTCTAAACGGCAAATCGGTTCAGATTTATATTGATGGTAAAGTGAGCGCACTTTCGGCAGATGCATTGTCTGGTCTGCTGAAGGGTATTTCTTCGGCAGCAATTGAAAAAGTTGAATTGATTAGTCAACCTTCTGCTAAATATGATGCGGCCGGAAATGGTGCCATCATCAACATCATCCGAAAACGTAGTTACAAAGGCGGTCTAGATGGTAATGTTTATGCAGGAGCTGGGAAAGGGACTTATGGAAAAGCGAATGGTGGTGTCAATCTCAATTATAAAGGAAAAGGTTATAATCTGCTGCTGAATCTGGATTATAATTACAATAAGTATTTTTACAACACGGACATTGCAACCAATTTTTTAGATGATGCGGGGACAGTTGTTGGGGAGTCGATATCGAAAATGAAGAGCACGAGGGCTATTGCCAACTACACACCCAACTTGGGAATGGATTTTTATTTATCTAAGCGTACTACTTTATCTGCCTCTGTTAAGCCTGGTTTTCAAACATCATGGCGGGATGGAGTAGCGCATATTGAAGAAGTGGATGTTATTGCTAAAAGTAAGTCACTTTCTGTGTTTAGCAACGACGTTGCTGTTTATGCAGCTAACTTTTCGACCGGACTGCGTCTGCAACATCAGATCGATACTGCGGGAAGGGATCTAACAATGGATCTGGATTATTATCGCTATGCAAACTATAATGATCAAAATAATAGAACAGTTTCTTTCAATCCTATCGTTGACCGGCCGAGCGTGATTGCTCAAGATCGTATCCTTCATGTGTATGCTTTTAAAACGGATTATGTACAGCCTTTGGGTAAAGGGCGTCAGTTCGAGATGGGAATGAAAACGAGTTTTGTGTTTTCCGACAATAGTAATGATTTCCGGGAAGGGGCAAACTATCAGAACGATCTATTTGATTATCAGGAAAACATTTCGGCCCTCTACTTGACATATGGTGCTACCGGTGAAAAATTTTCATACCAATTGGGGATCAGGGGTGAGTACACGTATGGACAAGGAGAGGAGCAGTCTGGAAAGAACAGCTTTAATAAAAATTACTTTAATCCTTTTCCGTCGGTTCATCTTGACTATAAGCTTACTAAAAATCATAATCTTAGTCTCGGGATCAATAAAAGGATTGAACGCCCTGGTTATGAAAGTTTAAATCCACTGATCCGGATCATTAACAGTAATAACCTGCAACAAGGAAATCCTGCATTACGACCTGTACTGGCTTATAATGCTGACTTGTGGTACGGGTACAAAAATGCGTTTTACGCAGGTGTTACTTACAGTTACAGTGTAGATGATTTTACCAATATAACTGTGCCAGTGGAAGATGGTGTAGTCACAACATTACCAGGAAATGCGGATCATGCAGGTTACTTTACGCTTCAGGCGATGTATGGCAAGCAGGTATTACCGTGGTGGTACACCAGTTCTAATGCGATCTTGTCGAAGCGGTCGTTTAAAGGAGAGTTTGATGGTATTTTGCTTCAGACTGATGGCCGCTATAGCATCTCCGCCACTTCTTATAATAGTTTTTTGCTTCATAAAAACTTCTCTTTTTTAGTCCTTTTTAATTATCGAGGTAAAAGTGTGGAACGAAACATCAGCAATGAAGCTTTTGCTTATTTAACAGTAGGAGTAAGGCAACAGTTTCTAAAGAAACGTGCTTCTGTGCAACTTAATGTGATGGATGTTTTTAATTCATATAAGAATAAGTTCCAACAAAATAGTGGGCCAATACAGCAGAACTGGCGTAATCATATTGAAACGCGTATGGTGAAATTGAATCTAACTTATAGTTTTGGAGGTTCGATTAAAAATACGAAGAAAGTGAATGCTGCTGAAGATGAGAAAAACCGAAGTGTGGTACGTGAAAATTAAATAACCCGACACAACGTCGAATAGCGATGCCAGATTTTGCGGAATAACGCACACAGAGGGAATGGTCTTTATTGGAGGCACTGCATCATATATAGATGAATAGGATGTGTACTTTAATTTATTAAAATTAAGATGTTATTTATGTAAATAAATTCCCGAGGCATGAAATAACCTCGGGAATTTTGTATGCTATACCTATATGGTTAAAGCAGGTACATGCCTATTATTGGGATGAGCAAAGTTATTATTTAGCTCTAAAACTTTTTAAAGTTCCTTATTAATGTATTATCTTTGAACTTTATGAAAAGAGTACTTTTATATTTCTTATCTACGCTCATGCTTATTCAGGCATGCTGGGGTATAATGATTATAAGTGCTTTTTATATCAATCGTGATTATATAGCGCAATATCTTTGTGAAAATAGAGATGCTCCTCAATTGCATTGTCAGGGTACCTGTGTCTTGATGAAGAAAATGAAAAAAGCACGCGAGGATGAAAAGAAAAATGCGGAAAATAAAATAAAGGAATCGCATGTATTTGTTGTAGCAGCAGTTGCTGCGCTCGCTTTCCCTTCGTATCAAAGTAATGCTGTTGAAAAAGCAAATTTTGATATGCGAAAATCACACTATACTTTTGATCGTGTTCATCGTATTTTGCGTCCACCTAGTTGTTAATACCCTCATCGAGTTTTTCTGACTATTAATCTCGCTATCTCTGTTTGAAATAAACCGATAGCTAGGCCCCCTTATTTATTTTGCATTTCTCGTGTTTGATAGTCAATATTCATGACTGCAGCATGCTATTATTAATACCGTTTTTAATGCGCGTTAAATTATCGATACTCCTTGTCTTAGCCATTTTCATACAAGCGACTAGCTGTACCTGGATCTGTGTTGGTTTTGAGCTCAATCGCGAATATATTACAACAGCATTGTGTATAAACAGATTTACTCCTGCAGTGACCTGTAGTGGATTCTGTTATATCGATAAGCAGGTGGAAAAGGAAAGGGAACAACAAGATCCTGCTCCTAAAGCGAAGCAGATCGATCTGAGTGTTTATCTTCCGCTGACCTGTTTTTTAGTGAAGTCTGACGATGATTTTACTGATT
This sequence comes from Sphingobacterium sp. JUb20, assembly GCF_004342035.1. NCBI lineage: Bacteria > Pseudomonadati > Bacteroidota > Sphingobacteriia > Sphingobacteriales > Sphingobacteriaceae > Sphingobacterium > Sphingobacterium sp. JUb20. Next base: position 669,262 of record NZ_SLYV01000001.1, on the reverse strand, counting down.
TGCGATGCTCCGACGTGTTTTTTCGATGCTATCTCATTTTGGAGGGAACGGATAGCCTTATTTTCAAGCCACCCATTTTGTTTTTTGTTTAGTCGGTTATCTCACTTTACAATTACATTATTTATGGTTATTAAAACAGAAAATATCAATACATTCACATTAAACACTATTGATCCCGATCATATTGGTTTAGTTGTCTTCGATCTTAAAGACGACTACAGCTGTTTACAGCATTTGCATTTGACAAATCGAAGATCATTTTATACGGTCATCTATTTGATATCTGGAACTATGCAGATCTCTATCGACGGTTATGTGAGTAAACTGGAATGTCAGCAGGTTATCTCTTTCGGTCCTGGTACAGAACTGCAGTTTCCAATTGAAAAAGAGCAAAAAGAAGGTTGGATCGTTCTATTTGAAAAACCTTTTGTCACAGCACGTTACAATGATCATGTCCTGCATCATTTTAACTTTTTAAAGAAGCAAAAGGTGGAGCCACAGCATGTTCCATTTTCGGAAGGGCTGGGCTTGTCTATGATTTTGGAAACGATGCAACGAGAATATGCGTATAAGCATCCGGATGCGAAGGATATATTGCGTTCATATCTCCATATATTTTTAGGAACACTGGGTAGAACTATCTTTCCTGAAGCTATTGTCGGTGTTAAAAACGAAAAGGAAGAGAAGGTTCTTTCTTTTGAGCGCCTTATTAGCGAGCAATATGCGAAGGAGCGTCTACCTTCTTTTTATGCTGATCGGTTATTTATAACGACCAATTATCTCAATCGCTTATGTCAGGAAAGACGCGGTAAATCTGCGGGTCAATTAATCCGTCAATATGTGTTGCTGGAAGCAGAAAACCTACTGATTCATTCCGGCAAGAATATTTCGGAGATATCTTTTGAGCTGGGATTTGAAAATGTATCTTATTTTATCACATTTTTCAAAAAGAAATTTGGCATTAGTCCGGATGGATTTAGAAAAAAGAATAGTAAGATGTCAAGATCGTAAGATCCTATTTTGATCGCTTACAATTCCTCAATACAAGCTAAAGTTGTATTGAGGAATATTTTGCGCTATCGTAATAAAGGTTGCTGCTTCCTTTATTGATGCTATTTTTTGCAGTTCATTTTTTCTTGATAGAGGAGCTGTAAATTACTATTTGGAATCTTCCTGTCTGAGGTATTCCAAAATTGCTACTGCTTCTTGGGTTTGCAGTCCTAACGCTGTCATTGTTCCGACGTAAGATTTACTGAGTAATTGCGCATCAGGGTCCTCCGCTAACATCTTATCGGGATTCAAGATCATGTTCATCATCCATTCTGGCGTTCTTTTTTTTGTGACGCCATAAAGAGCCGGACCTATTTTATCTTCCTTGATTTCATGACACATCGTGCACTTAACAATAAATAATTTATTGCCTTCATCGGCTAATTTTTGATCGAATGGTTTGTGCTCAAAACTTGTGATGCTCCCAATACCTTTGTTTCCTTGTTTTAGAAAGTCTGTTATCGGTGTTACAGGTGTTTTTTCTTCCGTTTCAGATTCTCCACTTTTAGTCTTGGAGTCGTTGGTGGTGTTGGTCTGACAGGCGATCATACCCAATGTGCAGCAGGATAAGAGCATGAAAAGTGTACTGATAAATTTCATAAGTTATTGTTTTTAGTGATTGCTACAGTTTTTTAGTAATATTTTCCTAATTTGTGTTAAAAGCTAAAAGACAAATGGGTCAGAAATCGATTGCCAGCTTCAACACGTCCTCCTGCAAGATTTTGATTTAAGGGAGATTGATAATTTCCACCAAATGATATTTTCCCCATATTGACTTCTACACCCACTATACCGGTCGTGGAATTTCCTCCAGATTGTGCGACATCATATTTGCCGAATACGACATCCTGTGGCTGCGTTTCATAGGTGATGCCGGCGTTTGGCGCTATGCGTACTTTATTCTTCACATTAAATTTATAGTACGCGAGTGCATTGGCTGTAAATTTATTAGCATACCTGTAATCGTATTTGTTTTCCGTATTCAGTTTATAGGTTGTATTGACATTCACGCCCAGATCCATGAGCCTTACATCATAGGCGAGATTGAACATAAAATCTGTACTGGCGGTTCCTAGTTGGAAATTGTTTGGAGAGTCCTGTGCGGCATTACTGCGTTCACCGGCATCATACCTTCCAGTAGGGGCTTTGACACCAGCACCTATCCAGAGGGAGTGGACGAGCATTTTATTGGATGCGGTGCCTTTCGCCTCTTCAAATATTTTGTAATAGCCCATCGCTACGACATCACCCATTCCATTTTTTTTCCCTTGTTCTCCGCTGCCCTTTATGTTGCGCGTATTGAAGTTATAGGGCAAAATTGCCATGACTCGCCAACGCTGACCAATATTCCATGCTCCCCACATTTCCATGCTTTGATAAGTTTCATCGGCGGTAATTGGAGTCCGGTTGCCGGTAGGACCTAAGTGCGAAAGCAGTGATTTATGCTGATATCTTAGTCCTATAAACCGCTTGTTGAAATCGGGGAGGATACCGATGTAATAACTGCCTACACCACATCCACAGATGTCACAGGCTTTTGATAAGGGGATCATTAGGCCACATGCCATGACGGTTAATAAGGTGTAAATTATTGCTTTAGTTTTTCGATTATCGTTATTCATTTGTGTCTTATTTTATGATATTATTCATTAAAATGTATGGTTTAAATGACGAAGGAACTTGCCTAATTCACAACAAATCCTGATTTTATTTCTGGTTCTGCCAGTAGTTTATTGGTGAGAAAATCACGGTCATCCAATGTTTTTAGAAAAGCGATAAGATTATCCTTCTGCTCTTCTGTCATTTTTATGCCCAGTGAGCCGTCAGCCTGTCTAAAAATAGGATCGAGGGTCGGAGAGTCGACCATGCCTGTACGATAATGTTCAATGACCCGGTTTAAGGTCAGGAAACGCCCATCGTGCATATAAGGGGCGGTATAGGAAATGTTGCGAAGGCTAGGCACTTTGAATTTATATCGGTCAGCGGCATTTAACGTGACGGAATCACGACCCGTGTCATTTACTCTATTGGGTGCAAGCCCATTATTACGGTAGCTTCTGTCGGTGAATAAAGGTTCGCTGTGGCATGAGGAACAATTTTTCTGATAGAATAGATAGCCTTTTTCTTCCTGTTCGGTAAAGGCATAACCTGGTTCTTTGCGCATCACATGATCGTATTTAGCGTTGCTGCTTACAGCCATGAGCATGTATTGCGATAGGGCTTTGAAAAAACGTGCATCTGTTATTTCATCTGTTCCAAATGCTTTTTTAAACAGTGTTGGGTAATCGGGATGTGCTCTTAATTTTTTGAGCACGTTGGGCACTGTTTCATCCATTTCAACAGGGTTTGTGATCGCGTTTACTGCTGCAAGATCTAAATCAAATACGCCTCCGTCCCAAAAGAATTCTTTTTGCCAGGCCATGTTCATAATAGGCATGGGATTGCGTATGCCTAGCCGATCGTCAATACCATGGCTAACATCATGACCATGATGGGTGAATGCCGCAGACTGGATGTGGCAACTGCCACAGGCGATGGTATTATTACGGGATAAGCGCGGTTCGAAAAAGAGGCGTTTACCTAGTTCGAATCCATCTTTTGTGATCGCGTTTCTAGTAAAATTATAAACTGGCTCCGGAAAATTATTTGGCTTTACAAAACCTGTGAAGAGTTCCGGTAATGCATCTTCACCTTTCTTGCATGCCCATACGAGGACTAAAATTCCAATTAGTACGAATATTTTTTTCATCTTTTATAATTCGTCTTCACTTTTTACAAAATTTTCAGTGTGATCATGTGTGAAAAAATGCGGGAAGTTATTGGCAATATTGACACTGTATTCGCTGAACATGATATTGGGATGCTCGACGATGCTGAATGTATGGGGGCCATTGAATATTTTCATGATATCGACAAACAGGTGGACATTACTGCGCAAGCCTGCTCTCACCTGCGCTATGCCCGCAGTTTTAAGATCTACTGTAATTGTCTTGATATTGTTCAAGGTAGGGGCATTGTAACCGCCAAACCCACCGATATGGTATTTGAACTGTTTATTTCCAGTGGGATCTCCCTGTTGATTGTCGGAGATCAAATCGCAGTAACCTTCCATCTTAAAGAAGATATAACCGCTGTTCCATCCCCAGTACATACCTCCACCTTCGTGTCCTTCTTCTGGATTAAAGGACAATACACCAGTCCGCTTTTCGACGGGCATTGTATTTCGTAAACTGTCCACTCCAATGATAAATTCGACTTTTTCATAGTTTCCTTCGGGTACTTTTACTTTCGTAAATCGTGTGGTACGATCTGCTGCATTTACTAAAAAATAACTGTCATCCTGAGGTACTGTATAGCTGCTGCCATCTGCTTTATAGAGTTTGATGTTGCTGATGAAGTATTGTAGTAATTTAATTCTAAAGGATTCTCCCTTTGCATTTTTATAAACCCGGGGTTCGAAGCCTAAAGTTTCTTCACCTACAATGTTGTCAAATTCGATGGAAAACTGCCCGGTCTTTTCGGCATCGGGAGCTGGTGCATCTTTTTTACTGCAGGCAGTTATAAGGGCGATGATGAGTAATATCATCGCTGTAAGTACGATTTTATTGTTAATGTTATTTTTTTCTGTTTTCATTTTTATTCGGATTAGAAAAATTGGTTTCATTTAAAAATATCTCATCTGTAAGTGCCTCCAAGAAGGATTTTATATCGTTCATTTCCCCATCGCTCATTGCTATGCCAGGATTTTCATTTTGATCGTAAAGAAGTCGGTCTGTGACCGGGCTATGCTTAATACCGGATCTGTAGTGTTTCAACACCTGATCAAGCGATGTAAATCTTCCATCGTGCATATATGGGGCAGAGCGTGTTACGTTTCTCAGTGTTGGTGTCTTAAAGGCTCCGAGATCTACTGGATTAAAAGATATGCGATAACGTCCGCGATGTATCCATTCGTTCGAGTCATCGGTAAAGTCATCGTCAATACCATTATTATGGAAAGCATTGTCTGTGAACAGTTCACCACGATGGCATCCACCACATTTTTGTATGACGAGATGCATGCCACGTTGTTCACTTGCTGTGAGCGCCTGCATATCTTGTCCACTTCGATAACTGTCATAACGTGAACTGGCCGATATCAAGGTTCGCTGGAATTGCGCCAATGCTTTTGCGGCACCCTGTGCTGATGGTTTTTCATTAAAAGCTTGCTGAAATAAGTTGACGTAAAGTTCGCTAGCCATCAGACGGTTGGCCAAAGTGACTAAGGACATTCCCATTTCATCGGCATGTGTAAGCGGTCCAAAGGCTTGTGATTCCAGATTTTTGGCTCCACCGTCCCAGAAAAATCCTTGGTCTGCCCATGCCAAGTTGATTAAAGTCGGGGAGTGTCTCTCCAGATTCTTTCCAGATACACCAGCCGCAGTAAGAGCCACTCCATCTGCAAATGCTCGTTCTTGATGATGACAGCTGGCACAACTGACTTGCATATTTGCAGATAACAAAGGGTCATAAAACAGCTGCCGACCTAAATGTACTCCTTCGACTGTGAGTGGATTATCAGGCATTTCGATTGGTCTGGGGAAATGTGGCGGAATTTTTAATAACAAAGGGGTAGGAGCTTGGTCATATTCTAGGGTGCCCTGTTGCTCTTTTTGACAAGATATCATCAATACACTCACTACAAAGCAAATGATGGCTCCTACTTGTGATCCTTTGTTTTTATTCATCTTATTTCGTGGTTGCGGTAGCAGTTGTGCTTTTTAAAGTGATAGCCTTTGTCAGCAAGTTGTTTTTTAGCTGTGTCATCAGCTCTTTTTGGGAAGCACTGATTAACCTGTTGGACCATGGGTTTTCAATGTCGATCACTTTTTTAACATCCATTTCTAGGTTGATACTGGTCGTCATTTGAGCATTAATCGTGATTGCTTTGTCTAGCTTGATCTCTTTTTCAGCATAAAGATCATTGGAAGCGAAGTCCCAAAAGAATGTTTGTAAAGCCGGAGCGTCTGGAGCCGCTTTTACCCAGGTCATTTTTCCATTTAGGACAAAGAATTTGTAGCTGGTGAGCCACATCCAGCTTTCAAAAGCCATCCCATTGAGAGCGGATAATTCTCCAGCGCGCAAGGTCAGATTGTCGTTATATTTTGAATCAACTCCGATAGCAAATTTTACTGTAGTATATTCACCGGCGGGTATCGCAGCGATTTTAATCTGCTCTCTTTTATTTGCAGGATATTTCTTGCCGAAGGATCCGTCCTGTACTGGAATTTCAACATTTTCCTCGATGAGATAGTAGGATTCGGGCACTTTAAATTCTTCACCAGAAGCATTGACTAAACGAACGTTGCTCACCCAGTAGCGCAGTTGATTAAATTCATATTTAAAGTCGAATTGTCCTGTGGTATTGGTTAATTTATAATCATATGCTTTGTTCAATTCGAAGTCAGCATCACCATATCGGGCATCAAATATTAAAGTTGTACTACCTGATGCTGCATCAATGTTAGGTTGAACGACTGTTTCTTTTTCACAAGCTGTTAATAAAAAGATGCAAGAGAGGAGGCTGCATACTTCTTGTTTTAAATAGTTTTTCATTTTATTATGTTATAATTTGTTTTGTTAAATTTTTGTGATTTATTATTTGATTTTGATAGGGTAGACCAAACTATCTTGTGAGACTGTTTTCCCTTTTTTCATAAGCTTAACTCTGATCACCCAGTCTCCAGACATCGTGAAATTGACTAAGCCGGAATAACGGCCATTTCCCTTGCTTTCAGCATCTTTATTCTCTGGAGAGCCATGTTTCATAGCGGGCATAAAAGGTTCTACTGCTATGGTATATCCATCTAGATTGGTGAAGGTCTCTTTGTCCATTTTGTGTAAAGCAAATTCGATATTGTGCTTACCTGACTCGACCTCGTTAGGAATTAAACAGGATACAAATACGCGATCATCTGTTGCTGTACCAGTAGGTATTGTTCGTGGTATAGTAGTTTGTTGGACAGGTAGCGCAAAAGTTAGTGTATCCATTTTATCTTTGCCTTTGAGAAAGGTTTTAAATAACCAGCCTTTGCCCATATCTTTCATGTTGGCCATGATAAATACCACATCCGCTTGATAGATACCTTTACCCTTGTTTACGAGAGGGGAATATGGACCGCTATGTGCCATCATACCCATATCCATCGTAATTTCATATTCCACTGCTAGATCCGATACCGGATTTCCTTTTCCATCTTCAAACTTCAGGTATAGGCTTTCAAATTTATTGGTCAGACTATCCGGGGTCCAGAGTGATACCTGATGTCCTTCAAAGGTTGTATCTGCTAGCATGATCATCTTAGATAGATCGGAAGTATCAGTAACACTCTGATTTTCTATCTGAGATGGACTGGGTTTTGTGGCGTTATTACAGCTGTATATAGTTGTTAGTCCCAGAAATATGAGTGTGTTTAGTTTTATTATATGCATATTTATTGATGTTATTTTAATCGGTTAACGTTTGTCTAATAATAGCTGAATGTCTTGTATTGCAACTTTGACTGAGTCCATTTCAATACCACTGTATACACCTCGCACATGACCTTTTCCATCTACGAGTGTAAATACTCCACTATGGTCAAAGCCACCTGGCGATTCAGGGCTTTCTGTTGCGAATGAAAAATAACCTGCAGCTCCCGCGATGTCATATACTGTTGATTTTGGGCCATTAACAAATTTCCACAAGTCTGGTGCACCCAATTTTTGTGCATAAGTTTTCAGAACCGACGGTGTATCATGATCGGGATCGATGGTATGAGATATAATAGCGAAGCGTGGTTCATGCTGAAAATGCTTAGCCACCTCCAGCATGTTTTTTGACATGATCGGACAAATGGTCGGACAGCGGGTGAAAAAGAAATCGGCAAGGTATATTTTACCTTTTAAATCTTCGTTGCTGATCCAGTTACTATCTTGATCGACAAAACGAAATTCAGGTATATGATGGTATAGGGTATCTATTTGTGTAATACCATTTTTTGAAGTGGAAATAATTTCTTGCTCTCCTAAAATAGGCAGTTCTCTATTTTGGTTAGATGATGTGCATCCTACCACACCCATGAACAGCGCAATAGATGCACAGCCAAGAAGTGTATGTTTATATTTTGATAACATTTATCTTCGTGTTATGACTAATGATTTTGTATATGGCTAATCTGTGCAATAGCTATTGCTCAAAATGAATACGATACAGCGTATCTATTCAAAATAATGAATAGCGTGTACTGGATAGCCTATATAGGTATCAATTAATGTGAAAAATGAAAAGTCTCAAATGACAGATGATGTCACTTGTTTTTTTTTTAACTAGATGGAAAAGAGGGGTGGGTGGAAGATCGTTTCTGCAAAAAGGAAAGTATAGCTCATATCTTGTGGATAGTGCTTGGAAATACGTCGTGCAATGCGATTATTTTTCGGAAATTCGAAGGTGTCAAGATGATGAATAGAAGCTAACTGTTCTAAGTTAACGGTTGCCTGTTTTGCTTCTTTTTCAGCCTGCTTCTTCAGCTTTTTCATGAGTACGCATTGCCCGTTGCAGTGTAGAAGCGGTTTATCAATGTTCTGACAGGATTTAAGGTATTCGATCCTGTTTAATTTGTAATCAACGAGCATACCTATTTTACTAAACGTCTGGAATAAGAACGTCATCAATAGTATGGATATGGTCAATTGTTTCAAATCTGTAAATTTTAAACAAATATACCGGCCTTTTACAGATTGTAATTATGTTTTTCGTGCACATTGTATTGTGTTTCGGGACATCGTTCGGTTGTGGTAATCGTTATTCTGTAAAACTATTTTGAAATCGACAGGCCATCGAATATGAGTCTATGTGGTATTGCCATCAAGGTTAATTTTAATACATTCACTTTTCATCTTTTTAAATGAAAAATAGTAATTTCCGGTAATATGCCAACGCGGCTGGGATAATCTAGATAGCCAAATCCAGCATTGACATAAAGCTGTTGCTGTTTTTCACGATATAGACCTGACCATTCTTTATATTTATATTGAATCGGGCTCCAATGGTAACCAGGGATGTCAATACCATATTGCCCGCCATGTGTATGTCCACTAAAAGTAACATCAATATTGGGGAAATTGGGAACAACCTCCGCTTTCCAGTGGGATGGATCATGTGATAACAGCAACTTAATGGCAGTACTATCTTTAACATTCATCATCGCTTTTGCTAAGTCACCGTAATTAAGCGCATTGTTTGCTCCCCAATTTTCGACTCCAATTATAACGATCTCCTCTTTATTGACCAATATAGTTTTCGACTCGTTTAGTAATAATTGCCATTCTAATGTTTTATGTATTTCCTTAATTGCGACCAAATTTTGTTGTTTAGTCATCTTATTCTTTTCAAAAAAATGGAATCTATTGAAATGATAGTCTCCATAATCGTGGTTACCCAAAATGGAGAACGTTCCTAGCGGAGCTTTTAATTTACTAAATATGGAGAGATAGTCATTCATTTCATGAGCAAAATCATTTACCAGATCTCCTGTAAAAAATATGAGATCTGGTTTTTCTGCGAGTATTAAATTTACCCCATTTTCTACTGCTTTTTTATTAAAAAAACTACCGGCATGAATATCGGAGATCTGTGCAATTTTGATTCCATCTAAAGAAGTTGGCAGATTTGGTAAAACAAGATCGATGTTTTTTACTTGATAATTGTACAGATTAGACTTAAATCCATAAATCAGTGGCATCATGGTAGTTCCTCCAATGAAGATTCCCGATTTGATCAAAAAATCGGATCTACTTATTAAAGGGAGATTTTTATTTATTGATGTATTGGTTTTTATAAGCAATAACTTATTTTTTTTTAAAATCGATAACAATAGGTCGAAAGCTATAAGTGGTACAGCCATTAATTTGCCTAGTGTAAAAGTAATTGGAATAAATGTTAGCCATGCTGTTACATAATTACTCCATTGAAAAAAGAAGCTCAGAAATATACATAAATATGCTACCAAGCAAGTTGACCACCATACCCCGTTCGCAACCTTTCTGTTTGATTTCCAGATTAATAATTTCTTGGTTCGAATGAAAATCAAAAAATCTATAGAAAATAATAAAAGAATGAGTGTAACGTAGGATATCAGTTGTTGAATCATAAAAGTATATGACCATAATCGCATGTGATTATGGTCTTAATAACATTTGAAAATGTTTTAGCTTCTGAAAATTAAGTAAAGAAGTGCTACAGCAGGGAAGATGAATATGCCCAATATGACAGAACTGATGGGTTTTGCAAAATTCAAGGTGTATCCGTGTATACTCGAGCGTGTTTTAGGTACTAATAGACGAGGGTCTGAAGGGTTATAATAGAATACACCGAACTTATAATTTTTTAAATTATCCATTGTTTGTAATTAATGATTTATAATTATGCGTGATAAAGCCTTTAAGTACAGCCCTAAACCCGCTTTTGGTTTCATACTAAAGGTAATATATTTCAAGGTTAATTTCAAATTTTGTTGCATTTTAATTGATTATGGCGATTGCAGAAGTAGACTTTTGTGCAAAACGGCAGAAGATATACTCTCATAAATACTCTTTTAAAAAGAGGTGATAATGTAAGGGAATTTTCATAGTATGAATATGGGTCATTGATTAGATTGTTCGATTGTGAACAGGTAGTGTCCGATTATGGTTAACCTGTTATTCTTGCTATTTATTAATAACCTGTTAATGAGTAAAATATGTTTTTGGTAGAATAGTTGGCATTGAGATTCATGAAAAATATAAATTAAAAATGATTATTCAATTTATTGACTCTACTCTTGGAAAAATCGCTAATCATGCATTGATTATTTTATTCAGTTTATTGTTTATGCTAGCATATGATCAGCAGGAGAAAACGATAGCGAGCACAAAGCTTGATGAAGGAGTTGAAATACTTAATTTTTTCTTGAGGGGCACTTATGGATCTGATTCCAGTTCTGAAACTTCTCGAAATATTGATCGAATTATACAGGATGATGCATCTTATGAGAATCACAAACTGATAAGCTTATTTACGCAAATAAGGGAGGGAAATAGCATTGACTATAATGCTGTGGTTAGCCTAAAAATATATTATGATTATGATTTAAATTTAAAAATAGTTTATAACGATGGATCGTCTGAAGCACAATGGAATAATTATAATGCGATCAAGTATTTAAAGTTATTTCAGTATTGGGTGGTAGGTGCGTTTTATTAAAAGTGATATAGGTGTGGCGTTATTTTAATATATTGAAGATGTTACGATCAACGATGCGTTACTTTTTGTAGATATTGTTGAATTCAAGTTAGTAATAATTGATCATCTATAGATTTTGTTTTTTTATCTTACAAGTTATAAAAATAAACTTTTTGTATTGTTAACGGGCAAGAGCAGGTTGGTACAGGACAGTTATTGTACCAATAATAGTTATATTTGGTCTGTTTGCATACTATTTGGAACCCGTTTTATCTACGTCTAATTATAATTTGCTAGCATAATCTTTTTGAGGTTGATGTCTTGGAATGCGCGTTTCTATAGCTAATCTGAAAAATTGATAAACCTAAGCCAATGATGCATACGAGTTATACGCATATTGAAAAGATGAATAACAATAAATCAAGAATGAAAAATATACTATTGCTGGTGGGCTTATGTGCTTCCTGCAATCTTTATGGTCAGAAAAAGGGAGCTGACTTTGAACCTATCGCACTTCAATGTGAGCATCTGGTCAATCCATTGGGTATTGATGTGGAGCAACCCAGATTTACCTGGATGCTGAAAGACGATCGGCAGGGGGCTAAGCAAATGGCCTATCAAGTTATAGTGGGAACTGACTCATTGTCAATCGTCAATAATAAAGGAAATATCTGGGATACTGGCAAACTGATGAAAGACAATATTCTTGTCCGTTATGCGGGTAAAGATCTTCATGCACTGACACGATATTTCTGGAAAGTTACGGTATGGGATAAGGATGGAAGACCAAGTAGTTCGGACGTTGCTTCTTTTGAAACGGGCATGATGGCAAGGTACAACTGGAAAGGTGCATGGATTAGTGATCATGCGAATGAAAATGATAAACCCGCACCATATTTTCGTAAAAAGTTTACAATGAATAAAACGGTTAAGTATGCTCGGGCCTATATAGCGGCAGCGGGTCTTTATGAGCTTTCATTAAACGGAGCGAAAGTTGGAAAGAACATCCTCGATCCTATGTACACGCGCTTTGATAAAAGGCTGTTATATGTTGTTCATGATGTGACTGCGCAGATTAAAAGTGGAAATAATGCAATCGGAGTGATACTTGGAAATGGTTGGTACAACCATCAGTCACTTGCTGTTTGGGATTTCAACAATGCGCCGTGGCGCAACCGTCCTACATTTTGCATGGATTTACGTATTGTATATACCGATGGGACGGAAGAGACAATCTCATCAGAGCGCGATTGGAAAACTTCTTCAGGACCGATTATATTCAATAGCATCTACACCGGTGAACATTATGATGCGAGATTGGAGCAGAAAGGATGGGATGAAGCGGATTTTGATGATTCAAAATGGAATGGTGTGCGGTATCGCAGTGCGCCTGCTGATTTGATTGTGGCGCAACAGACGGTTCCAATCCGTATGGTAAATACTTTTACGCCCAAAAGCGTTAAAAGAATAGATGATAAAACCTACGTTTTTGACCTGGGGCAGAATATGTCAGGCATCACTAAAGTGAAGGCAAGTGGGACAGCAGGAACGGTATTAAAGATTAAACACGGGGAACGATTACATCAAGATGGGCGTCTGGATCAGTCTAATATTGATGTTTATTTTAGAGGTGACAAAGAGACTGATCCTTTTCAAACGGATATTTTAATACTGAGTGGCAAAAAGCAGGATGAGTTCATGCCAAAGTTTAACTATAAGGGGTTCCGTTATGTAGAGGTGTCCAGTAGTGAACCATTGGACTTAAAAGATCTGAATATTACATCTTATTTTGTCCATAGTGATGTGGCTGCAAAGGGTGAGGTTAAGACGTCGTCAAAGTTGGTCAATGATCTTTGGAAGGTTACTAATAATGCGTATTTATCCAATCTGATGGGGTATCCTACGGATTGTCCGCAAAGGGAAAAAAATGGCTGGACAGGTGATGGCCATCTGGCAATCGAAACAGCATTTTATAATTTTGATGGAATTACTGTCTATGAAAAATGGATTGCCGATCACCGTGATGAACAACAGCCCAATGGTGTTTTACCAGATATTATTCCAACAGGTGGCTGGGGATATGGTGATGCAAACGGGCTGGACTGGACCAGTACAATCGCAATTATTCCATGGCAGGTATATATGTTTTATGGCGATAACAGGCTTTTGGAAGATTCCTACCAGAATATTAAGAATTATGTCGATTATGTGGACCGTATCAGTCCGGAAGCATTGACTACTTTTGGGCGTGGAGACTGGGTACCTGTTAAGTCTACCTCAAATTTAGAATTGACATCGTCCATCTATTTCTATGTGGATGCGACAATTCTAAGTGCTGCCGCGAAAATGTTTGGAAAACAGGATGACTATGAGAAATATGATCGCTTAAGTAAGAAAATCAAAAAGGCGATCAATGAAAAGTTTCTGAATATTTCTACAGGAATTTATGGAAGTGGAACGCAGACTGAATTGAGCATGGCCCTGCACTGGGATGTTGTTCCTGAAGATGTGAAAACAAAGGTCGCTTTTAATCTGAATAAAAAAGTTGAGGAATCCGGTTTTCATCTAGATGTTGGTGTTTTGGGAGCAAAGGCATTGTTGAATGCGCTCAAAAACAATGGTTATGAGGAGTCCGCTTATAAAGTAGCTGTTCAAGATTCTTATCCATCTTGGGGATGGTGGGTCGTTAACGGAGCTACTACGTTACTGGAGAATTGGGATCTTGATGCTAAGCGAGATATATCGGATAACCATATGATGTTTGGGGAAATAGGGGGATGGTTTTTTAAATCTTTGGGTGGGATTTTACCAGATCCTGAGCAACCTGGATTTAAACATATTCTGCTGAAGCCCATATTTCCGAAAACATTGGATCATTCCGAGATTACACATGCTTCGCCGTATGGTGATATTGTATCTAAATGGAAAAAGAATAAGAATATTGTTACTTATGATGTAACAGTTCCGGCCAATGCAACAGCGACCTTTTTTCCTCCTAGTAATGCTAAAGAAAAGCAATCTATGGCGCTTGAGGCAGGCAAACACCGCATAAAAGTACAGCTATTATAGACAGAGATGCAACGGATGTTACTTTTTTACTGTGAATCTATATCCGGATACTTGTACTGTTACTAGCAATTAAGACCGTTTTGATTATTCCAAACGCTATTGAAGTTATGAGCACAGTACGGCGCAGTTGTTGTCGAAAGGTATGTGATTACTTATCGTTTTGGAAGTTCTAAACTGTTCTGTCATTCAGAATAAATACGCTTATCTATGATTGGGTAAGCGTATTTATTATAGTAGTTTTTAATTTTGCGAAGCTATTTAAAAAATGTGTAGTTAACAGGTTTGAAAATGAATACTTCATTGCCCACATTTCCGCTTGAATAGCCATGAAGTGTAGGTGTCATCTTCATTTCAAAAGATTGCTTTCTTTAATAATTCTTCTGATTTCCTGTTCAAAATGATAGGCAATATCAAAATTTTCATTCCCTACATTTTCCATTATGATAACACTGGTTTTTGTTTTTGGATAGTATAAATTAACCGCCGTAAAACCTTCTGATGGGTGAAATCCTGTATGGCCAATTTCAGCAATACTGTCTTTATCATTTATTCGCAAACCATAGCCGTAACCAATAGGATTTTTACTAAAAAGCTGATGTGTGTTGGTTATAACATAACTTGTCATCACTTTGTAGGTGGTAGGTTTTAGAACTTTTCCCTGATGTAAACATGCGTTCCATTTTGCAAGATCGGGTGCAGTAACAATTAAGTGACTGCCAAAAGTATGGCTAGCATCAAAACTTAATTGTTCGTTGCGTCTAAAAGTTATGTCTTGTAGCACGGTATGTCCTTTTGTTAGTAATTGGCTATTGATTTCATTTGGATAATAGCTATCGTTCATGTGACAATTTTTAAATAGTGCTGTCACTAAAGCTTCAAAACTTTTCCCACTTTGCTTTTCAAGAACAAGTCCCGCAACATAATAACCCATATTAGAATAACTGAATGAAGATCCTGGTTTAAATTTCAATGGTTTGTCTATATCGTCGCTGTATAATCCTGAAGTGTTGTTGAGCAGTTGATGGACGGTGACGGTATCCGCCCAAGTATATTTCAAATCAGGCAAATATTTACGAATAGGTTTTTTCAAATCAATTTTCCCCTTTTCTACTTGCTGTAAAATAAGTGCAGCGGTAAATTGTTTGGCTATGGACATGGTAGAAAACTTGTCGTCCATTTTTAAGGGGATCTCTTTGCTAAAATCAGCTCGTCCATATGCTTTTGCATATTTTGTTATTCCATTTTGTTCAATGTAAACTACTCCATTAAAATCTCGTGGACTTTTAGTTAGCAATAAACTATCAATTTTTGTTGAATAGTTATCTTTTAATTGTGCTGATGAATGGCAACTTGTCAATAGAACTGTTGTTGCAAGAAATATTAGTTTTAAAATTGGCTTCATTTAGCTTCGGGATATAAATATCAAAGTCTAGTTTTTAATGTCGGTCGATAATAGGTACTGAACGCGAATCAGTTCTAAAAAAATGGTTCTAGTATGCTCTTGATGTTATGATTAATAGTTGCGCTCTTTGTTTTGCTTGTAATCATCAATGGTGTAATTGTCTAATAATTACCTTTTAAGATCTTGTTGATCAATGCCATTGACAGTCTTGCCAGTCTGTTAACATATGAAAGAGTAAACCAACCGCAATAATTCGAGTTTTCGGAAAAAAGAGTAAGATAAAGTATACTGCAATTGCATAATAGGAGTGAAGTGGATGAAAGCCTATACTGCAACGATCTGGTGCGAATATTGGAGTCGCTAACAAATGATCGAGATCAACCAGCATTGTAGCAATCATGATTAACCAGGCACGTTTCCATTGTTTTCTAAAAAACACATACGAAAGTAATCCTGGAGCTAAAAAATGTAAGGTATAATGAATGAATGTCTGTAGGTAATGTAATGTCTCAATATTCATTTAATAAACAAAATAAAGTGATAGATGTAGTTTTTCGGCCTCTCTAATTTCTGCAAATATAAGGATCAAAAAGTGAAATATTGAAGGAAATCACATCCTGATTAACGGTCTTTTTTACTGGAAGAAAGACTGCCAAAGATGACTTTCGATCCTTCATCTTGTCGGATTTTTATTGAAGTGATCAGTGGAATTGTCGTCCTCATTGATCTTTTCTTGTATAAATTTTGGAAAGTATCGCTATTTGGCGCAATTGCAATTCAGGTTGATGTCCATATTTCACCTATAAATTCCCTGTATTCACCGAGTTTTTCCTGAGCTTAGTCTAAATGTCATCGTGTTCGATTGATTTACAAACTATTTTTGAATCAATAAAAGAACGACTAACCATCAATATAAAATAAAGACATTATGAAAACTTTAGTAAACACATTCGTAGCAGTAGCCTTGATCGTAGTATCGACTTTCACTATGGCGATCGCAAAACCAAAAGTACCGAATAAAAAAACAGTTGTCAATCTATCGACAGCAACGCTAGCTATCGACCATTACGTAGCGATTATGACTGCGGGTGAATCAGCAGGTCTGGAAAAACTTTTTACTTCAGATTTCACCCAAAAGATAAACGCAAAAGAAGGGCGGACCAATAATCGTTCAGAAGTCGTCTCATTCTTAAAAAAACAAAAAGGAGATCAACTGAACTGTAAAACGAGTACCATAATCGTAGAGAATTCCGCTGATTATAAAGTAGCGAGAATAACAATGCAATTTGAAGGATTTATTAAGACTGATCTTGTAACTTTGGTCAATGACGGCGGTAACTGGAAAGTGTCGCAATCGATTACTACATATCAGTAATTCATTTGCAAATCATAAAGGAATTCAGTGTTCAATTTTTACTTTTAGCCAAGATAAATATGATGATTATAAAACCGCTCTCCCTTACAATTATTCTTGGAATGTTGGTAGGAACTGCTTCTGCACAGACCCACATGACGATTCAGGAGGGTATTTCCAAGGTCGAAGCTGGATTAATCCCACCAGTCCGTTTTGAGGGTGAAACTTCTTGGGATATCGTTTCCCGGATGCAGTTTTATAACGTTCCTGGGGTGAGTATAGCTGTTATCAAAGATTCAAAAGTTATCTGGAGTAAAACGTATGGCTATGCAGATCTTGATTCTAAAACGCCAGTAACTTCAAAAACACTTTTCCAGGTAGCTTCGATGAGTAAGCCTGTAAGCGCTTATGCGGCTTTGAAAGCCGTGGAAGAGGGAAAGTTAGACCCTGATAGTAATGTTAATGTATATCTGAAGTCATGGAAAGTTTCTGAAAATGAATGGACTAAATCGAAAAAAGTTACACTAAAAAATATTGTGAGCCATACTGCTGGTTTTACAGTAAGTGGATTTCCTGGTTATAAGGTAAGTGATCCTCTTCCTACTGCTGTTCAAGTGTTGAATGGCGTAAAACCTTCCAATACCCCTGCAGTTTTTGTTGATAAGCTTCCGGGGGCTAATTTTCGATATTCAGGTGGTGGATATACGGTGATGCAACAGATGCTTTCGGACCTCGAGGGGAAAGATTTTACGACTATTATGCGTGAAAAAGTGCTTCTCCCTCTTGCTATGCACAACAGCAGTTTTGCACAGCCACTTCCAGCAGCACAAGCACAGTTCACAGCTACAGCCTATGGTGTCGATGGACGTAAAGTGGAGGGACGATACCATATTTATCCGGAGCAGGCTGCTGCGGGTCTGTGGTCTACGGCCGAAGATTATGCTAAGTTTGTCATCGATATTCAAAATACACTTAGTGGCAAAAGCAGTAGGGTAATTTCCAAAAAAACGGCAGAAGAATTTACGAGTCCGTTTGTTGAACCTTTTATAGGTTTGGGCATTTTTCTAGAAAATTACAACGGAGAGGTTTATGTGACCCATGGTGGTTGGAATGAGGGGTTTAGTAGTAGCTTTATTGGAAGTAAAACAAGCGGTGACGGAGTTGTGATTCTTACAAACACCAACAAACCCCTGTTTATCAATGAGCTCGTGAGATCCGTTGCATTAGTCTACCATTGGCCCAACTATATTGCACCAACTAATCAAATTCTGCCGTTAAGTCAGCAAGATTTAAATGCTCATTTAGGGAACTACAAGTTTGAAAAATATGGTTTTATCAAAGTCTATAAAGAAAATGGTAAACTGATGACAGTTCGCAATGTGGATGCTCCGGTGGAACTTATCAAAGTTGGGGAAAATACATTCGCTATGCGAGACTGGAATTTCAAGGTGAGTTTTGATATGGATTCAAGTTCTGGTAAAAAAGAACTTGTACAGACTTTAGCTGATAAAACTGTTCGATCTAAAAGTCCTCAGATCGGCAGCGATGAAATTGTACCCTTAGCATTAATTTTAGAAGGTCATTTTGAAAAAGGTGTAAAGGCATATCAAAAGGCAAAACAAGAGGATAGCCAACATGAGCAGCTTTCAGAAGGCTTTCTGAATGGTACAGGATATGAACTGCTCCATCAGAAAAAAAATGCTCAGGCTATTGCTGTTTTTAGCATCAACACGATCTTGTATCCAGAGAGTGAAAATGTCTACGATAGTTTAGCTGAGGCTTATCTCAAAGACGGACAGAAAGAAAAAGCAAAGCAGAACTACCTAAAAGTACTTGAAATCAATACTAAAAATGAAAAAGCCCGTAAAATCTTAGAAACGTTATAATCTTGAATGCCATAGTCAGGAAATTAAATTTAAGACTATGGCATTTAAACCTGTTTTTATGATTATGGTCTTAACGTGTAGGTAACTATATTTTCTATGTTTACGTGTTTGTTGTTATAAGTCTGGTTTTCAAATACAAAATTTAGCTTTTTCAATATTGCTACAGAACTGCTATTATCTGATGAAGGAAATGCAGTAATTACTGCGGCCTTCAAATTATTGAAAGTGAATCTAATAACGGCCTGTAAAGCCTCTTTCATATAGCCTTTTCCCTGAAATTCTGGTAACATTTCATAACCAATCTCGACCATATCAGATTCATGATCAAAGTTCCAGCAACAGACCGAACCGATTAAAGTATCATTGTTACTTAAAGTGATCACCCAGTACAGACACTCTTTATTTTTTACCATTCCATTGATTCTTTCAATGTATTTGACTGCCTGTTTTAAAGTCGTCGCATTGTCCCGGCCAACAAAATTGTTTGTAACTGGATCGGAATGTAGTTTATGAATGAAGTTATAATTCTTCCTGAGTATTTTTTTTAATGTTAACCGTTCTGTATGCAGCGTTGGAAAATCTGTAAAATTTAAGTTCAGCATATGTTCTGTTGAAATGATTAAAAAGGGCTTTTTAGAATTTCTTATTTAATACATGTATTGGAAAACTTTTTTTTTATGATAAAATCAAACGTTATTATTTTTTGTGCTACTTATGAAATACCAAGAGCTTTCATTTTTATTAAAAATTCTTCTTGAGAAATCTCTCCTGAACCAAATCTGTGTTGCAAGAGCAGCTTATTTTCATTTTCAGTCATAGGTCTTTTATATAGATCTTCTACTCGTGCTTTTTCATTTAATAATGGTGTAGTTATGTGCTTTAATTTGGCAAAAGCCTCATAATATCGAACCCCTAATATTCTTTGAGATTTTGCATCGAAATGAAGCTGATCTTCATTTGCAGTCAAATTTTTGGCTGTTACATAATAACAATGTGCGTGTGACTGTGCATACTTTAACAATTCTTCATTGACTTTGGGGTAGCTTGTAAAATATTGGCCATAAAGCCCGTTTGTTAAGAAGTTTCCAATCTCACCAATAATCAAAGGCAGATGCGGAGCGTCCAATTGTGAGCGTAATTCAGTTATTATTTTTTCAAATTTATCACTATAATGTGCCGCAGTGTGGGCAAAACTATCGTTCTCGCCCTGATGCCAGAGTATGCCTGCTAAGTGGCTGCTGCGCATCGCTAACTTCGCTTGCGCAACTGCATGATCAAAAAGTGCACCTCCAATAGACCAGTCATCTAGGCTTGTGCCGCCATCTGCACAGGGTATGAGTCCAATTTCAAGTTCTTTGTTGTGTGCTTGCCATGAGGCTGCGAATGAAGAACTAAGGCCAACCCCTGCGGTAGAGCGGTCATTATGGATAGGTTCAAACATGATCTGCCACCTGCCATTCCGTAAAACTTTAATATTTTCATTTAATATCTGAGGTACATCATTTAAGTAACCTCGGCCTGCCATATTTGATTGGCCAATGAGTAAAAAAGACTGTATCATTTGACTGTATTCAATTATTCCTTATTATTATATCAAACCTATAGGAAAAATACGATATAAATGTAATAGCGATGAATTTTTTAATCGCTAAAGATGCTAAAGTAATTGCAAGGAACTGAACTGATGCATGTAAAAGGTTTTGAAAGTAAAATAAAAGTGCGGAATATATTATCCCGCACTTCCTTAATTGTTTACATCGTATTAATAGTTCTCACTTATTAATACCTGACTTGCAATGCGATCTCACCTAAATCAGCTAGGTCGGTCTGAGTTGTAAATACAACGCGACCTTTTTTAGACAGTACTTCCCAAGCGATATTGCTAACAATATCATCTATGGCATCTTCTTGGTTCGCATCGTCAACGAGATCAAATGTTCTTTCGTCTGTCATGACTACAGGCTGCGAAAAATCATTATTAATAATTAGAAGTTCCCCGCGACCATCCAGGGAAGCTTGATAGATTTCTTGCAAATCCGTCAGTACTTTACCTGTTCCTACGGCTTCTTTCATCTGACTGATGGCGTCGGTACGTTGCTGCTTTTGTAATGTTTCAATAATCTCCCAAGATTGCTTTACAATTTCATGAGGAGCAACGTGATTATAATTTATTGGAGCATGTCCAATATAGGCCGCTGGTATATCAGCTACTTCTTGTAATTTGACATAATTATCTTCTGTACTGATGACCACACAAGCCAATCCGGTATCGTGATGCAGTTTTACGAATGCCTTATCGACGGTATTTAAATATTCACGCACCATATTATCTACTTTCCGGGCATTACTGGCTTGATCTGCGTTGGCCACCTGAAGCGTATTCTCCGGAAAGGGAAAGTCATCATTCTTTATTTCAGTAACTATGCTATCATTTACGGCTTCATAAATTTGTACACCACTTTGTGATAGTAACATCAGCAAATAGTTTGTACTTCTATTATAGGATTTGATAAGTGAGCGAACAGCGAATCTTTCGGAGATATGTACGCCTTCACGACTTGTTTCCCATGCTGATTTTATTATTTCTTCGGTATCATTAGATAGAAAAATATGGAGACTGTCCAGATTATAATTGAGATCGATCTGCGTAGTTATCGTTTGTATTTTTTCCAATAGGGGGACTATTGTTTTTTTATCAAACGTTGTTGTTAATCTATCTTCGGCTTCTTTAAGTAAATTCTTCAAGGAAACTGCATCTGTGAGGTTATCCGGGTGAGTACGATGCGTATTCAGCGAGATGGTTACACAAGGATTACTTTTTACATTGGCGATTTTCTGTAATTGTTCTTTTAATATCATAACTTTTACATTTTATTTATCAGAAATTTAATTTGAAACTGATAATTGTTGAGTGTTTTGTTAAGATAGTTAAAAAATGTTTAATATCAAAGAAATCAGGGTACAATAATCACATTTCAAAGCTTGAAATTCTATTATCAAACTATCTGAAAATAGCATTTTTATGTGCTCCAGGCCAATTACATCATGGACTATAGAGCTTCATATAGCCATGCATGCAGGATACCGATTCTATGCGGTTGGTCTTATTGATATAGCAACTGATAAAGTATTGGTTTTGAGGGTGCAGGAAATATGGGGAATACAATTGATATATTTCAATTTGCTATTTTTTTTGTTTTTTTGGAATAAAATATGGTTCTTTATGTATTAAATGTCTTTAAGACAAATAAACTAGAATGATGCACACCCTTTGTATTATCGCTCGATCAACCAAATTAACCAACAAATTTTAAACAATTATGACTAACACATCAAGAAGAAAATTTATTAAGAACTCGACAGCTGTCGTTACAATAGCTGGTCTAACTTCTATATTTCCTAAGCTATATGCTTCAGTGGGTGCAACTCAAAAAATTCGTGTTGGTGCCATTGGTATTAACGGTATGGGATGGTCTGATTTGAATGCGATCCTTAAACATCCAGATGTTGTCTGTACAGCACTTTGTGATGTGGACAACAATGTTTTACAGAAGCGGATAAAAGAGCTTGAAGGAAGAGGTATTTCGGTAAAAGGTTTTAACAACTACCGTGATTTATTAAAAAGTAAAGATGTGGATGTCGTGGTTATCGGTACGCCTGATCATTGGCATTGTTTACAGATGATAGAAGCTTGCCAGGCGGGGAAAGATGTTTATGTTGAGAAACCATTGGGTAATTCGATCGCTGAATGCAGGGCGATGGTGGATGCAGTAAAGAAAAGTAAATCCATTGTTCAGGTAGGGCAGTGGCAACGCAGTCAACAACATTTTCGAGATGCAGTAGCATTTGTGCATTCCGGAAAGCTGGGTAAGATCCGCTTGGTAAAAGCTTGGGCATACCAAGGTTGGATGAAAAGTATTCCTGTTAAACCTGATGGGCCGGTTCCAGCAGGTGTGAATTATGACTTGTGGTTGGGTCCTGCAAAGAAACATTCTTTTAATCCGAATAGATTTCATTTTGATTTTAGGTGGTATTGGGATTATGCTGGTGGCTTAATGACAGATTGGGGTGTTCATATGCTTGATTATGCACTGCTAGGGATGAAGGCGACTAAACCGATTTCAATTATGGCATCTGGAGGGAAGTTTGCTTATCCTCAAGATGCAGCCGAAACTCCAGATACGCTAACCACGGTATATGAGTTTGAGGGTTTTAATGTGCAATGGGAGCATGCTACAGGTATTGACGGTGGTCCTTATGGAAAGGATCATGGCGTGGCTTTTATTGGAAACAATGGTACTTTAGTGCTTAACCGAAGCGGTTGGGAGGTCATTCCTGAAAAGGGTCGCATGGATGGCATTGCTTTTCAGCGTTCAGTTGATGACGGTTTGAATCTGCATGCGGTTAATTTTATTGAAGCAGTGAAAAGCAGAGATTCATCGACTTTGAACTGTCCTGTGGAGGATGGGGCTGCAATCGCGATATTTTCGCAAATGGGGAACATTGCCTATCGTACGGGAAAGAAGATTTATTGGAACCAAGAAACCTGGTCTTTTGGAACTGCAGATGCAGATAAATTAATATCGGCATCCTACCATAATGGTTATAAGCTACCTACAATTTAAAATAGTATGATCAATATATTTTTGTAATGCGAGCATACAGTGCTGATAACAGTAAGATGTTGTATGCATTTGAATCTATTAAATGGAGGGCATTGAACATGAAATTAGAGACCAGGTACTTCCGGCTTTAACTAAACCAGATTTTTCGATGTGGTAAATAGATTAGAATGTTTATAATTGTTACTTGACAATAGAACGCGAGATGTTGATGGCTCTATAAAAAGTTTTCTAATTATCCTACTAGTGTGTTTATGTTAAACTTTTGTGATATAAATTTAACTATACATTTTATTGATTGTCAATTTGTTATCATGTTTAAAAGGTGTTGATTAGGTCATTAGAATATTAATTTTATATCTATATATTTGTGTCAAAATTGTTGGAAATATGAAAAAAAAGGTTGTGCTTATTCAGGATGATGAAGATATCCTTGAAATCATGGATGAAGTTTTGACGGATGAGGGCTTTGATGTTACTTCATCATTAACAACCGAACCCATTGAAAATATCGACAAGATCGAACCCGATGTTGTGGTAGTAGATGAGCATATTAGGGGAGGGAAGAAAGGTACGAAAGTGATAGAAGAGTTGAAAAGTGATCCAGAAACAGAGGATTTATCGGCCGTGCTTACTTCAACATCATATGATTTGCCTCAAACAGCAAAAGATTGTAAAGCTGATGACTATATCGAAAAACCGTTTGATCTGGATCACATGGTTGATGTTGTCAAAAATAATTCTTAACAGCGGAAAATTTAAAGTTTGTTCCTGACATGATTTTATATATAACTGATTTGAACGTTTTATTGTAAACATATTAATCTGTTGAGATTTAAATAAGTTCAAATGGCTTATGATAGAAAAAGGAGATACAAATAGTATCTCCTTTTTCTATTTCAGAGGTATACTCCAAACTGAAAGGTTTTTATCATTTTTCCATCAAAATAACTTTCTTATTTCTTAAATCGTGTCTTGTTACTAAGCTTGTGGACGTTAGGTAAAATTGTACTGCTAATAAATGGGCAAGGAATGCGATTTTAAAATCTATATAAACCTTTTACGTTTATTTAATAATATATGTTCATCGAATTTTAGTAAATCATTTTACGATCTGAAAGTACAATACAATAAGGGAAAAAAGGGAATTTCCTATCTGACCAAGTTGTGCTCTTAATGATTGTATAGCTCTTTGGTGTAGCTTATAAGTACCTTTTATTGAAATTTCCAAAATTTCGGCAATTTCTTTAAATGAAAGCTGTTTCACATATTTTAGGTACAGCATTTCCTTTTGTTTTGAGGTAAGATGACGGAAAGCGTCTTTCAACTGTTTATGAATTTCCAATCGTTCTTCTTCACGAATAATGGTAGATTCTATAGGTAAATCCAATTGAAATGAATAATGCTCTTCGTCAATAGGCTCATGTAGGTACTGTTTGGAGTCGCGCTGACTATTTAGGAGAAGGTTACGCAAGGCCCGGTGCAGATAACTGCGTGGTTGCTTAATATCCTGAAGTGACTTTCTGTTTTCCCATAATTTAAAAAACAGGTTCTGGATGATATCTTTAATAACCTCATGATTGTCTGTAAAGCGTAAACCATACAGAAATAAACTGTTGAAATAATTCTCATAGATCACTTTAAATGATGTACGGTTTCCCGCACAGAAATTATTCCACTCATGATTATCGTGTTCTAGTAGTTTCATTAAAAATAGATGCTTAAGCTTCTTTTATCAGCCAACCAAATATAAGAATTTATATGATTTCGATCTGTTATCTGATGCGCTGAATTATTTTTGCTTGATAATCAGTGTGATATGTTTTTTTTTAATGATTGGGTGGGGTAAAGTTTGAGATCTTGTGTCTTTTAATAGTACGATGTACAAATATTGAGAAGAACCTAAATGACTTAAATGAAACTACCTGAAGAAGATGAGCTTTTGCATGATTTGTATGAAAATCAGGAATTCTGTAAACTATTAGCACGTTCCGAATTTGTCGAACAAGATGAATGGGAGCAATGGTTTGCCGAACGGCTAGCGTATAGACCTGTTTCTTACTTAGCTAGAACTTTGTATGAGCTGCAGTATTTTGAGCAATCCGTGTTTAATGGCGATGCGTATGCATCAGAGGTTTGGTCGGCCGTTGATGACTTTGTTGAATATTCGGATTCACCCGTATCTCGAACTTCATTCTTGAAGCGGATGGTTAGCAGTTGGATTCCATATGCAGCAATGATCTTCGCTATATTATCGCTTTCGCTATGGTTCAATATGCCTTTGGATTATAAATCTGTTGATACTATTGCAATCGTTTCTGCAATTGACCAACGTTCTGTATCACTTCCGGATGGCAGTCGGGTCATCTTAAATAAGGGTAGTCAGATTAAATATCGCGAAGATGAACATGGTAGACATCTTGAGCTTGAGGGAGAAGCTTATCTACATGTTGCAAAAAAATTAAAAGATAAAGTTCGGGTACCGTTTACAGTTAGAGGAGATGGATTTGAGGTGAAAGTTCTTGGAACGCGTTTCAACATGATCAATAATAAACATGTCAAGTTAATTGCTCTGGATGAAGGTCGTGTATCAGTTGATCAGTTTGATAAAAAGGTCATCATGGCACCTGGACAAGTGGTCAAAAGTGAAGGAAATGAATTGAAATTGGTGCCGATTAAAGCGGTTCTCATGAATGCTTGGCATACGGGCGTGTTGCAATTGAATAATACGAGCCTGCATGAAATTGTAACCTGGTTAGAAATCACACAAGGCGTAGATATTGTAAATAATCTACCAAAGGAAATACAGGGCTTAACGATGAGTGGCGAGATTGATGTTCGGGACCAGGAAAATCTTTACCGCTCTATAAGCAGTATTTATAACATTGAAATTGTTAAGGAAAATGACCAAATAATCTTTAAAAAAAATAATCAATAAAACCATAAATCTCAAAATCAAATTATGAACCGCAACTGGACCAAACAATTCGTCTTGATGTGGCCTGGCCTTCTTGTGCTTAGTCCGCATACAGCCCGTGCTGCAGGCATGTTTAGTGAAACGAATATAATCGTCATCAGTGAACAGCTTAATAATAGCGGCAAAGTCAGTACGATGAAGTTAGATGAGCTTTTATCCCTGATTTCAAAACGGGAAAAAATCTATTTTGTATATGCTGATCAGGTGCTTAAAAATCAATCAATAGAAAATTTTGACAGTGCTTCGATAAGATTGAAAGATCTTCATATTTTATTAGCTCGCATAAATCTGAAAGCTGAAAAAATATCTAGCAATCAGTATATAATAGCGTCAAAAGCAATATCAAAACGGCATATTGTCTATAAAGAGGTTGAGTTGCTTAAAACGTCACAAGAGAAGAAGGTAAAGGGCGTGGTGAAAGATGGTCAAGGAGGCACACTTGCTGGTGTAACGATTAAGAAAATGGATAGTGAAGTTGCGACGCATTCGGATGAATCGGGGACATTCGAAATTAATGCTGTTGAAGGGGATAAATTACAGATTAGTTTCATCGGTTATGAAACACAGGTGGTGACGATTCCTCAGAGTGGAAATCTGACGATTACATTACAGAGTGTTGTTAATAATCTGGACGAAGTTGTTGTTGTGGGATATGGTACACAGAAGAAATCGGATCTTACTGGATCGGTTGGTGTGGTAAATGTTGGAAAAGCATTAAAATCTAAACCCGTCACGAATGTACAGGAGTTGTTGGCTGGAACTGTCCCGGGGCTCAATATAAGTAAAGGAAGTGGAGCAGTCGGTAGTGGTGCTACCATTAATATTCGGGGGACATCCACTATTGGAGGAAGTTCTGGCGCATTGATTTTGATTGATGGTGTGCCAGGAAATATCAATACGCTCAATCCTAATGATATCGAAAGTGTTTCTGTATTGAAAGACGCCGCTTCGGCATCGATATATGGCTCTCGTGCCGCGAATGGGGTGATCCTGATTACGACCAAAAGTGGTCAGGAGTTGGATAAATTAAGGATAGAACTGAATAGTTCAGTAGGTATACAATCGCCACAATTTCAGATTGATTTTGTAGGCTCTGAAGATTTTATGAGGCTGTGGGATCAAGCTTTGGCTAATGATGGTAAGACACCTCTTTATGGCCAGAAAGGATTGGAAGATCTTAAAAATGGAAAATATGCAGATGTAAAATGGTACGAAGAGATTTATAAACGTAATACTTTGATCACCAATAACTATCTGGCTTTTTCCGGGAATACAGAAAAAATGAAATATAGATTTTCGGCATCGCACGATTATCAGAATGGGACGTTACCGAATAATAATTACAACCGTGTGATCCTTAAACCCGATATGACATTTAAACTTTCGGATAAATTAACTGCGCGAGCTAATATTCAATATACAGAAACTTATATCAATACACCCCAGGGAGGAGTTGAATCCTGGCAAAGTCAAGCTACGCGTATAGCACCGATAAATTTTATCAAAAATTCATTTGGTCAGTATGGAACAGGTTCTGCTATTGCGAATAATCCAATTGCGGGTGTACAGGAAGCTGGTTATAATAAACAAAAGTATAAGGAGCTGATGGGCATTTTTGAAGTGGTATTTAGACCGATTCAAGATCTCGAGTTTAAAGGGAATTTTTCACGTTACACCTATGATAATTGGAGTAAAGATCGGGTCTTGACTTATAATCTTTACAATGATAAGGGGGAGGTCGCTTCTGTGCAGAATAGAACAACAGGCTTGACGGAAGGAGTGAGTAATAACTACCGAAATATGCTCCAATTTACAGTAGATTATAACAAGAAAGTTGGTGATCATTCCATCAAATTGTTAGGTGGATTTTCACAGGAATATTTTAATACATCAGAATTTTCCGCATTTAGAGAGAATCTCCCTTTTGGAGAAGTCGATGTGCTTAACAGTGGTAGTCAAATAAATATGAGATCTGCAGGACAGGCTAAAGATGTAGCCATTCAATCGTTATTTGGACGTTTAAATTATGATTATAAAGGTCGCTATCTTTTGCAGGCAAATATAAGAGGTGATGGTTCATCACGATTTGCAAAAGGTTATCGTTGGGGTATTTTTCCTTCTTTTTCAGCCGGATGGAATATCCATCAGGAAGATTTTTTTCATTGGGATTTAATTTCCTCTTTAAAATTAAGAGGTTCTTGGGGAATATTGGGTGATGCAGAAAAGGTGGGTAACTATGCAACTGCTGCTGTGTTGGCCTATGAGCCTGCGATGTACGGGTTTAATGGTTTGGTTGTTCCGGGGGCATGGAACAATGTGTCGATCAATCCCAATATCAGTTGGGAAGAATCGAAACAGACTAATTTTGGTCTGGATCTGGGAATCGCCAAGACAATCAATTTCAGTATTGATTATTTTCTAAATAATAGGGATAAGATCTTGTATGCTCCTCCAGTACCTTCAGAATTTGGTTTAACAGGACCTTTAGACAACCTGTTGAAACTGAAGAGCTCTGGTTTAGAAGTTTTGGTTGGATACAAGGATCACAAAAATGATTGGAACTGGGCCGTGGACTTTAATACTTCTTTTTCCAAGAATAAAGTCCGGGATTTAGCAGGAACAGGACCTTGGATTGGTTCCTCAACCTATACCGAGGTCGGGCATACCTTCAATCTTCCTTATGGATATCAAGCTATCGGACTATTTCAATCTGAAGATGAAATTCAGAACAGCGCATCGCAGGGAACAAATGTTTTTCCAGGGAACATCCGTTATCAAGATCAAAATCATGATGGCGTAATCAATGGGGAGGATCGTGTGATTTTGCGGGACAAGCCCAGTATTCGATTTGGTATGAATATCAGTTTGGGATGGAGAAATCTGGATATGATGGCTAATTTTTATGGAACATTACAAAATGTACGTTACATCAGCGGTTATGAAGGCTGGGCATTTTTTCTAACACAGAATGCAAGGCCTATGCATCTGGATAATTGGACAACAACGAATACCGATGCGAGTTATCCAAGATTGTCCTTACAAAATACTTCTAACGATCAGCAGTATTCTGACTATTGGTTAAGAAAGGCCGACTATCTCAAGATTCAGAATGTGCAGGTGGGATATACGTTTCCCAAACGTCTTATGGATAATTGGAAACTCAACGGACTTCGGTTATATCTGTCGGGACAGAATCTGGCAACGATCACTGCATATCCTGGGTTTGATCCAGAGGGAAGTTATTATCCTCTATCCAGAACGTTTTCATTTGGTGTTAATCTTAACTTTTAAAAAAGCATGAAATGCTTGTCCGTATAACATGAAAACAAGTACTGCATGCTGTTTCATTGCCTTTAAAAATATACTATCATGAAATTTAATTTTATAAGCAAAATAATAATCTGTGCATCTATTCCGGTGCTTTTTAGCAACTGTGAAAAGTTTTTGGATAGAGATCCATTATCTGAGGCTGCAGAAAAAAACTTTTGGAAAACAGAAAATGATGCCTTGGTGGGGCTTAATGCAGTATATACAGCATTACCTGGCGAACGGGACTTTTGGCGTGATTGTCAAAGCGATAACTCTGTTATGACCAATGCTTGGGGTGAAGGTGGCCTCGGGTATATCAGTATGGGTAATCATAATGCGGCGACTGCTTACGTTCAGGAGGAGTGGAGATATGATGATATTCGGAAATGTCTTTATTATTTGCAACATTTAAGTAAAATGTCTTTTACGCAAGATCTAAAAAATAGACTTGAAGCGGAGGCTCGGTTTATTTTAGCATTGCGTTATTTTAGAATGGTGCAACATTACGGTAATATCCCATTGATCAAAGATGAACCGATCAATCTTGATGAAAGTGCATTACCGCGGACAGATAAAAACCTGGTGTTGGACTATGCTCTTGAAAATGTGGTTTATGCTATCGATCATTTACCGGAGCATTATACTGGAGCAAACTTGGGAAGAATCAACAAGGGAGCAGCCTACATGTTAAAAGCAAATATCTATTTACATCAAGCCAGTATCAAACAATATCATGAAGGAGCTGCAGATTCACAGTTGTGGAAACAGGCCTATGAGGCGGCATCCGAAGTTTTAAAAATGGGATATGGTTTAGTCGACGATTATGCGGAGGTGTTTAAGCAGGCCAACAATCTCAATACGACTGAAGTAATCTTGGCAAGACAGTACGTGGAAGATAAAATAACCCATATGTTACCAGTACTGGCTTCTCCGGCAGGAACGGGGATAACAGGAAATGGTTGGGCAAGTTTTTGTCCGACCCGCGAACTGGTTGATTCTTATCTCTGTACCGATGGTAAAGACATTCGCAGTTCCAATTTATATGATCCGGCAAAACCTTGGGAAAATAGGGATAAAAGGTTGAAAAAAACATTTATGTTACCGGGTGAACCTGTATTGCGTCCAAATGGCAAATATGCGGCTTACCAACCTCACCCAGCTTACAATATGGGTGAAAAAATCAACAGTGAGGGCGGGGGAATTACGGGGTATATGTACCTGAAGTTTAACGAACCGGAGTATGTTAAAACAGATGCTGGTTTTGCCAATTGGCCTATTTATCGCTATGCTGAAACCTTACTGATCATTGCTGAGTCATTGAATGAGTTTAAACCTGGTGATCTGCAGATCAAAACCATGATTGATCAGATTAGAAAGAGGGCAGGCCTACCTTTGTTAAGCAATAGTGATTTGTCAGATCAGGCTGTTATGCGTAAATTGATTCGGGAAGAAAGACGGCATGAGTTTGTTGCAGAACATAAGCGATATTTTGACATATTACGCTGGAAAATTGCGGAAGATGTACTGAATAAAAATGCAGAGGGTATCAACAGTAATCAGAATGATCTGATCGGTGACTGGACTAAACCGAGATTTCTTGCTCAAAACCGAAAATTTGAAAAGAGTAAACACTACTTATGGCCAGTGCCACAGAGTTCAATTGACAAAAATAAAAACCTACTGCCTCAGAACCCAGGATGGTAATAAGGCATGATAAACCGTAAATAATGAACAGAAGAAATTTTTTAAGGAATTCAAGTTTAATCAGCTTGGGTGTTTTGGCGACACAGTTTCCGGCATGGTCCCGCAGTATTTTTGCATGGGAACAACCAATTCATAATATTGAAGCCGATAAGGCTATAGATCCCCAATGGCTAGCTTCACTATATGAGCGTGGAGAAAAAATCAAGTACTTTAAAAGTAAAAATGAGCTCAAATATATCGGTATGCCTATTGGAGGACTTCATACTGGTACTGTGTATATCGGAGGGGACGGCCGGTTGTGGCTGTGGCAGATTTACAACGAATCTTACGATGGTATGAAGGAAGGTGTAGAACCGAAAATAGTGCTATGGAACAACGGTAAAGAACAGGTCCGGATTCGTCCAAGAGATGGTTCTGCTTATATTGAGCCGGCTATTGCAGATAATCTACGCGTACTGGAACAGGGATTTGCAATCTCTGTGTATTATAAAGGTAAGCAGTTGATAAAAGAGCTCCGCGAAAACCATTGGGACGAAATTGTATTTGAACCCTCGTACCCGACGTGTACAGTGACTTACAGTAGTGCTGATTTTCCGGTTGATGTAAAGCTTACGGCTTATTCTCCTTTTATTCCGTTGGATATCGAAAATTCTTCACTGCCTATGACTGCGCTGCATGTTGAAGTCGTTAATAAAACTGATCAACCATTGGATGTATTGATTAGTGGCTGGCTAGAAAATGGGGTTCATAAGAATAGAAAAGACCTTTCATCTGTCCGTAAAGTGTCGGTTTCGAAAGATCTTATTGATGGGAAAGCGTTATTTTTCGAATGTCAACAGGTTCCGGAGAAAGATCTTTTAGCCAGTGATTATGGCTCTATGGCCATATCGTGCCAGCACAGTGATGCGATTGCTGTAGCGCAAATTAAAGAATGGCCTATAAACCCTGCTGATCTAATCAGTGAAGCAGGGTCTAGCAATATCGGTTTTAATGAGTTGCAGGTTGGGAGTCTTACTGTTAAAAGAAAGATACCTGCTGCTACAAAGGTTAAAATCTCTTATGCGATAAGTTGGCATTTTAACAATGTTCATCCTAAGCTGAAGGAAAGAATTAAAGATGCGCAGAACGGTTATTGGTACGGAACAAAGTTTAGTAATGCTTATCATGTACTGGAGTATTATAATCAGGAGAGAAATAAACTGGACGAAAACACATTATTATGGGCTGATACGTGGAATGACTCGACGCTTCCGTACTGGTTCCTGGATCGCACTTTTGTTAATATCGGAACTTTGGCTACAGCCAATACGTATCGGTTCGCAACGGGCCGTTTTTGGGGCTGGGAAGGTATCGGTGCTTGTGCAGGAACCTGCACACACGTCTGGCAGTACGGACAGGCCATGGGACGTATATTTCCGGAGCTGGAGCGTAATCTGCGTGAGGTCACGGATCTAGACATTGCCTTTAAACCAGAGACTGGGGCGATTATTTTTAGAGCCGAATATGAAAGCCGTCCTGCTATAGATGGGCAGGCAGGTGTTGTACTTCGTTTTTACCGGGATCATCAGATGTCTAGCGACAATGTTTTTTTGAAGAGAAATTGGGCTAATTTAAAAAAAGCGATCCAGTTTATTATTGATCAAGACAAGAACGGCGACGGTATGACCGATACACCTATGGAAAATACGCTCGATGCGGTTTGGGAAGGTGAGATATCATGGATTGTAGGTCTTTGTCTGGCTGCTGTACAAGCTGGAGGGGCAATGGCTACGGAAATGGGAGACAGGAGTTTTGCAAAATTGTGTTACGATTATGTCAAGAAAGGCTCCGTGAATATGGATAAAGAACTCTTTAATGGTGATTATTATATTCATCGTCCCAATACAGAATCTGGCCGTAAAAATCTGGGTTCTTACAACACTTGCCATATTGATCAGGTGTATGGACAGGCATGGACTTTTCAATTGGGGATGCCCCGTATCAATGATCAAAAACAGACATTGGCGGCTTTACGTGCTTTATGGAAGTACAACTTTACAATGGATTTAGGTCCTTATATCAAAACGCATTTGAATGGCCGGCCCTATGCTCTTGCCGGAGAGGGGGGGATGGTGATGAATACCAACCCTAAAAATGAAGCGAAAGCTTATGGGGAAAATGAAACCTGGCAATTGGGTTATTTTCATGAATGTATGAGCGGATTTGAACATCAGGTAGCCGCGCATATGATGGCAGAAGGTATGGTGGAGGAGAGCTTAGTTTTGACCCGGGTCATTCACGACCGTTACCATGCTGCAAAGCGGAATCCATTTAATGAAATAGAATGTAGTGATCATTATGCCCGTGCCATGGCAAGCTATGGTACATTTGTGAATGCTTGTGGATATGCGTATCATGGTCCTAATAAATACTTGGCTTTTGCACCGAAGGTATTGCCAGAAAAGTTCAAAAGCCCTTTCACAACAGCAGAAGCATGGGGAAGTTATGAACAGATTCAACAAGATACTGAACAGACAAGTCAGCTGTCTGTGGCTTATGGAAATTTACAGCTGCAGAAGTTTTCGATAGGTAAGGTCAGAAATGAGCCTGTGCAAAAGGATCGACTAAAAGCAGTTCTAAATAATAAACCCCTAAAATTGTCGAGAGTAGAGGATGCTTCGGATAAATTAACGGTAACATTTCAGAAGGAACTGCAACTGAACAAGGGGGATTTACTTCAGATTAGCTGGTCATGATAAGAAGATTGAGAACTATAATGGTATTGCTGCTGATACTTTCTTTAGTCGCTTGTCAACCCGCCAGTGTTCAGCAAAAGGGAAGCGTAAACAATAAGGATTGGCAACAAAGGTTGGAAGAGCAGCTGCCTTTATTGGGACATCGGAACTGGATTTTGATTGTTGATAAGGCCTACCCAGCACCTAATAATTCGGATATTGTGATGATCAATACTGGAGCAGAAATGATGGATGTGCTGCGCGAAATGGACAGTATATTTCAGATGCAAGCTCATATCAAACCGATTATTTATCAGGATGCAGAACTCAATTATCTGGATGAGGGTTTAGTAAAAGGTGTAGATAAGTATAAAAAGGAGGTTAAAGCCCTCTGGAGTAAATATACTGTTCAGGATATTCCACACGAAGCGATATTCAAAAAAATAGATGAGGCATCAAAACTGTTTAAAGTGGTTGTTCTTAAGACGGAATCATTACAACCTTACACCTCGGTATTTATAGAGCTTGACTGTGGCTACTGGGATGCTAAACGGGAGGACTCATTAAGGTCACGTATTCGCTAAATATTTAAGTTTTTTTTTGTCTATTAATAATTCTAAAGACTTAATTGATAAAAGCCACTTCTTTATAAAGAAGTGGCTTTTGTGTGCTCAACTGAACTTAATCTTATTAGGAAAAATGCAGTTCTTCATGAACGTGAGGATTTCGGGGTTACTGTTTCATTTTTTTTATAGCTTCTTTTATCTCAGGTAAATCCGTATTGTACTTTTCTATATTCCATCCAGGTACATATTCTACCATGGGTGGAAGTCCCATAGCAGCTCTTCTTTTGTCAAGATTATTAATGTCCATAATTGGATAAATAAAATTTTTCTTAGTCTTTTTGTCGGTAAATCCCTGACTTCCGTACGGCTGTTCTTGGCCTTTTCGGACGGCAATTCTATCTTTTAAGATGGCCAAATTACTAGAAAGGGTTTTACCGTTCTTTTCAGCCTCCTCGACTATTGGTAGATACTTTTCCTGAATAGTTAAATTTGCATGCTGAATAACTAAAAATAGACCTTGACTGGCAAACATACCGATGTCCTGTGGTCCCATCCAGCCATCATGGTCAAGTATTTTTGTAACTGTTATCAGATTGAGCGAATCGGCAATTCGAATATTATTGGATGCAATGGCTAATTCATTTTTATCAGCACCATTTCTAGCAAGTTGTATATACTGTTTTCGATATTCTTGATCTTTAAAGAAGATCGAATCCAATTCCAATGCTACCTCTTTTTTGAATTTGGTGCTGTCAATGTTAAATGAAGTCACCTGTGCATATGAATTTGAAAACCCTAAAATGTAACTTGCTAAAAGTAATATTATTTTTTTGTCCATATATATGTTTATTTTAATTGATCAAAGGAGCTTTTTACATTTATGTTGGGAAGGTGATCGTTTCAATTTATGCATTGCTGTCAAAAATGATATTTTTATTTATGATTTTTATGCCATAGGTCAATAGTTCGCAGTACTGATTTAGGATTCAATCTGAAGTGCAAGTATTGTTTTTCCATTATTTGATCTGTAGACTAAAATGCTGGAAAGAACTAAATCTGCTATATCATGCCCCCATATTCCGTATTTACCATCTGTTTCATTTCGATTGTACATGGTCGTTCTTTTCTCTAATGGAACCGTTTTCACCGTAGCACTATTTTCTTCTTCCTCATAGAGGATGTAATATTGTTTACTGATTGCATGTAATAACTGTTCTCTGGTAAAACCCTTTTCTGATGTTATCGTGAACTTATATTCCTTGTTTAAGGGATAGTCTATAAGTATTTCTACTGAAGAGTTGTTCAGTACAATTTCATCTTTATTATGAAGATTGGCCATGTCAGCATCGGGTTTTTCTAACTGTATCCAAGGAATGAAACCATCTTCATAATCATTTACATTATCTGTTTTTACTTGAAAATTAATCGTGTAAATCAGCTCTCCAAGTGTTGAATAGTCTTTGTTTAATGATAACTGTTCTTTTTTCTCTATGATTTCTGCTGGATCTTTAGAGTTAATTGCATGATGTCCATGACAACTAAAGAATATAACAAGTGAAATAATATAGAGCAGGTTCTTATAGTTAAACATGTTACTTGATATATAATAGGTATTATAAGCTATATAAATATAGCAATTGATTTCTTTAAAAATCACAAGACCATGAAATTAAGTTTGTAATTGTAGGGGAGTGAAAAATAGCAGCTTGTCAATGGTTGTATCTCAAGTTAAGGCGTTAACTTCAACGATTTCTCTTGAACAATATGGTGTTTTTAATTGTTAATACTCTAAAGTATAATTATGGAAGAAGATAAATTAAATATGGACACCCGTATTATCGCTTATGATAAGCATTATGGGTTTGTTGAAAATCCCAATGATTTCAACTTTGAATATAATCCCCATCGTCTCATTGTCAAAAATTATGCTTTGAGAAAGAATGATAGAAAAGCGTATGAGAGTTATCTGACCACTTTTTTTCCGGAACTGGCTGCGATCGAACTAAAGAATTTTGATACAGAAGTTAATTATATCAGACAGTTTGACAATGAGGAGCTTGCTGCCTGGTTGGCTAGCAATGATATCCAAGTCGTAGAATCTGATATTAGTTGTTCAGATCCTGATGCAATCTTCAAAATGGTTTATGTTCCAGAGTCTGAAAGCCCCACTTCATATGTTGTTAAGGAGGAGGATTTTATACTGAATAGAATATTGCCGGGAGACCTTATTAAAGAACCGAATAAAACATGGATCAACATTAAAAAACCTAAATTCTAATTTAGGTTCGTGATTACTTTATCATTTCTAATAAGAATATATTTGGACGGTAGGTGCGGAACCTAATTTTCAAATATATTCTTTAGTATATCAGGTTGGTTTAGGGTGTTTTATTCTCTTTCTTTTAGATAAACACTAAATTGGTTTCTTTATTTTCAATACCACAATTGATAAATCTGTTGCAACTTCAGCCTAGCATTCCATGGTTGAAATAAGTCTTCTTTGGGAAATAGTATTATTATTACATTTGCGACTAATTATCTATTATTAATTTATGAAAAAAATAATGTTCTTCCTCTCATTATTTGCAGGGATGATAACGACGCACCAAGTTAGAGCTCAAGAATTGAAAGATTATGTGATCACGATGAAAGGGGATACGATTTATGGTGAAATTGGTTCAGTAAAAAGCAATAATGTCAAAATGCTTGTTGACAGTGAAAAGAAAACTTATTATCCGCCACAGCTTTACCGTATCTATAATCATAAAAAAGAGAAGCATTATGCAACTTCATTCATTGAAGTGGGGATTGAGAAAATTAGAGATTCTGACCCAAAAATGTATGTCATCAAGGAAAAGGTTAAATTGAAAAAGAAACCGCTCTTTACGGAAATACTGCATGATGGTGATATTATAGTTTATAACTTTAGAAAACAAAGTGGTGGCGGTATGATAATGGGTGCTAACGGTAAGATGATGAATGGTTTTTCAACATCAAGTAATTATTATTACGCATTGAAACGTTCCACTGGTGAAATTGCAGAATTGAAAATTTCAGGTTTACTTATAGGTAAGATGTCGAAGAAAAATCGTTATCTTAATTTAGCAAAAATGATTGCTGATGAACCAAAACTTGCTGCAAAACTTGAAAATGAAGAAAAGCTGCACTATGATTTATTCTCCAATTATATTAGAGAATATAATGCGATAAAAAAAGCGAATGATGTATATCCTATAATGATATTTTAATTTTAAATACATAAAGAGTACTTCCGGGGCTCTTTATGACAATATGATTTCTTCAGAAAGAAAGTGCAATCCCAGGATTGCACTTTCTTTGGTAAAACCCCCGATATAGTGCGGGGTTTATTGTGTTTAAATGATGTTCATGTTTTTTAGTGCAAGTAATACAAGCGCTATAACCGCCCAAATGATTCCCCAATATTGCACAGGAATGAACCACATCTCGTGGCGCGCATTCTTATTCATTATTATACCAAGAATAAACAGTATCGGTGTCGAAGCAAGTAGACTGTATAGGAAAAGTTGCAGACTTGAATTTCCATTGGTTCCAAAAAAATAAATACCAACCAATATTGCACATACAGGAATAAGAAGGGCAATAAACCCCCAGCCTTTATAAATCATTTTGATAGATTTTGAATATTAATAGAGATTCTGAAGTTTGTAACTTCTGTTGGATTTCTTTTGTAATATGATGCCCTACATTAATTATAGTTGAATTGACTGAACTTAATCCCACTTTACATTCAGGTTATTTTCGGTTGCAAATTCTTTTCCAAGCGCTGTTAGTGACATGAGACGCCTTTCAAACTCAACGTTGTATTTTTTCTCAATTGATGTTATAATTTCATCTTTTTGTTGCTGGGGAGCTTTCGTGTCGCATAATTTTGCATAGGTTGTATACTCATTTTTATATACCGGTAATACAAATTCATAAAGAGCAATAGCTTGTTTTTTGATTTCTTCTCTATCATCAGTATTAGTTGATAGTGCATTTAGATCCTTAAGGACTTTTTCCAAGTAAAGAATTTTATTCTGAACAACAATTGATGCCTCATCTCCTTTCTTTTTACTTGAGGGGATGTCAGGGTACTCAATCGTATTGTCATTAAGCTGTTTTGCTAATCTGGGCGTTCCAAAATCTGATATGGTATTGGTATTTAAAATCGCTACACCAAAGAATTTATCTGGAGTTTCAGAACAGGATTGTAGGACAGAAAATATCAGAAAGAGTGTACAAAGTTTGGTAAATAGTGATTTAAAGGAGTTCTTCATGTAATTGTTTTTTTGTAATAA
Source organism: Sphingobacterium sp. JUb20 (assembly GCF_004342035.1). Classification (NCBI taxonomy): domain Bacteria; kingdom Pseudomonadati; phylum Bacteroidota; class Sphingobacteriia; order Sphingobacteriales; family Sphingobacteriaceae; genus Sphingobacterium; species Sphingobacterium sp. JUb20. Next base: position 630,050 of record NZ_SLYV01000001.1, on the reverse strand, counting down.
AATTATCTGTTTTAATAATAGATTTCCCCTAAGAAATCAAAAATTGAGCCATCTAATTCCATAATTTCCTATGGTTAGGATATACTGCTCATATTAAGTGTTTTTAATTTGTGATATAATTCGTTCAATTATAACTGGAAATAAATATATTATTCAAAGTTGTAGTACTTTAAGTGATCTTAAGCGGAATTATTTAAAATTATTTTGACGCTTAATCCTCTTGTTTTTATCTCACCTGTTATCTATCGCGTCATGTCGGAAAATCTTTATTGGTATTGTTCTTTAAGACTGCTTCCATTGGGTGTTTACTTTGTGGATACTTATGGCGTATATTCGATAAAACGATGATTGGCAATATACTCAATACTAACTATAGTGAATCAAGAAGTTTCTTTCTAATGAAGCTGCAATTTTATATACCTTTTTGGATATTGGATGTGACTATGACAAAATTATGTTGACCGGAATTAAAGAAAAGATTTTGGCCAGTAAAAAACAAGTACACGCATGGGGTTTCAATAAGTATTATGCCCAAGGAAGAGTACGAAATACCTTTATCGTTTGCGTATCGGATGGTTCAAAACATGTGAAGCTCAATAATATGCTATCTCGAACCATGTGTTCTTTATTGTTCTGAGTTTTTTAGGAGTATAAAATTTAAATTATGATGACAGTATGATTGTTTTTAAGTGATTATGAACCTTAAGTGTAGTTGATTTCAAGGAAACCATTTAATTTAAGATCTCACAAGTATAGCCCAATTCTTGAAGGCAGGTGATGATGCAGTGGTTTTTAATTTCTACATTCTCGATCCGTAAGATATTGTCGCAGTCATCAAGATCGAAGTTAATATTATAATCAGGATTTTCTTTGGAAAGAATGACAGCTAGAAGTTTTGCTTCTTTTTTGTTTGTTACATTTGTTTTAAATATCTGTACCATAATTATTGCATATTTTGATAACCAAATATAAAATATTACGTTCTTTTTTTGATGTGAAAAAATGCAGAAACGGACAAATTGAGGGTTGAAACGTTGACGGTTCACGGCCAAATATGAGCGCCTCGCATAAATAATTGATTTATCGCACAGATATAATTGTATTTTTGAACTAAGCAAAAGTGAGAAGAAAGTAATCAAATTTTAATAAATCTAAAAGCTAAAAAAAAGTTCAAATGTCATTATATCGGTTACCTCTAAAAGGTCTTATTCGTCTAAATATAATCATCAGTATCTTAATTGCTACACTGATCATGATTTTTTTGGTGGCCGTTAAACATGATACCACCGACATTTTATACCGATTTATTCAAGGGATTGTTTTTACTTTCTCCGTTAGCTTTGGTAATCTTTTGTTGATTAGAACTTTACTTTTCAGAAATAAAAAACAGATCAAATTTGGACGGGCCTTATTTTATATGTCGAGCTATCTTTGGACTATCATATCGTGGAACTTAGTCATAGGTCTCTATTTTTTGTTAACTGGGAATGGCTGGGAGAGTGCCGGTGGAGAATTGCGGGCTTACGTAATGGCTTATCTCGCTATTTTTCTTTTTAACACGATTGTTCTTTTGATTCAAAACCTGTTTATCTTTCAGTACCAAAGTTCATTGGATGCGATCGAGAAATTGCAATTACAAGCCAATGTTAGTGAAGCGACTAATCTACTATTAAGACAGCAGATACAACCTCATTTTTTATTCAATGCATTGGCTACTGTTAAATCATTGTATAAGGAAGATACTAAAGTAGGAGAAACATACCTGGTGCATTTAGCAACTTTTCTACGTTCTTCTATTACAAACCCAAAAGCGCAACTGGCCTTTGTGGCAGATGAAATTGCATTTAGTCTCAGCTATCTGCATATGCAAAAAATAAGGTTTGGAACTTCTTTAATTTATGAGATCAATATTTCGGACCAGATCCGCAAATCTTTATACTTACCTTATTTTTCATTACAGCCCTTAATCGAAAATGCTTTAAAGCATAACGATTTTACAGAAGATAGTCCAATTATGATCCGAATTTTTACTTCTGATGGTTTTGTTATTGTTTCTAATAATATGCAAGCACATGGACAAAGGGAGCCATCAACAGGAAATGGCCTGTTCAACATTAAAGAACGGTACCGATTACTAGGTGATGAACAAGGGATGAAGATAACTGCAGATGGGAAATTTTTCAATGTACATTTAAAATTGTTGCAGCCATGAAGATCGTTATTATAGAAGATGAAAGAATTACAGCTAAGGATCTGGAACAGACATTAATAGAAATTGATCCGGATATAGAGATCGTGGCGGTGATCAGATCTGTAAAGGAAGGCCTTACGTATTTTAGTCACCAACCCGACCCCGCGTTGATATTCAGCGATATCCGCTTGGGGGATGGATTGAGTTTTGAAATTTTGAAACAGGTTAAAGTCCCTGTTATATTTTGCACGGCCTATGACGAGTATGCGCTGCATGCCTTTCAGGTAAATGGTATCGGCTATGTGCTGAAGCCGTTTACTGAAGAGTCTGTAGCTGCTGCATTGACCAAATACAATGAACTGACCCGAGCAAATGAAACCGAAATCGGTCGGCAGTATGAAAAAATGAAGGATATATTTGAGACCGTGAGACCAAAAATTTCATCCTTGCTCATCCACTATAAAGATACAGTCATACCAATCCGGATTTCTGATATCGCGTTGTTTTGTCTTAAAAATGAAGTGCTGACGCTTTATACTTTTGATCATAAAAGATATTATCCGAATATGAGTCTCGATGAATTAGAGGAATTACTTGGAGATCTATTTTTCCGTGCAAATAGGCAATACCTGATCGCCAGATCGGCTATAGTGCATGCTTCCAGTTTGTTGTCTCGCAAAATGTCGATTCATGTCTCGATCAAGCATGATGATATTATCACCATAAGCAGGGAAAAATCACCTCAATTTTTAAAATGGCTGCAGGCTAGTCCTGTATAATTATAGATAGGAATTTAGAAACTGATTTGGCAAGAAAATTCATCTTCACTTTTGATTGCCTTAATACTTAATTTGAACGCTTCACCTGCAAACTACTCCTGTTTTTTTTAGCCTTGGAATATCTTCGCATCGGTAAACTTAGTTTAAAGTGACCGATTTCTAAGCAAAAAAAAAATGATGTTCAAAATTTCTTTATCCCTTCTGGTTTCGTTTCTATTTCTGACAGATCTTTTCGCTCAGGATATACGAAGTACGGACCAAGCAACTCTATCAGATTCTCTAAAAGGAATTGCTATGGCAGAGCATGCCGCATTAATGTATCCAAAATTACGCCAGTTTACCATCACCCATGAAGAAAATGCATTTGGCCAAATTACCTCTGCTATGCATGGAAATAGGATTTTTGAAGGTAAATTTCGAACCTCCCGAACATATATCAATATGAATGTCCCGATTATGCAACGTGCCAATGATAATTTGATAGGGAGCTTGGGTGTTATCCATCAATTTTATGATTTGCATGATGTTAGAAATTATGATGCAGCACATGTGGTATATGATCAAAGAACTTATATCCCGATGATGTCTGCTGCGCTGACCTATATGCATAAAGATTCACTTTTTGGCAGACCGGTCAATTATATGGCCCATTTAAGTGGAATATTTGATCCTTCGATGTCTAGGGCACAACTTACATTCACAGGAATGGCGAATTTTGTTTTACGCCAAACAGCCAATTCGAGGTTGACGGCAGGTGCTGTTCTGGTTTTAGATCCCGCAAGTCCTGTTCCTTTCTTTTTGATGCTGAATTATTTTAGAAGATTTGAAAATTTAAATATGGATTTGATGATTGATCTTCCATATCGATTAGCTTTGCGAAAAGCAGTGAAAGAGCGTACTTCCTTTACCTTCTTTAATGAACTGCAGGGCAGTAATTCTTTCTTTAAATTTTCTGACCAACAAACGACATTGACCAATGACTATACGTTTTCAAATCTAGAAATAAAATCCGGATTGATGGCAGAATATCGCTTGACTAAAAAAGCTGTTGCCAGTCTGAGTACCGGTGTTAACTATGCGGTCAACTCCAGGATAAGGGAGGGAAGTGCTAAGCCTAACGATTATTTCATCAAAAACAAACATCAAGCAGTACCTTTTGTGCAGGTTGGTATCTCTTTGCTTCCTTTCTGGAAAGGCTTACGTTTGTAAATATTGTGGACTGTTCATTCTGATCAGGCTTAATCTTATATGGGAATAAGTCTTGAGTTATTTACACTATCCTGAGGCTATTCCCATAAGCGTATCGTAAGGTTGATGGTAAATTAATATTGGCGTAATATCTTCGAGCTATCTTTGTCAGGTCATGTCTACCCAAAACAAGAAGGAAATCTTTTATTTGTCTCGATTTAAAAATGGAGATCCGCGAGCGTTTACCTATTTTTTTGATTCTTACTGGGAAGAGTTATATACAGTAGCTTACCGGCATTTGCAGGATGAAGCGATTTCAAAAGATATTGTTCAGGAAGTATTTATTCAGATTTGGGAAAAACGCCACCTGCTTAAGGAGGATTACGAATCGTTAAAACCTTATTTTTTTAAGGCAATAAAGAATAGGATCTTAAATCATTATGCAACAGAGAAAGTACGCGAAAACATCATGGAAAAGATGTTGTACCGGATGGATAAGTTTACAGCCTTGAGCGATAATACACATGCGCAATACCAGGAACTAGAAAATATAGTAGATCGCTCTGTAGCCAGGTTACCCAAAACCATGCAGGCTGTATATCTTTTGAGAAATGATAATTACTCCATTCAACAGATTGCTCAAAAACTGAGTATTGCAGAGCAGACGGTCAAAAATCATCTGTATGAAGCAAAGAAAATATTGAAGCAAGATCTGACGCAACGATTCGCCGACCATGATGATATTTTACTCGTTTTAGCGAGCACCTATCTATTTCATAATTTCTTAACCTAAAGAAAACAGTTTCTTAAAGTATTTTGAACCTCTTCACCTGTAGTAAGTAAAACAACAGCACACAAGTGAATTTAGAAGAGTTTAAAAATATAATACAGCGTTACCTGGCAGATAAACTATCTGATGAGGAAAAAAAGAACGTCGATAGCTGGTATGATGAGGTGTCTTCTGGTACAATAGATCCTTTTACAGATGAACAGCATAAAACCAAAGTAAAGGAAGCGATATTCGCGGCATTTCCTCCTGCCATTCAAGCAACTAAAAAACAGGCGCGCGTGGTACGGCTCCGCTGGATTTCTATTGCAGCTTCAGTTTTGATATTCGGTGTTTCAGGTTTGCTACTCTATCAAAGGTCGCAGCCTTTCCGTCAAGATACCACGGCGGCTTCAATTGTGTTCACACAGATTTCGACGCGCCCAGGTGAACAAATGGAGTTACAACTTCCAGATCATTCCACCATAATGCTAAATGGAAATACTCAGGTTCGCTATCATGAACAGGAGTATCTGCAAAGCCGAAAAATTTATCTGGATCAAGGAGAAGCCTTTTTTAATGTGCAGCGCGATACACTACATCCGTTTTCTATCGAAACGGGAGCATTGACCATTGCTGTGCTCGGTACTTCTTTTAATGTCAATAATTCCGAGCAATCAAAAAATATTACCATTGCTGTTAAAACGGGACGTGTGCGTGTCGGGAGCAAGATAAATCCATCATTACACGTGCTTACAGCAGGAAAAAGTTTACAATATGAAAAAAATCTGGGGAGCTGTAAACTGTTTGATACTAATGCTGATCATGCCGATATCTGGACACGTGGAGGTATTTTAATGTCTGGCGCTAATTTTCAGGAATTGCAGGAACTTATTTACAACCGTTATGGCTTGATCTTACGCAGTGACAGCTTGTATACAGATCGTTTTAGCTATTCACTGCTTTTACCGCAGGTAAAATCGGTCGATCAGCTTCTTCATATGATCTGTCATATTCACCAAATTAATTTTAGGAGGGAAGGAAATGAAATAATACTACATCACTAAACTTAAAACAGTTAAAGTTGGGAAACGGGGGGAGTTTCTCAATAGAAAAGTGCTCATCTGGCAAACCGCAAAATCGACCAGTGAGCACCCTTAATTCATGTTAAATGATAAACATTAATGCAAATATATGTATAAAATTACGAAGCTCAGCACATTGGCTGCTGCATTAGCTTTCAGCTCATTTGTATTTATCTCTGAAGTTACAGCAACTTCAATTCATGCCCATAGCAGGCAAGTTAAATCAGAAGGAATCAATATCCATCTAAAAGCAGGTAATGCTTCGCAGGCGCTCATGCTTCTATCGCAGCAAACTGGTCTCGGTATCGGTTATGACAAGCAAGTTTTACAATTGGAGAAAGTCCTGGTAAAAGAGCGCACTTTTCAAAATGCAAGCTTTGAAGAAGTATTGCGCTATATTCTGAGAAATACCAATATCCAGTCAAAAAAGGTAAACGGTGCTGTTGTTTTGGTGACCGAAGAAGTGCAGCAGACCTTTAATTTGCGTCTGCATGTCAGCGATAATGCACTCAAGCCAATTGCTGGAGCATCTATTAAAATTAGATCTAACGGTCAAAGTGTGCTGACCAATGCTAAGGGAGATACTCAATTGAAAGTTCCGGCGGGTACTTATAACATCTTGGTTAGCCATATTTCTTATGGAACCAAGGAAATAAGTGCGCTAAAGATAGATGCCAATTCTACTGGGGTACAGTCTGTCATTTTAGAAGAAAATAAAAATGAACTGGGAGAAGTGGTCGTCACAGCTCTGGGAATCAAACGGCAGGACCGTTCACTTGGGTATGCTGTAGGTACAGTGAAGGGGGAAGATCTGAATCGGGTGAACAATGATAATTTTATGATTGCGATGGCAGGAAAGGTTCCGGGGGTTACGATCAGTGCCACGGGTCCTACAGGTTCCTCGGTGAGTATGGTGATTCGTGGTGCTTCATCTTTAAGTACCGATAATCAGCCTCTATTTGTCGTTGATGGGGTGCCGATCATGAATCAGCTTAACAATATCGGCCAGATTGGTGATGATAATAAGGTCGATTATGGCAATGCGATATCCAATATCAATCCAGAAGATATTGAAAATATTTCTGTTTTAAAAGGACCCAGTGCCGCGGCTCTGTATGGATCGCGAGCTGGTAATGGCGTTGTTTTGATCACAACCAAGAACGGTAAGAATGCGGAGAAAATGACGATAAACGTGACCAGCAATACCGTTTTCGATATTCCTTATCATTACATTGACTTGCATAACAAATTTGCAAGTGGTACCATGCCCTGGAAACCTGGAGATCTTGCCGGCGATCTGAAGATTGAAGAGGAATCCAGTTATATGGTGGGGCCTGCTTTGGATAAAGGGTATAAGGCCATCCAATGGAATAGTCCACGTGATGCCGATGGAAATCAGATCCCGACAGAACTAAAGTCTTACCCGAATAATATTAAAAATTTTGTACAGACTGGAATAACGAGTACCAATGGCATTTCGTTGGCTAATCGCAGTGAGCGACTCGATTATCGTTTTTCTTATTCTAATATGAACAATAGAGGTATTGTACCTAACGCCGATTTGTTTAGAAATACGTTAAATATTAATGCAACGATGCGTCTACGGCATAATCTTTCATTGGGAATGTCTCTGGATGCGAGTCGAAACAATTCAAATAATCGTCCGGCTACCAATCGCGGAACAAATCCTTTGCAGGCGGCATATGAAGTCGCACCTCACATCAATATCTTGGATCTGAAAGATTATTGGATGCCTGGACAGGAAGGGTTACAGCAACGCTCGCAGTCAATTGGAAATTTTAATAACCCTTATTTTTTAGCCTACGGTGTCAATAATGGTTTTGTGCGCGATCGTGTATTCGGAAATTTGCGCTTGGATTGGAACATTCGGAAGGATTGGAATATGATGGTGCGCTATGCGACAGATGTGTACTGGGAGAATCGGGAGACTAAAATACCCTATAGCTATACCAATGAACCACGAGGTGCCTATGGTATTGTCAATCTGATGAATATGGAACAGAATATTGATTTTCTGACTACTTATAATAAAAAGGTAGGCGACTTTCATGCAACAGGATCGCTTGGTGGTAATCTCCGTTATTCTAAATCAAATTCGGTACAAAATGCCTCTAAGAATGGTGCTGGCCTAACCACTCCCGGTTTGTACAGTCTTTCCAATATCAGTCCGCTGAACTTGGATTTTGCAAGTAGTCTTTCAGAGCGTGCTGTCAATAGCGTTTATGGGTTGATCAATCTTAGTTATCGGGATATGGTATACCTGGATTTGACAGGTCGAAATGATTGGTCAAGTACTTTACCCGCCGCCAATCGTTCTTACTTCTATCCGTCGGCATCCCTGAGCGTATTGGCCGACCGTGTTTTTACGTTGCCAACGGCTGTGAGTCTCTTCAAGTTGCGGGGTGGTATCGCCCGTGTAGGAAATGATACCGGAAGCTACAATTTGTTTAATGTGCTGAGTAATCCCGGAAGCTGGGGTGATGTGTTGCGTATCACACGTTCTGGAAAGCTTCTTTTACCCAATCTTAAGCCAGAACAGGCTACTTCTTACGAGGTTGGTACTGATCTCGGAATCTGGAAAAACAGATTAAAATTTGAAGGGACCTATTATACGCTAGACAATAAAAATCAGATCATTTCTACGACATTACCGAGCTCGAGCGGATTTAGTTCGAGGAATATTAATGCGGGACTACTGAGTAGTAAGGGAATAGAACTGGCATTGTCTGGACGTCCCATTGAAAAGGAAAACTGGACCTGGGATTTAGGTGCTAACTGGTCACGTAATCGCACACGTATCAATGAGCTCTCGGAAGGTGTTGAATTTCATACTTTCTGGACAGATGGTCGAGGTGGAGCACGTACCTATGTAGGGGAAGAGATAGGTGATCTGTACGACTCTAAACTCGTGACTGTTGAAGATCCATCATCTCCCTATAACGGTTATCCTATTTTAGATAAAAATGGTTCTTGGCAGGCTGTACGTATTAATAATAGCCGTAATAAGATCGGCAATTTTAATCCTGATTTCAGTATGGGTATCCAGTCCTCACTGCGTTATAAAAAATGGACAATGCACCTTGCCGCTGATCTGCGTTTTGGTGGTAAATTTATGTCTCAAACTTACCGATATTTTGAATCGAACCTGACTACACAACGATTTTTGGATCAGTTAATAAACCCTAAGGGATTAACAGGGGAGTCATTACGGAATTATTTGATTGAAAATGACCTGGTTCGTGTACAAGGCAATCGTTATCCTATTGTTGGAGGGCCAGGTGATGAATATGGGGGCTATCCTGTCAATGTGGGTGGAAATGTTGGAAACTTCGGCGTATTCAATCCAGGAGTTATTGCTGAATACGATGCTCAGGGTAATATCAAAGGATATAAGGAAAATCTCGGAGGTGAGGGGACAAAGTATATCGCTTATTCAGACAATTATCCTTGGGATTTTATGAATGCAGCCACATTTGACGCATCATTTATCAAATTAAGAGAACTGTCTTTCAGTTATGATTTGAAAGGAAAATGGCTTACCCGTATGGGTATCGATGGTGGAAGTGTAGGGGTCTATACGCGTAATTTACTTTTATGGACAAAGGCTAAGGTCGGAATTGATCCAGAAATGGCATTTCAATCTGAGGTCGGAGTCGGTTTTAAGCAGGGGATAGAGCGTTACAACGTGACTCCTTGGGCTATGCCTATCGGATTTAAAGTTAATATCACATTTTAATATATAGCCAACAATGAACAATTATTTTAAAATTATAAAAATAGCATTATTTGTATCCGCCATAAGTTTTTGCTTGTGGAGCTGTAAAGATCTCACGGAAATCAATATCAATCCCAATGGTGTTAGTGAGGAAGACGCAAATCCAAATTTACTTTTACCTACTATACTTGCTGGTGTAGGAAGTAAATATAATGATCTCAGTTTTACTGATCTAGGTGGTGTAGTTCAATACACCCAACTGGATGCCTGGTTTGATTCGCACAATGATTATGAGTGGACTGGGGGGATATTAAGTTGGGATGCTTATTATGGATTCTTACGCGATAATGAATTGATGCGTCGCCGGTCTGAAGAATTGGGGCTTGATTTTCATCATGGAGTTTCACTGGTCATGCGCGCTTATCTGTTTGGCTTGATCACAGATTTGTGGGGCGATGCCCCTTATACCGATGCGTTGAAAGCTGAACAGGGCGGAGTGCAGTACAACTTCCCAAAGTTTGATCGACAAGACGTGATCTACAAAGGAATAATTGAAGAACTGAAACAGGCAAATACCCTATTTTCAAAACCAAATGGCCGTTATGATGTTTTGGCAAGTGCAGATATCTATTTTGTGGGTAATGTCGCAAAATGGCGTCGTTTTGCGAACTCATTGGCGTTGCGTTACTACATGCGAATCGCTGAAAAAGAAAATACATTTGCTAAGCAAGGAATAGAAAATATGCTAGCTCATCCGGCTGATTTCCCCATAATTACATCTGCAGAAGATGAGGTTTTGATGAGTTTTATGGGAAATAATGCATCAGATTCTTGGCCTTCGAATACCGTTTATGATGCAAGTGGGAGTAATTTTCGCCGGATGAAAATGTGTGCAACACTTGTTGATCGCTTGCAAGCTCTTCATGATCCACGCATTGCAGTTTGGGCCAAAAAGGTGGAAATCCCGATTGAGGTTCGTACGACTGAACCAAGTGGAACTGATAAAATTGTGAACGGTGTACGCATTGTTTCGCCCGATGTGGTGAAAGGTATTGCGGTGGATGTGGATGCTCAATATGTAGGGTTACCACCCAGTGGTTCTAAAAATCCATCGGCTTATAATCTCAATCCGAGCCCTGGACAAACGTCGGTGAATCCGCATGTTTCTTACCTCAATGATAGCTATAAAGCAGCTAAGGGGGGAATACTGAAAGCTCGACTACTGTCGGCATCTGAAGTGAGTTTTATATTAGCTGAAGCGGCATGGAAGGGATGGGCATTGCCAGAGTCTGCAAAGGCCTATTATGAGCAGGGCGTACGCAATTCGCTCGCTACCTGGGGCAAAGAAGATGCGTATAACGTATATATCCAACAGCCTGGTGTCGCCTTTAATAACACCCAAGCACAGATTATGGAGCAGAAATGGATTTCTAACTGGTCAACAGCAACGCAGGCTTGGTTTGACTACAGAAGGACGGGCTATCCGCAATTGAAAGCTGGGCCTGCTGCGATTCGTTCTCAATTACCATTACGTATTCCATACATGCAGAATGAAATGAGTGTGAATCAAAAAAATGCAACAGAAGCATTGGCTAGAATTGAAAAAACGGCCTACTCACAAGCAGATAATGAAAATAGTGCATGGTCTAAATCTTGGTTGTTACAAGGAACGAACAGGCCATGGTAATTTTATATGTACACCATTAATATTGATGAAATGATTTTAAAGAATTTAATTTTATCCTTGAGTCTGTGCTGTGCCCTATATACAGGAACAGCACAAACGAACGATCGAGGCCTATATCCTGATCGTATCACGTTGACTTGGTCAGATCAACCATCAACGACACAATCTGTAAGTTGGCGGATAAATGGTTCTGAGACTAAAGCTGTGGGGCAGGTTGTAGAGGAGCATAGCAGCCCTGATCTAGAGAAATCTGCACAGACAGTATTAGGTGTAACGAGTCCATTGAAAATTGAAGGTCAGACTGCGGATAACTATGGACAGGTTTCGTTTCAAGGCCTAAAGCCTGGTACAATCTACACCTATCGCGTAGGAGATGGCACAAATTGGAGTGCGTGGAATCAGTTTCGTACGGCTGATGTAAAGGGTGATTTTTCATTTATTTACCTGGGCGATGCGCAGAATGATTTACGCTCGAAATGGTCCCGATCTATTAGAAAAGCTTTTCAACAGGAGCCTAATGCACGTTTTATTGTCCATGCTGGCGATTTGATAAACCGTTCAAACAACGATAGCGAATGGGGGGAATGGCATGAAGGAGCTGGATTTATCCATCAGATGATACCTGCTGTACCCACACCAGGCAATCACGAATACCGCAGAGACTCTATGGAGCAGCTGGTCTTAGATCCGCATTGGAAAAAGCATTTTAATCTTCCTAAAAATGGACCAAAGGGAATGCAAGATGCGGTCTATTATTTAGATTATCAAGATGTGCGCATGATCTCTTTAAATTCGCAATTGATCATGCTGGATTCTATTGCTGCTAAAAAACAGGAACAATGGTTAACAGAGGTTTTGGCATCTTCAAAAGCCAAATGGAATATTGTGGTGATGCACCATCCGGTTTATTCAACTGCAAAGAATAGAGACAATACCATTCTTCGAGAACGTTTTAGACCTATTTTTGAAAAATATGGCGTAGACTTGGTTTTGCAGGGACATGATCATACCTATGCACGAGGAACAGCTGGTAAAGTTCGTCCGGTATATCTCCTTTCTGTAGCAGGACCAAAGATGTATGGTTCCGATTCGGAACGTTGGATGGAAGTGTCAGGTGCGCAGACGCAGCTCTACCAAGTTATTCGGGTTACGGACAGTAAACTTATCTTTTCAAGTTATAAATTGAATGGACAATTATTTGACTCATTTGAACTAACTCACAAATAACATGATACATGTATTAACTATTTTTCGGGTTCTGTTAATCGTTTCAAGTGTTTTGTTTTCAGTTGCTTATGGTCAATCTGATCGGTTACTGACCAAGCTGTCGGAAAAAGAACAGCATATTGCTGCTCACCGTGGGGCACATAAGGAATTTCCTGAGAATTCAATCGCCTCCATTTTGGAGGCGATCAGGTTAGGAGTTTCTGTTGTTGAAATCGATATTCGCAGTACCAAAGATGGTGTGTTGATCTTGATGCATGATGCAACGGTAGATCGCACAACAACAGGTAAAGGAAAAGTGAGTCAGCTGACCTATGCTGAAATACAAACCTTGTATTTACGGGATACTCCAGCAGGTGCTGCCTCTAACTGTCATATTCCAACGCTTAAGGAAGTACTACGCTTATGTAGAGGTAAAATTATATTGGATATAGATTTTAAGGAAGAAAACGAAAAATATGTGGCAAAAACTTTTGAATTGATTGCTGCAGAAAATATGGAAGATGAAGTTTTGTTCTTTTTATACGATCACCGACTTATCGAAAAGTTTTATAAGCTCAATCCTCGTATCACTCTTTTTCCTCGTGCACGGAGTATGAAGGATCTGCATGAGATACTAAAATCCAAACGGACTTCCGTAATTCATATTGATGAGTCTTTCGATAATTATAATGAATTAGTAAAGCTTAAAGATCAGGGTGTTATTTTGTGGATGAATACGTTGGGCGATACAGATGAAAAAGCTCTTCATGAAGGAAGTACTGTTTACGAGATCTTCCTGAAAAAATACCCTTATGTTAGGATTATACAGACGGATAATCCATCTCTCTGGAAAAATATGCTTTCGGGAATGCATCGTCAGTAAAGATTTTCGTAGGATGCGATTTAACAGCTAATCATTTGCGCTACTATTTTTTGATTCAAATGCATCATGCTCTTGTTGCAGTTTCAATGCTAATGAAAAAGAATATAAAATACACAAGGATCTGCGGATGCTTGTGTATTTTTGCAAAAAATAAGTTCAATGAGCGCAATACTTCGATATTTAAATCCACATGGTAAAATAAACTATAGAGTAGAGATTTTGGCAGGATTGACTGTGGCGATGACCATGATTCCAGAATCATTGTCATTTGCTATACTAGCTGGTCTTTCTCCTTTGACGGGTCTCTATGCCGCGTTTATAATGGGCTTGGTCACGGCTATTTTGGGTGGGAGACCGGGAATGATTTCTGGCGGTGCAGGAGCAACTGTCGTCACACTCATAGCGTTGATCAGCATGCATGGTGTTGAATATTTGTTTGCTACTGTTGTACTGGCAGGTATTTTGCAGTTTATGGTAGGAGCTTTCAAATTTGGAAAGTTCGTCCGACTGATTCCGCAACCCGTGATGTATGGCTTTCTTAATGGTTTAGCTGTAATTATTTTTATGTCTCAGGTCGAGCAGTTTAAGACTGTAGATTCTTCAGGAGTAACACATTGGTTGTCGGGTGCTTCAGCCTATATTATGTTAGGGCTTACTTTATTTGCAGCATTAGTGGTCTATCTATTCCCTAAGATTTCTAAAGCGATTCCAGCATCATTAGTAGCCATATTGGCCACCTTCTTACTCGTGTATATTTTTAAGATCGATACCAAAACAGTGGGCGATATCGCTTCTGTTAAAGGAAACTTACCGGCATTTCATATTCCTTCTGTACCCTTTACTTGGGAGACACTAACTATTATCTTTCCATTTGCGCTGGTTATGGGCTCTGTGGGGATGATTGAGTCGCTTTTGACCCTATCAATGGTCGATGAACTGACAAATACGAAAGGAAACGCTAATAAAGAAGCTATGGCGCAGGGAACGGCGAATCTGGTAAATGGATTTTTTGGAGGGATGGGAGGCTGTGCTATGGTGGCACAAACGCTAGTTAATATTAATGCAGGGTCCCGTTCACGACTTTCCGGTATTATCGGTGCCCTCACAATATTGACGATCATCCTGATTGCTTCTCCTTTTATTGAACAGATACCGATGGCTGCTTTAGTGGGGGTAATGATGGTGGTGGCTATAGGAACTTTTCAATGGATTTCTTTCCGTATTATCACTAAGATGCCGAAGTCTGATGTAATCGTCGGTATGCTTGTCGCACTAATTACGATTGTGTTGCACAACTTGGCTTTAGCTGTACTGGTCGGTGTGGTAATTTCGGCACTTGTATTTGCTTGGGATAATGCAAAACGTATTCGAGCGCGAAAAACGATTGATGAAGCCGGAAATAAGGTGTATGAAATTTATGGTCCGCTATTTTTTGGGTCAGTAGCTGGATTTTTAGAGAAATTTGAAGTCAATGAAGACCCTGATCTTGTGATCGTTGATTTTAAGGAAAGTAAGATTACAGATATGAGCGCTATAGATGCCGTTAATAAACTTGGATATAAATATCAGAGTCAATCTAAAACACTTCGCTTACGCCATCTGAGCGAGGATTGTAAAGCCATCATGAGGAAAGCAAACAGTCCGGTAGAGATTGAGGCTTCTGAAAATGATCCGACTTATAAAATAATGCCAAAATAATTTTTTACTGCTGACAATAGGCTGTCACTATTGCTTGTAATTTTGATTTATCAATTAAAAATAAAGCGATATGAATACAGCAGCAGTTATTACCAAAGAAGAATTATTGAAACATTGGTTAGGTCATAGAAACCTGACTAGAAGAACGATCGAGAAGTTTCCTGAAGCAGAGCTTTTCACTTATGCTGTGCCGGGTATGCGTACATTTGGTGAATTGGCAAATGAACTGATATCGATTGCTGTTCCCGGTTTAACGGGCATAGTCAATAGACAGGTGGAAGCATATGCTGAAGCAAATAAGTATACAAGCAAGGCCGCCATTTTAGAAGTGTGGGATCAGCATACGGAAGAGCTTAAGCAATTATGGGCGCAACTTAAAGAAGAAAATTTTCACGAGACATTTAATTTGTTCGGTCAGTATGAATTTCCTGTCATTGAAAATATTTTATATTTTATCGATAATGAGATTCATCACCGAGCGCAAGGATATGTTTATCTGAGAAGTTTGGGCATTGAGCCTCCATTCTTTTGGGAGCGTTAATACCGCTAAAACTTAAGACCTCCAGGGAGCAAGCTGCTCTCTGGAGGTTTTTTTATGCCAGTCGTTCTGCCTGAGATTTCAGTAAGGACCTTACCGTGTCTTTTAAAGATTGGGGGCTAATAATGTCTGCACGGTCACCGAACATCATATACCAGCGTGCGAATCCCATGTCAGCATTTTTGACATCAAATACCATTTCGACCATACCATCATTCAGGCTTTCTTTTTTAAAACCAAAATATTTACGTTCCCAATGTAGATAATGCGCAAATTGTGGATCGACATGAAGTACTACGCGCGTAAAATTTGCTTCCTTTTCTCGTTCTGCGAGATATTGTTCAAGATCAGGATGTTGTTTAAATTGTAATTGATCCAATATTCTAATGTTAGAGATGCGATCTGTACGGAACTGTCTATAATCGTTTCTTACCAAACAGAAAGCATAGATGTACCAGTAATTACTTTCATGAAACACACCAATGGGTTCTATGTCACGTATGCTAGGTTCTTGCTGATAGGTAGCCTGATAGCTAATTTCCAATACATTTTTCTGGGCGATGCATTGAAATAGAGTCGTCAAAGTATTGGGAAGTGCTGAACTCAGCTGATTATGCGAAATAGATTTCATGACCACATGTTTATCAATAGTTTCCATCCAATCCTTATCGGAACTCCGTATAATCGCCTTCAGCTTATAGATGGCCGAAGAGAAATGATCTTTCATTTCCTTATCGATAAATTTAAACACCAGCTTCTCAGCGGCTACAAAACTCGTGATTTCTGCTTTTGTGAACATCATTGGAGGAATTTTATAACCCTCAACCAGTTCGTAACCTAATCCTGCTTCACCAATGATTGGAATGCCTGCCGCAGTCAGGCTTCTAACGTCACGGTAGATGGTCCGTAAACTGACTTCAAAACGGCTTGCTAGTTCTTGTGCTTTGACCGTTTTTTTGGATTGAAGTTGAATTAATATTGCTAGTATGCGATCAAATCGATTGAGCTGTTCCACTGTGATGTTTTCTTCTGAATGCTATTAAATATGGGTTTAAGATATAGAATAATTTTTGAAGACAACGATTGAAAGAGATAAATTTATTCGAACGTTTTGGTACACATCCTATTGAAAAAACAAGGCATCACGTGTGATGCGTTTTTTCAATAGGAATGCTGTGCTACCTTATTTTTTGATTGTTGTTTCTTCCAGATCCTTGATGATAGCAGTAGCATAATCTTCACCATTAAGTTCTGATGCCTGTAGCAGTGCGCCAGGACTAAAAACGTTGATTTCCATTATTTTGTCACCGATAATATCCAGTCCTACGAAATACATCCCGTCCTGCATCAGTTTGTCGGCCACTTTCTGTACCATTTGCAGTAGTGCGGGGCTGATCTCAGCAACTTGGGCTTTGGCTCCCTGGTGGATATTGCTCCTCAATTCTCCCGCTGATTGTACTCTGTGCACACTAGCGTATTTTCCATTAACGAGCAGTGGTTTCCCATTGAGTAGGAAAAAACGGATATCGCCATATTGTGCATCGGGCAAATATTCCTGAGCGATTAAATAACCGTCGCGGCAGATCACCTCAACAATCTGTTTGAGGTTTTTACTTTCCTGCTCATTGACAAGAAAGACATTTTTTCCCCCCGAACCCTTTAAAGGTTTCAGGATGATTTTATTGTTTTGCTCTTCAAAAAACCGCTTCACGTCATCGTAATTTCGCGTCACGATCGTGTGGGGACGGATTTCTTCGGGAAAGTTTTCGAGGTAAAGTTTATTTTCCGCATCAACGAGAGCACGTGGATTATTAAGTACGCGTACACCAAGATTTTGTGCGAGCTGAGCAAACTGTAATCCCATAGATGCTGCCCAAGGCCTATTGATCATGTCAAGAACGGGGTCAAATCGCAGCCAAATAATATCTAGCTCCCGTAACGATATTTTTTCCTTGGCGGTAGACCGTAATTTATCAATCAATTGATCGGTATCTGCTATACCATCGATCTGATGTACTGCACGGGCATGAGCGGCTATTTTATCCTGATCCAGGTAAACAAAATCAGCAAGACCGATGTAATAGACGGAGTGGCCACGTAGGAGCGCTTTGTAGGCTAACAATGTTGTTGTGAAACTGGCCTTTTCTTTGTGTGTCTGATTGATGATGAATGCGATTTTCATATAGGAAAGTGCTTTTAATGATTTGAAAGGTTGAAAATATTGTCTCCTGATTTGATTTTTTCTAAGTTCTGTAAATAAGGTTCTGCCAGGTAGCGTGGTTTTAGGATCGGATTGTTTAATAATCCTCTTTGTGTTAATTCTTCAACAATGGGG
Organism: Sphingobacterium sp. JUb20; assembly: GCF_004342035.1. Lineage (NCBI taxonomy): Bacteria > Pseudomonadati > Bacteroidota > Sphingobacteriia > Sphingobacteriales > Sphingobacteriaceae > Sphingobacterium > Sphingobacterium sp. JUb20. The sequence continues at coordinate 611,958 of NZ_SLYV01000001.1, read as the reverse complement.
ATATAGTCTTCCCGGATTTTACCAATGAGCAAAGGAGAGAGTTCTCTTCCCTCACGGATATAGGTAATGATGCTCATGAGGCCTTTTAGATAAAGAGCATCTTTTGTTAAGCCACCACCGCGGTATACTCTGGTGCAGATATGAAAGGCTATTTCTTCTGTGAAATGATAATGATCTACCAATAAGAAGAAGGTATCGCTGAAATTATGCCCTGCTAGCATATGGTGTACTGCCACTACACGTGCGGCTATAATCCGTAGACGGTCTCCGCTAAGCTCGTTGACCATGTATTCGGAGAATACAGCAAGTCCTTCCTGCAACTGCTCATAGCCGGGTACACCCAGGCTGAACAGTTTAAATGGCTGCGACTTGCCATTGAAATAGGTGACAATGTGGGTACCTACTTCATGCTGTATGAGGGCAATGGCCCTGCTCGCTTCAACCTCATAATATTTGCTGATGTTCAATACACCTCGGTTGACCATGATGCCTGTGATATCTTCGCGGATCCGGACGCCGGTCTCCAGTGAAGGAAATTGTTGTCTGAGATAATGAAGCTCTTCCTTTGCCAATTTGGCGAATTCGGTTGCATTGATCATTTTTTTTGGAGGTGCCGGCTTCTTGCTGTGTTGTTCGTATACCAATAGAATAGCCTTGGCGGTTTCCAGTAAATTGTCATTGACATTTCCGAATACTTGGAGGCTCCCGTGCATAAAGCCTTCATTGCCACGATCAATCAGCATGGTCATCATAGCATCAAGTTCCTTACGTTTATCTCTAAAAAGATAAGCGATAGTCGGATCATCAATATCTTCAATACGTAGATTATAAAGGTTGCGTTTCACCAGCTCCGGATCTATTGGCATGGGTCTATATCTAAATTTTGGCGATTTTAAAAATTTATCTTTCTTAAATTGTAACCATGCTTCACGGGTATTTAAAGGACTGACTAAGAGCAAAAAGTCGAATTTCTGACTTTCAGAAGCTAAATTCTGATCGATTTCCATAATAAGGGGTTGCAGTTCAGTTGTCTTGAGCATCCTGAACTGTGATACCTTTAATGATGTATATAGTCTGATAAATTCAAGAAAACTCTTGCGTAAACTTTTTGTAAATATTTCCCGATAATTGCGCAGAATGAGCGGATATACCTTTCCAGTCGTGACATCATTATAATGCGGTTTCAGTGCAATACCCATGTAAAGTAATTGTTTAAATTCCTCTGCCAATGGATTGATAATATGAGTTATATCTCTATTTTTTGGTGACTTTGTCTCTTTTTTTATAGCAGTAGACAAGAACATATTCTGTTCATCCGATTCTAAATCTTTGATAAATTTTTGAGCAATAGGAAGTGCTGATTTCTGTGAAATATGGATGGCGACGTCTGTATCCATCTCTTTATCCTGCCAGATTTCGATCAATTGACATGCACCAAATTCATCTATAAGCTGTCTTATTATTGGCGTGATCACCGCATTGAAATCCAGATCTGATGATTTGCCTACTAAAGAACAAGATTCCGATTTAACCAAAGTGGATATCATCTGATCTTTGCCTTCTGCAGGGATCCGATAAACCAAAAGTAGCGGAATGATGCGTTTGAGAACAAGTTTACTATCTTTCGAAAACTGTATATGAACGGGCTCATTTTGTATGATGGATGTAACTGCTTTCGTAATCGCTTTACTTTGATCCATAGTGACTTTGGTAGCTGTTTTTGATATACGATACAGAAGATCGTAATAGTTTTTTTAATGACTCGATATGATCAAGATTAGGAGTTCCTGTCCATTCATTCATAAAGTCTTTACGAAACTCAATAGAAAGTACACATCCTTTCTGACCATATTTACTGGTGACCCATTTGGAAAGATAACCACCTGAAAATTTGACGTTCTCACGTACGTCGATCTGGTTTTCATTTATATTGTGTTCTTTCAAGTATTTTACAAATGAGTCGATCAAAGGCCTCCAAATACCTTTATTGTTGATCGTTCCAATATTTATCTCTGGATTTGCGTAGGTGTCGACTGTTTCATCAGGACCCGATCGTTTAGCATTGTAACTATGGATATCATAAATGATAAAATACCCATTTTGCTGAATGCTTTTTTCAATCATTCCCGAAAGAACTTTTTGAATATAATGATAAGATTGTTTGAGTTGTGCTAAGATTGTCTTAGTAGGAGGTTGCTTCCATACATTAAGCCCCCATGCCTGATCAGGGCGTAGATATACGGAATCTTGAATAGGTCTATTAAGGTCTACTTGGAATCTAGAGGTTTTAATAATCAGTCGATTAGTATCTAGATCTGTCAGCATACCCGTGTAAGGATCCTCCTCTCGTAATCGTTCGGATTCTGAAAGACTCATGATAGGTGATAGTTGTGGGGCAATCTGATGTCCATCATGTATAGCTAACGCTAGAACTGGTCCACCTTTTTCTTCCAATACATATTCTATTTCCATATTATTCTTTGCTTAAATTAAGTAGATCGTATATCTAGTAAACAATTTCGTGGACAAATAGTTTGAATAGTTGATCATCAATATGCGATGTAAACTAATTCGCGGCATGCTTGTTATTAGAAATATATGGGATTGATAACTTTTACTAATCGCGGTATTTATTGTAAACAAGGTGATTTTTACGTAGACCCCTGGTTGCCGGTAGATTATGCTGTAACCACGCATGGACATGCAGACCACGTGCGCTGGGGCAATAAATACTATCTGTGCCACCATTTGACAAAGGCGATTATCAAATGTCGTATAAGCGAAGATCTGGTTGTCGAATCAATGGCATATGGGGAGAAAGTTGTTAGAAATGGTGTTCAGATTTCTTTTCATCCTGCTGGACATGTGATTGGCTCTGCTCAGGTTCGTCTTGAATATAAAGGTGAAATCTGTGTAATTTCTGGAGATTATAAAGTAGAATTTGATGGCATTAGTACGGCTTTTGAACCGATTAAATGCCATACGTTTGTTTCTGAAAGTACATTTGGACTTCCTGTATACAACTGGTTGCCTCAAGATGTCCTATTTGACGATATCAAGCATTGGGCAGCACAAAATAAAGAAAATAATAAAACGACCGTGCTTATTGCTTACAGCTTGGGTAAAGCGCAGCGTTTATTGCATAACCTAGCAGGATATCTGCCGATCTACGTGCATAATAGTATTGGTCGACTCAATGTAGCTATTGAACAGGCCGGAGTTACATTGCCTCCATATAAAACAATAACAGCGGATATGAGCAGGGATGAGCTACAAGGGGGTATTTTAATTGTTCCACCGGTCATGCGAGATAGCAAGTGGATCAAAAGTTTGCAGGGTGCTGCTGTTGGTATCTGTTCAGGATGGATGCAGGTGCGTTCGCATCGAAGATGGCAGAGTGCTGATGCGGGATTTGCACTGAGCGATCATGCCGATTGGAATGGGTTGATCACGGCCATAAAAGCAACTGAAGCTGAAAAGGTTTATGTAACGCATGGTTTTACATCGGTCTTTTCCCGCTATTTAACAGAGCAGGGAATACCTGCTGAAGCCGTGACAACACAATTTGGCATTGAGGATGAAGAAGCGGTAGCGGAGAAAGGGGGTGATCTTTGAGAAAGTTTAGCCGTTTAATTTCCAGACTCGAACAGAGTAATAAAACTAATGATAAATTAACTGCTTTGGTTGACTATTTTTCTGAAGCGGAGGATGCCGATAAAATTTGGGTTATTGCTTTGTTTACGGGCAAGAAGCCTAAAAGAACGATCAGTACCAACTTGTTGAAAGAGTGGATCACCGAGATCACTGGATTACCCACCTGGTTGTTTGTAGAAAGTTATCACAATGTTGGCGACTTGAGTGAAACGATTGCTTTGCTTTTGCCTCCTTCTACATCCACATCCGATATTCCATTGCATCAATGGATATTGGCGTTGAAGAACTTGTCGGATAGTAGCAATGAAGATAAAAAGGAATTTGTTTTCAACGCTTGGGAAAAACTGAGTACGCAAGAGAGATTTGTGTTTAATAAGCTGATATCAGGTAATTTTCGTATCGGTATCTCATCTAAAAATTTAATTCACGCGCTTGCAAAATTATCAGGTCTGGATACCAATCACATCACGCATAGCATTATGGGAAAATGGGATCCTGAGAAAATTTCTTTTGGTGACTTGATAGGTGGTTTGCATGTTAATATTGATAGTTCCTGGCCTTATCCTTTTTGTCTGGCATATCCGATCGATGTGCCTGTCCATGAGTTAGGATCGGTGGATAATTGGCAGGCAGAGTGGAAATGGGATGGAATCAGAGGGCAGATTATTAAGCGGAATGATGAATTATTTATCTGGTCACGTGGGGAAGAACTCGTAACAGACCAGTTTCCAGAATTGCACGTTGCTTTATCTGGTCTGCCAAACGGTACCGTAATCGATGGTGAAATATTGGCTGTACGTGAAGGCGAAGTATTATCGTTTAGTACTTTACAGCAACGGCTCAATAGAAAAACAATCAATAAAAAACAACTGGATGAGGCTCCTGTCGCCTTCTATGCCTATGATGTATTGGAATATGGCGGTATGGATTATAGAGCTGAACCGCTCCATAAAAGAAGGGCTGTGCTCGACAAGTTATTGCCAATAGCGGAGACAATTTTGACGGCTCCGATTGTTCCTTTTGATTCTTGGGAAAATTTAGTTGTAGAACGGAAAAAGTCTCGCGAACTGAATAGTGAAGGCATTATGCTGAAACGTCAGGATTCTTTGTATCATAGCGGTAGAAAGAGAGGAGATTGGTGGAAATGGAAAATAGAACCTTTTACCATAGATGTGGTGATGATTTATGCGCAAAAAGGAAGCGGGAGAAGAGCTAATTTTTTTACAGACTATACTTTTGCAGTACGCGACGGAGATCAGTTTATTACGATCGCGAAAGCTTATTCAGGTTTGACGGATAAAGAGATTAAGGAGGTCAATAGTTTTGTGGTCAAAAATGCCATAGAGAAATTTGGCCCTGTACGGACTGTAAAACCAGAACTGGTATTTGAGATTGCTTTTGAAGGAATAGCAGTCAGTAAGCGTCATAAAGCAGGGCTGGCGCTACGTTTCCCCCGAATTGTGCGCTGGAGAAGAGATAAAAAAGTAGATGACATCAATACGCTGGAAGATCTGCAGATACTATTAGAATCAACTATGAGGGATAGTGAAAGATGAAAAAAACGGTAGGCTATCAAAAAGTTGTGAAATGGTTGAAAACCCGAAAAAGAAAACCATTCCCCTTTCAAGAAGAGACATGGGCATCTTACTTGGAGGGATATAGTGGTTTAGTCAACGCACCTACCGGATTTGGTAAAACCTATTCTGTCTTTCTGGCACCCATCATTGCTTATCTGAATGAGGAGGGCAATGGAAGTAAAAGAAAAGGGAAATTGGGCTTGCGTGTAATCTGGATCACACCATTACGTTCATTGGCAAAAGATCTGGCACGTGCGATGGAAGAAGCTTTATTTCAGCTTGATGTTGACTGGAGGGTCGGCGTGCGGAACGGCGATACTTCAGTATCTGAAAAGCAGAAACAAAAACGAGCCATGCCACAAGTATTATTGATCACACCAGAAAGCTTACATTTACTTCTGGCTCAGAAAAATAACGATAATATCTTTGATGATCTAACCTGCATAGTTGCAGATGAATGGCATGAATTATTAGGCACTAAAAGAGGTGTCATGGTTGAGCTGGCGCTATCCCGAATCAAAGGTATGGTAAGTTTTAGGGAAAACAGGACGCTTCGCATCTGGGGAATTTCGGCGACAATCGGTAATCTCGAAGAGGCTTTAGCGGTTTTGCAACCTGATCATCAAGTGTTGAAAATAATTGTAAAAGCAGCAACTGAAAAGAAGATCCAGATTCAATCAATTATCCCTGATACCATCGAAATGTTACCTTGGGCCGGGCATCTGGGGATAAAATTGGCCGATAAATTAGTTCCTGTTATCAAAAAGAGCAAAACGACCTTGGTTTTCACGAACACCCGAAGTCAGGCAGAGATCTGGTTTCAGCATTTACTGAAGATCCATCCCGATTTTGCGGGTCAGATGGCGATACATCATGGTTCGATAGATTATGAATTACGCAACTGGATTGAAGAAGCATTGCATACGGGAGTATTGAAAGTTGTGATCTGTACCTCATCTCTTGATTTGGGCGTGGATTTTAAACCGGTTGATACTGTGGTGCAAGTAGGGTCACCAAAGGGTGTAGCACGTTTTTTACAACGTGCCGGAAGAAGTGGACACTCACCCTTTGAAACGTCAAAGATCTATTTTATGCCGACCCATGCGCTCGAACTGCTAGAAGTCGCTGCGATTAAAACAGCGGCTAAAACACAGCAGATTGAAAGTAGAGAACCTTTTATCTTGCCTTTTGATGTTTTGTTGCAATACTTGGTAACTTTAGCTGTAGGAAATGGATTTGATAATAAAATAATTTTTGAGGAGGTTAAGAATACCTATGCCTTTTCTGAATTGTTGGCTGAAGAGTTTGACTGGTGTATGCAGTTTATTACACAAGGAGGCTCAAGTCTACAGGCTTATCCTGAATTTCACAAAGTGGTGTTCGACGAAACAGATGGCTTATGGAAAGTAACCAATAGGCAGATCGCCATGCGTCACCGCTTGCATATAGGTACTATTGTGAGCGATGCTATGCTCAAGGTTAAATTTATGACCGGAGGTTATGTGGGTATGGTTGAAGAGTATTTTGTGTCAAAACTAAAACCGGGTGACCGTTTTAATCTCGCAGGTAGAAGTTTGGAGTTTGTAATGGTCAGAGATATGCTTGTGCTTGTTAAAAGAAGTCAGCATAAAAAAACCATAACACCAAGCTGGCTGGGGGGCAGATTGCCCTTGAGTTCTAATTTAGGTGCTATCCTGCGTCAGAAATACAGTCAGGTATTGGTCGGAGAACATAAAGAGGAAGAGCTTAAGGTGATGAAACCCTTATTCGAATTGCAGGAATCGATTACACATGTACCTAGGGCGGATGAGTTTCTAGTAGAATTAATACATACGAAAGAAGGATATCATCTTTTTGCTTATCCATTTGAAGGGCGATTGGTACACGAGGTTATGGCGGCACTTATAGCCTACCGAATTTCCAGATTGATACCTATTACTTTTTCAATAGCGATGAATGATTATGGTTTTGAATTGCTGAGTGATCAAGAAATACCGATGGATGATGCCATTGTCTATGACATTTTTTCTCCCGATAACCTAAGCGCAGATATCAGTGCCAGTATCAATGCCACGGAGATGGCAAAGAGAAAGTTTAGAGATATTGCCTGTATTTCGGGACTGGTATTTCAGGGTTATCCCGGTAAATATTTAAAGAATAAGCAGATTCAATCTTCTTCCGCTTTGTTCTTTGATGTTTTTGAATCCTATGATCCCAAAAATCTCTTATTGCGTCAGGCTTATGATGAAAATTTTCATTATCAGCTAGAAGAGCCACGTTTGTTGCATGCGCTGAATAGAATACAGCAAAGTACCATCGTTTTAAAGTGGGCAGAGCGTTTTACTCCATTTTCTTTCCCGATCAAAGTGGATAGTATGCGGGAGAGCATGAGTTCTGAAGAACTCGAAGCACGAATTGAAAAGATGAAGGCCGCAGTGTTTAAAAACTTGGATTAAGATGTACAGAATTATAAAAAAAGGAAAAACGATCATCATGGATAAAGACCGGGCTCTCTATATACCGGCATATCACATGCTGGTCATCAGTGATATTCATTTAGGTAAATCCGGACATTTTAGGAAGGAGGGTTTACAGATTCCTAAACAGGTGTCCGATACCGATATGCTGCGCCTGGATAAACTATTGGAAGTTTATAATCCCAAAACCTTATTGGTAACAGGTGATATGTTTCATCACGATCATAATCTGGATCTGGAAACATTTCGTGAATGGAGAAAGAAGTATGCATCATTAGAGATTATTCTAGTGAAGGGAAATCATGAAAGATTATCCGTTCTATTCTATGAGGAACTCGCTATAAAACTGTTTTCAGATTACTATGAACTGGGTGAGTTTTGTTTTGTTCATAATAGAAAAGATGCACCAGATCGGGGGAAGTTTATATTTTCAGGACATATACATCCAGGTATCTTGTTAAAAGGGAAGGCCCGACAACGGATAAAATTACCTTGTTTTGTCTTTGATGATACGGCGGCACTTTTACCTGCTTTTAGTTTGTTTACAGGATTGTCTTTAATCGAAGTTACTAAAGAACAGGAAGTTTTTGCGATAACAGCTCAACGGGTACTCCCAATGGGAACACGCAGAGCTGAAATTTGAATAAACTGACCTCAATAATCTTATTGCTATTCTATTTCTGAGCAATGATCTCACTTAAAATAAGGGTAAATCAAATTACCCCTTATCAAAATAATAGATCGTATTTCTGATTCGATGTAAATTATTTATAATATTATTTACTTCTCAATACCTGTGTTTTTTATGTCCCTATAAAAAATAGCAACCAAAACCTGTCGCATTTTAAGTCAATTAAATCCTTTTCGAAGAGTAATAAGAAATAAAAATGTTTGGAGATATGAAAATTTGTTTATACTATTGTAGTAGGATAGAATAGTATAGACTCCTGTGCTACTTCATCTCATAAACCAACTATAAAATAATAACTAATTATGAACGATTATTTGTATCATCAATTCTGTAAATGGCACAGATTAGGTATTGTCTTTTTTTTCTTACTCATTTCTAACCTTGCATGGGGTCAATCACCATCATTTGAATTAAAAGGTATCGTACTGGATAGTGTGAGTCAATTGCCAATTTCAAATGTTACCATTGCAATAAAAGGAAAAAAAGCATTAGTATCCACAGATTCGCAAGGGCAATTTTTAATTAAAGAAGCGCATATTGGCGATGTTTTGCAATTTACTTCGGTCGGATTTGAAAGTAAATCCGTTAAAGTTGAAAATCAAACTAGGTTAACCATTTATCTCGCATCTTCGAGTTCTAGTTTGGATGAAGTGACTGTTGTTGCCTATGGCACGCAAAAGAAAACCAGTATGGTTGCTTCGATCACTTCGATCAATCCCAAAGAAATTAAAGGTCCCACTTCCAATTTGACTTCTATGTTGGCGGGGCGTGTTGCCGGTTTGATCGCTTACCAGCGAAGTGGTGAGCCCGGAAATGACAATGCATCTTTTTTCATCAGAGGTGTTGGATCATTTGGAGCAGGAAAAAAGGATCCACTGATCCTGATTGACGGAATGGAATCTAATACAACAGCCCTAGCAAGGTTGCAGCCAGATGATATTGCCGGGTTTTCAGTTTTGAAAGATGCCGCAGCTTCAGCATTATATGGAGCTAGAGGTGCAAATGGGGTTGTGCTTGTCAATACAAAAAGTGGTATTGTAGGAAAGGCTAAGTTTAATGCACGATTTGAAAATTCAATCTCGACCAACACGCGTAATTTTAAATTTGCAGATAATATTACTTATATGAAGATGGCCAATGAGGCTGTCTTAACGCGCGACCCTAGAGGTACACTTCCTTATAGTCAAAATAAAATTGACCATACTGAAAATGGTGACGATCCACTTCTATATCCGAACAATAATTGGATAGATCAATTAATAAAAGATCACACCAATAATCAACGTTTTAATTTTAACGTGTCTGGTGGTGGAAATTTAGCGCAATACTATGTTGCAGGTACTTTAAATAGTGATAAAGGGATTTTAAAAACGGAACAAGGGAATAGTTTTGATAATAATATTAATTTAAAGAATTACTCGCTACGTTCAAATATCACGCTTAATATTACGCCTACAACGACAGGGATTATTCGTACATCTGCTCAATTTGATGATTATACCGGTCCATTAGGTGGATATGATAAATGGGGTAATTTGATCAACGGCGGTCAACGTGTCTTTCGCGAAGCGATTTGGTCTAATCCGGTGATGTTTCCAGCCATCTATCCGTCGTCTTATTTGCCTTATTCGACACATCCGTTATTTGGTAATAATTATATTCCAACAACTAAGACCTTGTATAATAACCCATATGCTAATATGGTAAATGGTTTTCAGGAGTACAATAGTTCAACTGTTAATGTACAACTTGAACTAAAGCAAAACTTTGACTTTCTGACAAAAGGTTTGTCCGCGAGATTAATGGCTTACACGCAACGCTACTCTTATTTCTCCGTTATGAGAAGTTTCAAACCGTTTTACTATAATTTAGTCAAGATACCGGGAACTGATAATTCGATATTAAGTCTGCTGAATGAAAATGAAGGGACAGAATATTTAGATTATAATCAAGGTAATAAAATATTGAATACGACTACCTATGGAGAGTTTGCTCTTAACTATAACCGTACGATAGGTGAAGATCATGATCTAACCGGGATGTTGATAGGTATTATTCGGAATTATCAAACAGCAAATGGAGGAGATCTGCAAGCTTCTTTGCCCGCACGAAACCTTGGCGTATCGGGACGTGGTACATACGCCTTTAAGAATAAATACCTTTTCGAGTTTAATTTCGGTTATAACGGATCGGAGCGTTTTTCCAAAGATCATCGGTTTGGATTTTTTCCATCATTTGGTGTAGGTTGGAATCTGCATGAAGAAAAAATGTTTGATTTTATGACTTCTTCTGTCTCGAGATTGAAATTTAGGGCCACATATGGTTTGGTTGGTAATGATCAGATCGGAGATGAAAATGACCGGTTCTTTTACCTGTCTCAGGTCAATCCAAACAATAGCGGTAAGGGATTTTCATGGGGAAACAACTGGGATTATTCTAGACCAGGCTATTCTATATCGCGTTACGAGAATCGTGATATTACCTGGGAAAAAGCAACAACATTTGATGCCGGATTTGATCTGAACTTAAAAAACGGTTTAGGTGTCGTGTTTGATTATTATGATTCAAAACGGACTAATATTTTAATGGTGCGCTCTAATATTCCTTCGACTACTGGTTTTCAGGCAAATATCCATGCCAACCTAGGTAAAGTGCAAAGTAGGGGATTTGATCTAGCATTAGATTACAATAAATCTTTTGAAAACACGTGGTGGACACAGTTAAGGGGAAATATGACCTATGCCACTAATAAATTATTGGTCAATGAAGAGCCTAATTATCCTGATAATCTCAGTTACCTCACACATTTAGGACTTCCGATAAAGCAGGGATATGGATTAATTGCAGAAAGACTATTTGTTGACGATATGGAAGCCGAAAATTCGCCATTGCAAAACTTTGGTGGTGCTTTTAGAACAATGGGAGGTGATATCAAATACAGAGATGTAAATGGCGATGGTAAAATAACAGATCTGGATAAAGTGCCAATTGGTTATCCTACCGATCCGGAAATCATCTATGGTATGGGATTTTCAGTTGGTTTTAAAGGATTTGATGTAAGTGCATTTTTACAGGGTTCTGCACGGTCTTCATTTTTTATTGATCCGGGTAACATAACACCATTTGCTATAAATGGACCTTATCAAAATGGACTGTTACAAGAAGTGGCGAACAGTTACTGGTCCGAGGACAATCAAGATACTCGTGCATTCTGGCCTCGGTTGACGGATGGTTTTAATAATAACAACAATCAGTTTTCAACATGGTGGATGCGCAATGGTGCTTTTCTGCGCCTAAAATCTGTTGAGCTGGGTTATAATGTATCGGATAAGTTTCTGACCAGACTAAAGATGTCAAATGTTCGCTTTTATGTCAATGCGATGAATCTCGCAGTATGGAGCAAATTTAAAATGTGGGATCCGGAAATGGGTGGTGAGGGCTTAGGATACCCTGTGCAAGCGGTTTATAATGTGGGTATTAATATTGGATTTTAAAAAAGAAATGTATCATGAAAAAGTTAACTATATTAAAATCAGTAATTGTGTCAGGGGTATTGTTTCTTCAATCTTGTAGTTATTTAGATGTTGTACCCGACAACGTTGCAACTATTGATAATGCTTTTACGATGCGAAGTGAGGCCATTAAATATTTAGCAACCTGTTATTCTTATTTGCCTCAGGATGGTGATCCGACGCGTAACCCGGCTTATATGGCTGGAGATGAGTTTTGGTTAGACTATCCGACGCTCAGTATTGATGGGACGAACTGGAATATTGCCAGAGGTAACCAGAATGTCACGAACCCCTATGTCAATTATTGGGATGGCGCAATGTTTAATGGGATTCGTGACTGTAATATTTTTTTGGAAAACATACGCAATCCGGAAAAGGTACGGGACTTAACCCAAGATGAAAGAACGACCTGGGAGGGAGAGGCCTTGTTCCTAAAAGCTTATTATCATTTTATGTTGATGCGCCATTATGGCCCATTTCCGATTATGGATGTCAACTTAGATGTAAACACGTCTATAGAAGCTGCTAAAGTTAAACGTCAATCGATCGATGAAGTTGTTGATTATATTGTTAAAGTATTGGATGATGCTATAGTCAAGCTTCCCAATACCGTACAATCGCCTGTTACTGATTTAGGTCGTATTACCAAACCTATTGCTATGGGAATAAAAGCCAAGGTACTTTTGTATGCGGCTAGCCCTTTATTTAACGGTAATAAAGATTTTGCCAATTTTAGAAATGTCGATGGCAGTCTATTTTTTAATCAGAGTTTTCAAATCGAGAAATGGCAAAAGGCAGCACAGGCAGCAAAAGAAGCAATTGTAGCCTGTGAGAGTTTAGGAATCGGTTTGTATAAATTTCCAGGAACGGTATTCCCTTTGTCAGATACCACAATAACGCAGATGAGCATCAGAAATGCTGTGAGTGAAAAATGGAATAAAGAAACCATTTGGGCTAATCCAACTTCTCGTGCTTGGCAGATGCAGTATTCTTCAATGGCACATATTGATCCTAATAATTCTGGAAATAATAGTGTTCATGGTACTTTAGCACCTACAATAAAAATAATTGAACAGTTTTATACGAGTAATGGTGTGCCTATAGAAGAGGATAAAACCTTAGATTTTTCTAATAAAAATCAGCTTCGGAGAGGTAACCATAGTGAACGGTTCAATAATATTGAAAATTACCAGACGGCACGTCTGCACTTTGACCGTGAAAATCGCTTTTATGCAAATGTTGGATTTGATGGAGGCGTATGGTTTATGGAAAATAGTCCGAGCCGTAGTGACGAAAATACATGGACAACTCAACTACGCTTAGGGTTATTCGGAAGTGGGATTTCTATCCCCATCACGACATACTACCCAAAGAAACTTGTTAACTGGAAATTTGCTTTTAAGGATGGCAACAGCTCCCATATAGAGGAATACCCTTGGCCAATATTAAGACTGGCAGACCTTTATCTGATGTATGCAGAGGCTTTGAATGAAAGTCAGGGTCCTGCTGAAGATGTTTTTTTGTATTTGGATAAAATTCGAGCTAGAGCGGGATTGAAAGGTGTTAAAGAATCTTGGAGTCAATATTCATTTAATAGTAATAAACCAAATACAAAAGACGGTTTGCGACTGATCATCCAACGCGAACGAAATATAGAGATGAGCTTTGAAGGCTCAAGATATTGGGATTTAAAAAGATGGAAGCTCGCGGCGCAGGAACTGAATAAGAATATAACCGGCTGGGATCGAAACCAAGATAAGGACCATCCCGAATTGTTCTATAAAGAACTTACTTTCTTTCAGCAGCGTTTTGTGGCACCGCGTGATTATTTCTGGCCAATCCGCGAAAATAACCTGCTTGTTAATCCCAATTTAGTACAAAATCCAGGATGGTAGTATGATCTTAAATCTGAAGAAATTATGAAAAATTTAATATATGTCAAAAATATAGTGCTCTTGATAGCCTTACTATTTGCTGTAAGTGGCTGTAAAGAGGAAAAAGGTTGGAACCTGCTGGAAGATGATCAAGCTAAACCAGGTGTTATCACAAACGTATCCGTGACCAACGGTTTTGGTAATGCCACGATTCGTTATTCTTTACCAGAAAGCGATAATTTGCTTTATGTCAAGGCAACTTATCAAATGGCTAATGGCGAAAACCGCGTCGTTAAATCATCGCAGTACAAAAATGAAATTCTTATTGATGGATTTCCCGATACACAGAAGCATGTTGTTAAACTATATACTGTCAGTAAAGCTGAAATTGCATCTGACCCCGTTGACGTTACCGTTGAACCAAAAACGCCAATTTTTGATCTCGTATACGGTCAGTTAAAGGTTGTCGAAACATTTGGTGGTGTTCGCATCACATCTATCAATAAGGAAAAAGGAAATATTGTTATTGTTCCTATGGTGGATTCTCTAAATAATGGGGAGTTCCTTCCTTTGGATAATTATTATAGTCAAGATTCAGTAATACTTTACAACATACGCGGATTAAAATCGAAGGAAATGAAATTCGCATTTTACATTCGTGACCGATGGCTCAATACATCAGATACGCTCTATAAAACATTGAAACCGCTGGAAGAAAATCTTTTTGATCGTCAGCAGTTCAGTTCATTGCGTTTGCCGGGTGATGCTCAAGTTTTATATGGTACAGTTGAAAGTATGTGGGATGGTAATATGAATCCTTCAAGGTGGCCTTCTCTTTATACAGTAGAAAGTGCCGGTACTCCGCAGTCTTTAACTTTCTCGGTCGGAAAAGAAGCAAAGATGAGTCGGATTGTCGTGTTCCCGAGGAGAGAGAACGGATTCTATGATAAGGGGAATCTCCGTGATTTTGAAGTTTGGGCAAGTAATAATCCAAATTTAGATGGTTCTTGGGAGTCCTGGACCAAATTGGCAACTTGCACAGTTCGAAAACCTTCAGGAACACCTTCAGGCACAAATACCAATGCAGACGAAGTCTATGGTATAGCGGGCTGGTCATTTGACCTTCCAGAAGACGCACCTAAATATAAATATTTAAGGATTAGAAATCTTCGCAATTGGAGAGGCAGTTATTTTATGCAGATCGCTCAAGTACAGGTCTGGGGTGTTTATTGATAATTTAAAAAAATAAAGAATATGAAACTATATATATTCGTACTATCCTTATTTGGTGCTTGGATGTTGGCATCCTGTTCTAAAATGGATGATTTTACCAAGTACACAAATGGCCAAGAGCAAATTTATCCTGCGAAATTAGATTCCATTAAAGTCCGATCAGGTAAATATAGGGTACAGATTGAGGGTGTTTTTCGGGTAAGTACAGGAATCTCCGAAATCCGTGTTTATTGGAACAGTAAACAAGACTCCATGCGATTTCCGGTTCAGCTGAAGAACGCAAATGATACCGTTCGTTGCTTGATCGAAAACCTGCCTGAAGGACCGATGAATTTTGAAGTCAGAACATTAGATCCTCAAGGAAGATTATCAATACCTACAAATCTGGTAGGATCAATCTATGGCGAGCGATATCGTGAAGGATTATTTCAGCGTTCTGTAGTGCAACAAAATTTTGTTGCAGGTCAGCAGTTGCAATTGGTAACACAGGATGTTGCCGCTACTATGGGAGCTGACGCTATGCGTATCAAGTACAAAAAAGATGATGGAAAGATGATCGATACTTTAGTGAAAACAAAATCCCAGAATGCACAAATACTTCTTTCTCATTACGCACTTTATAGTGAACTGTCTTATCAGACTATTTTTAGACCGGATAGTAATGCGATCGATACTTTCGTGGTACAGCCCACGAAGTTAATACCCAAGGGAGATATTACGGCCTGGTATTTAAAAAACTTTAAGAAACCTTTTACATCTGTTGCTTATGATGGAAACCGATGGGGTACGCTGAATGACTGGATAACAAATTCAAGTATGAAAAATCACAATGGTTTTGGTGGTTTTGCTTCTGATGATGGGGGAGTAGTCAATGTGGAAGCTGGATGGGGAGCTCCTGCTATTGTAAATGGTAAAATTGAACAACAGGTTACACTTCTTCCTGGAAAATACAGATTTTTCTGTACTTTGTCAGCAACAAATTATGATCAACCTCCTGCATATCTGGTCATC
Organism: Sphingobacterium sp. JUb20; assembly: GCF_004342035.1. NCBI lineage: Bacteria > Pseudomonadati > Bacteroidota > Sphingobacteriia > Sphingobacteriales > Sphingobacteriaceae > Sphingobacterium > Sphingobacterium sp. JUb20. Next base: position 595,929 of record NZ_SLYV01000001.1, on the reverse strand, counting down.
AGTAAATCGAATAAAACTATCCCCGATTGGGAACAGATTAATGATGCACTATTGTATACAGAAGTGAAATCTGATGGAATTTATTTTGATATTAAAGAGAAAGTAACGGTCAATATGGGAATGCTGCTTAATTTTCAACCTGATCATTATATGAAAATTGATGCTTTTCAAATCACATTACAATAATAGATGATATAAATTATGAAAAAAATTTTAGGAATATTTTTAATACTCGCCACTTCGCTTCAGGTACAGGCTCAAATATTTGAAGTAAAAAAAAATGAACTGGTATTTAAATACGACCGAGGAACAGGGAAATATAGTGTGTCCCAAAATAATAATTTGATTATAAAAGATGCTGTTTCTTATGCAGTTCTTTCAGATGGCACGCGTGTCAGTTCTGAAAATCTGAACGGAGTTTCAAAAATAAGTGAACAAGTTGTTGCTGATGCTTTAGGAAAAGGGAAACAGTATACAGTATCTTCAAAAACTAAAGCCGGTATCGAGATGAAGCAACATTTTTTTCTATACGACCAGAAACCGATTATTTTAGTTCAATTGGAAATTAACGGAAAAAACATAGCAAGTAATGATATGTCTCCTTTATATATGCAGGCGAATATAAGTGGACTTGGTAAAGCATTATATCAAGTTGCTGTACCTTTTGATAATGATACTTTTATTTCTTATGAAAATGAGTCCCTTTCAAAAACAAATAAAGTAAGCGCTGAAGTGGGTGTTGTTTATGATAAGAATAGTAATCATGGATTGGTTATCGGTTCCTTAGACCAGTCTGTCTGGAAATCGGGTATATCCATTGGAGGAAATCAAAATAATTATGATTTTCTTGCAATAAAAACAGGATTTACGGATGTTAATATTACCCGAGATTCTATGGGACACGGGTTTATAAAAGGCAATCGTATTATTTCGCCGAAGTATTTGATTTCTTATGTAAAAGATTGGCGTGTTGGAATGGAGGACTATGCAAAGATCCATCGCCAACTACAAACACCTTATGTACAGCAGTGGACAGCTGCTACGCCTGTTGGTTGGAACAGTTGGGGCGTGATTCAGGAAAAAATTAATTTTCAGAATGCTACCGCTACAGCACAATATTTTGAAAAAGATATTCCTCATTTTCGCAATGCAGACGGTGATGCTTTTATTGATTTAGATTCTTTTTGGGACAATATGACACCAGGAGGTATGTCGGGAGATTATAGTCAACTTGAAAAATTTGTACATTATTGTGACTCTTTGGGTCTTAAACCAGGTGTATACTGGGCTCCTTTCACCGATTGGGGACATGGCAGTGGACCTAACCGAACAGCGGAGGGAAGTTCTTATAAATTTGGTGATATGTGGACCAAAACGAAAAGTGGCTATCACAACTTGGATGGTGGACGTGCTTTGGATCCTACGCATCCGGGTACATTGGCACGTATGGATGTCATATTGGGTAAACTGGTTGCGTGCGGGTTCAAGATGATTAAAATAGACTTCTTGTCACATGCTGCTATTGAGTCGACAGGGTTTTATGATAAAAATACGTCTACGGGAATGCAAGCCTATGCTGTTGGAATGAAACATCTGGTAGATGTCTTGAAAGGCAAAATGCTTATTTATGCGGCGATCTCTCCATCATTAGCAACCAATCAATTTGCTCATATGAGACGCATAGCATGCGATGCATGGAAAACGCTCGACCAGACTGAATATACCTTGAATAGTGTGAGCTACGGTTGGTGGCAAACGTATCTGTATGATTTTATTGATGCTGATCACCTGGTCTTTCATGACGAACCGGAAAATGTAAACAAGGCAAGATTACTTTCAGGTATTGTTGCAGGTACGATTATTCTTGGCGATGATTTGTCGAAGAAAGAAAATTGGCAAAAAAATATGAATGTTTATCTTCAAGATTCAGAAATATTAAAGGTCATAGCAGATGGTAAAAGTTTTAGACCAGCTGGATTTGTGGAGGGAAAATCTGCAAACCAATGCTATTTTAAGAAATCGGGTAAGTATCTTTATGTTGCTATTTTTAATTTTAGCAATGAAAAGCAACATGTTGCTGTGGATTTCACACCTTTAGGTTTGAATCCTGCGCAACAGTATGTAGCAGAAGAATTATTTACCAAAACAAAGCAGAACATAAAATCTGATTTGCCAATTGCATTTAATGAAGGAGGCGGTAAACTTTTTAGAATCACCCTTTAACTCCTATTTAGTATTTATATATGAAAATATCCAAAGAAGAAAATAGTGCAACTTTAATCGCGCGGATAAAACGGTTAGAATCATTAAATACACTTTCTAAACATGAGTGTATTGTTCAAGGTGTGCTGGATGCTATCGATGCAAATGAGCTAGAAGTGCATTCCAGTCTTCCATCAGTCAATAATATGATACATTACCTCGGATATGCCAGAGAAACTTTTTCAAAGGCATACCGGGATCTTATAGCGCATGGAGTTGTTGAGTCTAAAAATAGAAAAGGATATTTTGTCGTAAGTAATAACACCCAGATGAAACAAAAAGTGGCTGTCGTGTTGTATGCTTATGATACATTTCAAGATACGTTAGTATCGGAATTGCGTTCAAATCTTCCAGAAGAAGTATCCGTCGATTTATTTTTCCACCATAATAATATGGAGACTTTTGAAGATATTTTTAATCGTATCCAGGGAAAATATACGGTTTACATTGTAGCTCCTATTGAAAATAAAGCTTCGGTCCAGCTATTAAGATCCATATCTCCTTCAAAGCTTTTAATTATTGATCGTTTATTGGATTTAGGCGACGAGTATTCGTACATAGCTCAAGAATTTGAGAACTCTACTTATAAAGTTTTTGAACAGCTGTATCCTAAAATAAAAAAGTATAGAGAAATTATCTTTTATTTTAGAGAAAACACAGCAGAACCCAATGAAATCAAAAATGCATTTCTGAAATTTTTGGATAAGTATCAAATAAAGGGGCATATTGAAAAACAATATAAGCCCGGTAATTTAGAAAAGGATACGCTTTATTTTACGATTCACAATCCAGAACTGTACCTGATGCTGAAAGATATTTTGCAAAAAAAATGGAGATTAGGAAAGGACCTGGGGATTCTTTCTCATAATGATGATGTCATCAAAGAAATCATCAGCGGGGGGATTACAACATTTTCCACCAGTTTTCATACGATAGGTCAAGAAGCTGCAAAATTTGTTTCACAGCGGGTCCCTGTAAAAATGATTGTACCGACTGAACTGGTAGATCGAAAATCACTTTAACAGATAAGGTAGACAAATTGATATGATAGTTGCAAGTTTTTGCTTTTTTACGGTTTTAGTAGCATTATGGTCTCTGTTAAAGTATAAATCGTATTATACGACTACATTAAGCGGTTTTTTTCTAGCCGGTAAAAGTAATAGCTTCTGGATGGTTGGATCTGCACTTCTGTTGACCAACCTAAGTGCAAATCAATTTATTGGTGAAAACGAATCTGTTTACATTAACAACTTATCTGTTATAGGATGGGGAGTGAGTTCGGTGGTCGCCATGTTAGTCGTTTCGGAGTTTCTGTTACCGATTTATTTCAAACATGGTTTTCGAACCATACCCGATTTTCTATCGCTGAGATTTAATGCGAAGACCAAGTTAATCGTTTCCGTACTTATCCTTGTTGGCTACATCGTTAATTTGTTACCTCCAGTTTTATATGGAGGGGCGTTAAGTTTGGCCATCATGTTTGATGTACCTGCCTATTTTCAGATTAGTTATTGGCAGAGTATCTGGGTACTTGTCTGGGCTTTAGGAATTATCGGTAGCCTGTATAGCATATTAGGTGGATTGAAATTAATTTCTTTATCTGATGTCAGTTTAGGTTTGGGACTATTTTTACTTGCTCTGATAATTCCAGTATATGCATTTTGGTATCTGGGCACTGGAAACATATGGGAAGGAGTTCAGCAAGTATTTCTGAATAAAACAGAGCACTTGAATGCCGTGGGAGATAAACACGATGCGGTACCTTTTTCGACGCTCTTTACCGGCATGTTACTGATCAATTTCTACTACTGGGGTATGGAGCCATACATCGCCCAACAAACCTTAAGTGCAAAAAATTTAAAGGAAGCACAGAAAGGCATGACACTGGCCGCAGGGGGCAAATTATTGATGCCCTTGCTTATTAATCTTCCAGGACTTCTGGCCATACATCTCTTGCCAAAAGTTGAGCCCTCGGCATCTGTATTTCCTAATCTGATTGTTCATATTTTCCCTGATATTCTTGTTGGTTTTTCACTCGCACTTGTTTTTGGTGCCGCTATGACTACATACACTGCGGGATTACAAAGTTGCGGTAGTTTATTTATTTTTAATATCTATAAACCTTATCTGGAGCAACGTAATATCATCGTGTCGGAAAGCCAGCTCGTAAAAAAAGGCAAATATTTTGAACTCATCATTTCTTTGTCAGCCATGTTTATTGCACCTTTTATCCTTTTTGCACATGATGGTTTCTATACGTATTTGCAGACGGTTTCAGGACTGTTTAATATGCCTATTTTTACGATCATGATGATGGGTATTTTATCCCAAAGGGTAACCCCAGCGATGGCTCAACTGGGACTGTTTTTATATATGATCAGCTATTTTACCCTTGTGTTTATTTGGAAACTAGACCTGCATTATCTGCATTTATTTGCCTTATTATTTGTCATTATAGCGATTATTATCTGGATAGGCAGTAAGGTAACACAACCTCATTATAAATCCACTTTTCAATTTGAATTTTCAGGATTGGATCGTACTTCCTATTGGAAAGGAAGGCATTTGGTCGGTACCATCCTAATTTTAGTGATGATAGCGATTTACATTGTTTTTTCACCCTTGGGCCTAGCCCAATAAATCTATTTTTTATGTTAAAATCACAAAGAGCATATATATTCATTGTAGTATTGATATTTTTTGTAAAAACGACTGTTTATGGTCAGCAGTATTTTCTATGGGATGATCAACCTGCTAAGGATTGGATGACTGAAGCTTATCCGATCGGAAATGGTCGTATTGGTGCCATGATATTCGGAGGAGTGAATCAAGAACATATTCAATTTAATGAGAACAGTCTATGGACCGGTAACGAACAGGAAACCGGAGAATATCAGGCTTTTGGGGAGGTGTTTGTTGAATTTGGACAGGTTGGAGCAAAACCTTTCTCAAACTATAGCCGAAAATTAGATTTAGATCAGGCCTTGCACCATATCACATACAATCAAGATAATCAAAAAAGAAGCCGCAGATACTTCGCTAGTAATCCGGACCAGGTGATGGTAATGGAATACACAAATGAAAATAAAAAATCACTAAATGCAACCATCAGACTTAAAGATAGTCACGGCAAACTAACAAAATCGATAGCCGGCGATTTGGTGTTCAGTGGTGTACTGTCCAATGGTATGGAATATGCTGCACGCCTCCACGTGAAAACGGAAGGGGGAGAGGTTTTGGAGACAAAAGGAGAGGATGGCGAAATATTTATCCAGGTTCAATCGGCAGATAAAATCGTTATACTTTTGAGTGCGGCGACAGATTATGCCAATACTCGGTCTACGAATTGGAAAGCGAATGAAAAGCCATTAGAAGCGAACAAGAGATATATTCAAGAGGCTGCTAAATATCATTTTGATCAATTACTTACCAGACACTTAAAAGATTATCAATCACTTTTTGCTCGAGTACAGTTACAATTGGGGACTGAAGATTTATCGCAGGAGCTAACGACAAAAAAACTGCTGCAGCACTATAAGCAAAAGCCATCACCGGCGCTAGAATCCCTTATCTATCAGTATGGGCGCTACCTGCTTATAAGCTCTTCTCGTAAGGGCGGACTACCCGCCAATTTACAGGGATTATGGAATAATAGTAATACCCCTCCATGGCGATCAGATTACCATTCCAATATCAATGTGCAAATGAACTATTGGCCTGCTGAGGTTGCAAATCTAAGCGAATCTGCATGGCCATATCTGGATTACATCAATAGTATGCGCGAAGTAAAGAAGGAAAATACACAAAAGGAATTTCCAGGTGTTCGCGGTTGGACGGTTCGTACTGAAAATAATATTTTTGGAGGAGAAAGCTTCTCCTGGAATACACCAGGCAGTGCATGGTACGCGCAGGCACTTTGGGAACACTATGCATTTAATCGTGACAAAGCGTATTTAAGAGATTTTGCTTATCCAATATTAAAGGAAATATGTCAATTTTGGGATGATAGACTTGTTCGTCGTGATGATGGAACTGTAGTGGCACCCATGGGCTGGTCACCTGAACACGGACCTACCGAAGATGCTGTGAGTTACGATCATCAGATCATTTTCGACCTTTTTACGAATTATGTTGAGGCCTGTCAAATTTTACAAATTGATAAAACATATGGCAAGCATATCGAAACAATTCGCAATGCATTATTAAAACCAAAAATTGGAAAATGGGGGCAGTTGCAAGAGTGGGAAACCGACCGTGATGATCCTAATGATAAGCATAGACATGTTTCTCATTTGTTTGGCCTATATCCAGGACGACAAATATCTAAATGGGAAACTCCAGAATTAGCTAATGCGGCAAAAGTAACACTAAATGCGCGAGGAGATGAATCTACAGGATGGTCTATGGCTTGGAAAGTAGCATTTTGGGCTAGGTTACAAGATGGTAATCATGCTTACCAGATCTTGAAAAATTTTATTAATCTCGTAGGAGGTGAAGGGATAGATTACGATAACGGCGGTGGGGTATACGCGAATCTGCTTTGCGCACATCCACCATTTCAGATTGATGGTAACTTAGGTTATGTTGCCGCTGTTAGTGAAATGATCGTACAATCACAGAATAATATGATCGAGTTATTGCCAGCATTGCCAGATAATTGGAAAGATGGTAAAATTAAAGGATTGAAAGCTAGAGGAAACATTTTGATTCACGAATTGATATGGAAAAATAAGGAGGTTGAATCTGTTGTTTTAAAATCTTTAGAGCATCAGACTATTCAGCTTTTGAGTGCAACTGTACTTAAAGACGCAAAATTGATGAAGGAAGTTAACGGTAAGTATATATATCAGATACAATTAAAACCAAATCAGAGTTTAAAGCTCACTAAGGCAGTTAAAAATTGATAATATAGAGTATTCCTTATGCTTATGTCAGGTATTTGGTATAATATTTGGATGTAGAGCTTTAAAAAAAGAATACACTGCTACTTTTAATCTTTAATTTGAAAGTAGCAGTGCTTAAATAAAGTGATATATGAAAAGCATAATTTTTTTGGCAGTTTTGCCATTGTCCATTTTAGCAAGTTGTACGTCTGGTAGCAAGGGGAGTGAAGAAACTAAAACGGGTGATTCACTAACGGTAGAATTTATTGGTTCAGCACCGTTAGATATAAAAAATCCAGAAGGTAAAGTACAATTATATGCTGTTGCAGAGAATATAGCTGATGTACCAGCAACATTATTGGAAGAAAAAAATATTCAACAGTCTGGCGTTCCTTTCACAATTGATTTTGTTTTACCAAAAGATCATAAATCGCATATAAAGCCTGCGGTAGCTGCACATGAAGCAGTCAAATATTATGTTACTGTTAAATTGGATTCGGATGGTAACGGAAAAGTAGAAAAAGGAGATATTATGATTGACTATGACAAACAGTTCCCAAATGTAAAACTTGGAGCAGGCAAGCAACAAGTTTATTTGACCGTTATTAAATAATAGTGAGGTAGCACCGATCGTATGTATATATCCATTAATGCTATTTTAAATTTAAAATGATAAGTTTCTAACTGCTTTTCAGAGTAAATAGTAACTATTTTTATGAATTGTGATTTAGGAAGTATCATTATTTTAAAAAAATTGATAACCATTTAACGCTAGAAAATATGAAAAAAATAATCACATTATCGTTTGTTATTTTGACGATGATAAGTTGTAGGAATAGGGATTCAAAAACTGAAAACCGTAATGCTGCTTTTGAAGAAATAACAGGTAAAACAGTTACTTTCTCAGAGCCGGCATGTTATGCTTACAATGACGGCAATAATCATATTTCGTTGGAATTTACTGATATAGGTTCAACTCTTAAAGGAAACCTTACGTACGCTTTCGCCGAGAAAGATAAGAATACTGGCACTTTCGTAGGGCAGCTGAAAGATAATGTGCTGCTCGCAGATTATACTTTCCAGTCAGAAGGAGTAACTTCTGTTAGGCAGGTTGCATTTAAAGTAAGTAAAGACACATTGATTGAAGGATATGGTGATATGAATGCTGAAGGGACGGCTTTCAAAGATATAAAGCACTTGAATTTTACCTCAACTATGCCCTTGGTAAAAGGAGATTGTGCTGAAAAAAAACAAGGTTGCCTGTTTGAGGATGGAAAATCATACTCGGAATTGGAGCAAAGGTGCATTACATTAGCCACTTTAAAAACAACCTTAAACCCTTTGAAGGATGGGGCAAGAACGGAAGGTAAACAAGCCTACGTTTACTTTAGTTCGGACAATTCTAAAGCTGAAGTTTTTTTGCCCAATTCTAATAATGGTATAGTATTGGAAAAAAAAGGTGAAGGAAACTGGGTTTCTGGAAATTACATCCTCATGGCATGGAAAGGATATGTGTTACAGGATAAAGGTGTAGCTGTTTACGGCGGATAATTATTTCAGTTTAAAATACAAACAATTACAGCAACCTTACATGAAAGGTTGCTGTTTTTTTATGCTTATCATTGTAGTATAACAGCTAACCAATATGTATGTTTGACTTTTGACAGAAAATTGTCAAAAAACAAAAAGAGTAAAACAAAACTTATTTTAAATTTTAACTTAGACATGCTCTTTGTTAGCGTTTAAGATTATGGATCGTCGAATTACATTTTTTACTTTAAAGGAGTTTGTTGCCGAGCAGATGAACAAACAACAGTATGAGGGATTTACTATCTGTCATTTACAGAAAAGTAATATGACTGACATTCGCTCTTATGAGCCTATGCGCACTGACAGTTTTGGAATGAGTATTATCCTAAAAGGAACGCTCGGCATGCGGATTGGTTTTTCTGAACAGGAAATCCAGGAAAATATGGCATTCTTACATTCACCGACTACAATTATTGAGTTTTTGGAAAGGAGTGATGATCTGGAAATGATCAGTTTTATGTTTTCTTTAGATTTTGCTAAAAAAATAGGCATGTTTTTTCAAGGCAGATCGTCCTTAGATTTTTTGTTTGACAATTATTTAAAGGTATTTTCCTTACGTGAACCTGTAGTTAAGCGATTTGTAGTTTATCTAGAACATTTAAGAGAAGTTAATCTGAGTCCTACACCAACTAAACATCAGGCGGAAATTATTAAAAGTACTTTTGCACTACTCAACTACGAAATAGAATCAGAACTTATGGATCATGTTATCGGTCAGGTCGTACTCAGTGGCCGAAAAGAAAAATTATGTTTGGATTTCATTACGCTGGTGGTAGATCAATTTCACGTTCACCGTTCAGTCCAGCATTATGCCGATTGCTTATTTGTGAGTCGAAAATACCTCAGCAGGGTTATAAAAGAAGTTACAGGGTTAAGCCCGCTGCAGATTATTGAACAAACATTGATGGCTGAAGTGACAGCTAAATTACGGTCTAATTTTTACTCAATCTCAGATATCATGCAACAATTGAATTTTAGTGATTTACCTACTTTTAGCAAATTCTTTAAAAAGAATACAGGTCAATCCCCGATTCTGTATCGTAAAGAATTATTAACTTAAATTTATCCCGAACTTAATTTAGTGTCTTTTTGACAAGTTAAAGCTCCCTTTAGACTTTTTAACCGATTTAGTCAGATATATATTTGTATTAATTGTACATGAGGAGAAAAGATGGGGTCTGAAGTCCAATATTTTAGTGACTAACCCTTCTTTTCGAATCTTTAAATATAGCGAGAACATAATATATTTTAAATGAATCGGAAATTAGTTGTTCAATCAACATTGCTAGGCTTAAGCCTAGGATTCCTAACAAGTTGTGGTCAAAAACCAAACCAGGGAGGGGAGGCACCCGCAGCCTTAGAAGTTCCAGTGATGACACTTCAAGAAGAAAATGGAATATTAACAAAAACTTATGCAAGCAGCATTGAAGGAGTTGTAAATGTTGAAATCCGTCCACAAGTTTCCGGTTATCTGGCTAAGATCTTTGTTGATGAAGGTGCATTTGTCCGGGCTGGGCAGACTTTATTTCAAGTGGATGATCGTACCTATAAAGAGCAGTATAAAAATGCGCAAGCATCTATTTTAGCAGCTAAGGCGAATCTGTCCAATGTTGAAATAGATCTAGATAGGAAAAAAGAATTAGTAAGTAATAAACTCGTATCTAATCTACAGGTTGACCAAGCACAGGCAACGTACGAAGGTGCCCAAGCAGCTTTAGCGCAGGCAAATGCCGTTTTTGAAACAGCGAAAATTAACCTTGAATTCTGTACAATTAAAGCTCCGGTCAGTGGCACTATAGGTCGTATTCCTTATCGATTAGGAAGTCTCATTAATCCTGCTGCAGTCGAACCCTTAACACTCTTGTCAGATACACATGCCGTATTTGCATATTTCTCCATGAGTGAAAACGATTTTGTTAATTTTCAGGCAGCATTACCGGGAAACTCTGTTGCTGAAAAGTTGAAGCAAGCCGCTCCTGTAACTTTAAAAACAGCTAATGGACAGGACTTTCCACATTTAGGAAAAATTGATGCTATTGAAGGTCAATTCGACAAGAATACAGGTTCGATCAGTCTTCGGGCAAAATTTGAAAACCCGGAAGGACAATTACGAACAGGAAACACAGGGAAAATAGCATTAGATCAACATATTGAGCAGGTTGTTGTGGTTCCGATCACAGCAACGACAGCCATTCAAGATAAAATTTATGTCTTTACGATCAGTAAAGAAGGAAAGGCGGTACAGACGCCAATTGAAGTAAGTGGTAAAAAAGAATCTCAATACTTCGTCAAATCAGGTGTTACAGCAGGTGATCAGATAATTACAAATGGACTTAGTTTCCTTCAGAATGGTATGCCTGTTAAGGTGAAATCCGCAACCACAGTAAAAGATAGCGTGAATAAATCTTAAAAACCATTTATCCTTAGTCATTATGTTAAAAAAAATAATTAAAAGGCCAGTATTGGCTACAGTTATATCCATATTGCTGGTTATTCTGGGGGTCGTGGCTATGCTCGGTTTACCCATTACCAAATTTCCTGAAATCGCCCCACCAAGTGTGACTGTAATGGCGACTTACCCAGGTGCCTCTGCCGAAGTAATTGCAAAGGCAGTAGCACCGCCATTAGAAAATGCTATCAATGGTGTAGAAAATATGGACTTTCTTACTTCTACATCGAGTAATGACGGTAGTTTGATGATTACTGTTGTTTTTAAATTAGGAACAGATCCGGATCAGGCCGCAGTAAACGTACAGAACCGAGTATCGCAAGCAACCAGTATGTTACCTGCAGAGGTTAATCAGATCGGTGTAAGCACACTAAAAAGACAGAATAGTATGGTGGCCATGGTAACGCTATACTCCGATGATAATAAATCAGACGAACTTTTTATAGAGAATTATGCTAAGATTAATATTGTTCCAGAGTTGAAGCGTATCACAGGAGTCGGTGATGCACAGGTATTCGGTAACAAAGATTACTCGATGCGCGTTTGGCTCAATCCAGCTCAGATGGCTTCCTATGATATTACGCCGCAAGAAGTGTCTGCTGCGATCCAGACTCAGAATATTGAAGCTGCTCCAGGACGATTTGGAGAGAGTACCAAGGAAGCTGTAGAATATGTCATCCGATATAAAGGAAAGCTGGCTGAAGCAACCGATTACGAAAATATTATCATACGCGCAAATGCAGATGGTTCCGTGTTGCGTCTGCAGGATGTGGCTAAAGTTGAGTTTGGGTCGTACACCAATACGGTTGCCACAGCGTATAATAAGAAACCGGCGATTATGATTGCCCTTTATCAGACAGCTGGTTCAAATGCCAATGCAGTCGAGATAGAGATGCAGGAACGTTTACAGGAGCTTTCAAAGTCGTTTCCCGCAGGTATTAAATTTACTACGCCGTACTCTTCGAAGGAATCTTTAGATCAGTCTGTTGCTCAAGTTATCACCACCTTGCTAGAAGCTTTTGTACTCGTTTTTATTGTTGTATTTATCTTTTTACAGGATTTTAGATCGACATTAATTCCAGCGATTGCAGTTCCGGTTTCTATTGTTGGTACATTTTTCTTTATGCAACTGTTTGGATTTTCGATCAATCTACTGACCCTTTTTGCACTCGTACTTGCGATTGGGATCGTTGTCGATGATGCCATCGTTGTCGTAGAAGCAGTACATGCTAAAATGGAGAAGAAAAAGTTAAATGCAAAAGCGGCGACAATGTCTGCAATGAGTGAGATCACAGGCGCTATTATATCCATTACGCTTGTGATGTCGGCAGTATTTATACCCGTTGCTTTTATGGAAGGCCCTACAGGTGTGTTTTATCAACAATTTGCTTTGACCTTGGCAATGGCAATTCTGATCTCAGCAGTTAATGCACTAACCTTAAGTCCTGCATTATGTGCGTTATTATTAAAATCACACGATGGGCATCATGAGGAGAAGAAAACAAATTTTAAAGAACGTTTTTTCGCAGGATTTAATGCAGCTTTTAATAAACTGACATTTCGTTACGGTAAATCTGTCCTTTTCTTAATAAAACGTAAAACTGTGGCATTCTCAGGACTGGCTGTGCTATTGGTATTGTTTGTATGGATGTTCCGTACCACACCGACAGGTTTTATACCCGATGAGGATCAGAGTTTTTTAATGGCCATGGTCAATACGCCACCAGGTGCATCTTTAGATCGGACAACTAAAGCCATAACCGATGCAGAATTAGAAATTCAGAAACATCCTTCTGTAGAATCGGTGATCAGTATTTCGGGTTTAAATATGATGAGTTTTAGTACTTCTTCTTCTGCAGGGGTATTGATGATCCGCTTGAAACCACTCAAAGAAAGGGGAGAAGTTAAAGATATCAATCAAATTTTAGTTGCTCTTCAAGGACAGTTACAAGGAAATCAAAGTGCAAACTTCTTTGTATTGGGTATGCCGACTGTATCGGGTTTTGGTAATACTTCAGGATTAGAAGTTGTTCTACAAGATAAGACCGCTGGCAGTTTAAGTAAATTCAGTGAAACGGCCAATGGATATATGGGCGCATTGATGCAACGACCTGAGATCGCATTTGCCTTTACCACATTTAATGCATCCTATCCACAGTATGAAATGGTTGTTGACGAAATGAAGGCCAAACAGCTTCACGTGAATGTCTCCGATTTAATGACCTTGATGCAAGGATATTACGGAAGTATGCAAGCATCCGATTTCAATCGTTTTGGAAAGTATTACCGTGTTGTCATCCAGGCATCTCCTGAGTTTAGGTCAGATCCTTCCTCTTTAGATGGAATTATGCTTAAAAATCAATTGGGCCAGATGGTACCGATTAACAGTTTAGTACAATTAAAACCTGTATCTGGTCCAGAGACAGTAGAGCATTTTAATTTATTTAATGCCATTAACATTACCGCGATGCCAAAACCTGGGTATAGTACTGGTCAGGCGATGCAAGCTATAGATGAAGTTAGTGCTACTTTTTTACCCAATGGTTTTGCGCATGATTGGAAAGGAATGAGCCGTGAAGAAAAATCATCCAGTGGCCAGACTGCTGCTATTTTTGGATTGTGTATTGTTTTTATATACTTCTTGTTATCAGCTCAATATGAAAGTTATATTCTGCCATGGGCAGTTTTGATCAGCATTCCCTGTGGTCTGTTGGGCGTATTTGTAGGAATTGGTTTTGCAGGTCTATCCAACAACATCTATGTACAGGTTGCTTTGGTTATGTTGATCGGACTTTTGGCCAAAAATTCTATTTTGATTATTGAGTTTGCTATTCAGCGCAGACGCGCAGGAAAGAGTATCGTAGCCGCCGCTGTTGAAGGTGCAAAGGCAAGACTTAGACCGATTTTGATGACATCCCTTGCGTTTATAGCGGGTTTGTTGCCGTTGCTGTTTGCAGTAGGGCCTTCGGCGATCGGGAATCATTCCATCGGTTATGCTGCAGTATTTGGTATGCTTGCAGGAACTGTATTCGGGGTGTTTTTAACACCGGTCTTGTTCGTCGTGTTTCAGTACCTGCAGGAACGTATGAGCGGAAAGCCTGCGGAAGAAAGCGATTGGGAGTATGAAGAAACAGAAGTTTCACATTAAAAGTAAATCAAATGTTAAGCATTAACATAAATATGAATAAAATAAATATGACTTGCCTGTGTCTCACCTTAATGGTAACGGTTGCCTGTAAGTCTGTGAAATATGTTCCTAACCCAGTAGCAGTACCTGCAACATTTACGCAGGATAATCGAGTCATTGAAAGTGATAGCAGTTCCATTGCATCACTGTCATATAAAGAGTTCTTTAGTGATCAGATTTTATTAGATCTTATCGATACCGCGCTTATGAACAACAATAATCTACAGGTGGCTATTAAACAGATTGATATCGCAACCGAATCTATGAAACAGGCAAAATGGGGTTATTTACCACAGATTGGATTGTCAGCAGGAACGGGAACGGTAACCAGACCATCTGATAATAGTATGAATGGTATGATGGCTGGTCAATTTATGGGAAAAAAATACATGGAGGATTACACAACTGCAGTAAATATTTCTTGGGAGGCAGATATATGGGGTAAGATCAAGGGCCGTAAAGAGATGGCGCTGTCCAGTTATTTACAGACTCAGGAAGCCAGTAAGGCAATTCAAACACGCTTGGTTAGCACCATCGCACAGGGATATTATAACCTGCTGATGCTTGATTTGCAAAAAGATATCAGCTTGAAAAATTTGAGTTTAATCGACAATATTTTACAGATGACGCGGGTACAGCATGCTCTGGGACTCACGACACTTTTAGCAGTGCAGCAACAAGAAGGTAACCGAGATCTTGTGTTAAAATCTATTCCGGTATTGGACGAGCAGATTATCATTCAGGAAAATGCTTTGCAGGCATTGGCAGGTCGCATGCCGGGTCATATAGAAAGAAAAACTTCTTTAGTCACTTTAAAGGCAAAAGATCATCTCGCAACAGGTGTCCCTGCTATGATGCTGGCTTTACGTCCGGATGTAAGAACTGCAGAACTGGAAGTCCAAAAGTCATTCGCACAGGTGCATGTTTCTAAAGTAAGCATGTACCCGAGTTTAAATATTACAGCACAAGGAGGGTTAAATGCCTTTAAAGCAAGTGATTGGTTCAATATCCCAGGTTCGTTATTTGGAGCCTTAACGGGTTCACTGACGCAACCAATAGTACAAGGTCGACAGC
The DNA here is from genome assembly GCF_004342035.1 of Sphingobacterium sp. JUb20. NCBI lineage: Bacteria > Pseudomonadati > Bacteroidota > Sphingobacteriia > Sphingobacteriales > Sphingobacteriaceae > Sphingobacterium > Sphingobacterium sp. JUb20. The sequence goes on along the minus strand of NZ_SLYV01000001.1, from coordinate 580,484 downwards.
TAAAGACAGCTTTCAATCAGGCCAAAATAGCAAGTGCACAGGCGGAAATTCAGTTTAAAGAAAGTGTATTACAGGCAGTAGGTGAAGTATCCAATATTCTAGCCAGTATGGCATCTTTAAAAGAGCAGGAAGAAATATCACGCGGCCTGGTTGCCCGCAATCAGGAGATGATTCGAAATGCCGATATTCTCTTTAAGAATGATATGGCAACGTATTTAGAGGTGATAGCAGCGCAGCAAAGTAAGTTGCAGGCCGAACTCGATAATGCAGCTATTAAGAGTCAAAGGCTCTACACCGAAGTCAATTTATACCGTGCCTTAGGAGGGGGTAGACATTAAAAGAATAGTACGTGGTAAGTCTATTATATCTGTTTAACGAGTGTCCTGAGCCCTAGCGCTTAGGACATTTTTAACAGTGAAAAGATAATTAAATTTTATTTAAACACAACAAAATCAAGTAATAAGTGTTTAACGATGTACTCTGGTAGCTTAAGACCAGAAAATCAATAATAACGAGAATTCTAATCCATTAATTTTAAATATCACTTAAATACAACAAAATGAAACAACAAGTGAATGAAGCAAAAGGTAAGCTGGGAATATTAATTCCGGGTTTGGGTGCAGTAGCCACCACATTGATCGCAGGTGTCGCAGGTATCAATAAGGGGTATTCAAAACCCATAGGTTCAGTATCACAATTGAGCCGCATTCGTTTAGGAAAACGTACAGAAGATAGAAATCCTTTGATTAAGGACTTCGTACCCTTGGCAAAATTAGAAGATATTGTGTTTGGAGGATGGGATGTATATGCCGATAATGTCTTTGAAGCAGCTTCAAAAGCACGTGTTTTAGAACCTTATCAATTGGAGCAAGTACGGGCGGAGTTGGAGCAAATTAAACCTATGAAGGCTGTTTTTGATCGTAATTTTGTTAAGAATCTCGATGGACAGCATATTAAAGAGGGACTTACACGAAGAGCTTTGGCCGATGCTGTACAAGCAGATATCCAGAACTTTAAAAAAGAAAATAACTGTGACCGTATCGTAGTACTTTGGTGTGGCTCAACTGAAAAATATATTGAAGGAAATGCTATTTTTGATAGTCTGAAAAATTTTGAAGATGCTTTGGATCAAAATGATCTGCGTATTCCACCTAGTATGATTTATGCATATGCAGCTTTAAAGCAGGGCGCACCTTATGTTAATGGCGCACCAAATTTAAGTTGTGACGTTCCTGCCATTGTGGAGCTAGCACAGTTGATGCAAGTAGCAATAGCGGGAAAAGATTTTAAAACAGGTCAGACTTTGATGAAAACAATTGTTGCTCCCGGTTTACAGGCTCGCGCATTAGGAGTTGAAGGCTGGTTCTCAACCAATATTTTAGGAAATAGAGATGGACTTGTATTAGACGATCCGGAAAATTTCAAAACAAAAGAAGTCTCCAAGCTAAGTGTGCTTGAAGAGATTTTGGATGCTAAGAAAAACCCAGAGTTGTACGGTAATCTATATCATAAAGTACGTATCAACTATTACCCGCCACATGGCGATAATAAAGAAAGCTGGGATAATATTGACATTTTTGGCTGGATGGGATACAAAATGCAGATAAAAATTAACTTTTTATGCCGTGATTCTATTCTGGCTGCGCCTGTCGCATTAGATCTAGCGTTATTTATAGATCTGGCACAGCGTGCAGGTATGTTCGGTATCCAAGAGTGGTTATCGTTCTATTTAAAATCTCCACAGACTGCTCCTGGATTACCTCCAGAGCACGATATTTTTAAACAGCTCATCAAGTTGCAAAACACGTTGCGCCATATGATGGGGGAAGATCTGATTACACACTTAGGTCTGGATTACTATCAAGAGCTAGTGGATAGCATGTAACGCATTATACAATTTACAACACCCTTGAAGTATTTTTAAATACTTTAAGGGTTTTATCAATTAAGATGGAGTACGCAATTATAGCTGCCGGTGAAGGGCAGCGATTAAAGAAGGAAGGATTTAAAAAAGCAAAGCCTTTGTTGCCTTTGTTAGGTGTTCCGATGATCGAGAGACTGATCAATATTTTTGCAGCGCAGGGGGCCAGATCTGTTTTCATTATTATCAACGGAAAGAATAAAGAATTACATAAGTTTTTGGTCAAACATGAATTTAAAATTCCTATTCATTTGTTGATCAAAGATACCGTGAGTTCCTTACATAGTTTTGTTGCTCTGCAAGAAGCATTTCCCCATTGGGATTCCTGCTGTCTTACAACAACAGACACGGTGTTTGAACCGGATACCTTTGGCCAATATGTAGAGGCATTTCAACAGGGAGATATGGACGGATTATTTGCTGTTACTCCTTTTGTTGATGACGAAAGCCCTTTATATGTGACCGTAAATAGCGATAATAGAATTGTTTGTTTTTCAGATAACAAATATCCGCAGGCAGCATTCGTATCGGGTGGTATTTATTGTTTACGAAAGAAGGCCATGCAGGCTGCTGTTGAATCCTTAGCAGCAGGCAATCAGCGCATGCGAAATTATCAGCGATTCCTTATCGATAAAGGATTTATGATCAAAGCGTATCCTTTTGCCAAAATTATTGATGTGGATCATCTACATGACAGGGAGACGGCTGAATATTTTTTAATGGAGCAAAAGAGCCAATCATGAGAGTATACGCAATACTAAGGAAAAATGATTTCTCGCCAAATCATGTTAATAATGATACAGCAATTTTTCAAGCAGTAATCGGATTACTGGAAAAAGAAGGTGTCAATATCACCCAGGTAACAGAAGATGATTTTCTTTCTCTGAAAGGTTATCAAAAAGAACCCATTATCACAATGGGAAGATCCAAAGCATTAGTGCGTTATTTGCAAGAGCTGGAGCGTAATGGCGTTTTGATTATCAACTCATCATTTGGAATCCAGAGCTGCTATCGGACTATTATGACCGAAAAACTGTTAGAAAATGATGTGCCTTATCCAGCGAGTGTAGTTGTTAATACCCACGATGATATAGGAGACCTGTTTGATCATTATGGCTTACCGGGTATATGGATAAAAAGAGGCGATTTTCATGCCGTTCATAAGGAAGATGTCAGTTTTGTAAGCACTAAGGACGAAGCAAATAATATATTGGCAGAATATGCTTTGCGTGGTATTGATGACGCTGTCGTATCGCAACATTTATTTGGCGATTTGGTAAAGTTTTATGCAGTCTCTGGAACCGATTTTTTCTATTGGTTTCATCCTTATGATCTAAATCATCATAAATATGCCGCTTATGAGCAAATAAACGGTGCAACAGCACATTACCCTTTTGATAATGAGGCTTTGAAACAGGCAGCGGAACGAGCAGCTGAAGTTTTGGGAGTCACTATCTATGGTGGAGATGCTATCGTCCAAGCTGATGGAAGTTTTCATATTATAGATTTAAACGATTGGCCAAGCTTTGCGCCTTGCAGAGAGCAGGCCGCAGAAGCAATAGCCACTCATATTTTTGGAAAATTTTCTGAATTTATAGATCGGATGATCTTTAATGAAGAAGATAAAGATGATCGGAATTATGTCTAAATCAGAACATACATTATTTGAACAGTCACTCAAATCGAATGACACAGAAGAGCGAATCGATATTTGGTTCTACAGGCCCATAGGTTACCGTATCGCTAAGTTTTGTGCCCGAATAGGAGTGACACCCAATGCCGTGACGATCACCAGTATATTTTTTGGTGTAGGAGCCGGGATTCTGTTTTATTACGGTGATTTATGGATCAATATCATCGGCATGCTATTATTGGTATTTGCCAATTCTTTAGACAGTGCAGATGGACAGTTGGCCAGGATGACTGACAATAAAAGTCGGTTTGGAAGAATTTTAGATGGATTTGCAGGTGATTTCTGGTTTGCGGCCATTCATATTGCTTTATGTTTACGCTGTATGAATGAAGGTTGGTCTGCCTGGATTTGGGTACCAGGTGTTTTAGCTGGAGTATCCCATGTATTTCAATCAGCAATGGCTGACTATTATCGCAATGTCCATTTGTATTTTATAAAGGGAAAAGCAGGTAGTGAACTAGATAATTCGAAAGAGCTTCAGGCAGAGTTGGACAAAATGAGCTGGAAGAAAGACTTCTTTCAAAAATTCGTACTGAACGGTTATAAGAATTATACCACCATGCAGGAGAATTTTTCACCAAAACTGCAACAGTTATTGCAGATGGTTAAGAACAAGTATGCCGACCAGATGCCAGCATCATTTGTCAACGCATTTCGTATCCGTAACCGTCCATTGATGAAGTATACCAATATCGTACAGTTTAATACACGCGTACTGTTTTTGTTTCTATGGATCTTTATTGATCAGGTCTGGTTATATTTCTTTTTTGACATGTTTATTTTAAATCCGATACTGATCTATATGTGTAAAAGACAGGAGCAAGTAAGTGCTCATTTCATCGATCAATTAGCGACAAATCAATATGATGAAAAACATATATAAGCTTATTTTCTTGATCATTGGAATAGCTACACTTGCTTATATGATTTTCAGTATTGGTCCAGTAAATATTTGGAACAATCTGTTGCAGACCGGGTGGTGGTTTGTGCCCATATTGCTAAGTTGGTTGGTGATCTATGTAATGAATGCTTTTGCTTTTAAATCAATCATTGAAGAACCGAACGTTCCTGAAACGAAACTGCCCTTTATCAAAATTCTACAGTTGACAGTAAGTGGCTACAGCATTAATTATGTTACACCCTTTGTCGCTTTAGGCGGCGAACCTTACCGGATCATGGAATTGAAACCACATTTGGGAGAAGCAAAAGCGAGCTCCTCGGTGTTGCTGTACGGTATGGTGCATATTTTATCGCATATTGTTTTTTGGCTGGTTTCCATCTTTTTGATTCTAGCAGTAGTGCCCTTAAGTGCGAGCATGCTGATCGTCTGTTTATTTATTTTATTCTTTGGACTCGGTATTTTTTGGTCCTTTTCAAAAATTTATAAACGAGGATTTACAGTCACTATCGTACGCTTTTTTCAAAAGATTCCATTTGTAGGTAAGTACGCTCGTACATTTTATGAAGAAAAAAAAACAGTACTCGAACATGTTGATCAGCAGATCCAAGATTTATATACACAGCGTAGACCACAATTTTTTGTAGCACTCTTTTGGGAATTTTTCGCTCGGGTTGTCGGTTGTGCCGAACTTTATTTTATTGGAGTAGCACTGGGACTCGATATGAGTGTGATTCAGGCTTTTATAGTTAGTTCAGGATCTTCGCTTTTCGCTAACCTGATCTTTTTTCTACCTATGCAATTGGGTACACGTGAAGGAGGATTGGCAATGGCAGTCACAAGTATTGGTTTCCCCGCATCGGTAGGTATATTTATGGGATTGGCAACCCGTATTCGTGAAATTATTTGGATTGGTATAGGGTTGATTTGGATGAGTATTGTCCGCAAAGATTATAAATTAAGATGATAAAAATAACAGGTATAAAGGGATTATTATTTGATTACGGCGGAACATTGGATACCAATGGAAGACATTGGGCAGCTGTTTTTTGGGAATATTATCAATTTTATGGAGTAGCGACCGATAAGTCAGGTTTCTACGATGCATATGTATATGCTGAACGAAAAATGGCTACAAATCCTATTATAAAGCCACTTTTTAATTTTAAAGATGTGCTTTTAGCTAAGATAACAGCACAATTTGAATATTTAAATATGACCTCTCAGGTAGATAGTGTCGGATTGCAAATTGTTAATGCCTGCAATAAACTAGTAGAAGATTGCCTTGATCACGTTAGGCCATTACTTGATACTTTATCGAAACAATATAAAATGGTGATGGTATCTAATTTTTATGGAAATCTGGAACATGTTTTAGATGATTATCAGTTGCTGCATTATTTTGAGGCCGTTGTCGAATCTGCACGAGTTGGAGTACGTAAGCCTAACCCTGAAATCTATACTTTAGGTGTTTCAGCTTTAGGTATACCTGCAAATGCCTGCCTGGTGATTGGAGATTCCTATACCAAAGATATGGAACCGGGAAAAGTGAACGGTTGTCAAACACTTTGGTTGAATGGAGAAGGTTGGGAGGAACAACCGCTTCACTCAGCTTCATCAGCAGACTATACCATAACAGATATAGCACAACTGAAGGAATTCTTGGTATAATTCCTTCAGTTGTATTTTGGAAATCTCCTTCACTGTTGGCTTTCTTGATTTCCGCCGACAGTGATTGGAGATTTTTATTTCGCTATTATTTTAGTGCTGGTAAAGGATTGAATCCTTCGGCACGAATTGACCAATTTCCATCCTTAGGGAATCCAGGATTTTTTGAGGATGAACCATCCCAACCACCGGCCATCATGGCAATTGCAGTTAGTAATCCACCATTTGATGGAAAATAGGGAAATGGACCACCTGTGGCTAAACCATGCTGGTCAAATTGAAAATTATTACTAGGGTGTAGTAGCAAATCGATCGCCAGTTCCGGATAGCCACAACGAGCAGCAGCCATAGCTAGCATGGGAAAGTCCCATCCCCATGTGCGATCAAAGTTCCAGGTTTCCAACACTTTTTTAAGTGTGCGTTTGAACGTTTCTGGATCTACACCATCTCCAGGAAGCATACCATAAGTACCAATTAGTCCAGGGTGTTCATAATTATATTTTTCCCACATGTCTGGTATATTTTCATAAGTTTCATATAAGCCATTTTTTTGAGGTAGGGGGGCGAGTTTATCCTGTACATTTTTCCATTTTTTATTTATTGGCATGCCAAGTCGCTCGCGCCACTGTTGTGCTAAGCGTAGTCCAGTACGCCAATAGCTTAATTCAAATGTCGGGTTTTTGGTTACTAATGGATCAGAATTTTCCGATACTAAGTATAGAGGAGGACCTAAATCAAATTGATTTTTTGTTTTGTCATGCGAAGCATAATCTGCCATAAAATCTGCAGTTGCAAATACCACATCTCTCCATTTCGTTAATGTTTCCTTGTTCGTATGCAATCGGTAATCGAGTTCGGCAAAATAAATGGGATGGGGTTGTTGCCATACAAGTGTCGCATGAATTAAGTCTGGCCATTCTCGATCGATATCACCAGTACACTTGGGCCAGCGTACTCCTTGATATCCTTGATTGAGTGCCCTTTCTGTTGATGTTTTTAAAAAATTTTGATATGTCGAAAGACTTTTATCCCACAATGCCCATCTGTTCCAGAGCGCATAATGTACGCCATGCCACCAAATCATTTCAAAATGGAAACGACCAAACCAGCCATTATTGACCAGACCACTTTCTTGTGGAGGTAAAGAGCCCGACTCATTCAGTCGCATCAGGTATTGCGATAATACAATTCTCCGTTCCAACTCTTTCCATCGCTGATCTTTGCTCTCAGATAGATCGATAGCAGCTCCAGAATTCCAGAATGCTTTCCATGATTTTTCACTTTCATCAAAAAGGTTTGAAGTGATGGGTATCTGAATATCGTTAGTTTGATTTGAATAGAAACAAGTGAAGGAAAGTTTTGCTGTATCTTTGGGTATAAGTTCAAAACGATGCATTTGTTTTGTCTTTATCATCTGAGCATCAGTCGCCCATTTAATGGAAGCGCTATAATGTGTGCTATTCATTGTACGGTCTATACGTACAGAATTTTTTTCTAAATTATGAAGTGTGGAGGTATGTTGATCACCGCCATCATATACACCTAGGTAATTCTCATATCCCTGTTCTATGGCATAAGGAAATGCAAAGAAAACGGCAAGTTGCCCCTTCCCGATAAGTGCACTTTCAATCGATACCCCAATTGCATCGCTATCGGGGTGACAAGCTGTTTTAACATGGACTGGTACACCTTCAAATACAAAACTGCTGCTAATGATTCCTGTCCAGAGATCAACTTTTTGATGGGGATGTGAAATATCATTCTGATTTGCCAGTTTACCATCATTTCGAATTAGTTTGAAACCTATACGTCCTAAATTGAAACGATGCGGATTTGCTGCAAGCCAGTTGGATAGTTGTTCCTGTTTTGGATTTGGAAGATCGTAAGGAACATCTTTGCCATTGGTTTTGAGAGTAGTCTTTTTGAAGTCACTTTCCTTCATACCTTGTGGTAAAGGACTACTGTGCCAACTCCAGTTTGATAAAGTGTTAAATGGTACAAATGTTTGTAAACCGGTAATATCCACTGCAAAAGCAAATTCACCATTACCAACCTGTGCTGGACTCAACAGATCAAGTTTGTTGGTTACAATCCGATGTCTATCTACTACTGCTTTTCGATCAATAGCAATTTGTCCAGAGGTTTGATGTAGAAAAAAAGGTATACATAGTAAGCAAAAGAAGAATCTTTTCATTATAATCGGTTTTGGACAATAAGATAAGGAATAAAACCCATTCCATTGTTAATCCAGTATGAATAAAAGGCTGTAATTGCCAATTTTTATAAGTATGTATGTACAATCTAGTATTTATCCTTGCATATGTACGTACAAAGTTTTATTATTGTATTATAGATGAGACGCGTGATGCATATTAAGTGTAGTTAAATTTTAATTATACCTGCATGGCATCGATTGAAAAATCGATATTTATTTTAAATCTTGTCAAATAATTACCTTTTAAACCAGTGATGATTGTGTCTATTTTTAATTAAATATTGTCGTTATGATCCCATTTTTGAATTGGATCAGAAAGCAGATGTTTTTTTAAGAATAACCAATAAACTAAACAGTATGAATAAACGAAATAAATTTTTAGTAGCAACAGGATTATTTTTTCTTGCTTTTGGACAGGAGGCCTTAGCACAGCAAAATGTAATTTGGCAATTGGGTAAACCTGATGGTTCGAGTGCAGAATTTGCATTAGCACCAGGAGATTATAAGAATTTTTTGGCTCATGATATGGGATATGAAGACAGACAGGTAATCATTGGTCAAAGCCAGCTAAATACGGAATTTCCCTATGTTCTTCCAGGGCCCGCAAACGAGTGGGGGGGTACAGGGCCTACTTCAGGTTTACGGACTCATTTCCTTAATTTCTATTACGCTTTGGATAAAGCATCTGGCAATGAGCCTTATGTATTGGAAGTAGACCTTGTGAATTCGGATCCTAAAAATCATCCAACCTTGCAGCTATCTATTAATGGTCGAAATTATAATTATGATATTACTAATGGAGCCGGTACAGGACAACCTGGAGTTGGAGCTTTGGGGAAGAAGAAGCTTATTATAAAACCTGATCCGTCTGTAATTCGCGCAGGATATAACCATATCACTTTAACCGTTTTGAAAGGTGGATGGGTTGAATTTGATTCTTTTCGTTTGCTGGGGCCGGCAAATTCCAAATTGATCACAAATTATGATGCTTTGGTAAAGCAGATCAAGGTTGCTGATTTCGAATCTAATGGTCCTAAAGGACGTGTGCAGAATCTTTTGGTAGAGGTGCTTCGTCTAAAAAATGCCCAGCGTATCCGGGTTCTTATAGATGGTAAATCTGTCTATCAAGGAAGTTTAGACAAGGGCTTATCCATGCTCGAAGTTCCCCTTGATCCCGTAAAAAAACGAAAGCAAAGTATATGTAAAATTTACATCAATGATAAATTAACAGATCGTTTGCAGGTGACACGAGAACCGAAAAGACTTGGAGGTGCCTCCGACTATGTTAATACCATGATTGGTACAGCTCATTCGCGATGGATGATTGCTCCGGGACCCTGGATGCCATTTAGTATGGTGAAAATCAGTCCTGATAATCAAAATATTGGTTGGCAGGCAGGTTATGAACCCTCAATAGAATCGATCGGTTCCTTTAGTCATATCCATGAATGGACAATGGGAGGGTTAGGAACCTTTCCGACATCAGGAAAACTGCAGGTTAAGGTCGGAGATCAATACGACCCCGAATCAGGATATCGCTCACAGATTGATAAGACAACCGAACGTGCTCCATTAGGATCCTATCACGTCAATTTGACCGATCACGATATCGATGTGGACATAACACAGACAACGCGAGCAAGTTTTCAACGTTATACTTTCAACAGATCCGATACAGGCCGGGTGATGATCGACCTCAAAGCTAACGGCGAGTATCCTTACCAGATTTTAGATTATAAACTAAAGAAAGTATCAGACACTAAGATCATTGGGTATAGCAGTCAGCTATCTGAAAATGTGTGGTCTACCGATGCAAAACAAGATTACATTGTTCATTTTGCAATCGAGTTTGATCGTCCCATTATCAACTTCGGAACATGGAAAGGTGACCAGGTCAGTTCTGGCCAAGATGGCGAAGGTAAGCAGGTGACAGAAGCCGGCATGTTTGTTGAATTTGATGTCAGGAAACAAAAAACAGTTCAATTGCGCACAGGCATATCCTATGTTAGTATCGAAAATGCCGAAGAGAATTTGCATCAGGAAATCACCCAACCTTTTCAATGGTCTTTCGATCAGGTTGTAGCACATCAACACGATGTCTGGAATGAATTGCTCGACCGCTTGGAAATCACCTCCGACGATTATTTGGAGAAAGAGAAATTCTACACCAATATGTACCGTGCACTTGCCAGTAGAAACACATTTAGCGATATTAACGGGCAATGGCGAGATTCACGTGAAGTAGTTCGTACACTCACGAACAAGAATGATCTGGCACTTGGATGTGACGCATTCTGGAATACCTTTTGGAATCTGAATCAATTTTGGAATCTGGTGACTCCTGAATGGTCAAACAAATGGGTTAAATCACAATTAGCGATGTACGATGCCGACGGCTGGTTAGCTAAAGGACCAGCAGGAATGGAGTATATACCAGTGATGGTTGCAGAACATGAAATTCCGCTGATTGTCGGAGCATATCAGATGGGAATTCGTGATTATGATGTAGAAAAGGCTTTTACAGCAGTTAAGAAAATGCAGATGACCAGCCCGCTGAAATTTGAAGGCGGATTTGCGGGCAATAGAGATCTAGATGTGTATTTAAAATATAAATATGTACCATCAGATCTGGGTCGTTTTTCCAATAGTTTAGAATATAGCTATGATGACTGGACGGTAGGTCAATTTGCCAAATCATTAAACAAAACTGACGATTATGCATATTTTAATGACCGGGGAACCTGGTGGAAAAATGCAATCGATCCATCAACCGGCTATGCCCGGATGAAAGATTCAAAAGGCGAATGGTTAAAAGACTTTGATCCATTCAAATCTGGAGCAAACCATCATTACGTAGAAGGTAATGCATGGCAATTAACCTTCTTTGTCCCTCAGGATCTACCTGGGCTTTCCAAATGGATCGGTGAAGATGTGCTGTTAAAGCGATTGGAATGGGGATTTGGAGAAAGTGAAAAATGGCGTTATAATGGGCCAAATGATCAATACTGGGATTACCCCGTTGTACAAGGTAATCAACAATCGATGCATTTTGCCTATATTTTTAATTACATGAACAAACCTTGGCTCACGCAAAAATATAGCCGTTCTATCGCCGAAAGGTATTATGGACAAGGCATTTCCAATGCCTATCTCGGTGATGAAGACCAAGGACAGATGAGTGCATGGTATATCATGACTGCAATCGGTTTATTCCAGATGGATGGAGGTACGCGAAGCAATCCGGTATATGAAATTGGAAGTCCCATGTTCAAACAGATCAAAATTAAACTGGATAACCGATACGGTAGAGGAAAGCAATTCGTGATCAAAGCCAATAACAGCAGCAAACAGAATATCTACGTGCAGGCCGCAACCCTGAATGGAAAGAAACTTGATACATTTTATTTTGATGCTTCCGAGCTTCTGAAAGGAGGAGAGCTTGTCCTAGAAATGGGGTCTGAACCAAATAAACAGTGGGGGCTTATGCATCATTAAACCATTGATTCAGGTAGGTTATGTATAACCATCATTAAAAAGCTCATCTGTATTTTATTGCAGATGAGCTTTTTAATGATGTGTTCATCCAATATATGGGATGCTATCATCAGCTACTATGCCGATAGGTAGCGCTTTTGCGTCATCTCTCGCTAAATCTGCAACATCGTTTAATGCTTTCAATCGATCAGCTTCATCAAAATTTTCAAGAGGTCCAATAAAACTACTTTGAATCGAAGTGATACCACAGTATTCCAGAATACCATTTTTCAATTGAATCAATCCACTGGATCCATAAACCTCTTTATAAGTTTTTAGGTTTAGATCACCCGCTGTGGTTATGATTCTAGCAGTCTTGTTTTGAAGTAAGCCCACATTTAGACCCTGTTTAGACTTGCCAAATGTAATGCCGGGTAGAAATGCTCGGTCAAAAAAACCTTTCATCAGAGCAGGCATGCCGAGCCACCAGAGTGGATGAATCCATACCTGATGCTCACCCCATTGAATGGTTTGCAGCGCTTGGAGCAGATCGGGCTCCAGTTCCATTCTCTGCCTATAGCCAAATTGTAAATTAGGATTAAAGTCCAAGTCGGCAAGAGCAATATAACGTACGTCAGCACCTGATTCTTTCGCCGCTTTGATATAAGCATTTGCCAGAGCACTATTGAAACTTAATTTATCCGGATGCCCGTTGATAACAACTATTTTTTTCATTTTTTCTGATTGATAATTTTCTTAAACAGTTCGATTTGCTGTGCATAAAAGGTTTCCGATAATAGACAAGGAAAAAAATCAAAGGCATGTACTGCACCTTTTATTTCCAATAATTCGACCGAAGTGCCAGCTAAACATAATTTTTCTGCGTACAATTTTCCTTCATCTTTTAAAGGATCAAATTCACAGACAACGATGGTCGCATGGGGTAAATGATGAAAATTAAATTCACGCAATGGCACCCCATATTTGGGGACATGGGTTCTGCCGTTCCATAAATAATGCTTCCACATCCATGTAGCCGCTATTTTTGTTTGCATCGGTGCTTTTGCTAAACTGTCCATCGATGGACTCTTCAACGTATCGCACATAGGAGGATAAAGTAAATATTGATGTTGGATCATCTTATTCTTTTTATCCCGGGCTAGGTGAGTAATCGATGCAGCGATTGTCGCACCTGCACTGCTGCCACCGATAATGATTATATTTTTATTTCCGTCCAGTTTGCTCACATTTTCATAGAGCCATAATAAGGTATCGTAGCCGTCTTCAATAGCTGCAGGAAAAGGATATTCTGGAGCTAATCGATAATCGACAGAAACGATAAGCATACCCACTTCAAGTGCTAATTCAAAGAGTATAAAATCATACTGCTCCGGAGTTCCATATATAAATGCGCCACCATGAAAATATAACAATACCGGTAAATCTTGCTTAGCTTTTGGTTTGTAGATTCTCAAACGTATCGGTTCTTCAGACTGAGAAGATGGAATTAGCATATTTTCAACAAGTAATTGCTCTGGTATAATCAAAGGCTCTTCGTTTAAAGACAAACGTAGTTCTTCCGCTCTGATTTTTGTAGGATCGTTTTGTAGCAGATATTCATATTTTATTTTACTGTAAGGACTAGCAGCAATAGCCTCTAATAATTCTGGATCTATATTCCCCAACATGATTTCAAATTGCTTTAAAATTGTACAACCACTTTACCTACCGTTCTCCCAGATTCAATTTGCAGATGCGCTTCTCTCATCTGATCAAAATTGAAAACATGTGAGATATGAGGTTTCAGAATACCCGTTTCTAATAAATGCGCAATTTGTTGCATAGCCGCTCCATCACTATAGACAGACATAAAAAAGCAGGCGTGAAGATTTTTTTCACGAGCTTTTAACTCATCATCTTTCGTATGTCCCGATGGCAGGGCTACGATAGTGCCAAAAGGTTTTAAAACCTGAACTGATTTTTGAAAATTAGCACCCCCCAGTGACTCCAGTACAAAATCGACATTCGAAAGGACCTGTTCAAATTCCGTTGAGTTGTAATCAATATGTTCATCAGCCCCTATGTTGAGCAAGAAATCACGATTCTGTACCGATGATGTCGCGATGACATAAGCGCCCATATATTTTGCTATCTGTACTGCGAAATGACCAACGCCACCAGATGCGGCATGGACCAATACGACATCATGAGTGCGCAGTTTTCCATATGTGGTAAATGCTTGCCACGCTGTTAATGCAGCCAAAGTGCTGGCAGCAGCTTCAATATGACTGATCCGATTAGGTTTTAAGGCAAGATGCGATTCTGGTGCCGCAACAAATTCAGCATAAGCACGTCCATGTCCGACGAAATTGACCATTCCAAATACTTCATCACCAATCCCAAATTTTTTAACCAAACTTCCAACCTCTATTACCACTCCAGAAACATCCCATCCCAAGATCAATGGATCATACCTGATTAAATCTTCTGCAAGAGGAGCTTGTCTACTGCGGACCTTAACATCCACAGGATTGACACCAATTGCTTTTACTTCAATCAGTACTTCATCCGGTTTTAATATAGGCTTTTCAATATCCTTATAAATCAGATTTTCTACCCCGCCAAATTTTTCTAACACAATTGCCTTCATATCTTAATTTTTATTAGCAAAAATAGACTGAAAAAGGAGGTAAAAACAGGTACAATTAAGTGTTATTTGGGTACCTTTGCATCATGGCAAGAGAAAATATCTATCAATCCTTAGAAGTTTTTTACGAACAAGTTTCAGTATGTCCTTTACGTGATCGACAGTTTAATTTCTTTGAACTCGTATATGTTATCTCCGGCAACGGAAAACACGGTGTCAATGGTAATAAATTTGATTATTTTCAAGGAGACTTATTTCTTTTGACACCACATGATTGTCATGAATTTGATCTCGATGGAATGAATGAGTTTCTGGTCGTACGCTTTGGCGAAAACTACATAAAAGAATATCAATGGAAAAGCATCGACCATATAGAATGCTTATTATACAATGCCTCTCATTTGTCGGGATCTGTGCTCGTCAATAAGGAAGACAAGCAGATGGTCAGCTTGCTGATGCAAAATCTTCAACAGGCATGCGAAGAGCATGGGCATTATAATGAAGATTTGAGAAGACATCTGGTCAATGCCATTCTTGTCATAGCAGCAAGGAATATTGCGATTGTTAAACCAGAGCATATTTCACAGACTGCAGATACACGCATACTGCAATTATTGGATTATATACAGGAAAATATACGGCAACCCGAATTTTTAAAAATAGGAGTAATGGCCGAAAAATTTGGACTATCTTCCACTTATCTCGGAAGCTATTTTCGTAAACAATGTCATGAATCTATACAACAGTATATCTCTTCGTATCGGATCCGCTTAATAGAACATCGATTAAGGTTTAGTGATAAAAGAGTTCATGAGATTGCACATGAATTTGGATTTGCGGATGAAAGTCATATTAATAAATTTTTTAAACGCCATCATGGACTGAGTTTAAAAAAATATAGAGAGAAAACGGCTGGATAACAAACCAGAAGCAGATATTTGAAGGTAAGCTTATTGATTAAGAAAGAACTGAGTATGAAGTGTATTAAATTTACGGTGTCCTAATATACTAGTTCGTTATTTTTTCACTTGAAATCATTTTTAAAATAGGGTTATCTTGACTATAAGGATTATTGACCAATGTAATTGAGTCAGCCGCATTAACTAAAAATTCAAAACTATATTTATCATCATTCGTTACAAACTGCCATAGCGTGGTGTCATTCTCACCTCGTAACGTATATCTTTTACCTTGTGCTACGAACAATTTTTTATTCCTGTTATCATAGATACTGATAGAGAACTGTCCATCACCACTATATTCTTGATTTAGAACGATTAATGTGTATTGAGAAGATGAAGCAGCTTTTCCTTCATAAGTACGGATCAATACTTTTCCCAAAGTAGAATCAGTTTTAACCGGTTGTATGGCGGTTAAATTGCCGATTATTGAACTATCTGTTACTTTGGATAAGCTATCAGTTGTCTTTTTATCGTTTACTTTAGTCGTTTGATTTGTACATCCCAAGGAGATTATACTTAAGAAAAGAATGGTATTTCGTATAGTCATCTGTTTACGGAATTAATCTTATAAATAGTCTCTATTTGCGTTCTTTAAGGTATTTTATTTTTTTAAGTACTTCTCACAAGGCACTTTCGAGCACGCTCTACACTTTATAAATATAACAAATTAATCCGAAAATAGGATGTATGTCTTGATCTTCAATTGATCAGGATTTAAATCTTTATAGGAATATTTTACTCTTTTCTCCAGATACTCAATACATCCTGCCAATTGCTCATTTTCTTTTTTCATTCCAATTAATTTGAGCATTTTCGATCCATAAACCAAATAGAAATGAAAAGAACACTTTTATTATTGCTGCTACTTTTATTTTTTAAAACCTGGGCACAGGACCAGCAGGGGAATGACTACTTTTTCGGAGATAATTTTCATTTTCATGGTTTTTCAACAGATAAGCGGATGATGGTACGCAATGATATCGTCTATGTCAAATCAGCTAAATATCTATGGCATGTCTATGGTAATTTTGATAATAAAGTAAAATTACCTGGAGCTGGCCTGAATAATGTTCCCAATTCCCCAATATTGCTCGGTATAAAATTGAGCCCTAAACTTAAAAACTATTTTACGGCACCTGTTCAAAACATATCCAAAGTCTACTATAGTTATATTGTACCCGATAGTTCCGATGCTATCATTGTCGCTATGGGGATTAATAAAGATAATTATAAGGATTATGTCTACCGGGTCGTAGAGCATGATAGCATCGAACTAGTTCCCTGGTCTCCGATACCTAAATTGTCAATGGAGTATGGAGCCAAAGTCCCTTATGGTGCTATAGGCACTTTTAATTATCCCGGAAAACAGATCCTTGTAGAGGTCAGGCATAAGAAGAATTACGGCATCAGAGATGGTTATATCATTGACTGGCGTAAAAATAATCGCCCCGTACTGAAGCAGCTGGTAGCAAGAGGATCAGGAGAATACGGGTATTTCAATGTATTAAACGACTCTTTGAATAAGGGGCAGGTTCAATCCTATGATAAGCATACTGGAGTTCCGGTAGGATGGACCTTTCAGAAAGATAGTATTACTGAATTTGATCTAGAATTTGAGAAGCATGAGACCGTTCCATATTCCATTCATTTAATTAAAAATAGCAATGGTCAGGTGGATACACTTCGTCTGGAGTGGTGGACACAGTTAGACAAGTTTACCATTTCAAATCAATATTTGAATGAAGTAGGTCAGTATGAACTGCTGGTGCATAAAACCGGAGATCTTTCGGAATATAAAGATAGCGAGATCTTGCGCATTTCCTATCGAATAGTGCCGACAGCAATAAAGACCACACAAGCGGTGTGGCCTATCATATGGCCCTATCTTTTAGCCGGCTCAATTATGGTATGCGCTGGATTCTTCATGATGAGGTCTCGAAGTCAGAGAAAGATCAAACAAGTACAGCAGCAAAAGCAGGCGGTTACACTACAGATCAAGAATATTCAGGCACAGTTAAATCCCCATTTTATGTTCAATGCCATCAATTCCATTCAAAATTTGATTCAAAAGAATGATTTGATCGGAACCAATCATTACCTAAGTAAATTTGCATCGGTTACTCGCGCAACATTAGAAAATGCAGAAAAAGAAATGAATCCACTAAGTGAAGAATTACAATTATTGGACGATTATTTACAAATGGAACAGTTAAGATTTGGTTTTCATTATCAGATTGAAAATAAAATTTCTGTTCATGCAGATCTCATTGAAATACCAACTATGTTATTACAGCCTATTGTTGAGAATGCCGTAAAACATGGTATCGCTATATTAGGAAATACAGGTATGATCAGTATTATCATTGATCAGCTCGGACAGACCATGCGTATTTGTGTCGAAGATAATGGAGCCGGATTTGATTATACGGTTGAAAATAATGAAAGTGGATATGGTCTTCGATTGAGCAAAGAACGTCTAAATTTACTTAATAAGCTTTATCCAGAAAATACATTTCATATTGAGATTAAGACTACTAACAATAAAACTCAGGTCTGTATCCTGATTTCTAACTGGATTTCTAAAAATTAATCAGATGATCAGATATGTAATTATAGACGATGAGGTAAACAACATCGAAATATTAAGTTCTTATTTAGATAAGTATAGGGATAATCTACAGTTGGTCGGTACAGCTACCCATGCTGACGAAGGTGTTTTACTGATAAAAAATACACAACCGGAGTTAATTTTTCTAGATATTCAAATGCCTCAAAAAAATGGTTTTGATCTGTTACAGGAAATAGGAGAGCGTAGTTTTGAAGTGATTTTTGTAACGGCTTATGATAAATTTGGAATTCGGGCTGTTAAGTTTTCAGCATTGGATTATCTGCTCAAACCATTGAATATACAAGAGTTGGAAGAAGCATTGTATAAAGCCGTTGAAAAAATTAGGCAGAAGAAATACAATGCCAATCTGGAGAACTTAATCCAGAATCTCAATAACAAGCAACATGATGAAGATAAAATTGCTTTAAGTACTGGAAGAGAAACCCGGTATATTGCCGTTGCTCAAATTGTTCGATGTCGTGCAGATGATAATTATACCGAGATCTACCTGTCGGAGGGAGAACCAATTGTGATCAGTAAGACCCTTAAAGAATACGATGAAATGTTAAGTCAATATGGATTTATAAGAACACATCAGAGCCATCTCATAAATCCGAAGCATGTGTTGGGGTATACCAAAGGAGATAATCCGGCAGTTCATATGCAACATAATTTTTTGGTACCGATTGCCAGACAGAAAAAAGAATATGTATATCAAATTTTAAACCAGATTATAAAACCATGAAAACTCTTATTATTTACTTTTTTAGCATCGTTTTTCCAATAGCTTTATTTGCTCAGGGAAAAAGTCATCCAATGCCACTTACAGATGCGGCTTTTGATACACAATCTACTCATCAGGTACAAGCTCAGATAAAGGGAAAAGTGTTACATGCAAGCCCGTCCGATCTCGAAAGAATTACGATTAAATATAGCATCGTGAATGCGGGAAATCCTTTTCAATCAAGTTATACAACTAAAGTAGCTCTAGATGGCACTTTTAGTATTGTCATACCAGATAAATTAATGAATCAGCAAATATGGTTCACGTTTGGAGAATATGCATATATCTGTATCTATTTAAATGAAAAACTGGAGCTCACTTTCGATCTGGACAAATTGAAAAAGAAATTTGTTTACTGGAATGGCGAGGGAGTTACTTTTGGTGGTAAAGATGGTAAAAAAAATGAGGTGATGAATAATTATATATTATTCGATAAAAAACATAATGAAAGTTTTTCAACGAAATTGCAGGATCTAAATAAAAAAGATACAGCATTCTTAACCAATCTAGATAGCTTATTTGCTGTTCAGGATCGTGTTAATCATATGTTCTATACTACATATGGCGATACTTATCAATATTTAGTCGAAAGTGAAACAGCGGCCAGTTATTATGAAGATAAATTGAAATATTTACTTGAAAACAATATTCAAGTAAAACAGATAGAAGACTTACTGACTCCTGTTTACGCGATATCAAATAACTCACGCACATATATACAATTTTTGAATTATTATGTAAGATCCTCTTTTAAAACTACCGGTCAAAAATATAGTCCTGTCAATCTTGCTAATTACTGCGATAGCATACTACCGGCAGCTTACGCAGATTTAATCAAGTTACAGCTAGAAGATAGAGATGTTAAACTTCAGCGTGATCTTTATAAACAATTAGCTCCGACCCTGCATTTCAAGTGGTCTACCGAGTATGTACGATCTCAGATTGCCATGTTGGACAGTAAGATTGAGAAAATTGATTCAATCAACCAGGCATCAACTGTTAAAGAAAATGTCAAAGAAAATGTTGCATCAACGCTTGGAAAACACATATTAAAAACCGGATCTGGAGCATTACTTTATATCGATGAACATCAATCTGGGGCTGATTTTTTGCGAGATTTGAAATCTACATTTCCAAATAAACTTGTTGTAATTGATTTTTGGGCAACCTGGTGTATCCCATGTATTCAAGCAATGCCTTATAGTAAAGAGCTACATAAACAAGCAAAAGAAGCTGATTTACCAATTGAATTTGTCTATATCTGCACATCATCCAGTTCAAGTGAAGAGAAATGGAAAAATAAAGTGCTTGAAATAGAGCAGCCCGGTATTCATGTATTTGTTAATGAAAAGGTGACAAGCGAAGCGATGAATTTATTTAATAAAGGTGGTTTTCCTTCGTATATTATGCTAAAACCTGATGGAAGCTATGATTCCGAAACGATTACCAGTATGCAGGGATTATCGTTAGATATGTTGAAAGCACAACTCTGATTCAGAGATCATGATGAATAGGATGATCATGTAATTCAGACCATTTATTATTATCTTTTGTGTTAATAGTTTAAAATGCCTTTACTCTTCGTATCTTTGTCCCATAAATATAATAACATGCCAAGAGAAACAAAAAGAGGGCTATATCAAGGAATAATTGAGCAAGACGAAAAGGGTAATTACTTTTGTGGGCCATATTTATTGGACTATCAGTTAGTAGAACTTCATTTTAGATTAGGAGATAAAGTAAGCCTTAAAAAAGTAATTGGTAATACCAGTAGAAAAAGTTTTGATGATTATCCTCAAAAATCAATCAAGTTCTCGCTAGCTGGAGAAGACCATGATGAAGATTAGTCATTAAATTATACAGATCAGCTGCGATATTCAATGTTGATCTGTATCTTAAATCTTTTCCTCATCATAATCCTTATCTACACCATATCAGTATGAGTTATGGGAATTTTTTAACATCGCTTGGATATTCTGGGCACTTCTGTGATCTCGGTCTATGTTAGCCATATTTAAGAGTTTTCTTGCTTTTGAAAGAGACTTGGGTAAGTGAATTCCTTCCAAATACAATTTTGCCAATATATAATTAGCCTCTTCAAATTCGTAGGCGGAATAATACTTTTCTAACCTTAAAATAGATTTATAATAACAAATTGCCCTTTTAATGTCCTGCTTGGTTCCAATTCCATAATAATAACACGTTCCTATTTCTAATGCACAATATTTACCCATATTGTCCGCTAGATGATAAAACTCAAATGCTTTTTTATATTTCCCATTCGTAGTATACAAACGAGCTAAATTAAAAGCACCTAAACAGTCATTTGCTTTAATCGCTTCTTTATATAGTTTTTGTGCTAGCGCTTCGTTTTTGTCACAGGCATACCCAACAGATAAATAATTGGCGTAGCTTATCATAGCTTGTTTGCTACCATTCCTATAGGCCGCTTCTGTTAAATCGAATGCTTCTTTTTTATCTTGTTGCAAGATGGGTTCTTCATCAATCCATAATCCATCATCATAATAATTTGCAAGTAAATATTGACTATCTGAATCTCCATGTTGAGATTTATGCATAATTTCTTCCAAATCTTTAAGTGAAAAACGCTTACTTTTGTATCTGTACATGATGTGATGTGTTATAAAACAATTTCAATTTACATAATTCTAAAACACTTTTATAGTACAGCTTTCCGCAATATTTGATTTATAGTCATACACTTTACCCTCAGTTTGAAATCTTTCCCCTATTGATTATTAATTTTTTGTTACTTTATTCTAGAATTCATTGTTTTTAATAACCTTATTATTAACCCTAGTACATACTTTTTTATGTGGTAAATAATTTTGTCATTACAGGATAAATTGTTAACTTCAAAAAATCAATGTTTTCAATGTGTTTAGAAAGTAGACTCAATCAATACTCCACATAAATATGAACTTAAATAAACGCGTAAAATTATTATCATTATCAGTTTCAACTGTTGCATTGTTTTTCAGTACGGCTATTTATGCCCAATCTGATCGTTTGAAAGTACATAAAAAGGTACTGTATAATATGACTTTTCAAATGGATAGTTTAGATACAGCATCTAAAACTACCGAGTTGACAGAGTTGCTGTTATCAGATACGGTTTCTTTATTTAGAACACTTCATAAAGCTGAGCAAGATGCCACGTATGCAGCTTATATTAATAATAAAGTTATCCAACTTTCTGCACCAGTGGTTGTGACAATTGGAAAGATCAATAACCTGAATTATCAAATATTAAAATCTAATACTGGACAGATCAAAGTCTATGATGAATATTCAGGCAGCAATTTAAATCATGTTAAAGAAATAAATTATTATACAGAGCCTGCTACAGCAATGGACAGTTGGAAATTATCTTCAGACACAATTACCATTAAGCAATTTCTTTGTCAAAAAGCTGAAATAGACTTTGGCGGTAGGCATTGGACAGCTTGGTTTTCAACAGAAATTCCAATATCGGATGGGCCTTACAAATTCGGAAAATTACCGGGACTAATTTTAAGATTAGAAGATTCAAGTAAAACATGGAAATTTGAATTTCAGTCTATTCAAAATGTAGACGAGGATATAGAATTAAACAAAAAAGAAAATGTTGAAATTAAAAAAATCAACAAAGATAAGCTGTTCAAAGATAGAAGGTACTATCAAAAAAATATGCTTTCCATAATGGAATCAAATGGCGGAAGTATTGCTGAGGATAGAAAAGCGGCTCAAGAAAGGTTGAATGAGGTGATAAGAAAAGATAATAATTGGATTGAGCTTTAAATTGTATTATAAATTCAATCGACACCTTGTCCAAAAGTTAATAGATTGTTGTCAGGATCGAGCAACGAAAATTCTTTTTGCCCCCACGATTTAATTTCCAGAGGAGCATTTGGATGAATAGCGACATTATTGTCTAAGAACTGCTGATAAACGGTCTCAATATTCTCCGTTCTAATGTAAACCTGGCCATAATTTTCTTTCAGATCAAGTTCTTTAAATTCAAAAAAGTGAATTTCAATACCATCTTTGAAAAGCATTAAATAACCTTCATAGTCGTGGTCGCCGAAAGTTTCAAAACCTAATTGATTGACATAATAGTCTTTTGTTAACGATTTATCGCGCATAGGTAATTTCGGATGTATTGCTGTTAGCATAGTTTTATTCTTTATTTAGCGATGTTAAACCTGTATGTATGACTAGAAAACTTTACGATCATATATACTGTATGTATAAAATTAACGATTTATTTTCGAACAATGATATACAGCCATTAATAATGAGGATGTTAAAAGAATAAAATTAGCGGATTTCAGGGGTGTATTTTTCGGTTTAAAATCTAGATCTTTGGAGAAACGGGTTATCAATGAAGCATATTCTTATTTTTTCACTCTTATTATCAACTGTTTTAGGTCTTTCGCAAACAGTTCAGACTGCAGATGCGATAGGCTTCGGAGGTTCGATGTCTCCATTAGTAAAAGTCAAAAAAGATAGAAAAGAATATTTTTATCATCTGGATGGCAATCATTTCATAGATGATGTGGAAGAACATGATGCAGATCTATTTGTTGTCGTGAAGAAGGGGCATTATGGTGTCTTGAATGATAAGGGAAACATGGTCGTTCCTATCGATTATGATGAAATTGAGCTCGCTACGGAATACGAAGGACAGTGGTATGCAGGAATATCATACGATTACAAATACATCATTTTAAAAAAAGATGGTAAAACCGGAGTCGCTGATGATAAGGGCAACATTATTATTCCCTTACAATTTCAGAATGCCACAGTTATTAATAAAAATAGTATTGGAATTGCCAAAAATAATCTTTGGGGCTGGGCCTCAGCCTCTGATGGTAAATTAGTACATGAGCCTGAATATGAATATATCACAAAATTTTTTTCTGACGAGTATGTGGAGGTTCGCACGGCGGATAAAAGTGGACTTGCTAAAGCTAGCGGGCAAGTTATCATCCCCGTCGAGTATGATGACTATTTAAGGTATATCGTAGGGGGACTGCAGACCTATATTGAGGGAACAAAAAATAAACAGCTTTATTTAATGGATACTACAGGTACGATATTACTTTCAGGAAATACGGACTATAAAGCAATTGAAGGATCAAAACTTTTGATTTTTAAGCAAAAAGACTTGTTTGGAGTTATTGATCCGAATACTCAAAAAGTAATTGTATCGCCAGTATTTGAATCATTGGATCCTTTTATTAGAAATCTGGGAATAGCCAAAAAATCCGGTAAATACGGAGTGGTTGATATGCAGGGAAAAACACTTTTGGATTTTCAATTTGAGGAGATTAGATTTTTAGCGGCAAATGGCCATCATAAATATGCCACCGGCTCCGATGCATTAACCGAGAAAATGTTGGTCAGAAAACCTCCAGAAGATGTCAGATTGAAGTTAATTTATGAGCAACAGATAAACCAGGCACCCTATTTTATAGAAGTCACGAAGGCTGGAAAAAAAGGGCTGTACAGTTGGAACGGAAAAACAATTATCCCATGTGGTAAATACAAGAATATACAATTTCACTATTACAGAGGTAAGTCATTCTTTCTTGTAGACTCCGAACTAAAATCTGGAATTGTGGATGAAACTGGAACCGAACTATTACCAGTTCAATACAGATTTAATGATTCTTATCAATATTCCAAAGAAGCAGTACAAAACGAATTCGATCTCGCGAATCGTTTTATTGTATTCTCAGAAGGAAAAGAAGAAGGAAGTATTGCATTAAAAATTGGATTGTTTGATCTGGATCAAAACGAGATTATTTTTGCAGCGCATGAACAGTATATTACATTACTGAATCACCGTTTCTTTCTACTGCGGAAACTGATTGCCGATTATAATTACGAGTTTTTACTCTATGATATCAAACAACGTAAGCTTCGTAAATTAGGAGCTGATATTACCGATGTACATGTGGTGAATGACAGTTTTTTGCAGATCGAAACGAAAGAAGGTGTTTATCAATTGACCACTTTTGATGGTACGAAGATCTATGCGAACCCTTCATGGAAGGTCGAGGGTAATTATCACCTTATTCGTTTCCTCAATTATAATAAGCATGCTATGATTGGGTTTTATTTTGGGCTGAAAAAAATATATGCGGGAGAAGGAAATCTTTTTATTGATACTTTAGGTCAGGAGAAAAGATTTACGGGCATTGATCAAGTTGATTGTTTTTACGATGGATATGCTGTTGCAGCAAAGAAGATCGAAAACAAAGAAGCCTCTAGTGGATTCAAATACTTGAAAGGAATGATTGATTTGGATGGTAAAACAGTCGTTCCATTTGAGTATGATGAAGTGTATACCGCTGGCGCAGATGCTGAAATGTTAGTTTTTGCTAGAAAAGATAGCCAGATGTTAGTACGACGAGACGGTACGGTTATTTTAGGAGCAGAATACCATGACATAGAGACAAGTAGTGCATATCCTAATTTTACCTTTGCGAAAGCGAACAAGTATGGATTGGCAGATTGGGCTGGTAATATCCTTGTAGCGCCCCTATATGACGATATTCGTAGGAATTATGAAGGAGATCAAAAAACCTGGCCCTTATTGGTAAAAGAGGGTGACTGGTATTACTTCGTTGGGAAAGATGGTCAAAAGTATTCCATAAAAGCAAAAGAATGCTCTTTTTAATCTAAATATAATCGCTTATGACATCATTTTCATCATATTTAAAATACAAGAATTTGAATTTTATACTTACTGCATGCTGTTTTACTGCAACACTTTGTTTTTCACATCCTGCAGCAGCACAAATAAGCAGTTCATATGTTGAAGAAAATCGTATGGCACCCTTTAGAAATGGCTTCGCGAAAATAACAGATAAAGGTCAGGTTTATTATATTAATGTGCATGGGGAGAAAATTGAACTTGCAGAAACTACCCCCGTAAGTTTTAACGATGCGTATTCAGTACAAGATTATCAACGTGAGATTAAAGAGGAAGCAGATTTTCTTCCAAAAAGTGTATTGAAGTATCTGAAAAATGGAAAAATCGGAATTATTTCGCCAAAAGGAGATCTTTTGTTAGCAGTAGACTACGATGATATTGACATCGAATTTCGGCAGTTCTGGAAAGTAAAGCGCAATGGAAAGGTAAGCTTATTTTTAGCTGATAAAACTTTTTTACCTTATTTCGATGATATCGGATATTTAGATGGTGAATATTTTGATGTTAAACAAAATGGAAAATGGTATTTATACAGTAAATCGCAAAATAAAGTAACGACCAGTCAGGGCTATGATGCATTTGATTATTGTGGGGGATGTGGCAATGGTTCAACCTATGTATATGCACAGCAAAATGGTAAGTGGGGAGTCATGGATTGGAGTGAAAAAGTGCTCGTTCCATTTAAATACGAGCATGCACATTGGAATATGCGGAGTGATAAATGGGTGGCTTCCTTTTCAAAAAATGGACAGCCGCTTATCATACATATACCATCAAAAAGAGAGTTTGTTGATGCCAAAATATTAACAGGTGTTTTACTTGTAAAAGAAAATAACAAGTATGGTGTATACGGGCAGGACGGTGATCTGAAAATACCATTTGATTTCGATAATATCGAACTGCCTAACGATAATTCATATTTAGGTTATTATGGAGACTATCTGTTGACCACAAAACAGCATAAAAAAGGAATTTCAGACTTATCAGGGTCAGTTATTATACCAAATGAATATGATGATATAAAAGTATACGACGATTATTTTGTTGTTAAAAAACAGCAAAAGTCTTATCTGATGGATAAGACGCGGAAGGTGCTTTTCGAAATCGAGAATGGAGAAATAACACATGTCAATGATTACTTTTACTCATCCGGCAGTAATAACCTAGCTACTTTTAAGATTAAAAAAGGAGCATATTATGGTTTGTATTTTGCCGGCACAAACACCAGTATTGAACCACAATATTATAAGATTGATCTTTTTAAGTTTAAGAACAACGAACCAAAAGAGCAATATATCATTACCGAGAAAAATAAAATCTCCAGCCTATTTGATCAAGATGGACACCTGTTGTTAAGCGATTTTGAAGGGATTTCCGAACTCTATGATGCGCCGGAAAATCTAATGACATTCATCAAAAATGGACAAATGGGCATTTACGATTTAGATACCAGAAAGGAAATCATTCCACCCGTTTACGATAGTTTTATTATGGGGAAATTCGGGAATAGAAACCTTATAAAAGCAAACAATGTCCGGAAAAAAGATACAGATGATATGGATAATCAGAGTAGTGATCTGTATGATCTTGCAGGAAAAAAGATATTGGAGACAGCTATTCAACGAATAGACACCATAGGAGTTAAATACTGTTTAATAAAAGATATAAAAGGAAAATACCTTTTACTCAATATGGATGACATGGAGCTGCAGGCGTTTGATTATCAATCTGTTTATCCGATCAATAATCCCAATCTTCTATTAGTGTCGAAAAATGACAAAACCGGGGTTCTTTATGATATTAAGGCAAAAAAAGAATTCAAAGGAGCATTTAGTGTAACCTATGTAAAAGAAGGTTATCTGCCAAAGGATCCCGGTAAGGAAACGGTGATCTTGCCCTTTAAAGGTGACATGGCTTTGCTGTACAACGAAAAAGGATATGGCTATATCAACAATACGGGTGAGGTAATCGTCTCACCGAAATATGTTTGGGCATTTGATTTCCGGGGCGATGCCGCTATGGTATGTCAATCTGAAAACTCAGACAGCCGTGCACTGGTTTTTAAAATGGGTTTTATCAATAAAAAGGGAGCATTGATCTTTCCCCTGACATATGATCTCACAAATTCTAGGCTAAACCACGAAGAATCTGTGTTTATTAATAATTCAGTCTTTTTACCAAAAGTAAACGGTTATGAATATTTGTATGGATTGGGAGATCTTACCACAGGAAAAGAGGTGCTACCAATTGAATACACACAGATTCGGGCCCTTCAGAATGGAACTTATTTTCTGCTTCAAAAAAATAAAAAATTTGGCATATCGGATGCTAAAGGAAACATAATAGTGCCAATTGAATTCGAAGAAATCTTATTTGATGCTCCCACCTTTTTCGACTCACCTTTAGATACAAAGCAAAACATCTTCCCGTTGCTGGTTTATCGGGAAGCAGTCTGGAAATATATTGATGAAAAAGGTAATTATCTCAAAATAAAATAAGAGTTTTAGATTTAAAAAGTCTTGTAAATTCTCATGCTGTGAAAACATCTTCAATTATCAATTGAAGCTGTTTTTTTTAAATAATTAAAGCATAATATGATTAAATTTAGTGATGAGTGTATATCCTAATTTAATTTTTCTCTTGCTTAAATAATGCCTCTAGTATGGCGGCTTGTTCCTGAAATTGATCGAATACATTTATTTCTTCCGCAAGATCTTCTTTAAGATTGTAGAGTTGAGGACCATTTTTTCCAAATGGAGGTATATACTTCCAGTCTCCAGATACAATAGCAAGGTTGCTATATCCTTCTTGTATCAATGTCTTTCTTCCTTGTTTCGCGTTGCCAACAAAGGTATCCCATAAATTTTGACTATCAGATGCTTGTCCATCTGGAAGTTTTTGATTGAAATAACTGGCAAAACTGGCAACGAAATCAATCTGACAAACCAATTCTTGACTTACAGCAGGTTTAATGTGTGCGGGCCAGCTGATAATAAAAGGGACACGGGTTCCACCTTCATATAGGTCCGTTTTCCATCCCCGTAGTGGACCTGCGGGACTGTGAATTCCGTTTAGTTCTTCTGCTTTATCAGCATATCCATCATCCAGTACAGGGCCATTGTCACTGCTGAAAACGATCATCGTATTCTGTTCAATACCAAGTTCATGAAGTTGCTTTGTTATTTGACCAACGATCCAATCCATTTCCAAAATAGCATCACCCCGATAGCCTAAGTTGCTTTTACCCTTAAACATGGTGGCAGGCATTCGCGGCACATGAATATCATGCAGTGCAAAATACAGGAAAAATGGTTTCTTATGATTTTGCGCTATGAAATCCTGAGCTTTAGCTAAAAACGTAGTTCCCAATTCTTCGTCTGTCCATCTTGTTTGTTTTCCACCGGACATATAGCCAATTCTTCCTATACCGTTTACGATCGTATGGTTATGACCAACAGAAGATTGTAACTTTAACAATTCAGGATGTTCCTTTCCAGTAGGATCATTTCCTATTTTATTTTTATAATTGACGTTAATAGGATCTTTGGGATCCAAGCCTATTATCCGATGGTTCTCCATAAAAACGGTCGGAACTCTGTCAGCTGTTGCAGGAAATATATATGAATAATCAAACCCGACCTCATTTGGTCCTGGTTTAATATCCGCATTCCAATCCTTATTAATTTGGTCACCTAATCCTAAGTGCCATTTACCAATGATAGCAGTGGTATAACCTTCATTTTTAAATACCTTAGGCAAGGTAATCTGATCTGTTGGTATAATCAAAGCTGCATCTCCGGGAAGAATATTTCTTCCCGGTTTTCTCCAGGGATACTGACCGGTCATTAAACCGAATCTGGAAGGAGTACAGGTTGCAGAGGTTGCATGTCCACGCGTAAATCGCAGTCCATTTGTGGCCAATTTATCTGTATTTGGTGTCGAAATAGCCTTTGCACCATAACAGCTTAAATCACCATATCCCAAATCATCTACGTAAATAAAGATAACATTTGGTTTGCTCTTTTTATTTTGTGCAATTATACTAAGCGGAATAAAAATACCCGCGATCATAAGGGTTAATAAATGTCTTTTTTTCAAGGTATAGTGTTTCGGTTCAATGCAAATATAATAATCAATCTAAGAAAATTGTGAAATGCTTTCAGAATAAAATCGGTGTAATAAGCGTATAAATAATTGGAAAGGACAAATAATATTATTTTTACTACATACTTCAAAGGTTTTTTTATGAAAAAACGGTTAAAATATTCACGATCAACTTGTAATATAAAGCTTTAATTCTTATTTTTGAGTAGACTCCCAAGTAAGACTTAAATTATGGTTAGAAAAATCTGCTTATTACTTTTAACAAGCTGTTTACTAATTTCATGTTCTGACAAAGAACTTGGTTCACTTGTCGACGAAATTGATGTCGAACATCCTACTGGCGAAGAAGAAAAAGTACCGATCAGAATAGTTGCAGATAAGAGCAATCAAAATTTCTACGAGATGGTGATGTTTGAACTAAAAGATAGTACTTATAATGGACCAAACGGATCAATGCTAATTCCCTTAAAATATCAAAATTTAGATTCGCTCACATGGGAAGTTGAAGGAAGTCCCAAGAAACTGAATCTTGTCGTTAAACAATCCGGAGGATATCGGTTTACTACAGCTTGGGGGCATTATTTTTATTTACCAGGAAATTATAAAACCTACTTAAAGGGGTATAGAGGAAAGGACTTAGTTGTAAAAGATTCTGCAACAATCCGTATTTCTGGCGATGGAGACTTTTTGCACGTTAAATGGAGTGAGCTGAGTGGTGATCCGAATGAAAATATTGGCTACACCAACAATGGAACACAAGATTATGAATTTCAAGTCTACAGCAATAAAATCGGTAAAGAAATTTTCTCGAAATTAAATGTGCGATTTGAGCATTTGGATTATAGGAAGTTTAATCCTGAAATAGGAAAACGAGAACTGGAAGTTTTTACAACATATATATCCTCCCTATATGGAGAACCTAAATATGATGAAACCACTAAAGGTATCCATGCCAAGTTCAAAAAGCTTTTTAGGAAAGGTGTAAGAGCGGAGCAGGTGATCAAGATCTGGCTCGGTAAAACTTCAAATATGGCTCTTTTAAAGAAAGAGTCCTGGAAGGAAGATGGATTTGGCTATGAAATCCATGCTGAACCAAATCATTAAATGGAATAATAAAATTTGATCACAATTATACATGTTTTACATTTTAACAGTAAAAACAAACATGATAACTGCGATCTATAGTTGATTTAAAGCGCTGTTAGTGTTTATAAAGCATATTGTTTAGCGATCTTCTCTTCAGGTTTTTCAGTGAATAAATACAGACAAAAGATAAAAAAGTACTCCAGAGGTTTCATCAATCTGTATACCAAATTAGATTTTTGAGTCGTATTAATCTTTTTTGATAAAGGATAACCAAAACGATCATAAAATCTTCTGATGACTTGATGTACAGATGGAAAATGATCTGAAATTAGTTCTTCGAAAGCATTGGCAACGAGTAGTTGCCTGTTGACAACAACTTCATTCCCATGTCTTTTCCCTAAACGAAGTGGTTTTACAACCGTTGGATCTCCACAAACAGCTACAGTACATAAATAATGTCCCCTATGATCTAAAAAAGGTGGGTGAGTTTTGCTAGAAAAATTCCATGTAGTCGTTTCCGTAAATACTTTTGTTATGGAATTTACTTCCTGTCCAAATAAAACCAATATTGCAACAATAATCATAAGAACAGGAATAAGAAAGACGAGAACGTAAACGGGTTGATGGCTCACATTCGCCATTTTGGTGTTCAGGTAGTTAAGAAATTTATTCGAGTAATGTTTATTTGTTGCGTATATAGCTTCTTCTCCGATACATCTAAAAATTAAAGTAAACGCAGTCACGATATAGGTGACGGGCAGGAAAAAGAATA
This sequence comes from Sphingobacterium sp. JUb20, assembly GCF_004342035.1. Classification (NCBI taxonomy): domain Bacteria; kingdom Pseudomonadati; phylum Bacteroidota; class Sphingobacteriia; order Sphingobacteriales; family Sphingobacteriaceae; genus Sphingobacterium; species Sphingobacterium sp. JUb20. Next base: position 548,928 of record NZ_SLYV01000001.1, on the reverse strand, counting down.
ACCAAGAATCGTAGAATTGCGTATTCGATGAGATCTGTATTAAGACAGCAACGCTTATAATTATTCCGATAATGACAAAGATCAGTGACAGTACAAATAGAAGTGGAGGTGCTGATCTTCCTTTTAACCATAGCTTTATAATTCCAAACATGGCAAGTGCGAAAAAAGTAACTAATGTCAAGCTATGTTCTAAAGCAAATGGCGAGTAACCGCCGTCGACAATATCGATTGCTTCCGTATAATGTGAACCATAAAGCATAAGTCCGCAACCAAATAGTACAGTCGAAATACAAAAAGCAACAATAATAAGGTACTCCGTAATTTTAGTAGAGGTGTTAGCTTTCTTTCGCAACTGTTTATAAACCCAAAATCCTAGTAGTGGAAATGAAATTAGAAAAAATATGATCAGAAACTCCATTGGCTTTTCTACTTTAGTTAATAGTTAAGGGATGCAATTTTTTATGAATATAATCAAAATAAGGAAAGGTATTGCGTTCTCAATTATTTTTATAACTGATTATATTCTTTTTCTAGATGTCGTTTTAAAATGTGTAAAATTAATGGTTAAGACTCGTATAAAAAATACTAGCTGTACCTATGAAAATTAGTATTTCTGTATCTGTACCCAAAGAAATAGAGTCTTTAAATTTGCTTATCACCAATACAATAAGAAGATGAAGACTAATGAAATTAATGGATTTAAGATTGGAAATTTTTATTTGTCCGAACTCCGTACTGTAGTTTCTTTATATAAAAAACTTCAGGAGAAATCCGATTTTCAGGGAAAGGACGCAAGGATAAATATTTTGACGGCCGAATTTGGACTCCCTTTAGCTGTGCTCATGCAGGCTAAAGAAGTTATTGGCTATGCATCTGCAGTTATTAATCATTCAAACAAGGTGGAAATGACTTGTTTCTTTTTATCAGAATTTCATCAAGTCGAACTTAAGGAAGCATTAGAAGTCAAAGCAAAAAGAAATTATATCCAGACATTCGGAGATGATGATCATAGCATCTCTAAACTTAAATTGGCGATTGAACGACTTATTGATTGGCTCAACCTTTAAACTGAATGAAAATGTGAATATTTAAAACATATAGCATAGGTGCTGTTGGATACATATGATATCCTAAAATATGTAAATTGCAGCGTGTTCTATATCCAACAATTTGAAGGCAGTGAATAATAAGATTAAAAAAAAGGAAAATAATTAAATAGCGTAAAATCCATGAAGAAAGAATCCTTATACCTCAAGATTGCTCATATTATTGAAGAACAGATTGTCTCCGGAACAATGCAATTAGGTGATAAACTCCCTTCGCTGCGTGTGGTTCAGAAGATGTATCATGTGAGTATCAATACGGTTAAACAGGCCTTTCTAGAGTTAGAAAGCAGGTCTCTGATTGAATCTAGACCTCGATCTGGTTATTTTGTGAGTAAAATAGCGCAACGACGTTTATCACTTCCCTCAGTTGGTCGATTACAGGCCTCGGATAATGAGCACGACCAGGAAGATCTTATTGATAAAGTTTATAACTCGCTAAAAAAAGAAAATCTGACACAGTTCTCTTTAGGTGTTCCTGCACAAAGCATGCTTCCAATAGCAAAACTAAATAAAGGAATTGTGAATGTGATACGAAAACTTGACGACGGCGGGACCAGTTACGAACCTGCGCAGGGAAGTATTAATTTAAGAAGAAGCATAGCCAAATGGAGCATGGAGTTTGAAGGACAACTAACTGAAGATGATCTGGTGACCACTTCCGGAGCCATGAATGCCATTTTTAATTGTTTGTTAGCCGTGACAAAGCCAGGCGATACGATCGTAATGGAAACACCTGTATACTTCGGGACAATTCAAATAGCTAAGTCACTTGGACTTCATGTGATCGAAATACCTTCCCATCCGATTTCTGGGATCGATATGGACGCATTAAAGAAAGTTATTTCTAAAATAGATGTATGTTGCTTCACCGCAAATTTCAGTAATCCATTAGGCAGTCTTATGCCAGAAGAAAACAAAATCGAACTGGTGAAGATGCTTACAGAACGAAATATACCGTTGATTGAAGATGACCTGTATGGTAACCTTTACTTTGGCACCAATAGACCTAAGCCCTGTAAAGCCTTTGATGAAGCTGGAATAGTCATGTGGTGCGGTTCCTTTTCAAAGACACTGGCACCGGGGTACCGTGTAGGGTGGGTAGCGCCAGGAAAATTCAAGAAGAAGATCATTCGGCAAAAACTGCTGCAGACCATCTCAACACCTGTTTTATATCAGGAGGTTATTGCAGATTTTATGGAACATGGCCGTTATGACCACCACCTTCAAAATTTTAGAAATAAGCTGTATTCAAACTGCTTTCAGTACCAACGGGCTATCGAAGAATATTTTCCGGACAATACTAAAATATCCGACCCTCAGGGCGGATTCGTGCTTTGGCTCGAATTGGATAAAAGAATTGATACAGCATCATTGTTTGATACAGCTATCCGCCAGAATATAAGCTTTGCGCCAGGTAGAATGTTCACACTTCAGGACCGTTATCATAATTGTATGCGGTTAAATTTTGCTTTAGAGTGGAACGAACGAATCCATACCGATCTGAAACGGCTGGGTAAGATTGTGAAGAATGCTTTTTAAACACTTCTTATTCGGTATTCTTTCTGTGGTAAGACTTTATATGGTCTGCTTTAATGATTTGATTTTTAGTTGTATGTAGATTAAAAATCAGATTGTGTTTCTAGGCTATCCCTTTATTGTTTTGCTATATATTGACCAGTTTTCATTCCGGTAAAAATACATCCCCCTAGAAAAGTTCCTTCCAGAGCCCTGTAACCGTGCATTCCACCACCTCCAAATCCAGAAGCTTCTCCAACAGCAAATAATCCGGGCAGGACACGACCTTCTGCGTCAAGCACTTGACCATTTAGATTGGTTTCAATGCCACCTAACGTTTTTCGAGTCAGAATATTCAGACGTACAGCGATCAATGGACCATTTTTAGGATCTAGTATTTTATGTGGTTTTGCGGTTCTGGCAAGTTTATCGCCGAGATATTTTCGCGTATGCTGAATGTAGTTGATCTGTATGTCCTTGCTAAATTTATTGTCAAGTTGACGGTCCCGGTCCTGAATCTGTTTTTTTATCGTATTATAGTCGAGCAGTTCGTTTCCTGCTTTCTGATTCATTTTTGTCACCAATTCCTCCAGATTTGTTGCGACAATAAAATCATCGCCATGAGTTTTAAAAGCTTCCACAGGCGCTGTAGCAGCTTTCCCAAAAAGTCTGCTCAGAATGAGTCGATAATCTTTATTGGTCAGGTCTGGATTTTGCTCAGAACCAGAGAGTGCAAATTCTTTTTTAATAATTTTTTGAGTGAGAATAAACCACGAATAATCGTATCCCGTAGCTTGTATAAATTTCAACGTACCGAGCGTATCAAAGCCAGGAAAGAAAGGAGCGGGGAGCCGATTGCCCGTTGCATCGAGCCAAATTGAAGATGGCCCCGGTAGAATACGAATTCCGTGGTTCGACCAGATGGGATTCCAGTTTTTTAGACCTTCAGTATAATGCCACATCCTGTCTTTGTTGATGACGTGTGCGCCAGTCTGTTCCGCGATTTCAATCATCTTGCCATCCACATAATCTGGAACTCCACATACCATATGTTGAGGAGGAGAGCCCAGTCGAATCGGCCAGTTTTTTTTCACAAGTTCCAGATTGGCTCCAATTCCACCCGAAGCGATGACAATGTGTGCTCCACGAAAACAGAACTCACCGATACAATTTCTATTAGTTTTCTCACCCCGTTTTTTATCATCAGCTTGAAGAATATCACCTTCGACACCGACAATAACTCCATTTTCGATCAATAACCGCGACACACGGTGTCGAAATTTGAACGTAAGCAAACCTTTTTCTTGAGCTTCATATGCTTTGTCAACAAAAGGCTTGACCACGCCAGTTCCTGTGCCCCATGTAATGTGGAATCTGGGTACAGAATTGCCATGTTCCGAAGCCGAACCAGCACCACGTTCAGCCCAGCCGACGATCGGAAAAAACTTCATTCCTAAGTCCGAAACATAGTTGTATTTTTCTTCTGTTGCAAATTTAACATATTCAGAAGCCCATTTACGAGGCCAGAAATCTTCAGGACGATCAAACGAAGCCGTACCTTCCCAATCCTGATGAGCAAGTTGAAAAGAATCTTTAATCCCCAAAATTCGTTGTTGTGGAGAGTTTACGAAGAAAAGACCTCCAAATGACCAATATGCTTGGCCACCCATATTCGTTTCAGTTTCCTGATCTAAAATAAGCACCTTTTTACCGGCTTTCGTCGCTTCATATGCAGTAACGAGTCCTGATAATCCACTTCCAATGATAATTGTTGCATACTGTTCCATGTCAACATAATTTAGCTTTCTTGAAGTTAAGAAATTTTGAACAGTATGATCTTATTTTTTTAGAACTGTGTCAGTTATTGTCGTATAGCATAGAATTTTATAAATAACAGCGTCGTCCGCTTACCGGATAAATGATGAATTATTAATGACCGTAAACCAATTCCTGTAGCAATTCCTGAAGGCGCTTTGTTAAAGGTCCTGCTGCTGGGCTAAACTCTTTATAACCCAATAAAGCAGTTACAGAAGTAATATTTTTAGTAGTAGAACTAATAAATGCCTCACTTGCCGATGCAATGTCCTCAATGCTAATATTGCGGACTTCAACCACCATGATAGTTTTTGCCAATTCGATAATTTTTTTACGGGTAATACCTTGTAAAACATCTTCACCAGCAGTTAACAATTTGCCATCTTGACTTATTAAAAAGAAGTTAGCACGCGGGCATTCCGATATCAAGCCGTTTTGTATGTAAACCACATCGTCAGCCTCCTGCGATTTAGCTGCCTTAAGCGCCTGTATACCCATCACATAATCGATAGATTTGACGAGACTAAATGGACGGTGATAGAGAAAAGGAAGTAGTTTCAGACCCTTACTTTCCAACACTAAATTTCTTTTTAAAACTTGTTGACTGATAATTAAATTGGGCTCACCAATACTATACCCATCATTACTATATCCGCCGGTCAATAAAATTTTAATACCAGAATCCGGAATCATATTTGCTTCCATCAAACTTTTTATTTGAGCTTTCAGTTCATCTCTGGAGTAATTTACAGGTAGATCCATCAGCTCAGCAGATTGATAAAATCGATCTAGATTATCTTCTAGGAATACTGGAATACCGTCTACCGTTTTGAAAAAATCAAAAATACCGTAGCCGCGCACAAGAGCAAGATCCGTAATTGATAATTTAGCTTCGTTTTCAGGAATTAATTTTCCGTTGAAGATCACATAGCCCATTTGCATATACTTTTTTATATTGAATGTTTAGCGAACACAAACCTATACAATCCTCCATTGAAAAACAAGTTCTAGCCACGTGTTTAATTTGAACTTTACCCGCAAAGTAACCTGTATTTGGTAAAGAATATCACCTTTAATTTAAGAGATTTAGCGCGAACTATATTGTTCATCATGCGCAATGGTCGTTTTCAAAAAAATCAAACTCATTCTTTTTTATTAATGATTTCAGATCAAATTCACCATTTTCATAACTTTTTACAAGTCCCATTCTATGGTATTCGACGAGTAACAGTTCAGCGTTAAAATAGATGAGCTCGCGGATTATCTTTTAGCCGAGTTTATATATACTTACAGACCTAGATATGCATTGTAAGCTTCGATAAGTGCTTGTTTTTTTGTTTCGTCTTTTACAAACTTATAGATTGGAATTACACCATCTTTTTTAAAAAAATCAACCAGGGTAGGAGCTGTCTTCGAAATATTATTCCATTCCTGAGAAACAATTTTTTCTCCGGTGTAATTCGTGACATCGATCATCCAAAAATTGGGCGCTAGTTTATTTCCTCCAACCAGTTCAACAGCTAAATTCTGTTTTAATGGAGCGGCTTCTTTCGGTGTTTCTGTCCAAGTAGAAGGGGTGGGCATAAAATATTTATACATCGTTGGTATAAACCACTTTCTTCCATTAGACGCTTGATTATGGCGATAGAGATAATCCATTCGTTGTCCAACATCGATTTTCTTTAAAACATGTGTTCCATAAAGAGCTATTATTTCTTTGGCTGTTTTTGTCTCCAGATCATTTTTAAACGCTGAGGTTAGATACTTAGATTGAAATTCATTGAGATCCATTTCAAAGATTCCAAAAGTAGCATATACTAGGACTTGAGAAATCCCTTCATATTCATAATCTATTGATCTAAATGTTGTATCATTCTTAAATGCTGATTCGAAAGTCTCTCTAAAAATATGTTTATATTTAGCAAGTTCCTCGCTGCTAAGCCCCGCTCTTTGCCCCATCGTCTGGATACATGTTTCTTTTGTTCCACTTATTTCTAATTTAGGGCCACCACTTGAACTGAAACTTTGAAAGATCGTTCCACCATCCTTGTCAAATGCTTCAATATCGATTACTTTGTTTCTAGTAGATGCAGGATGCGCATATTTACCCGTAATATTATAGCCGTAGCCGAGCATATAATAGGTGTCTGTAACATCCTTAGTTCTCCAATCTATATGAGCAGTATTGGATAGATCTATACCTGTAAAATAAGGGTTGATTTTTTCTTCGTGAGTGATTAGATTATCTTCTTTTGCTTTATTACATGAAGCAAATAGAAATAAACATAGCGTTATCAAGGGTAATTTATTTATCATGTTATTGATTTGAAATTCAAAGATAAATAACTTCTTTACATTTTATGTTTTTTTTACCAATGATTTAATTAGTTATCGCTACTTGGAAATCGATATTCAGATTTTGATCATGACTTTACGAAATACTAAGGTTAGTTTTTTAACAATTTGATCTATCTTATGCTGCTAAGCACTAATTTTTTACATATCGGTATAAAATAAGACAAAGATTCAACGATAGGGAATTTATGGCAGGATGAATTTAGTAGTATGATTAGTTTTTGACGTAAAGTACTATATACTATTATAAAGTAAAGATGAAATCATCAGATCAGTTGCTACACTTCTTTTTTTAATTTCGTATCCTTTGAATCGAAGACATTTTAATTTTTTACGTTTAAGTGTCATTAGTTTTTTTAGATTTACCGCCCCGATGTATCAGAAACAAAGCGAAGGATTTTGAAGAAGTTAAAAATAAAAGATAATCAGCAAAAGAAGGAAGACCAGGATCTGTCTTTTAGAGTGTTTGATTTAACCAAAGAAAATTTGGATCAATATACAATAGCGCATAAGAAGGATCACTTTTGCATCTACGTGATTGAAAATGGGACCATGCAAATGAGTGTAGAAGATAAAATCCATACACTAAAATCAGGTAAGATTGCCGTAATATTTCCAGAGCAGGTGAGTTTAATCGCAAATCAAAGTATAGATCTAAAAGGTAAGATCATCCTATTTGAAGAAATATTATTCTGTTCCGATATTTTGAAAAATGAATTGAGTACATACAATGTTAACCTTTCCACACAGCTCAATTGTACGATGCTTGCCGCAGCAGATTTTCAGCGGAGTCTCGGGATGATCAATATTATTCAAGATGTTTATCAGAATCCCTCGCTGGTTAAAAAGGAGCAAGCCAGATTTTATATTAAAATTTTATTACTCGGATTAATTGAATCTGTCCATGGTTTACATCCCATAATGTATCAGGAAACTAGCGATAAGCCCATTTATATCAAGTACAAGAAATTGTTGAATATACACTACAAACAACATCGTACAGTTCAGTATTATGCGGCGGAACTGATGATAACGACAAAAAAATTAAATGCCATCACCAAAAAACATTGCGGTGAAACAGCTATTCAAACTATTCATCACCGTATTTTAATGGAAATTAAAAGGCAATTGATGTTTTCCGATCTAGCTCACAAAGAGATAGCTTTTGATCTAGGGTTTAATTCGCCATCAGCATTGAACAAGTTCGTGCGCTCGAAATTAAAAGAAACACCCACACAGCTGCAGCAGGAACTGTCGCAAATGTATAACGGATAATCCCATTTGTATAACAGTGGTAATTCCTGCTCATGTACTTTTGTCAAGTACAAAAAAATATAAACATGAGTAAATTATTTATTGCAGGTGAGGTTTTCCATGGTGCTGGAAGTCTTGAAGAGCTGAAAAATATCAAAGGTCAAAAAGCTGTAATCGTAACCGGTGGCAGCTCGATGAAAAAAAGTGGTACTTTGGATAGAGCCATTTCATTTCTTGCAGAAGCAGGGGTAGAAGTAAGTGTTTTCGAGGGCGTTGAAGAAGATCCTTCTTCAACAACTTGTTTAAAAGGAGCAGCGCAGATTCAAGCATTTAAGCCCGACTGGATTATCGGATTGGGAGGCTGTTCTGCTATTGATGCCGCTAAGATCATGTGGGTTTTTTACGAATATCCTGATATTGATTTTGATAGTATTTTAAAACCTTTTACAGTTCCGGTTTTAAGAAATAAGGCCAAATTCATAGCGATTCCCTCAACAAGCGGTACAGGAACAGAAACAACAGGCCTTGCTGTGATTACAGATCGTGAGAAAGGTGTCAAATATCCGGTTGTTTCTTACGAACTTACACCAGATATTGCTATTGTAGACGGAGAAATCTGCGCGTCTATGCCTGCCCATGTGACAGCAAATACAGGTCTTGATGTATTGACTCACTGTGTTGAAGCTTATGTTTCCAACATTGAAAACAATTATGCTGATGCATTATCAAAAGGAGGTTTAGCGCTTGTATTTGATAATCTTAGCGAAGTTGTCCTTCATCCGGATAACATTACAGCACGTCAAAATATGCATGATGCCTCATTTATGGCCGGTTTGGCTTTCAATAACGCTTGGTTAGGTATAGTACACTCGCTATCACATCAGGTAGGAGCATTATATGGAATACCTCATGGAGCTTCCAATGCGATTTTTCTGCCCAATGTAATCCGCTATAATGCCCAAGAAACTACACGTTATCCAGATTTAGCGAAAATAGTAGGTGAGGAGACAGCAGAAGGATTAGCACAAGCTATTGAACGTTTACGCTCTGAAGTGAATAACAACGCTTCGATCAAAGATTTTGGTATTTCAAAAGAACTTTGGGAGAAAAATTTGGATTTTATTGCTCAAAATGCACTGGTAGATCCGTGTACAGGGTTCAATCCACGTGTTCCTTCTTTAGAAGAATTGAAGGCAATCTATAATGCGTGTTATGAAGGTGTTGTATTTTCAGAAGAAGCTGTAAATGCTTAATGCGATCAGCATTGTTTACAATGGTTTTGTATACAGGCCCATTGTAAACAATTTGAAGAACAGGGAGTCCATATGATTTCCTGTTTATTTTCTTGAACGCAGAAGAGGTGAAATATAAGAAGCACTTTATACTACGACTTCAAGAAGTCGAAGTAGCTTCGTAAAGAGCATTTTTGAACTCACTCGGAGTTTGGTTTTTAATCGTCTTAAAGACTCTATTGAAATTTGATAAACTATTGAAACCACAATCGTAAGCAACTCTATGTATTGAAAGTTGATTTTCTACAATTAATTTGCATGCCTGCATGATGCGTACTTCATTGACAAATTGCACAAATGTTTTTTGAGTTTGAGCTTTGAAATAACGGCAGAAAGCATTTTTGCTTAGATTCATTGCCAGAGCGATTTCCTCTAAACTGATTTCTCTCGAATAATTGGTCAGTACATATTGAACTATCTTATCAATTTTTAGAGCGTTGTTAGGAAAGTGAATATTTGAGTAGTCAATGTGACATAAAACATTTTTGTCCGATGCATCTTGTAGTTTTTCGATGATTTGCAGAAATATAATTATTCTTTTCAATCCTTGAGCATCCAGAAGCTTGTACAATAATTTTTTGATCTGCTCTTTGCATTTTCCTTCATAGCGTATCCCCCTTTTAGATAGAAGCAGAAATGCCTGTAATTTCTCAGTATCATGAAATGATGATAAGATTTCCACTAAACGGTCCGGATCAAAAAACAAGGCAATAGAATGAGCATGATGTTCCTTCTCCGATTCAATAACATCAGTAAACCATACATGAGGGAGCTCCGTCCCAGTTAACGTGAGTTCTTCACTTATAAAATAATCGAAATGATCACCGATTAAACGTTTACCTTGGCTCTGCACAATATAAGTCAATTGACATTCTTTATGAAAATGATAATCGGTAGAGAATGCTTGCTGCTGTGTTACCCGTACTGCAAACAAATCTTCCCCCACCGTTTCCATTACTTTTGCAAAAATGGGTTTCATAACAAGGTTGTGTGTTTTTCAATATAAAAAAATAAGAAATCATTACAGCGAGATTTTTATTGTGACTTACAAGATCGAACAGGTAAAATTTTCGTAATGTGAATGAACAAGATACGCGCGAGCAAGCACAACGATCGTACTACATCTATGTAAGAATTCTTTTATGTGAAAATCATCAAAAAAAATTATCCTTGCTACTGCTAATTTGATTTATTGTGATGTTTTTTTGCAATGCACTAGAGAATCTTACCACATAGTTTTTAAACCGGGAAATATATTTTTGCACTATTAATATTATTTTAAAAAAATGATGCCTATCTTAAGACTGTAAACCACAATTACAATTTAAGAAACACGGTTAGGAGAAGAAAGGTTATCATTGATCATAATTGTAGGTGTCTTTTTCGACGAAAGATAATTACTTTGAATGGATCTGTTATTTTTTCTAAAAGATGTAGAGCACTATACTGATAAACTAAATTGATAGAACAGCCCAAATTATAACATTATGAATAAATATTCGAAAATCATTATTATAGCTTATATTTTAGTAGAAACCGTTAGTATAGTTTTATTTTCTATCGGGGAAATAGGTTTACGAAGTTTTCTGCTTTCAACAGGTGTGTGCGCGCTCGGGATCTTCGCGCAGATATTGAGCAGAAATAAAAGAAACAAATTAAACGATATTAGACAGTAGAATTATATTCGATCTATATATGCTATAACTTCATAGCCTTATTTTGCAGTTCTATTTGTGATAAGACTTCTTGATCGAAACCTGACTTTTTCAAAATTTGAAGAATAAAGGCTGTTTTTCCTTCTACATAATGATCAATATCATCAGGATACTTTGCCGCTAGTTCGGTTTTTAATCGACCATAGTCTTGTGCTTCATTCAGATTTGCGCGTAGGTAATCTCTTAACAATAAATGATTTTTTAAACTCTCACTATCTTCAACACAAACATATAAATGATGCTCATGCCAATAATAGCCAGAACCATCCATAGGCGTTAATTGGTCATCTCTTTTAAAGGCCTCTCTTCCAGGAATACCCATTTCACCGGAATACGTATAACCTAGTTTTCTGAGTATACTTTTGATCTCATCAAATTTTTCTTTATTGCTGATGATAATATCGATATCGATAATAGGTTTAGCGGAGAGACCAGGTACAGCGGTACTGCCCACATGCTCAATGTTACATATTAGCGTTTTCAAATAATCTTGGAAAACGGATTTAAGTTTTTCAAATTCAGTAACCCAATCTACAGTATAGGGTACTACTACAACCTTTTTTACTTTCTTATTTCCCATGCCGTGTGTTGGTTTGAATTTCAAAATTAAGGAATAAGTTTAAATTCATGTTATGCACGATCATTAAGACTTGTTTTGTTCTATTGTGGACAGTATGTTTTAAGTGGTACGCACACGATTGTTAATCATTTCATAAGCTTATGGTAATCCCTATTTAACACGCAACGTATAGCTTTGCCGCTAATCAATCTTATTTGTAAAGGCAAAACTCATGTACTTTAAATCATCTAGACTATTGTGGCTGTTATTACCACTTACATGCCATTCACTACCTACAGAAGCAAGCAATTTAAGAATAGCATTGCTGAAAAGTGAACTGAACACTCAACAGCAGCTATCCGGAACCGTGCTCGATGAAGCTGGTCAGCCCATTATTGGCGCTACTGTCCGAAATTTGCGCACTCAACAAGATTATCAGACTGATCATAACGGTAGATTCGTGATGGACGGAAAAGTAGGAGATACCATTTCTATCCGGTTCATCGGTTATACCACCACACAACAGACCATTACTGCTCAAAGTGGTTTTCAGATTAAGATGGTTTCAGAAGGGCAACAGCTCGAAGAAGTGATGGTATCCATTGGATACCAGAAAGTTCGCAAATCCGATGTAACAGGAGCTATTGCCAGTGTAAAAGCAGATGAGCTCAACCTGACATCACCAAAACTGTCGCAAGCTTTAGTCGGCAAAATAGCTGGTGTACAAGTCATGCAAACCAGCGGTGCACCCTATGAGGGAACCAAAATTAAGGTACGCGGAATAGGATCTATCAATGCAGGTTCAGATCCTTTGTACGTTATTGATGGATATCCTTCAGGCAATAACTTAAATATCAATCCCAATGATATTGAGACCATCGATATCCTCAAAGATGCCGCTTCTGCCGCGATCTATGGTTCTAGAGCTGCAGGAGGTGTGGTTCTTATTACCACCAAACGTGGTAAAGAGGGACGTAGTAATATAGATTACGAAGTATTAGGCGGTTTCGGACAATTATCAAAAAAGATAGATCTACTAAATGCGGCCGAATTTATTGATTTATTGATCGATGGAAGAAATAATGCCTACAAAGACCTGGTCACTGGTAGAGGATTGACTTGGAATGATAATATGCGCTTAGACAGCAATGCCGACCGCGTCGCTCGTGTAAGCAATGCCGGTTCTGTTTCTATTCCAGAAGAGTATTACGATTTTTCGACAGGACTTGCTAAGAAAGCAAAGTATGATACCGATTGGCAGGATGCGCTTTATCGCAATGCACCTTTTCAAAGACACAACTTATCCGCATACGGAGGAAATGACAAAAATAGATACTTTTTAAGTACATCATATCAAGATCAAGACGGTATTATGTTGGGTACTGGACAACAGGTTTTTAATTTTAGAGCCAATGTCGATGCCAAGGTTAGCAAGCGGCTCACTGTAGGTACCAATGTATCTTTCACGTATAATGATAACGATGAGGTCACCACAGGCCGCTATGACAGCAGCCCTTCCATGGCCGCATTGATCTATTTACCCACGCTACCGGTTTATAATGAGGATGGTAGCTATGCCAAATTTTTAATGGCTGATCTTTCTGCCAATAACTTTGGTGTCCAGAATCCGGAAAACCCGTTGGCTTACGTCACTGAGATCAAAAATAATAGACGCGGGAAGCGTGGACTTTACAATGCTTTTGCAGATTTCTCCATTATAGATGGTCTTAACCTAAAAGTGAACGGTGGATTATCAACTTACGACGAGAAGCACGATTATTATCGACCGACAAGTATCTCAAATGGTAATAACGCACCCTATTCAAATTCTGCAAAAGCAGCAGCTTATGCCGATGCCACTACCCGAAGTGAGATCGATAAGCTCATCGAAACGACCTTAAATTATAGTAAGACATTTGCAGAAAACCATCAAGTGACTGCTCTGTTAGGTTACTCAGCCCAAAGGACAGATATTGACTATATGTCTGTTCGCGCCAACGGATTTCAGAATGATGCAATCGATGAGATTAGCAATAAAGGAGCAGATCCGTCAAATTTTCAGTTGCGTGACGCTTACAAAAGAATAACAACAATGCAGTCGTACTTTAGCCGGGTCAATTACAGCTATGACTCCAGATACTTTCTATCCGCGTCATTCCGTACCGACGGTTCATCCCGGTTTGGACCCAAAACTAAATGGGGAACATTTCCTTCCGTATCTGCGGGCTGGACAATTTCCAAAGAAGATTTTTATGATGCTTGGTTAGGAGCGGGATCGATGATGAAACTGAGGGCAAGCTGGGGGAAAAGTGGAAATAACAATATTGGCGATTATAATGCCATCACTACATACAATTCACCCACAGGTGTGATCATTGGTGATAAAGTGGAAACCTCATTAGCGCCAGGAGATATACGCGACCCGAAATTAGGTTGGGAAACCACCTCACAATACAATGCTGGTTTGGATTTGGGACTTCTCCGGGGTCGCTTGAATATCATGACCAATATTTATTTGAGTCGTTCGTCCGATATGCTATTCAATCAGCCGATCACCGCAGTATCGGGAGCGACGACCATATTGACCAATCTGCCTAATAGTAAAGTCGAAAATAAAGGGTTTGACCTTCAGGTCGATGCTACCTTGATCCGTAAAAAGGACTTTGATTTAGGTATCAGTGGTAACATCAATGTCAACAGAAATAAAGTACTTGATCTTGGTGGAGGTTCTACCATTATGACCAATGGGGCAGAGCGCTCATACATCACACATATTACCCAAGAAGGCAGTCCAATCGGCATGTTCTATGGATTCAAAGTGTTGGGAGTAGCTACCGAAGAGAACTATAAAAGTGTTGCCCCATCTGCAGGTTCAACCAATCCATTGCAACCGGGTGATCTTTATTTTGAGGATGTAGATGGTAATGGTATTGTAAACGATGAAGACAAACGTATTATCGGTAGTCCACATCCCGATTTTACATATGGATTTGCGATCAGTACACGGTATAAAAACTTTGACTTAAGAGCTTCGTTCAATGGATCCCAAGGCAACAAAGTTTTGGATGGCTACGATTATTACCTGTATAATATGGAAGGGTCAGGCAATCAATATGCAGATGTTGCACAGCGCTATAGATCAGCTTCAAATCCAGGTAATGGTGAAGTATATCGTGCCTCACGTGGTGGAACCCAGAGTAACAGCACACGTCTGTCGACTTTCTACCTACAATATGGTTCATTCCTTCGGATGACAAATATCATCCTGGGTTACAGTCTGCCAAGTGCAGCAGCAAACAAGTTATCCCTTTCGGGCGTTCGGATATCCGCGAGTGTTGACAATCCATTTACCATCAGTAAATACAAAGGTTACAACCCCGAACCCGATTACAATCAACGCGGCAATCTGACTCCAGGTGTTGATTACGGTCTGTACCCATTGGTACGTTCATTCAATCTCGGATTAAAAGTTACATTTTAAAAAATCGACTATCATGAAAAAAAGATATTTACTACCCTTTGTTCTTCTCGCATTATCCTCTTGCAATAAAGATTTCCTAAATCAGGAAAGCCCCAATGCGGTCTCTGTCGGCACATATTTTAAGTCAGAAAACGACGTATTGTTAGCTGTTAACGGTTTGTACCAAGCATTGCGTTCCGGAAGCACCATCGGCGAGTCCAGTGCACTTTACAGCGAAGAGCGTTCGGATAATACCGGACGCGATGATAACCAGTCCAATGCAGGAGAACCCTTCCAGTTTAATGATTTCTCCATATTGCCCAGTAACTCTTATATCAAAACACACTGGTCTGCTATGTACGATGGAATTGCACGTTGCAATACGCTGTTGTCCAATATCGACCGTGTAACATTTGCCGACAATGCAGTCAAAGAACGTTACATTGCCGAAACCAAGTTTGTGAGAGGACTCTTATATTTCCATATGGTACGTAAATTCGGTGATATTCCGTTGTCAACGGTCGAGATCACGACTAAAGAGCAAGCGGCCGAAATTGCCTATAGACAAAAAGAAGCTACTGTTTATCAGCAGATCGTAACAGATCTAACTGATGCTCTGAACAGCAACCTGCCCAATGTGCAGTGGCAGTATGCTGTAGGGCGAACTTCCAAGGCAGCCATCAATGCTATTTTAGGACAGGTTTATCTGACTATGGGAGCAACCTTGGCAGGCGATAAACAAACTAATTTTCAAAAAGCAGAGCAATATCTGACAGCATCATACGGCATGCGTACATTTGGCAAGCTTACGGAGATTCCTTATACGGAAGTATTCGATGTTAGCAAAAAAAGTACCTGTAAAGAATTGGTAATGCAGATTCAGTATCTGCAAGGTGACCAAAACTACAGTTCAAGTATCGCACGCAATAATCAGGCGAGAGGAGAAAACATCAATTCGAAATTTATATCAACAGGTATCGGAGGCAATGTTAAGCATGATCTTGTAAAAGATTATGAAGATCAAGATCTGCGCAAGATTTTTTCTATCAAATTTGCCGAACATGCACAAGTTAAAGATTGGTTTATCACCAAATTTAGAGATAACAGTGAAGGTGCAGGAACCGAAGGAAGAGGAGGAAATGATTGGATACTGATCCGTTATGCCGACGTAATGTTGCTCCTTGCAGAAGCGAAGATGAATTTGGGTAAAGATGCAGAAGCTATTGCTTTGCTCGACGAGGTTAGGCTTCGAGCAGGCTTACCATCATATGCAGTTTCAAGGACTAATGCCAGTTACGCAGCCAAATACCCGACATTGAAAGAGGCTATTTTGCATGAACGCCGTGTAGAACTTGCCTTTGAAAATCACAGATGGTTTGATCTCATCCGTAATTATGATGCAAATGCACTGGTCGAATATTTTAAAAAGAAGAGTCAGGCCGACTATGGTAATGCCAAGTTATCCAATATTTCGATTAAAGATCGCTACTATCCGATACCATTTGACGAGTATAAGCTAAATCCTGAAAAGATGTATCAAAATACAGGATACTAAATTAGTGACAAACTACTCTTATGATCAATACGATAAAAATATGGCTTCTGGTCCTAGGTACATGCCTTTCGAATGTAACCTGGGGCCAGGAGTTTCATAGCGATAGAAGCCCACAAGATTGGGTGATCGCCAAAAACTATTATGCCTCTTTTATTCTAAGTCAAGATAGCGTACTGATTGGACAATTATTGTCTCTGCCTGAAGTTCAAAATCTACTGAAAAAACGGCATAGCCGCTACCTCAATAATACTAAATGTGCAGCCGTAGCATGCTTTGTGGATGCCTTCAAATGGAAACAACAGGAAATTGATCTTTTAGTGAACATTTTTGTTGCTAACACCAAAAGCCAGAAAGGGCAATCCTTCCGCAATCGGCTGATGGATTCACAGACCTATGGGCTTTCACATGGAAAGAAAGCCGATGAATACCTTGCTCGCGCATTGCGACAGGATCTTGAAGCAATGAACTATGTGATCGATGTTTATGCCGGAGCTAAGAAACCTAATTATCCGCGTATAGATTCTATTTCTTTTAATATTACCAGTAAATCATATCTACACTTGCTCAAAGATGTGGCACAGGACGTTCTCAAAGATGTACAGCAACCTAAGTTAGCATTCTACGAATCACTTTGGACAGCTGTTAGGCTATTGGAAGTTAACGAAAGATGGGACGCGGCACAATTGGAACCTTTGATGCAGTTGGAGAATAAGAAAGCATACGAAGCGATCCGAATAACAGATTTTGACCGCTATCCTTATAGCCTGTTATTGACTTTAGGAGCAGGACCAGATCAATACGGTCAACCAATCAGCCCCGGCGGAATGTTGCGTTCCAGAATGGCAGCTCGCAGTTATTTCGATGGATTAGCTCCCTTTATTATAGTTTCAGGCGGACGCGTACATCCCTATAAAACCCCCTACATCGAAGCGCTGGAGATGAAAAAATACCTGATGCAGGTACTCGGTGTGCCTGAAGAAGCAATTTTGATTGATCCACATGCACGCCATACCACCACTAACCTGCGTAATACTGCCCGTATCCTGTTGACTTATGGATTTCCGAAAGATAAATTTGCAATCGTTAATAGTAGTGTACCACATATCGATGCCGTTCAAAATATGGCCGATCGCTGCATGCGGGAATTAGGATATGTACCGTATGAGCTTGGAAAACGCATCAGTGATGTCATTATGGAGTTTAAACCGCGTATAGAATCTCTAACCATAGATCCGGATGAACCGTTAGATCCTTAGCTGTTTCTGATTCTTTCTTCAATTTTTATATATTTCCATTACTAACCCTATAATTATAGTAATTTACAGGTCTCTTTTTGAGACCTGTAAACAGCGTTATGAAAAAATACTTGAGACAATTATCGACCAGCTTTTTAATGTCATTCATTTCCTTTTTAGCACTTCATGCTCAGACAAAGACAGAATTGACAAATGTATTTCTTGGATCTTCTGGAGATCACGGACAGCTATCTCCCGCCGCATCTTCACCTTTCCATCAGATGAGTATCGCTCCTCAAACCTATCCCACGTTGCATATGGGTTATGAGCACCTCGCTAAAGAAATACTGGGATTTACCCACAATAGATTTGAAGGTGTGGGTTGTAAGGGGAGCGGAGGTCTCATTTTGATAAAGCCATTTCTAGGACATCAGGATGATGGCAAACCCCTGATTAAAGAGCAGGAAAAGGCAGGGCCGGGATATTATGACATTGCATTAAAGGGTCGTATAAAAGCACAATTTGCCGTTCATGAAAACTTTGGAATTCATCAATACACTTTTCCTGAAGGAGAAAAAGGACTGACATTGGATCTCGCACATGCATTCAATGGTTCATTTGTGTCGAACACCTATACCATGGACAACAATGGTATGATCAAAGGAACTGTCAGATCAAAAACAACTTGCGGCGTAGGTATATACAGCATTCATTATGCAATCGCTGTTACATCTGGCAGCCTCTGGATAGGAACTGATAATCTCCTGACTCTTCATCTGGATAAGCAGGTAAAAAAAACAACATTACGGATCGCTTTTTCTGCTGTAAGTCCAAATTATGCCGAAACCACTTTAAAAGTTAATAGCAATAAAACTTACGACCAGGTAAAAACTGCTTCAGATCATCGCTGGGAAAGTTACCTGTCGGGTATTATAGTCAAAGGAGATCCTGAGCGCGAGAAGCTTTTCTATTCTTTGCTTTATCGGACCCTTCAATCACCCTATCAGATAAATGAATCAGACGGTAACTACAACGGTACAGATGGGCAAGTCCACTATTCCAAAGGTAAGCGCTATCACGGTTGGGCCATCTGGGACAATTATAAAACACAGTTGCCGCTTTTAGAACTGCTCTATCCTAAACAGTATCAAGATATTGTTTCTTCGGTTTCAGATCTCTATCGTTATGGAAAATTTGATTTCGCCGGTCCTCACGAACCAGCAAATTCTGTTCGAACAGAACATGCTGCGGTAGTGCTTTTAGATGCCCATAAAAAAGGGTATGATATAAATCTAACCGCTATCTGTGACTCCTTAGTCCAGGATACGTTGCGTTTTGATTTTTCTAAACCAGATAAATATTTAGAAGCTGCTTATGATATGTGGGCTATGGCAGGTCTGTTCCAGTCAGAACGCAAGTATTACCTGGACCGAGCCAGTAGTTACCGAAACGTTTGGTTAAAAGAATTTAAAGATCTCAATCGTCCAGATGTAGACCGTATGTCGGCAAGAAATATGTATCAAAGTACAATCCGCCAGTATCGCTGGAATGTACCCTTTGATATGCAGGGATTAGTAGATCTGGCAGGAGGGAAAGAAACATTCACTGCACAGTTGAATGATTTTTTTGATCACCATTATTTTAATCGTGCCAATGAACCCGATATACAGTCACCCACATCCTATTATGCCAGCAGTAAGCCATCACGCTATCAATCATTGGTACGGGAACTGGCTCTGGATACGGTAATACAATATTACTTTAATGACAATAGCCGTGGTATCGATCCTTTTATAGACCGGATATACAAAAACCAGCCCAAAGCATTTGTACGCACCATGGATGACGATGCCGGCGCCATGTCAGGTTGGTTTGTACTCACGGCACTGGGTTTACATCAACCTCTGATCGGACAGCCCATTTATTATGTCAGCATCCCTTTATTTCCAGAGATTATCGTACAGCAGGGAGAGCAGAAACTGAAAATCAAAGTGCTCAACTATAACGATAAAAACAACTATATCAAACGGGTTTTACTCAATGGTAAAGATATCAACAGACTTTGGTTACATCATGATGAACTTGATAAAGGTGGATTACTGGAGATAGAGGCCAGCGCCGAACCTTCCACTTATGGTATAGATAATATCTGGGTTTCAGATCTGAAAGAATGAGATTAAAATCTGATTGATGAAGAGCCGTTTGAAATCACCAAACGGCTGTTTTATCGATTTGGTATTGAAATTTTGGTCAATGATTGTAGCCTGCATCGATTCTTTTATAAGTATTCGTCGCAATATCCTGATTCCCTGCAAAAGGAAAAAACACGAGAAAGCCACCTGCTGTGGTTTCACTTGGTACGATTAAGTTGCCATTTTTAGATATGGCGAGGCAAAATGTTGTTGAGGTAAATCTATTTAATAGAATGTAAATGTCCATATCTGTCTTTCGAAACGAGATAAAGTTTTGCGGTTCCGATTTGATTTTTATTGTTTTTTCCCGCACAACATGCCCCACAGTATCAATCAATTTTAAATGAATTTTATTTTTGCCAATTAATTCCAATGAGGTCTTATAAAGATATTGGAGGCTATCGCGTTTATAATAACCAGGCTCAATGAAATTCCAGAGACAATCGACATTTTCCTGTGAGCTCTTTTTTAGAATGGGATTTATTCGGCTTCCGATTTTCTGCGGAAAATTATCAAAGCTGTAAATCTCCTGGGATACTATTTTAGAAACAGTATATTCATCGGCAGTTTTTGCTAAATATTTCGGAGATATTGAACTGCACGAACTGTAGAACAGGACGAATAATACTGAAAGTAATCCGATAAAAATGTGAAATCCTTTTTTTGAATAAGCTTTAGTTCTTCTCATAATCACTTAACAATTTGTTTTAATCATTCGTCAATAGAAGCTCATGTTAAACAGCTAAAGATACGTCTACCTATTGTTAATAACATCATTTATTTGCTTTTGTGTATATGCTTTATAGACCACGCCGAGTCTCTGTGCATTTTCTTCCACTGTAGAATCAAAACCAGCTTTTTTCCGTCTCTTATTTACATTTTTAGCATCTTTAATAGGCATCACATATTCAAATGGCTCTTTTTTACCGGTTTTTGGATTATTGACCATTTGCATATATACTTGGGTACCGTATATCTGTTCTTTTCCTTCGCTAGTAAGTTTTCTATCCAGCATCATAGCAACATATCGAAAAGGTAATTCTTTATTTTTTCCTGCATTTTCAATTATTTTATAATACTTTGAGATTTTATCTGAATGCTGTACTACATAAAAAACAGCTGTATTTTCAGGTTCACCAACTAATGTTTTACCTGGGTAACCATATTTTTCAATGATATGCTCTACCTTTTCAATATTTATTGAATCAATTTTTTGCATAATTTTCCACTTACTTTTATCCAGTAAAGCTCTCGGATAATTGAGGAACTGAGCAATGGTATCTTTCCTTTCATCTGTAACCTGAGGATCTAAAAATTCTCTTATACCCTGATCAGTTCGTAGAATGCTATCCAATTGTTTCTTTAATTCCAGATTTAATGGCTGTTGAGCATAGCAGCTTATGCTAATGAGTGCTAATACTGATAGGAATACTTCTTTCATAATTACAACTTATTTTACTTACCAAAAATACACGATAGGAAGAAGCCCAAAAGGTATAAATCGGACAACTTTTACATCAGTTTAAAGACTGAACTCCCATTTCCAGGCAGGAAAGTACCTTTTGTAAAGGACCTCAATGCACAACCTGTAAATTGTACAAATTCTTTTCTGAAATGCGATGAATCGTAATAATCTTCCGTAATTAAAAACCTATGGTATGCGTTTGTATTTTTCGAGTATTGCGCATCCAGTACATTTCTAAATCTAATTATTTTTTTAAAGAGGGAAGGAGTGCAACCAACGTACTTTTTAAAATACCGTAAGAAATTTCGTTCAGACATACAGGCGGATGCTGCCAGCTCTTTCACGGTCAATTTATCGACTTTAGAAGTGCTGTTATAAATTCTTTCTAATGGATCACCTTTGTGCACGCTTAAATTTAATAAAAGAAATTCTTCGAGGCACTCAATTCTCTTTTCTAGAGGAATTGAAAAGAGTTGTGAAGCAAATCTAGACCATTTGGATTCGTTCAGTAATTGATGTGATTGAGCGGCTATTTCTAAAAATGGTAACTCGAAAAAAAAGTTGATACCGCTGGGTGTAAAATTAATGCTTATTTCGTTTACAGGATTATTAAACGTGATTAGTGTCGGTTGTGTTAATCTACCCAGTACAATAATTTCAGGCCCATGGGTTTCATCTCTTGTGAAAGTAACTTCGTTGGGCTGTATGGATATCGAGGTATGGTTAAAGAGGGCTAGACACGTGCCGAGATTTGGAAACGCTGTATACCTTAAAGGAAAAGTCTCTCCATGATGTGATACTGTAAAACAGGTAATATATTTTTTTAGTTGATCGGAAAGTGGTATAATATTGGTAAACATAATAGTATATCTAAAAAAATTATAAAAGGAGATATATCTTAAAGATAATAAGATTATCGCGCACTTGCACCTATAAGAGGCACATTTCCAAAAGTTATCTCCCGTATGATCTTTAGTTTTTTCTCCCTTATCATCCTGCCTAATTCAATCACTACAATCAATATATGACCACGGCGATGGGTAATATCCCATTTCTATCGTTACTCAGAAACATGGAATTGATAAAAAAATAATATTCTATTTCCAATAATTAGTTTATAATTGCTGTTCATTATAAACAAGCTATAATTCGTATTTTCAAGTCTCACATGATATTACAATATTAAGAAGACACTGGCGCATTTTTGTGAGTAAGGGAAAAGTTGAATGGATGGGGCTGATTAAAGAATGATCATTTAAAAGAATAATTGATAAAATGGATAACAGGAGAGATTTTCTAAAAAAAGCAGCGATGCTGGCAGGTGGTATGTCATTGTCGCAACTGCTACCTCAGTCTATTGCTAAGGCCATGGCCATAGATCCCACTTTAGGGAGTACGTTTTATGATGCAGAACATGTTGTGCTGCTTATGCAAGAAAATAGATCATTTGACCATGCATTTGGTACCTTAAGGGGAGTTCGAGGATTTAACGATCCACGTACTATCCGTCAGCCCAATAACCAGAAAGTCTGGTTACAGACACAAGCTGATGGTAAAACATACGCTCCTTTTCGACTGGATATAAAAGATTCTAAAGTCACTTGGATGGGCTGTCTGCCACACAATTGGACAGACCAGACCGATGCACGTAATCAGGGCAAAATGAATCGATGGCTGGATGTAAAACGTTCGGGATTTAAAGATTTTAAAGAGATGCCCTTAACATTGGGTCATTATACGCGTGAAGATATACCGTTCTACTATGCCATTGCCGATGCATTTACCATCTGCGATCAATATTTTTGTTCCAGTCTAACAGGCACCAATCCCAATAGGCTTTATTTTTGGACAGGCAATATCAGAGAAAAACTGACCGATAAAGCACTGGTGTGGAACGGAGATTCCGAGTTCAGTGGTAAAGCCACATGGAAAACTTTTCCTGAACGCCTGACAGAAAGCGGAGTGGATTGGAAAATATATCAAAATGAAATATCCTCCAGTAGTGCCGGTTACAGTGGTCAAGAAAACAGTTGGTTGGGGAATTTTGGGTGTAATGTAATGGAATATTTCCCTCAATATGCTGTCAAATATAGCAAGCGTTATCAAGATTTATTGATTGAAAAAAGAAAGCAGATCGACGCAAAGCTTGAAGAGCTAAAGGAAAAAGATATTGTAACTGGGGTAGAGTATGATAAATTGCAAAAGCAACTGCAAGAAACCTTAAAAGAGCAAGAGCTGTATACGGACGAAAACTTTGAGAAGTTAAGCGCGCACACAAAAGAAATCCACCGACGTGCATTTGTCAATAACAGTGCTGCTCCCGATTATATGGAGCTCGAGCAGATGGAATATCAAGAAGGCGATGAGACCCGTCACCTCCAAATACCGAAGGGTGACATCTTGCATCAGTTTAGAGAAGATGTCGACACAGGTAAACTGCCAACAGTATCTTGGCTGGCTGCACCACAGCTTTTCTCGGATCACCCCGATTCACCTTGGTTCGGAGCCTGGTATGTCAGTGAAGTTCTGGACATCTTAACCAAAAATCCAGAAGTATGGAAAAAGACTATCTTTATCCTTACTTATGACGAAAATGATGGTTATTTTGACCATGTGGCACCTTTTGCGGCGCCAAACCCTTATCGTCAAGATTCAGGTAAAGTTTCTCAAGGCATCGACACACGGTTGGAATATGTAACAAAAGAAGAGCAATATCATCCCGAAAGCGGCCGTGAAAGTAACATCGGCCTGGGGTATCGTGTACCGATGATCATAGCTTCTCCATGGTCCCGTGGAGGTTGGGTAAATTCACAGGTGTTTGACCACACCTCACCATTACAGTTTTTAGAGCGGTTCATTAATCACAAAACACGTTCTGATATCGAAGAGACTAATATTACAGCATGGAGGAGGGCCGTTTGTGGAGATTTAACCTCCGCTTTCAGACCATATAACGGCGAAGTGATAGCAAAACCCGAATTTGTTCAGAAAAAGCCATTTATTAAAAGCATTCATCAAGCACAATTTAAAGATGTGCCCAAAGGATTTAAAGTCTTAAATCAAGCTGAAATAGAGCAGATAGAGCAAGATCCTCGAACTTCGCCCTACTTCCCGAAACAGGAGAAAGGGAATAGAGATTCATGTGGGCTACCCTATGAACTCTATGTTGATGGATATTTTGATCAAGAAAATGCAGCATATAAAATCTCCTTTGAGTCTGCAAATAGCGTATTCGGTGCCGCATCAGCAGGAGCAGCATTTACCGTTTACAGTGAAACTCCTTATCATAATGAACAGGGGAGAAGTTGGAACTATGCTACCGTCGCAGGAGACCGATTGTCCGATAGTTGGTCATTAAATGACTTCGAAAAGCCTGCTTATAAATTGAGCGTTTACGGTCCAAATGGTTTTTTTCGAACATTTACCGGAGGTAAAGAAAATCCGAAAATTAAAATTTCTTGTCGTTACGAACGTGATAAAAAAGGTAAAGGATTGACAGGCCGATTGCTGTTCGAGATCGCGAATCAAGAAGACCGTCAGGTTGAAGTATTGCTTCAAGATAACAGCTATGGACAAGCGGTACGTAACATGAAGGTGCGTGCCGGTTCGACCTCGGTTGCCATAGTTGCTTTATCCAAACAGCATTTTTGGTATGATATAAAGGTAAGCTGTAATGGATACTTGAACTATTTCGAACAGTTTGCAGGACGTATTGAAGTTGGGCAAAACGCGAAAAGCGATCCATTACTGTCATAAAAGTCGCAACGGTCTTTCCATTATTAAACAAAAAGCGTCATACATCTCAAATTGTACGACGCTTTTATTTAGGTGCAAACTAACAGCGTATCATTCTATATATGATTCCTTTTAATCGGGCATAAGTTTAATTCAATGTCGCTATTACTGCTGACATACTGCTGTCAGTCGCCATCGTTATCTTCGTTTAAATATTAAAAATCAAAAAATGAACAACATCACCATTCAAGAAAAGAAGATTATCGGTATGGTCATTCGAACTACCAATGAAAATGGACAGGCTGCAAATGATATCGAATTATTATGGCAAAAGTTTTTGAAAGATGAAACCATACATCAACTTGAGCAAAAGATAAATAACGACATCTATGCCGTTTATACAAATTATGAAACAGATTTTACCGGCTATTACGATACCATTATCGGATATGAAGTAAACACGTTAATGGTCGTTCCAGAAGGACTTATAGGGCTAGTGATCGAAGGGGGAGACTATGCTGAATATGTGTCCAAAGGAAAGATGCCAGAAGCTATACTCAATACCTGGCTGGGTATTTGGGCTGATCAAGAATTTAATTCAAGAAGAGCTTACAAAGCAGATTTTAGCGTACATGGTGAAAAATATAATGATGGTCCTGGAGCCGAGGTAGAGACCTATATCTCTGTTAAGTCGTGATCTTTATAGTTTTTGCAGCAGTACCACAAAAAATATAAATAAGATAGTATTAAAATAAAAGCCGTTTGGTCATTCCAAACGGCTTTTATATGACCAAATTTTGATACCGCATGTTGATTCAACTTCTAAAAACCCAATAGCAGGAGATTCATGCAACATATAATATTAAGTATAAAACAATTTTCAGGTTTGTGGTAAGAAGTAAAATGTTTAAGATACCTTAATAAATACTTAAATTTTTAATCAAATCAAAAGATATTAAGTCAGATAGATATGTTTAAATTTAATAGTTTAATATTGCTTTTGGTAGGTATGTCCAAATTGTAGAAATCATTCCAGCCTTTCAAAAATTCGGCCAGGAAGCTGAAGTAAAAGTCTTTATTTTTTTTAATTGTTAATGTTTTATGTATGATTTGTTTATATTAGTCAAGCCAATCAACGAACCATACACATGTACGATATTAAGGATTTTAGTGAAGAACAAAAACATAAAATCGCCATTATACGTGATGAATATGTGTTTAAGGAGCTCTTCATTCAAAATATTGAAATTCTTGAGCAATACGCCTTATCCATTGTTAAAGACGATTGTCACGCTGAAGATGTCGCTAGCGAAGTATTTTGGGAAATCTGGAATATGGGTCCAAAGCTTACGGAGATCAAATCAGTGTCTGCCTACTTATACCGGTAAATGGAAACAAAACCCAAATTGGTAAAATCACTATCATGAAGACATTAATTTATAAAAAAGGAAACTTCGGTGTCCTTATACTCCTAATCTTATTAGCGTTAATTGCTTGTAAAAAAGAAGACCTTCCTTCTAAACCTATCGCTGGTTCATTTCAGGTAACCAGTACCGTGACAAACGAAATCGAAAAAGCAGAAGCTGCTTATACCATCAGCATCGTAGGCAGTACCAATGGCTGGTGGGTTACATTGCCCGCAAACGTACAGTGGTACAGTGTGGAACGCAAATATGGCTCTGGTAACGTGACGCAGAAACTGACGATCAAGGCCAATGATTCGGGTCAAGATCGATTGGGCTGGGTCAAAATAAACTCCACTTCCAAAGAAGAAGTAACCATCAATTTTAAACAAAAGGGATCATGAAATTAAGTTTTATTGTAATTTTAGCGCTCGCCCTAACTACAGGACGACATGCTTACGGACAGAAAAGGCCTAATGTCGTCATCATCATTTCCGATGACCATGCTTATCAAACCATAGGAGCATACGGCTCAAAATATGGAAAAACACCTCAGATAGATCGGATTGCCAATGAGGGAGCTATTTTTAAAAATGCTTTTGTCAACAATTCAATATGTGGCCCCAGTAGGGCCACTTTATTGACCGGAAAGTACAGCCACAAAAATGGTTTTAAAGATAATGAGACTTCCGAGTTCGATTTCAGCCAAGATCTATTTGTCAAACAACTCCAACAAGTAGGGTACAATACCGCTTGGGTCGGTAAAATCCATTTGGGAGACAAATTACAAGGATTCAATTATTTTGACATTCTGGTGGATCAAGGTACCTATTTCAATCCGGATTTCATTAGTAAACAAGGTCTTAAACGAAGTGAAGGATATGTTTCAGACATCTTGACCGATAAAGCTTTAAGCTGGCTCGATACCGTAAATCAAGAACTGCCTTTTTGCTTGGTTATCGGGCATAAAGCTACCCATCGTACCTGGATGCCCGATCCTGCAGATTTTGGCACCTATGACAGCGTCGATTTTAAATTGCCGGAAACCTTTTACGATGATTACGAAAGCCGTAAACCAGCCAAGCTTCAGGAGATGTCTATTGACAAGGATATGCGTATGGGCTACGATCTAAAGATGTTCGAATCTGTTGAAGCGATGATGCAGGATGGTAATTTCAAACGCATGACATCAGCACAGCAAGAAAAATACATCAATTATTACAGACCGATTTATGAAGAACTTAAGCAATCCAAGTTGACCGGAAAAGCTTTAGCAGAGTGGAAGTTTAAACGCTATATGACCGATTACCTCAATACAGCACAATCCATGGATAGGAACATCGGAAATGTATTGGACTACATAGATAGTAAGCAACTAAGGGAAAATACAGTCGTGATCTATCTGTCCGATCAAGGTTTTTATATGGGCGAACATGGTTGGTTTGATAAACGTTGGATGTATGAAGAATCCTTCCGTACACCCATGGTCATGCGCTACCCGGCAATTTTAAAACCCCATACTGAAATCAATGCAAAGGTTGTCAATGCCGATATTGCACCGACTCTCCTGGAACTTGCATCAGTCAAAAAACCGAAGGACATGCAGGGAGAGTCTTTTGTACATGTGCTTAAAAATCCATCAACAGAACATCGGAAAGATCTTTTCTATCATTACTTTGAAAATGGAGAACATGCTGTTAGTCCCCATTTTGGAGTACGTGATGACCGTCACAAATTAATTCGATATTATAAACGTCAGGAAGCATGGGAACTTTTCGATTTACAAAAAGACCCTCAAGAACTTCATAATGTCTATCATGATCCTGCCTATAGTTCCATCGTGAAAATGATGAAGAAAAAGCTAATTAAGCAAATTCATCTGTTTGATGATACAGAAGCAGCTGCAATTTATAAGATAAACATCGATTAGCATTGTATAATAAAACTATTTTACAATCAGTTGATTTGAGCTTATAAGCATACCTTATGAATAACTCCGAAGATATATTCACAGATAAAATAAAATAGCCTAAAGGTGTAATTTAAATCAATTTTAAAGCCGTTTGATATCCTCAAACGGCCTTTCCTTTAACAAAAATTCTTGCTTGAGTATTTCAAAATTTAAATGCCAAACCAAGATCACATTGATACACCTGTTAATGGAACACGTTGTGCGTTTCTCTTCAAGAAGTAGGTCGACGAGACCTTTAACACATGTTTAATACTTATGATGTTCCACCCGTTGCACAGCTGGTATAAAGAACAAAGAAACTCCTGCCAGCATCACAACGATACCCCCAAAAAGGAAAAGCTTTTCAACACCTATTTCGTCAGCAATAAAACCCGCAAAGAGTAAACCAATGATGGCGGGGAATTGGCTTAAGCTACTATATAAAGCGAATACACGACCTAAATAGACAGACTCAAATTGTGTTTGTATTAATACTGTAAACGGGCCCGTAAAAAGCGGCACCGCTAATCCCTGACCAATTGTCAACACGGCGTAGGTGATGAAGAAACTAGACGGTAATGCGCCACATAGTGCAAGAACAAGCCCTAATCCAGAAAACCCGAAGATAATTAACGTCACTTTTTTTAACTTCGGATTCCATACACTTAAAATAACACCACCAACGAGTAAACCAATTCCATACAATCCTTCGATCAAGCTAACCTGATAAGCTGATCCATGAAAGTAATGCAATGTCATTAACGGCATTACCGCTACGATTGGCATAACAAAGAAATTGACCACCACCTCGGAAGCCATTAGCCAAGACATACCTTTATTTCTGAGAATCGCTGTTGCACCTTCTTTCATGTCCTGTAAGATACTCTTCGCAGATTTTCCGATATTCGTTACGTGAGGGATTGATACAAATAGTAATGATGTACAAGCAATAATAGCACCCGCTACATCTAATAACATAACAGTACTCATACCAAATGTCAATAAACATATAGCACCCAACATGGGACCGCATATTATCGATATTGACTGAATAATTTCATTGATACCTGCAATACGAACCAGTTTAGATTTAGGAGCCATAACCGGTATAATAGACTTAATAGCTGGAGCATGAAATGCACTTCCTACAGATCTTAGCATCAATAAAATATAGATAGACCATAATTCAACGATATCCAAGTAAAAGAACAGGGAAATGATTGCTGAACAGATGGCAACAAAAAAATCGGCGCCGATCATAGTCCATTTGCGGTTCCATCGGTCTATAAATACACCAGCAAATGGTCCTAAAAGTATCTGTGGCAACAAACCGGCTATAGCAGCATAAGCAAGAGCTTCGGCAGAACCGGTTTCCATTCCGATCCACAGTACCATGGAAAATTGAGCGATTGAACTACTCAAGATAGAGAATAACTGTCCTGTCCAAATGATCGAGAATTTATTTTTCCAGTTGTTAATTTCTACGTTTGCTTCCATCTTTTTCTACATTAATAAGTTTGAAATGCAAAATTAGAGGTTTGAAGATTTGCAAACGTGAACATTTGGTAACTTCGTCTGTTACTTTACGATTTGCCTTCGAATGCGACTTAGTGATTGCGGAGTCATACCCAGACAAGAAGCAATATATTTTTGTGGGACGAGTTGAAATACTTCAGGATCTTTTTTTCAATACGGTTAGATATCGTGCGCGAGCAGTAGGTTGACAGAGCATGATGAGCCATTCGGTAATTTCAAAATAGTATTGCTCTAAAATGGCACGAATTAGATTTGAAATTTCATGAGACTCTTGACAAAGTACATCAAGATCATTTTTTGATATAACATAAGCTGAACTACTGGAAATTGATTCAATCCTGTAATCCGCAGAAGCTTCTGAATACAGGATGTCACCATATCGCTCGAACCATAGCGTTCTTTCTTCACCATCGAAGATACGGTAACCCCTCCAAATCCCTTCGCTTATGATGTAATAATTTTGCTTCAGATTATCAGGCCCCATAACGAGTTCATGCTTACCAAATGATTTCTTCTCCATCTTCAATAGAAGCTGAGAGACTAATTCGGAAGAAACTCCGTATTTGTTGCATAAAATGGAAACAAATGATTGCATATTTAAAGGTATAGAATATATATCGTTTTTAATACATATTGCTTTATTAAGGGACTTTATAATATTTGAATGATCATTATGTAAAAGTTATTTTTAACTTGTCTATATCAAGTAGGAGATAAAGAACGCTAATTATGAATAAAATCAAAACGCTTATTTTGCTAGGACTAGTTGCATCTATTGAAGTCATTTATGCGCAGAATAATATTATGCCTTCGTCAAGGAAAAAATTATTCGGTCAATCATTGGTTTCTCATCCAAAAGAAGAAAGTTTGCAAGCATTCGTAGAAAATATCTATCTAAACTCTTCAATATTTCATTATGGTGTGAAGCCAGCTTTAGAAAAGGGTGACTTTTCTGTACTGATTATGACAAGTGCTTTAGATACTAAATTAATGAAAAGTAGGGAGCTTGCACGAATCAAGAAAGAAGATATCTCTGAAATCTCGTTTAAGAAATCTAAAAGATGATGCCCTTTATGGAGAATTTGCTAGCACTTTTGGAATGGTTATTATAACACTTAAGAATTAAGTTGATGGATTTTTAAATCTCATGATGAAGTTTGTAATCGGATTTATATTTCTCTGTTTATCTTCTGTTGATGTTTCTCCGCAGAAAGAAGATATCGTTATATCTGTTATATTAAAAAATGTTATTGGTAAGTCTTTTACATTCAATCAGAGTGATAGGAAAGACTACTTAAATGATGTCATAATTACCTATCTAGGAAAGGTCGAAACTAAAAATAAAAGTAAATATCATATTTTAACTTGGGGGAGAATATGGGGGCCAAATAGACATACAACAGGAACTATTTTGTTATATGATTATAAGAAAAGATACTTTGGTAAATATGTGCTAGGAGCAATTAATGATTTACCTGTTAAGTTAGATTGCAATAAGTTACTCTTTGATAATAAGCAAAAAATTGATTGTGATCAATCGATAATGACTACGATTGACTTCGAAACTATTCCAAAGGATATATTTCTTAAGTGTAATGGTGATCAAGGGGATATATATGAGCTTAGTTTTTGATGTTTCATATCACCAGTTCCTGCTGTATCATTTACGTTTACGACGCATTGGGTAATATTATTTGTGTATAGAAGGAGTAGATACACAGCAAATTCGACATAAACAAAGCATTAATTGCTGGATTGAAATACAGCTTTCTGATATTCGAATTTAAACATGTAAGTTTTTATTTTTGGGTACAATAATATATAAGTATCACAAAAAAACAGATATAACTATCATGAGCTGTTTTAATAAATAAATATGTTTAGGTTATTTAAAAATAAATTTAGAACACTAAAAAGCTGGGAAATTGATGTTTTCCGTGAACTATTAGATCAATTAGGTGTTGAATATAAACATTATATAGCGCAACTAAATTTTATTGAAAAAGTAGGTGTTAATAGATCTGATATTCCAAATTTGATTAGTTTCATATACCCAACTTCCTTTTATAAAAAATTTGAAAATCATAAGGTATACAACTATATATTAGAGAACCTGATAATAAAAGATCTGCATTCAACTAGAAATATAGTAATAACACTGTATTTTGCTCATAATATCTTTTTAGGTTACTCAAGTGATCTGAAAGACAGTACTTTTGAATGCGATAATAAAAATATTTTTTATGGAGATATTAAAAAGAAAGTGTGGGGCGAAGAAGGATTTAGGCTAATTAAAAAATATTTGACATCAGCGGAATTAAAGCATATAAATCGCAGTGATGTTTATATTTCAAGTATAGAGGGAGTTGAATATTTTCATTTAAAGGAGCTTAGTGATGGAGACTTTTTAGGTGTCAATAATAACGGAGTTTTTTTCATAGTTACTCATGACCCACTTGAAATGAAAGAAATTACTAGAGTGTTTGCTTGTCATATTCTACAATTCGGTAATGAGCCGTTTAACTAAATTATTTTAGCATTAACTGGATTACATTCACTGAATAAGAATTGCTAAACTTAAAACTGTGAAAAATAAATATTATGATGAATAAATATGAAGATCCAATTCAATTTAATCTTCAAAAAAGTACAAAAGAGATCGAATTAATCTATTCGAGGTTAACAGAAATTTGTCAAGGTGGACCAGAAGTTGGACATCTCACTATTAATGGAGTTAAGATGTCAGGATTATTTGGTGGGCCTGCCATTATTGATGGTCACTATGTTTATATCCCTCTTTTTGTGAACAAAGTGATTGGGCGGGGTTTTAAATTGGCAGTAATTGATGCCTCTACTCTTGAAGTTCGTAAATTTGGTCCTATCAAAAACCTTATTTTTTTAGACCGCATTGAAAATAACAAACTGTTGTTTTTTGAAAAAATTGATAAAGCAGTTAAGCGGTGTTTTGAATTGCAAAAATTGCACTCGATATAAGGGAAAACAAGCAGCGAATATAAATCGTATTTAAATTTTTAATATTTTTTTCAGTACAATTTTAAACTACTAAAAATACGCTTGACTTTCTTGGTATTCTCCTCATTATTAACAAAGATCGAAAAATGAAGAATGCCATTATTTATTAAAGATAATGGCATTCTCTTTATGCTATATAATTCAGGTAAACAGTTTTCATGCTATTTCCTAATTCTGTAGGAAGAGTTTGACTTACTTAGCATCGAAAACCTTTGTTAAGTCAACAAGTTCAAAGTTTTTGTCGACCTCAAAAAACTGTCTTAGTATAGCAGCATGTCCACTCCCCACCAGAACAAGAATAGTTTTGGTATGAGGTTTTAATTGATTCTGAATATTAGCGTACATAACCAAATTCCTTTTATACCAGTCAGTAACGAGATTGGACCCTAAATAATCTTTATTAGTCATCACTTTATTAGCAAATGAAATATAAAAACCAATGTTTTTATCCAAGTTGGACTTTTTATTTATACATATAAATATATCACTCAGATTGCTTTTTTCTAGGCAGTTATCCGACAAAGAGGCATTAATTTTACTAAATTCTTCTTTCAAAGCTGGATTTGCATTCACCTCTTTTAATAAAATATCAAATCTCATTTCTATTATACTATCAATAGGATATAATTCGTGGTGTTCTAATTTTTTCGCTAATCTATAACCTAACTGAAAAGTTTCACCTTCGATATAATATCTTTTTAACCGTTCTCTTTTTATTGTATCTGTGAACTTGTGATATTGATCTTTTAAATATGATTGGTAGTTTGCATTCAATTCGTTCTTTTTGTTAAAATTACTCTCGACAAATATTTGATCGGGTTTATAAGCAGATGCCTTAATTTTATTGGTAATTTCTTCTAAATCTTGTTGGCTTTCTTTAGATAATATATTTCTGTCTTTTTGTTTGATCATATCATTTCCAGGATTATTAAAGTGATAAGTTCCTAATAATATGACTTTTACTTTTTCTTGAGCCGATACAAATGAGAATTGAAAAATTAAGAAAAATAAGATGAAGTTAATTTTGCCCATGTTTTTTTATATTTATTTAAGTTATTGATTTTTTGCAAATATATAAAATCACATGCTTGTTAAATATAAAAAAGGATATAATTTATAAGGTAAATGATGCCTTTTCAGGTCTGGAAAGAGTTGCGCATGAGACTTTCGATTTTTAATGTAAACAATAAATCTGAACAGAATGCTACAAAGTGTCATCAATCTAGAAAGCCATTCCGTTAGGAATGGCTTTCTAGATTTTATAGCAGCGAACTAACTATTGCAAATGCATGATTGCTTAGACTTGCATGAATGCTTTGTTGCTATTATCATTTATTTAGAAAGATGCGTTATTGGTGTTAGTAAAACCTTACGGAATTCAACTTCAGCACCTTCAGCTTGAAGCGCAATCTGACCACTCTTTGCGGTACAGTCGTAACCTTCATTTACAAGATCACCATTTACCCATACTTTTATCTTCCGGTCTAAGCATTCAATCCTCATACTGTTCCATTCACCAAGAGGTTTCTCAGAATTGTCGGTAAGATTCAAAATCCGACGTTTTTTATCTTCTGTAATGCCCCATTCAGCAGGTTCACCTCGACGCTCAACCATATTTGGTACTTTAATGTCCTCCACAATACACCAAAAGTCTCCCGCATTTTCATGCATCATCTGTACTTCAATAGATTTTGGAAACATTCCATAAAGCGCGCGTGGAGTAGAGGCATGCACCAGTACACCGCAGTTTCCGGGTTTTCCTGCAAAACGGTATTCGACATCCAGACTATAGTTTTTATACGACTTATCGGTTATAATATGGCCATTTGGATTACCCATACTTACCAGCATCCCATCTCTGACAAGAAAAGGACTTTTTACAGTCGTATTTTTGTCCATTTCTGGAACATCGATATGCCAGCCAGTTAAGTCCTTGCCGTTAAATAGGTTTTTTGATTGAGCACAAGAAGATAGGGAAAACGCTAAGCTGCTGACAATAAAAAGAGCAGAATAATAAAAGTTCATATTTGGTTTAGGTTTGAATGATTATCGTTAAAACAAACATACATAATAATTTTCATAGGAATAAAAGAGAAATATTAGTTTTTACTTGGTATTTTGAAAAACTAACTCCAATAAAATATCAGTTCAAAGTTCAAAAAATCGAAGATCTGAAGGTTTCCAATTCTGATTGTAAAACAAGAATTAGTTTTGTTTATAAAAGTCGTAAAAATGATGGATTTATATTGAAATCTCGCAACTCGATCTATTTAAAAGCCACTAGGTCTGGGGAATGAATTTGGGCTTTCAATTAATTTAAGTTATGATCTTTTGGAACTTTTGCACCCATCTCAACTTTAGCGGAAAACACCAAAATTTGAATTAATATTGCAATAACAATTAGGATCACGATTTCGATGTAAGACATTAGTCTACTTCTGCTCGTCATACTGATTACTTCGTCCAGCTTTACTTTTCCTTCCTCCAATTGAATCGAAGACAATGTTTCTAAAGTTTGTCGTGCTTGTTTGCTGATCTCAATAGCTTTAGCATGATCTGTGGCATTAACATTTTGCGCTATTTGTTGAATATAGATTTTAAATGTATTAAAATTGACATTTTCTTTATCTGTAAGCACAGTTTTTTCATAAAGTGTAGTGATTTCCTTGATTTTATCTAGTTCCAAATTAACGTCTTTAGATGAATATTGAGGTGCAGATAGTAAGACAAGTAATTTCTCCATGCGATTTGAAAGCTTGTGAATATAATCAGCCACCACTAAGCGATCCGAATATAAAGAAGTTACCGATTCATTAATTCTTTTGACCAAGTGTTGCTCTTGAATATTGGTCAACATCACCAAGCAAAGGACAGAGAAAAACAACATCGCAGCCTTAATTTTATTTTTCACTGTAAAAGTCCACATTGGTCGTATATTTTGGTAAAAAAACTGAAGAATAGCAATTTAATAAAAATTAAGCTAAAGAGGAAAAAGTAGTTTTTTATCCTGAGTTTTCTTCGCAGCAGTAGTTTCGAAAAGATTTATGACATTAAGGGGCGAGTATTGCTATAATCGAATATCAGTTAAGTCATGAATTATATATCTTTTTTAATTTGCTGATTATTTGTAGATTAGAGTATTTAAATTAATGTATTATGTGATTAAAGATATTTAGTTTTGTTTTTGCGTTTATTTTTTACAATTTCCATGAGCCAATTTTAGATAAAGAGGTATTGAAAGGAAATTGGGAAAATCAGAATGAGGGGATTTTACAAAGTATAAATTTTATTGGCGAGAACATTGTCACTTTTAATTTGTTACAAGATCAAAAATCCCAAAGTTATCAGAAACTTTATAAAGTAAAGAAGTCGGTTGCAAAGGAACTTATTTTGGAAGTGTATTCTAAAGATCTATACAGTGATAAAGTCTATGGAGATACTAAACTTCTTAAAATTGACCTATCAGTTCCAAAAGCAATGACAGTATCCTTTAGTACAGATGATAATAAGAGTTTTATATTAGTTCGTAAAGATAGATCGATTTTTCATTGATATATAAGAACTAACAAAAATTCTAATCTTTTTGAGCACTTCGTCACTTTTTTTAACAATCATGAGCATTTCACACTGCACCATTTAGTGCTATGTGTATTTTGGTCATGCAGATGAATATTGTCTAACTTTCCCACCGCTTAAAATACAAAGTTGCTCGATCAGATAGGTTCACAGAAACTTTTATGCACAACAACAAAAAGCATTAGTTCAAAACCCTCTTGCCACAAAAATAATTCCTCATATCACAAAGAATCTAGGATTCTTTATAAGGATTATTATTTCGTAAATTCAACCTGCGAAGTTATTCCGATTAAAATATACGAATAGCTTCATTTATGCTAATAAAATGAATCCATGAACAGCACGAAACGAAATAAGGGTTTTATCTTCAAGCAATTTGACGAGCCGTTTCAAACGCCTTTTGACAAATTATTTGATATTTTCAAGGAACTGATTACACACACCTCCGGTGATTTTGATGAAGCTATTGATTGGTTGCGGCAATTGGACAAAGAGTTTAAACTGACCACTCCAGCATATACCGTTGACGATTTCATTGCAGATCTGAAGAATAAAGGATACATCAGAGAAAAATTGGAACCAGGTGGCAGTGGTAGCTCAGCTATTACCTCAAAGTTGGAAAAAGCATTACGTCAGCATGCCTTAGATCAGATTTTCGGAAAGATGCGTAAAGGAAAGTCCGGCAACCATAAAACCAATCACCAAGGACGGAGTGATGAAAATATGGGCGATTTCAGAAACTATCAGTATGGAGACAGCCTTGAGAAAATAGCCTTGACGGAGAGCCTTAAAAATGCGCAGATTAATCATGGAATAGGAGAGTTCGCCTTATCAGAAAATGATCTCGTTGTCGAAGACACACAGTTTAAATCACAGATGAGTACCGTGTTGATGATTGATATCAGCCATAGTATGATCCTATACGGTGAAGACCGGATCACACCCGCAAAAAAAGTGGCCATGGCTTTATCAGAACTTATCCTGACACGTTATCCCAAGGACTCACTGGACATCATCGTTTTTGGTAATGATGCTTGGCCTATAGCGATAAAAGATCTACCTTATCTGCAAGTAGGACCATTTCACACCAATACGGTCGCAGGCTTGAAGTTGGCGATGGAGATCCTCAGACGTAAACGGCATGCTAACAAGCAGATATTTATGATTACTGATGGAAAGCCGAGCTGTTTAAACATGCCCGATGGTAGTTATTATAAAAATCCGATGGGTTTAGATCCTTTTATCACCAGCAAGTGCTATAGTATGGCCGCACAGGCCAGAAAGCTGGGAATACCCATTACAACCTTCATGATCACTTCAGATCCCTATCTGCAGGAATTTGTTGACGAATTTACGGCTTCAAATCAGGGAAAGGCTTACTATACAGGACTTGGAGATCTCGGAGAAATGATTTTTGAGGATTACGAAGAAAATCGCAGAAAGAGAATACGATAAACAATTACGTTAATAAGATATACATTTTGCGCAGCATTTGCGCTTCATTATAAAAACATATGGATTACACGAAGATAACAACATTTGGCGCACTAAAAGCGTCTGGCTATAAACCTAAGGCGATAAAAGAAGAATTGCGTCAGAATCTGATTACAAAGATAAGCAACGGCGAAACCGTATTTACCGGAGTACACGGCTACGAGGACACCGTTATTCCAGAACTAGAAAGAGCTATCCTCTCCAAACATAATATCAATTTCCTCGGTCTTCGTGGGCAAGCAAAGACACGTCTAGCCAGACTTATGGTTAATCTATTAGATGAATATATACCTGTGGTACAAGGCTCTGAAATTAATGATGATCCATATAGCCCAATATCGCGTTATGCTGTAGAACTATTAAAGGAAAAGGGTGATGATACACCGATTGATTGGCTTCATAGAAGTGATCGTTTTGCAGAGAAACTGGCTACTCCGGATGTAACTGTCGCAGATTTGATCGGCGATGTAGATCCGATCAAAGCCGCAAATCTGAGACTGAGCTATGCAGACGATCGTGTGATTCATTTTGGTATGATTCCACGGGCAAATCGCTCGATATTTGTTATCAATGAACTGCCCGATCTTCAGGCGAGAATTCAGGTAGCACTTTTTAATATATTGCAAGAAGGAGACATCCAGATCCGCGGATTTAAATTACGTCTGCCGTTGGATGTCCAGTTTGTGTTCACTGCGAATCCGGAAGATTACACCAACAGAGGAAGTATCGTAACGCCCCTAAAAGACCGGATAGGATCACAGATATTAACACATTACCCCGAAACAGTAGCGATTGCGAAAACCATTACTGCTCAGGAAGCTAATTTGGAAGCGGCACAAAAAGAAAAAATATATGTTCCAGAACTGGCTCGTGAATTGATTGAGCAGATCAGTTTTGAAGCCCGCAATAGCGAATATGTTGATGAAAAAAGTGGTGTAAGCGCACGTATGAGTATTACCGCATTTCAAAATTTATTAAGTACTGCCGAACTGCGGATGCTTAAAAACGGAGCTTCAGCCACAGCAGTAAGATTGAGCGATTTTATGGGTATTGTGCCAGCTATCACTGGTAAAGTGGAGCTCGTATATGAAGGTGAGCAGGAGGGGGCCGGTAATGTGGCAATTCAGTTGATTGAGAATGCCGTTAAAAGTATATTTCTTACTTTATTTCCCAAAATTGAGAAGTTTGAAAAAGAAAATGAGCGCTATCCCTACGATGATATTGTCCGCTGGTTCTCGGAATCTGAGGGTATTGAATTATCCGATGAACTCACTGATGTAGATTACGAACATGCACTGGACGATGTGACACCTATTCGCATTTTAATACAGCAGTATCAGCCACAGACGAAGCCTGAAGATTTCTATTTTCTGACCGAATTCATCCTATGGGGACTTACGCTCAATAACAAGTTAAGTAAATACAGAGTAGGTAGCGGTTTGCAGTTTCAAGATAAGTTTCAAGAATATTTGAGGAACAATCTATAGCAAGCTAGCACTGGAAAATCATCTATTTTTTTCATTACTTACGTAAATGATGAAAAAATATGCTTTGTTTTATTTGCTGTTTATTATCTTCACTGGGCGAGCTATGATGTAAAGGTTTGATTCTAAATTTTGATGATATAAAAAATCAGCAAGTCACTTATATTGACTTGCTGATTTTTAACTTTTAGTGATTGTAGGCGCTCCTCCAAATCTGAAAAGAATAGAGTCTTTTTTTAGTAAGAATTGGTGGAAATAGTAAACTTATGAAATGCAGTGATGAAAATAGATTATGCTTTTGTTGTATTCTTATATGCTTATATAAATCAAATTGATTTGTCTTTGGATAGAAGTAGATGGGAATCCATTGATAATTTGAGGAATTTTTATAAAAATCAAATTTCACCCAAAAATATTGTTGCTTATCTAATGAATAGATTGAATTTAGAAGTCGAAAAAGTGGATAATTTAATTTTTCTTAAGGAAGAATCTTTCTGGGTGAGAATTAAAGATTCCTTATTGTCTTCTTTTAAAA
The DNA here is from genome assembly GCF_004342035.1 of Sphingobacterium sp. JUb20. NCBI lineage: Bacteria > Pseudomonadati > Bacteroidota > Sphingobacteriia > Sphingobacteriales > Sphingobacteriaceae > Sphingobacterium > Sphingobacterium sp. JUb20. Next base: position 508,663 of record NZ_SLYV01000001.1, on the reverse strand, counting down.
AAAATATATTTTTGGAACAAGATAATGTTTACTTTTTGTGTAACAGGCTACTTCTTTTAAATCAATTTTTAGAGAAGGATATGCAAGTTCATCGACTAGAATTAGAAAAACTAAGAATAGATTTCTCGAAATTAAATTTTGACATATTAATGTTGAAATTAACCAAAAAAGATCGCTTAAGGGCATATAGAGTAGAACATTTTTTACAAAACACATCCGTAAATACACTTTCTATCAGTGAATTTAGTAAGAACTATTTTAAAAATTAACTTGATCTCCTTCGAATAAATTGAAGTCTATTTTTTTAAAAAATTAGTGTTAAGATCCGCCGTTCATTATCATTGGCAAAAAATTAGAAGCAAGATTAAGAAAATCAGCGTTCAAATTTAATTTTTATCATTTATTATAGAATAATATTAATAAAAATGGAAGATTCAGTAATAGAAGTGTTTTCTCCAAAGAATTTTAACTCATTAAAAAAATATCAAAATTTATTATGCCTCATAGCTTTTATAAATTTATCGATTGCATTGGTAATGGAATTTCCTTTTTCTTTTGAATCAATAAAAATGATGATTCAGACTATCTCATTAACATTATTTTGTATTTGCATATTTTTGTTTATTCTGATTTCCATAATACTGAGAATTTCCAAAAGAATATCTTATTGCTATATAAATAGAAGTGTTCTGTATTTAAAAAAAGATAGTTGCCCAGAGGAAATCAGTATGGATAAAATCAGTTTAAATATTAGTTTATCCAATCTAGCTGAAAAAGATTCGTACTTAGATTGTGGACATTTTATAGAAATTAGCACTTCAGAGGGCAAATCCCAGTTTCCAATAAAATTTAACGCCAGTCTTTTACATGTATTTCCGGAATCTAATGTGAATTATATTCGTAAAAGCCCGATTTTGATGTGTGAAACTAAAAAATTACTTAAAAACTTACTAAATTTGACTTGGGCCACTTCATAGCAATTTGGAGAGGTTATTAAGATAACGGTTTTTGTGATTTTACTAGAATAGTACTGAAAAAGAATTATTTTTTACAATCATATTTTGGTCATCATATATAAGTAGTAAATGAAGACTTCGCATTTTGGTAGACTTATTATTTTATTAAAAAATCATCAAACAATCAAATATGTAATTCTTAGTCAGAATACATATTTGATTGTTATTCAAAGAAGAGATGCTCTTCTTCATTCCATCTAATTTTTTAGAATAGATATTTAGCTAATATATCCCTAAGTTTATTACCACGTATTAGCTTCTGAACAATCTGAAGAGTTGTCCCAAATTCTGCCAGCAAAAGCCCCATATTGATCATAAGTATCAATATCTTGTTGGCCTTGCGCATTCAGGAAGTTAGAATAAACGACTGAAGCACCAATAGAACGACGGCCACCTTGTAGCATTTCCAAAGCTGTTTCATCTAACTTATTGTTTTCCAGTGAAGAGAAGCTCTTCATTCCACTTAACTTTTTCATAATTAAATTTTAAGATTTTATTAGCGATTACCTTACCCTGACCTAAGAGCTTTTGTTGCAATTGCTAGTTATTAGATCTAAAATTCGTTATATACAGCAGGTGAAGCAAACGAATACTGATATTCGATGGTTTTAAAACTATAACTGTCGTTTATTTATGGATATTCGTTATAGAAGCTATATTTTCGATAATTACTATTGGATTAGTGGTTGGTTTTTCGGTATTCATGGTTTACCAACGCTCTTCTTGTGATTATTTTATATCAAGGAAATGCTAAAGGAGAATTTGAAGGACTCTTTAAGTCAGTCTCTTGGCGAAAAAGTCATTCATCATGGGGAGAGTACTGCGACACACCATCGACTACATTACTCTGTCGCTTCCTTGCGATTACACAACGAAATAAAATCCTCATTTGGAAGTACACCATATCTCTTTTTATAAATAGCCGAGAAATAGTCAGATTTTGAATAGCCCAGAGCATAAGCGACTTCATATATGGTATTGAACTGACCACTTTTTACCATTTCTTTTGCTAATAACAACTTTTCAGATAGAAAGAAGCTATTCGGATTGCATTTATATATTTTTTTGAATAATCGGGTATATTTAGTCACAGACATACAGGCTATTTCGGCTAGCTTTTCAGTACCTGGAAATTTTTCAAGCAACTGTTCCATAAGGTAAATCTGACTATTCACAACTTGTTGCACATCAAATTCAGATAGCTTACCTACTACAAATTTCTGTTCACTTAACCTTTCAATAAGACTTCCAAAAGCCTGTAAGGTGGCTCCTTTGAGAAATAGTTCGTAGGAACTGTCTTCATATTGACGATCTTTCAGTTTTAGAAGTAACACCCGGGTACGGCTATCCATGTGACTATAGAAATATATGGTATTCTTTTTCGCATACGTCTTTTCAACTATAGACTCTGGAACGATATTGCCCAGATGTTTATGAAGAAGCTGTTTCGAGATCAGTAACCGAAAAGAATACATTCGTTCTGAAATTGGGGGAATATAAGTACTGCTCAAACCCGCATCAACAAGCCCCATTCCTAATTTTGAATGATAACCAACTTTATTTTTCGTATCATTGACTTTGTGGATGCTGATTTGGTCACTGATATCATAGTATGCAATGCAGAAATCACCGGATGAGGCAACTTTAGTAAAGGATATGCTTTGATGAAAGGTGAGGTCTACCACAAGAACTGTCAAGCCAGGAATGACCTCCATAAGATAAGAGCCACCGCTTGCTAAATTTTCAGGAAAAACCAATTGCCGTTGATTAAGATATTTTGCTCCAAGTTTTTCGATAAAATCTTGCCTCCAGTCTGTATCCATGGTTACCGTATGAGAAAATTGAATACTATTTTTTGCAGATGTCTCCATTATAATTTTGTTAAGTAGTCCTTGGGTAAAACGCCAAAGTAATTTTTAAAGAGATGTGTTAAATTGGATGCGGTTGGGAACTGCAGTTCGTGGGCGATTTCTCCAATGTTATAGTTCCCGCTTACTAATAGATCACGTGCCAATTCCAGCTTGTTATTAAGGTAAAATTCATAAGGAGTAAGACCTGTGATCTTTTTATACAATTTTTTAAATTTTGTTTCGGACATAAAAGCATGTTCAGCAATTGTTTTGATTCCTGGGAAAGAATCTTTAAGCTTACTGATCAGAAATTCCTGAGAGGATATGATAGCAGTAAAATCAGTGTCGTTAAGTTTACTGACAACAAGGTCTTTTTTGATCAGTTCATCAAGATATTCTCCTAATAAGTTATAGACCGTTGCACTTAGAAACAAATCAAAGGTTAGCGGGTCAATATTGTTATTTCGAAATTCATTAATATATTGTAAACTATTATTGCTCATGATATTATAGTGAAAGATCGTATTTTGATTCTGATCAAAGACCCGATTGATCAGTTTTTTTAAATGTCCAGAACCAATTAAGTATTCTTTGAGAAGGGTTTTACGGATGAAAATGCAAAAGTTGTATGTCTTGGTTCCCGCTTTAACACGGTAGTCGAGGTTTACACTGCTCTCAACAATGGCAAGATTGTAGTTCCATCTTCCCATTGCTAAAGTGTCATTATTTGTAATGTGAGAAGAGTCACCTTCAGTGAGATTAAAATAGATGCCAATAAAATCTGAATTTGTATTGCGGAGCTTAAAATGGATATCTTGGTGGTAGAGGACATCTGCAAACATGACCGTGATATCTGGATTTACAGACAGCACATAGCGGGTTCCGCTATGGACGGTATCCGGAATTAGCATATGGTTACCCTTAACAGCTCCACCTAAAGCTTTTGCCATCGGCTCTACCCAATCAGTTTCTATACCAAATTCATGGATGATTTCTTTCATATATAAATTATGCTCCTTTATGTAACTAAATATTTTACTTGGTAACAGGTACTGTATGATTGATTAGCATTACGTTAGCCCTTTCATTTGTGAATTGATTAACAACTTTGTTTTATAACGTGTGAATAGATCGAGATGATACACGAGATCATGTATAGCTTAGCTTTAAAATGAAATAATAATTTATTTATCTGAATATTAGCGCAATTATTTTACCAATATTTAAATAATAGAAATATGTAAATGTCATGTCCTCAAATATTTTAAACACTTTGTTAATCAGAAATTTAGTTAAAGTGCAAATTGGTCTTCAGCTGATATTTTATAACGGTTTGGTGGTATCACTTCTTAGGAGTAGCTCGTAATTTTGTCTTAAATAAAATTAATATATAAATATAATGAATATGAAGACAAGAAAGATGTTAGGTCAATTATTATTAGTATTAATAATAGCAATAGGCATTACAGCCTGCACTAAAAATGATGCCGATGAATTAACACCTCCAACAAATGCAATCACATCTGTAAGATTAGTATTTACAGATAGTACAGTCAATGAAAAATCAGCTGGATCAAAAGTAGATCTAACAAAAGTAGCTTCGGTAAAAATAAAATATGCCGTTACTGAAGGAAATATAGGTATAAATGTAGTTAGGGAAGCAACGCTGATGGTAAAAGGTGATAGTAGTAAGGTAAGTACGTTTGATACGAAAACACTTACTTTCAAAGGTGGAAGCAAACTTACAATTTATGGTGCAACGTTATACGATAACAAAGATGCTGTAGTAGGTGGATGGTCAAAAGTGGACAATGATGTATTTGAAGTAACGAGCCCTAAAGGTGTAGTGGTGATGGAGCGTATTTATGGAACAGTAGGTTTAGAGAGATTATAGCAGTTAATCTTATCCTAAAAAAGTGTCGGAAGGTTATGCTTTCGACACTTTTTTGCTTTTATTTATAATTTTAAGATTATATTATGCCTTCTGGTCATTATTTTTAGTTCGAGGGCCACGGTTATAGATAATTAATCCATTGAGGAAATTCCGAAGTAACTGATCTCCGCAAGGTTTGAAATTTGGATGATCTTCTTTACGGAATATGGCACTTAATTCCGTTTTTGTTGCCCTAAAATCGACTAACGCTAATACATTAATAATGTCGTCGTCCGTGAATTTTAAAGCTACTCGAAGCTTTTTCATGATATCATTATTGCTCATCTTATAAATATGTTACCTTAAAATTTTCTATATTTTATTATTCGTGCCCAAGCCAAAACGCTGTTAGCACTGAATATTCCTGTCAAACTTAGATATATTTGTCTTATAATACAATTATAATTACACCTTATATTAAACATAAATATCGGTTCTTTACAACAAATAATAATTATTTCTTGTGCGAGATCGATAATATGTAAGTGTATATGAATGGATTGAGCAACATTCAAGAGTAAATCATAATCAATACTACTGTAACTATAATTGCCCTTAAGTGTAAGGCAGATCTTAATTTAAATATTATACACAGTATTTTAATTATCCTTAGACTTTACAAATAAAAGATATGCAAGTCGTTGTTGTGTAAAATCAGCTTTAGGATAAATATCGCGTATAAGGTTTTTACAATCTTCGGCACTGCAGCCGGTGTCTAACCGAGCGATGTATTCAGTGATATCTTCTAGATTGATGTATTTGATTGCCACAAGAGTGGCGCAACCTTTACTTTCTTCATTTAATGTAATCTCAAATACTTGCCCAGTCTTATACCGTTCATTGGGCATCCGTAATGTTGTAAATGCCTCGCAGTCCAATTTATTATTCCAGTTTTTCGAAAAGTTAATGTGTTCCATTTTGGTATTAGCGAGTAGTTATAGTGATATGCCTATTTGTAGAGTCCGTACTCAGTACAAATATAGGTACATATAGGTATGCTTTAAAATTTGGTCATTTATTCTTTTAATAATATTCATCTATCACATTACGATTTAAATGAATATTTATATAAGCCATCATGATCGCCAAATGACATGTTTTCATGAGTCTGTTGGAATTTCGTCAAAAATGACCTATTTTAAGGCATAATATACCAAGTTAGGATACAGGTGAATGTTAATTATTATATAATTAAGTATATTTGCTCAAACTGTCTAGTAACAAAATTTAATGCAAAAAAATAGAGTAGGGCTTATTGGTAGTGGTAGTTGGGCTACAGCAATGATTAAAATGCTGGGTGACAACGTCGTTGAAAAGGATATACATTGGTGGGTCCGTAAACAAGAAGATGTTGACTATATCAAAAAGCATAAAAAAAATCCAAGTTATTTAAGTGCTGTTGAAGTAAAACTGGATACAGATCATATTTCAACAAATGCAAGAGAAGTAATTCAGGTATCAAATATTATTATTTTGAATACACCTGCCGCTTACTTGAAAGCAGCCTTAAAGGATGTGACAAAAGCAGATCTGGAAGGAAAAATTATTGTTTCTGCCATAAAAGGTATCGTACCAGATGAAAATCTGATTATTGGCGATTATTTACAGGAGGTATACGATGTCTCTTTGGAGAATATTTTAGTTGTCGGTGGACCATGTCATGCTGAAGAAGTTTCTTTGGAGAAACTATCTTATTTGACTTTTGGTTCCAAGTCTGAAGAAAATGCGAACTTAGTGGCATCTTTATTAGAATGCCGGTATATAAAAACAATCATTTCGGACGATGTGTATGGGATTGAGTATGGTGCTGTATTGAAAAATATTTATGCATTGGCGGGAGGAATATGTCATTCGTTAGGCTATGGTGATAATTTTCAGGCAGTTTTAATCTCAAATGCAATCCGTGAGATGGAAACGTATGTCGAGACCATTGATCCTAATCCGCTTCGCGATATTAATAAATCGGCTTATTTAGGCGATCTATTGGTAACAGCATATTCGCAGTTCAGTAGAAACAGAACTTTTGGGGCGATGATCGGAAAAGGCTATAGTGTACAGTCTGCCCAGCTCGAGATGAATATGGTAGCAGAGGGTTACTATGCTTCTGCATGTATACAGCATTATATGCGTAAGCATCAGATCGCCTTACCTATCTGTGAAGCCGTTTACCAAATCTTATATCAGCATAAATCTGCTGCAACAATCATAAGCCAACTGGCTGAAAAATTAAGTTAATTCAAGATGATCGATAGATTAAAAATCGCTGAAACTTATAAAACAATTCAGGACGAAATATGTCAAGCACTTGAAAAGCTTGATGGTACCGCAAAATTTGAAGAAGAAATTTGGGAACGTGATGGCGGCGGCGGTGGCCGTACAAGGATCATGCAGTATGGCAATATCATTGAAAAAGGTGGGGTGAATTTCTCTGCTGTGCATGGAAAATTGCCGGAAATGATCAAGAAATCATTTGGTGTCTATGAAGATGAATTTTTCGCTACAGGTGTATCAATTGTTATTCATCCAAACAATCCATTCGTTCCTATTATCCACATGAACATCCGTTATTTCGAATTGAATGATGAAATTCGGTGGTTCGGCGGAGGCATTGATCTTACACCGCATTATGTTATTGAAGAAGATGCACAATTTTTTCATCAACAGTTGAAAAACGTATGCGATATCCATCACCAAGATTTTTACAAAGATTTCAAAAAATGGGCAGATGACTATTTCTATGTACGCCATCGTGAAGAAACACGTGGTATAGGTGGGGTTTTCTATGATAAACTAACACCTGAAAAAACAGGTCTGTCATTTGAGGAAATTTTTCAGTTCTCATGTGACCTTGGACGTACATTTGCACCAACATATACCGAGCTGGTAAACAAAAATCGCCATAAAGACTATACAGAACACCATAAAAACTGGCAATACCTCCGTAGAGGAAGATATGTTGAATTTAATCTTGTTTGGGATTCAGGAACGAAATTTGGTCTTGAAACTAATGGACGTATCGAATCCATTTTAATGAGTTTACCGCCACAGGCAAATTGGGCCTATGATTTTCAACCAGAAGAAGGCTCGGAAGAAGTCAAAACACTTTCTCTTTTGAGAAAAGATATCAATTGGATACAATAAATTAATTTAAATAACCTGAATGGTTTCTTATCAGAAATTTGAACTAGAAAATGGTCTTCGCGTACTTGTTCATGAAGACAATAACACAGCAATGGCCTGTGTCAATATACTGTATGATGTCGGTGCGCGGGATGAATCTCCAGACCAAACGGGATTTGCACATTTATTTGAACACTTGATGTTTGGTGGATCAGTCAATATTCCCGACTATGATACACCTTTGCAACGTGTGGGCGGTGAAAACAATGCTTTTACAAGTAACGATATTACCAATTACTACATCACGCTACCTTCTTCAAATCTAGAAACGGCATTGTGGCTGGAATCAGATCGTATGCTGAGCCTTTCCTTCTCTGAACAAAGTTTGGAAACACAAAGAAGTGTTGTATGTGAGGAGTTTAAGCAGCGTTACCTCAATCAACCCTACGGTGATGTATGGTTGAAATTAAGACCCTTAGCTTACCAGGTACATCCGTATCGCTGGGCAACGATCGGTAAAGAACTTAAACATATTGAAGATGCAAAAATGGAAGATGTAAAAGCATTTTTCAAGAAGCATTATACACCACAGAATGCCATTATGGTCATTGCAGGTGATGTTAAGTTTGAGGAGATCAAAACACTGGTAGAAAAATGGTTCGCAGATATTCCCGCAGGAAATAAATACATGAGAAATTTACCTCAAGAACCAAAACAAATAGCAGAGCGTAGGGAAGTGGTAGAGGCTGATGTACCACTTGATAGTTTGTTTATGTCTTTTCATGCACCTGCACGTATGGATGAAAACTACCATGCAATGGACTTAGTATCAGATCTACTCTCTCGAGGATCATCTTCTCGTCTATACCGTCGTTTGGTAAAAGAACAGGAACTATTCAGTGAGATCAATGCCTATGTGATGGGAAGTATCGACCCCAATTTATTCTTAATTGAGGGAAAACCATCAGACGGCATTAGTCTGGAACAAGCAGAGGAAGCCATCTGGAAAGAACTGGATATCTTAAAGTTTACACCTGTTCCTGCAGAAGAGCTTGAAAAAGTGAAGAATAAGATTGAGTCTACACATGTATTTGCCGAATTGTCGATCTTGGATAAAGCTATGAATCTAGCATATTATGAGCTACTTGGTGACGCCAATGAATTAAACAATGAAACAGCCAAGTATTTGGCCGTTCAATCGGTGAATATACAGCAACAGGCAAACGAAATATTTAGAAAAGAAAACGCATCTATATTGTATTATAAATCAAAGGAGGTGGCAAATGCTGAATAGAGCAGTAGCACCTGAAGCCAAACCGATTGGTGATATTCATTTAAAAAGCCCAAAAGTACTTGCTTTCAACAATGGAATTCCTGTTTATGTCTTTCATTCGCCTGATCAAGAATTGGTACGCATTGAGTGGATTTTTAATAATGTCTTCAATGAAGATGAAAATCCGCTCCTAAATAGTGCCCTAAGTGCTTTGTTAAAGGAAGGAACAAAAAACTATAACAGCGCTGAGATTGCGGATAAAGTCGACTTCTATGGGGCTTTTCTAATGCCAGAATACGGATTTGATATCACTTCGCTGACATTGTACACATTAAATAAACATAGTAATGTGTTATTACCTTTGATCAAGGAGATTTTAACAGAATCAGTTTTACCGCAGAAGGAACTGGATACCTATCTCAGAAACAATAAGCAAAAGCTTCAGGTTTCTCTTCAGAAAAACGATTATTTAGCGAGAAGAACCTATTATAATCATGTTTTCGGTTCTGGAAACCGTTATGGAAAAACGCCCTCTTTAGAAGAATATGATTTGATTTTTAGAGATGCTTTAATCGATTTATACCATAAGCAATTTACTCCATCTAATTGTCGTTTAATTATTTCCGGTAATGTATCTGAATCTTTGCTTCAAGAGCTTAGCTTATATTTTGGTGATCAATGGCTGGCTACAGATGTGGTACCATTGACCGAACCGAATTTAACTGCAGATACAGGACAATTGATTTATGACGAAAGAGTAGAGGCATTGCAATCTGCCATACGTATCGGTATGCCGAATATAAATCGTAACCATGTGGATTATCCCGCTTTGCAATTTGTAAATACGTTACTGGGCGGTTTTTTCGGGTCAAGGCTCATGCGTAACATTCGAGAAGAAAAAGGCTATACTTACAGTATCGGTTCAGCTGTGGGTTCTTTAAAATATGGTGGTTTTCTGACTATTGCGACAGAGGTTGGTGTAGATGTAACCGATGCGACATTGACGGAAATCGAAAAAGAAATTGAAATTTTAAGAACAGAATTAGCGACTGAAGAGGAATTAGACTTAGTGAAAAATTACCTCTCAGGATCTATGCTAGGTTCTTTAGAGAGTATTTTTTCACATGCAGATAAGTTTAAAAATGTGCTACTTGCTAACATGGATTTGACTTACTATGACCATTATATGAATGAAATCAATGCGATGACTCCTGAAAAAGTAAAGGAAATCGCTATTCAGTATTTTGACTATAGTAAGATGATTAAAATTGTGGTTGGAAAAATGAAAACCCTAGAATTAGTCTCTGAATTGTAATTAAAGGCTGACAATAAATAATAAATCATTCATACTTTGTATTTTTGTTGTATACAATGATGTATGGAACAATTTAATAAATAAAATTCGTAATGGAATTGAAACTCAAGAAACCTTTAGCATTCTTTGATTTAGAGACTACAGGAATCAATATCTCAGCAGATAGAATTGTTGAAATATCAATATTAAAGGTGTTGCCTAATGCTGAGGAGCAAGTATATACGAAGCGGATTAACCCGCTTATGCCTATTCCTGCAGAATCTTCCATGTTCCATGGTATCTATGACGAAGATATTATAGACGCGCCAACATTTCAAGCGATTAGTCAAGAAGTAGCAGATTTTATTGGTGACGCAGATTTAGCGGGTTATAACTCCAATAAATTTGATATCCCTATGCTGATGGAAGAATTCCTACGTTCAGGAGCTGATTTTTCGTTGGAAAATCGTGTTTTTGTTGACGTACAGAATATTTTTCATCAAATGGAACAACGTACTTTGAAAGCTGCTTATAAATTCTATTGCAATGAAAGCCTAGAAAATGCACACAGTGCAGAAGCAGACGTAAGAGCTACATATGAAGTTTTGAAAGCACAGTTAACCAAATATGAAGGTGCTGTGTATGAAGATAAGCATGGTAAACAATCTGTACCTGTTGTAAATGACGTCGAAGCATTGTCAGATTTTACCAATATGACAAAACCAGTGGATTTTGCAGGACGGATTGTGTACAATGAAGACGGAGTAGAAGTCATCAATTTTGGAAAACATAAAGGACGTCCGGTTACAGAAGTTTTTGATGTAGAACCAAGTTATTATGCGTGGATGCAAAATGGCGACTTCCCACTTTACACGAAGAAGTGTTTAGAAATAATCTGGAACCGTCATCGTTCTGCTAAAAAAGCGGCAAAATCGACAGAACCCATTCATGCAGCTGAAGATAAGAAGCAAGCTAAAAAAGAGTTTCAAAAGCAAGAAAATAAAAGCCAAGCAACAGCGATCACAAATGATATGTTAGCAAGTCTAAAAAATAAATTTGGTTAGGTCAAAGTACTCGTTAATTAGAAAACAATATTTTATAAAATAATATTATGTCTCAAGAAATAGAACACCTACAGTGTTTAATAATTGGTTCAGGACCCGCAGGATATACAGCAGCGATTTATGCAGCCCGTGCTGATATGAAACCTGTTATCTATACAGGGATGGTACCGGGCGGTCAGTTGACGCAGACAACAGAAGTGGATAACTTTCCTGGATACCCAAAGGGGATTACAGGACCGATCATGATGGAAGATCTACGTATGCAAGCAGAACGTTTTGGTACAGATGTCCGTTTCGGATATGCAACTAAAGTTGATTTTTCTGGTCCAGTACATCAGGTTGAAATCGACGGAATTAAAACTGTCACTGCAGATACAGTCATCATCGCTACAGGTGCAACAGCAAAATGGTTAGGACTGGATAGCGAGCAAAAATATAACGGTTTTGGTGTATCTGCATGTGCAGTATGTGACGGTTTTTTCTTTAAAAACCAAGAAGTTGCTATTGTAGGTGCTGGCGATACGGCAGCTGAAGAGGCCACCTATTTAGCAAAATTATGTTCTAAAGTACATATGTTGGTACGTCGTGATGAATTTAGAGCTTCTAAAGCAATGGTTCACCGTGTGATGAACACACCAAATATCGAAGTACATTACAATTCAGAAACGAAGGAAATCTTAGGTGACGGTCAAGTGGTAACAGGTGTTCGTGTTTTAAATAACAAAGATCAATCTGAAAAAGTATTGGATGTAACAGGATTTTTTGTTGCTATTGGACACAAGCCAAATACAGAACTTTTCAACGGTATCTTAGATATGGATGAAACAGGTTATTTAATTACACAGCCGAATACGACTGCAACGAATATTCCGGGTGTATTTGCCTGCGGAGATGTGCAGGATAATGTATACCGCCAAGCAATTACAGCCGCAGGAACTGGTTGTATGGCCGCTTTAGAAGCAGAACGTTATCTAGCAGCTAAAGAGGATGTTGCGTAATTAATAAGTAATCACGTAAAAAGGCCAGGAAATTATTCCTGGCCTTTTTTATGCCCTGCTCGCTTAAAATTTTTGAGTTAAGCTTTAGCTTCTTCCATTTCATATACTGAATCAATCTTCCAGGAAGATTTATCTTTCGAAGCTTTTACAGCCAACTGATCGCATCGTTCATTTAAAGGATGACCAGCATGCCCTTTTACCCATACTAATTTAACCTGATGCAGTTTGTAAACCTGCATCAATCTTATCCAGAGATCTTTATTTTTCTTTCCTGCAAATCCCTTTTGAATCCAGCCATATACCCATTTTTTGTCGATGGCATCAATGACATATTTGGAATCTGAATAAACTGTAACCTTTTGGTTGAGATTTTTTAAAGCTTCCAGACCAACAATTACCGCCATCAGCTCCATACGATTATTAGTGGTTTTACGATAGCCACCAGAAAACTCTTTCTCAATCAGTTTGCCTTTATACGCTTCATTATCACCCGTATAAACTGTCCTTAATATCGTACCGTAGCCACCTGGTCCTGGATTACCGCTCGAAGCACCATCCGTGTATAATTCAATCATCAATACAAAGATAAATTATTAAGCCAAAAAACCGACTTTAAGTTTGAATTGAACGAATAAATTCTTACTTTTCACCTTTTTAAAACCTGATATTTCAATAAGTAACTATGATTCGGAAGAAGTCAATATTAGCAGTGTTGTTTTTAGCACTTTCTAGCTATAACGTTTTTGCACAAGAAACTAAAAACAAGAATGAGGAAGTCAAAAAAATGGAATGGTTTGAAGATGCAAAATTAGGCATTTTTATCCATTGGGGAATTTATTCGGTTAAGGGGATTTCTGAATCTTGGGCTTTTTTCAATAACTATATCAGTCATGAAAATTACATGAAACAACTTGGTGGTTTTACAGCCAACCAATATCAACCGGAAGAATGGGCAAAATTGATTCAGGAATCCGGAGCAAAGTATTCGGTCATTACAACACGTCATCATGATGGTGTATCTCTTTGGGATAGCAAATCGAATAATGCAATTACAACAGCGAAAGATGCTGCTGCTAAAAAGGATGTTCTGACGCCTTTTGTATCGGCACTTCAGAAGAAAGGTCTTAAAACCGGATTGTATTACTCATTACCGGATTGGAGTCATCCAGATTATGATGTCAATACGAGAATAAAAAAACGTTATAACGTAGGTGATGATGCCAATCGTTGGAATAAGTTTGTTAATTACTATCAGGGACAGTTAGCAGAATTGTCTAAAGCATATAAGCCAGATCTAATTTGGTTTGATGGCGATTGGGAACACAATGATCAGGAATGGCGTGCAAAAGAAACATTGACGCAATTGCGTAAGTATAATCCAAATATCATTATCAATTCCAGACTGAATCAACATGGTGACTATGATACTCCAGAGCAGGGTATTCCGGTTGTAAAACCTGAAGCACGCTATTGGGAGCTCTGCTATACCATGAATGATTCTTGGGGATATCAGCATTTTGACCATCATTATAAAACTCCAAACATGATCGTCCGTACTTTGGTAGATTGTATTTCAATGGGCGGAAATCTTTTATTGGATATTGGCCCCAAAGCCGATGGGACAATACCTACAGAACAGGTGCAGATCTTGAAAGAATTAGGAAGATGGACTTCTAAACATAAAGATGCGATTTACGGAACGCGTGCAGGAGTGCAATCTCGGTTTTGGAATGATAAAAATGCTTTTTCTAAAGATGGAAAAACATTATACATCTACTTGGATAACGTAAAAGATAAATTAGTTTTACAAGGTCTGAAAACCAAACCTGCTTCAGTTAAATTTGTTGGAAACCCAGATAAGATAGATTATCAGTATGATGACTATACACTGGAATTAAATCTACCTACAGCTAATTTCGATCCAGCTGTAACTGTTGTAGCCATTACCTTTAATGAGAAGCCAGCTATTGATTTGGAAAGAAAAGAAGTGAATTATACTGCTTATGAAATTGCAGGCCAAAGTCAAGTAGCGCATGCGATTGCAACAATTAGTAAATCTACAGCCATAGGATCCAATTTGTTTAAAGACAAGATCAGTGCAGACGGCGATATATTAGATAAAAACTTAAAATTTACAGCTGCCGAAATTAAAGAGTGGGTAACGAAAAATGCAGAAATCTTACATGATGCTGAAGCTGGAATTGCTGATGGACACTACTCGGGATTAAGTGCACTATCTAAAGATAAGCAGACACTTTATCTTTTTGTTGAAGGAACTCCAACGGGGCCTATTGCATTAAAGGGGCTTAAGAATACCATAGCACGTATACGCATAGTAGGTGAAGGTTCTATGATCGGACATGATATATTCAATAAATTATACTGGAGCTCGACACCAGGTATTGTGTATATTGATGTTCCCAAAGAACGGATCGATAAAAACATGACAATAATTGCTGTTTTATTAGATAAACCAATTGAATTGTATCGAGAGCACGTAGGAGCTATTGAAAGTAATTTATAAATTTGTAAAGAGGCAATTAAAAATGCCTCTTTTTTTATGACTATGAAATTTTTATTACCACTGTTATTTTTACCACTGCTAATTTCCTGTAATAACGGAAACGGAAGTAAAGCGCAAAAGCAACGTGCAGATTCACTTGCCCTCGAAGTGGTAGAGCAACGCTTGGATATTAGAGATCTCGCAAATTCCGATCATTTCATGTATTATGAGGATAGCCAAGCTCAAAATACAACTGATATAAAGAAACTTACTGGAATCGAAAAAATAAAAGCTAAGGTAGTGGCTTATCGGATCTATAAGAATCTTAGTTTGGAAAACAACCGTTATGTTTTTAAAGCCAAATCTCCCTTAGAATTGCATATACCGAATAAAATTTTTGTGAGTTTTGAAAGAGCATTTTTAACATCCAACAATAGTGTCATCAGCAGCAAAGACTCAATTAAACTACAGTTGCCAACAAATTTCCAAGATTCGGTATTAACTTGGTAATAGATAAAAAAGATATGAAGAAAAAAATCATCGTATTTACCGGAGCCGGTATCTCAGCAGAAAGTGGTATAAAGACATTTAGAGATGCCGATGGCTTGTGGGAGGGCCATGATGTCGAGGAAGTTGCTAGTATTGATGGCTGGTACCGTAATCCCAAACTTGTTCAAGATTTTTATAACATGAGGCGACAAGTCGCTATGCAGGCTAAACCGAATGCTGCACATCAAGCTTTAGTTGTTTTGCAGAAATCATTTGATGTACAGATTATTACGCAAAATGTAGATACATTACATGAACGGGCAGGTTCTGATCATGTGCTTCATTTGCATGGAAGATTAGATCAAGCTTGCTCATCGAAAGATAAAAGGTTAATCTATCCAATCGACGGTTACGAGATCAAAATGGGTGACCTATGTGAAAAAGGTTCTCAATTAAGACCTAATATAGTATGGTTCGGTGAGGCAGTTCCAAATATGGAGACCGCCATTTACATGGCACGAGAGGCCGACATAATGATTGTTATCGGGACCTCTTTGGCAGTATATCCAGCTGCTGGTTTGGTCGATGTCATAGCTCCGACCTGCGATTTGTATGTTGTTGATAAACAAATTAACACATCGCGGATACCCAAAAGAGCCAGTACCATAGAAAGTACTGCATCGGAGGCAGTTCCATATCTAGTTGACCAGCTCATAGAGCGATATACTACTTTGTAAGCAATTCATTACGCTAACGTTTTCGTTGTTTGCACAATCGTTTGCATCCTCGATATTCCCTGAGATGATCCGCAAGAAGCATATATTTAAATTTTATAAATCGAATTAATACGTTGTTCTTTCTGACCACACCTCGAGAAAATCAAGGCGTAGTCGTAATAGGTTTAATAAAATTTTATGATCACAAAAAAACTGGGCAAAGCAGCAGCATTTATCGTCTTGCTTACGATTAACTATAGTGTTACGAAAGCACAGCTATCCCTAATTCCAAAACCAGATTTTATACAGATTAGGGACGGGCTGTATTGCTTTCCTTCGTTTAGTAAAATACAGATTGAAGATAAGGAGTTTACCCCTGTAGGTCGATATCTGCAGAAGCAGCTTCTATCAAAATTTGGTTATACAGGACTTATTCATCATGATAAGAAGACGGTTTCAAACATTCGATTTGTTCATAAGGAAAATCTTGAAATTGAAGAATATGAAATTAAGACAGATAGCAATACGTTAATTATTTATGCAAGCTCTCCTGCAGGAGCTACTTATGCAGTAAGCTCGCTTTTGCAGGTATTGAGCTTTGGAAAAAAATCAACATCGGGAATCAGTGTAAATATTTTTGAGATCAAAGATAAACCTGCATATGTATGGCGAGGTTTTATGTTAGATGAATCACGTCACTTCTTTGGAAAAGAAAAAGTGAAATCAATTTTAGATTGGATGGCATTTTATAAGCTCAATAAGTTTCACTGGCACTTAACTGATGAGCCTGCTTGGCGATTAGAAATTCAAAAATATCCACTTCTAACATTGATCGGTGGGATTGGCTCCCAGACTGATCCATATGCTCCCGCGGCCTATTATACGCAGGCAGACATTACAGAGATTGTAGCTTATGCACAAGAAAGGAGCATCGAAGTCATTCCTGAAATCGATATGCCCGGCCATGCCACAGCGGCAAATCGAGCTTATCCCCAATTAAGTGGTGGTGGAAATGATAAACACCCAGATTTTACTTTTCATCCGGCGAAAGATATAACGTATTCTTTTTTAACTCAGGTGTTGCGCGAAACAAAAGCGCTGTTTCCTTCTTCGGTAATACATCTAGGGGGAGATGAAGTATCATTTGGCAGTGAGGCATGGAATTCAGATACCAAAGTGCAGGATTTGAAGCAGAAACATCATCTCAATGATAACAAGGCGGTAGAAAATTACTTCATGCGTCGCATGGCAGATTCGCTAAAAACAATGGATGCCACTTTGCTTGCCTGGGATGAAATGGTAGATGCCGATTTATCAAAAGAGAAAACTATATTCATGTGGTGGCGACATGATAAACCTGAACAGTTAAAAGAAATATTAAAGGCTGGCTATAAAACAATACTGACACCAAGATTACCGCTTTATTTTGATTTTGTACAGGAAGAATCACATAAGTATGGACGAAAATGGGGAAAGCTATACAATCCTTTGGAAAATGTTTATAATTTTTCTCCGGATAATTACGCTTCGTTGACCACCGAGAAAAATCAAATCTTAGGCATTCAGGGTAATTTATGGACAGAAACAGTTATCAATACCAATCGATTGGACTATTTAACTTTTCCACGATTAGCCGCTTTGGCGGAGGTCGGATGGACAAAAAGTTCAAATAAAAATTACGTGCAATTTTCAGAATCATTAAAAAAACATTTGAACTTGTACCGTGAAGCAAATTTATACTACTACGATCCATTTACGAATGCACATCCTGAACCTGTGGTGATAAAAAAGACACAACGTGCTTATATTGATAATCCTGAATAACCAACTAAATATGAATAACTTATTAAAAAAGTCTGTACTTGCTGTGGCATTGTTAGCTACAGTTAATTCAATACAGGCACAATGGACTGGACCTAAAATTAAATCAACAGAAATCAAAGAAATTAAGTATGGACCGTTGTCACCTGCCAATCGGACAGATGAGGCAATGGTTGCATTCCGCAATTATGGATTAGGTCAATTTATACATTGGGGTCTCTATGCAATACCGGGTAATGAATGGGAAGGAGTGAGTGCCCGTGGTGGTGCAGCAGCATCCGAATGGATCCGTTCATGGAGAGGATCATCAGCTCCAAAAGATTGGGTGAATACGTACGACAATCTTTACAAACAATTTAATCCCAAAGATTTTGACGCAAAGCGTTGGGCAAAGCAGGCAAAAGACATGGGAGCAAAGTATGTAATTTTTACGACAAAGCACCACGATGGTTTCGCGATGTGGCCAACCAAATATTCCCCTTATAATATCAGTAAAACACCCTATAAAAAAGATATAGTCAAAGAGGTAGTAGATGCTTATACCGCAGTAGGTATCGATGTTTACCTTTATTTCTCTGTATTAGAATGGAACAATCCAGATTACATGGGTAAAGAACCTAAAACGGAAGAGGAAAAGAAAAAGTTTGATAAATTCTTGAAATATACTAGAAATCAGTTACTGGAGTTGATGACAAATTATCCACAGATGAAAGGATTTTGGTTTGATGGCACTTGGGATCAGTCTTGGATAAAGTCTTATGATTTTACTTATAATCTTGAAAAAGAACTTCGGGAAAAGCACCCTGGTCTTATCATCGGCTCCCGTTTCCGAAATGATGAATTTGGGAAACGTCATTTTGATTCAAATGGTCAGATGTTGGGCGATTATGAACAAGGTTGGGAACGCAAATTGCCGGGAGATATTACTTGGCTAGAGGGACGTGATTGGGATTGTGTGATGACAATTCCACCAAACGGCTGGGGATACATGAAAGATTGGTCGGGTATTTATACCAAAACGACAGACGATATTATCGATATGCTGACCTATTCAGCATCCCTAAGTGGTAATTTTGTTTTAAATTTCGGTCCAGATGGCCAAGGAAATATGCATCCTGAGGAAGATAAAATAGCAAAAGAGCTTGGTGAATGGATGAAAATAAATGGTGAAGCAATTTATGGAGCCAAACATGCTGGGATGACCACTTCTAAACTAGGATACTTCACTAAAAAAGCTGATAACTTATACCTCACAGTTTTCAACAGGCCCGTCAACAATATTGTCCGGATATCTGTGCCCAAAACTGCGACAGAGGTTCCTGTGTCTGCCACGTTATTAGCGAATGGACAAATGTTAGAGGTGCGTCATTCAGATCTTGGTATTGATCTCGATAAAAACACCTATTATGACGTGCTATTGCCCAAAAGTTTCCAGTCGAATCAAGCGTTTGTCATTAAAATGAAAACCGACGCACCTAAAGGAAAAGCAGAGAAACTAATGGATGCTAAGATGTAAAATCTATTATAAACGTCTAAAAAAGCCAAAATTTAATGATTTTGGCTTTTTTTTATTACTTTTAAAAATCAATTAATGCACCGCAAATGTTCAAAATATTAGTTACCATTTTTACTTGTACTGTTTTATTGTCATGCAACAATAACAACAAAAATCAAGGAACAACTTCTCAACAAACAGAAACAGAAAATAGCACAGAAGGAAAAAATCAACAGGTCGTACTGGATTCTACTGAAGCAAAAAGGATATTGGCACTGCCGTTACATTGCCTTGAACAGGAGTATCCAAATAAATTGGGGCAGGTCATCGGATCTGCTAAGGATCTAAAATCACCAAAACAATTACATCCCATTTTTTATGGCTGTTTTGATTGGCATTCATCCGTTCATGGTTATTGGTCCATCGTTAAAATATTGAAAACATTTCCTAATCTCAGTGAAAGTAAGCAGGCGCGACTGATCTTGAACGATAAAATAACTAAAACGAATGTTGATCAGGAAATTGCTTTCTTTCTAGACAGTAATAACACAAGCTTCGAACGCACCTATGGATGGGCGTGGCTCTTGCAGTTACAGGCTGAATTATTGACTTGGAATGATGCTGAAGGGAAACAGTGGGCCACAGCATTGCAACCTTTGGCAGATCTGCTCGTAAAACGCTACGAGGGGTACTTGCCTAAACTCGTTTACCCAATTCGTTCGGGACAGCATGATAACACCGCTTTTGGATTTACCTTATCAATGGATTATGCGAAGGTAACGCAAGATACAGCTTTTCAAAATTTAATTACACAACATGCAAAGCGCCTTTTTATAAACGATAAATCCTGCTCGCTCGCATATGAACCAAGTGGTAGCGACTTTCTTTCTCCTTGCTTAGAAGAGGCATTGTTGATGACAAAAGTTTTAAATGATGACGAATATAAAAAATGGCTAAAAGGCTTTATGCCTGATTTGTTTGTTAAAGAGTTTAAGTTAGAGCCGGGTATTGTTAAAGACCGTACGGATGGTAAGCTTGTTCATTTAGATGGACTGAATTTTAGCCGTGCAACTTGTCTAAATGGCATCGCGACAAAATTACCGGAATTAAATCATTTACATCAACAGGCGAATAACCACCTCACTTACTCGTTGCCAAATATCAGCAATGATGACTATATGGGCTCGCATTGGTTAGGAACTTTTGCATTATATGCTATTACACATCAGTAAGTTTATGATCAAGTTTATTTTTTCGATTATAATCGCATTGAGCATGATCAGTTCATGTAGCCCGATTTCTTTAAATAAGAAGGAGAGTGCTGCCGATGTTGTCGATCAGCATCCTTTACCACCTAAAGGTATGGATGAATTTATGCGCTATATTGGAGATAATTTTCATTATTCTAAGGAGATGATCGATAATCAAATTTCAGGTATAATTGAAATAGCGTTTATTATCGAAAAAGATGGTTCGATTTCCGATTGTACAATTCTAAGAAATCTTGGTTATGGAACTGGTGAAGAAGGTGTACGCGTTTTAAAAAATGCAGGGAAATGGACTCCAGCTTACAAAGACAAGAAAGCTGTTCGTATGGCTTATGTACTTCCAATACGTCTAAATACGAAGAATAATTTTGAAGTGCCGTTGATTAATAAGCCTATCAAAGCAATCTATGATATGCCGTTATCTTGGAAAAAAGAAGAAATAATTGGACTCTTAAATCAGAAAAAAATCGCTGCTCATGATCAAGGCCATACTGTATTTGTGCCCGATTATACATTCAAGAGTTTAAGAGCTAAATTTTTTAGAATAAGCGCTACAGATGAAGAAAAAGTCGATGAGTATGTACTTCTTTATAAATTTTCTAACGATGGAAAAGACGAGATAATCTCTAATTACAATCGTTTTTTGCAAGAAATGATACTTCTTTATGGAGAACCTTCGCTTATAAAATTTAGGAAAATAGATCAGGATACCGATTTGAACCAATTGGAAGCAAATCCTGTTATTTGGAACTGTACAAATGCAGTAATTTCAATAGCATTTGATAAAAATGCAAATGAATTGTTGACGACAATAAAAAATAAAGATTAAGTCAAGCAATGAACAGCCCTGATATTGTCATTTTAACTTAAAATATGACATCTTGTCTCAAATTGACTGTTTGGAATATAGATTGATGTTTAACTGTGAAATCAATTAGCAATTAAATATAAAATATATATGAACACAGAAAAAGGATCTATTTCAATCCACACGGAAAACATTTTTCCTGTCATTAAAAAATTCTTATACTCTGATAATGAGATCTTCTTACGCGAGTTAGTTTCAAACGCGGTAGATGCTTCTCAAAAAATAAAACGCTTAGCTTCATTAGGTCAATACCAGGGTGAAGTGGGTGATTTATTAGTTGATGTAAAACTTGATGAAGCAGCAAAAACGATTACCATTTCGGATAATGGTATCGGTATGACAGCTGACGAGATTAAAAAATACATCAATCAAGTTGCCTTCTCAGGTGCAACTGAATTTATGGAAAAATTCAAAGAAGCAAATGATGCAAATGAAATCATCGGTCGATTTGGATTAGGTTTCTATTCCGCATTCATGGTTGCTGATAACGTTGAAATCGAAACGTTATCTTACCAAGATGGGGCAGAGGCTGCGCATTGGACATGTGATGGTAGTACTTCGTATGAAATTTCTGCAGGTACACGTACGACACGTGGTACTGATATCATTTTACACATTAATGAAGAGTCTTCAGAATTCCTAAGTCAATCGCGTTTACAGGAGATCTTGGACAAATATGCGCGTTTCCTTCCTGTAAATATCCGCTTCGGAACGAAAACAACTTCTGAACCAGATGGCGAAGATGAAGAAGGAAAACCAAAATATAAATCTGTTGAAGTTGATAACATCATCAACAACACAAGCCCAGCTTGGACCAAAGCTCCATCTGAACTGACAGATGCAGACTATTTGGCTTTCTATAAAGAGTTGTATCCATATTCAATGGACGAACCATTATTCTGGATCCATTTAAATGTTGATTATCCATTTAATTTAACCGGAATTTTATACTTCCCGAAAATTAAAAATGAATTAGAAATTCAACGTAATAAAATCAAATTATACTCACGTCAAGTATTCATTACCGACGAAGTAAAAGATATTGTTCCTGAATTTTTAATGTTGTTACATGGTGTAATCGACTCACCGGATATCCCGTTAAACGTTTCAAGAAGCTTCTTGCAGGCAGATAGTAATGTGAAAAAGATCAACAATTATATCACTAAAAAAGTAGCTGATAAGTTGCAGGAAATCTTTAAAACGGATCGTAAAGGTTTTGAAGAAAAATGGAATGATATCGGTCTATTTATCAAATATGGTATGTTGAGCGATGAGAAATTTGCTGAAAAAGCAAATGAATTCTGTTTATTGACCAATACAAATAAAGAGAACTACACAATTAAAGAGTATTACGAAAAAGTAAAAGATATTCAAGTTGATAAAGATGGAAATATCATTTATTTATATACCCATGATGCTGCTCAACAAGATAGCTTTATTGCTACAGCAAAAACAAAAGGCTATGATGTATTGATTTTAGACGGACCTCTGGATACGCATATCACTTCTTATTTGGAACAAAAAGGAGGTGAAAAGGTACAGTTGAAACGTGTAGATGCCGATGTCATCGATAAGTTGATTCAAAAAGATGAGAAGCAAGAATTGTCAATTTCTGAAGAGGAGTCTAAACAAGCCTTATCAATCTTTGAAAAAGCAATCAGCCGTCCTGACATGAAAGTTGAAGTGGATGCCTTATCTGCAGAAGAATTACCAGTATCAGTAACGATCGATGAATTTATGCGTCGTATGAAAGATATGGCCAAAACCAATGGCGGTATGAACTTTTATGGTAACTTACCTGATAACTATAAGGTAACGGTAAATGGTAACCACCCACTGGTGAAACGCATTTTATCAAGTACTGAAGAAGAAGGTGCACAATTGGCAAAACAAGCGTTTGACTTGGCTTTATTATCACGCGGTTTGTTAACAGGTGCTGCATTAACATCATTCGTGAAACGCAGTGTTGAGATGATCTAATAAAAATTAAAAAATAATAGCTTAATCCTCATTACGATACGTTGTAATGAGGATTTTTTGCTTAAAAACATTTGGAGTATATCAAATAAAATTCTACTTTTGTAGCACAAACACGGTAGATGTAGCTCAGTTGGTTAGAGCATCGGTTTGTGGTACCGAGGGTCGTGGGTTCGAGCCCCATCATTTACCCAAAAGGCGAAAGATTTATCTTTCGCCTTTTCTTTTTTTAAACTTTTATGATATTCAAAATCCGATATAAACGATATGTTTGTAAATGTACTCGAGTGGTTTAATTCTTGCATTGCTATACTTAAGGTTATGATTTGAAACTTAGTATTAAGAATGGTTATCTTTATTACGAAAGATTGTAGCCGTTTCTAATAAGTAACTAATTCGACAACCAGCAATTATAAGTGATTAGTATCCGATATTATGAAAGAATTCATTAATAAAAATCCAAAACTGATATTTGTCATACCATTAGGTATTTTTCTGCTTCTTGGAATCCTGCTATTATTTTTCGCCGTGAAATATCCAGAAAATATACCGGTCTATGGATGGATTACCATTATCCTGTTTGTACTTTTGCCAGCGATCTGTATTTATGGTTTTATATTTGGTTTCCACTTATCTGAAAAACAACAGCGATCTAGTGAAGCACATCGGAATATTATCACTTATTCAAAACAAGAAATTTGGATTCATAAGCCCATAGTTGACGGCACCTATAGCATTAATTGGTCTATTATTGACAAGATCGTCTATTTCGATTATCCCGGCGATGATCATGCTTATTATACCTTTTATCTGAACGATTTCCCTGAATTTATTAAAAATGAGAAGCAATGGTGGTTAAATAGACTATTTCCGGTGAATGTAAAGATGAGAAAGTTTACTCTTTATAATGATTGTCAAAATTTTTATGATTTACCGGAGAAGTTAAACGAATATTTAAATGTGGTTACTGATATTGATTTTGCAGATCCGCGTAAAGGAATACTCATATCGAAGAAAGAGATCTATAAATCTGGATATACTGAAACGATTGAACATTGGCAGCCGAGTCGTGATATCAAATGGGAGAAAATTTTATTTCAAAGATCTGACAACAATGCGTAGGAGCGAAGAGCGAAACGTTCGAAATGGTAGATCATTTACTACCCTATAAGATTAACAATAAAGATCGATGAAGGCTTAATAAAATAAAAAAGGAGCTATCCGGTTAAAGATAACTCCTCTAATATAAGGGGAAATGATATTATTTTAATTCAAATTTAGTAGCTAAAAGATCCTGCGAATTTTTACCGATAAATAAGGTGAAATCTCCCGGTTCAGCGACAAACTTGAGATCGTTATTATAGAATTTTAAATCTTCTTCCGAAACAGTAAAAGTTACGACTTTAGATTCTCCAGCTTTTAAGAATACTTTTTGAAAACCTTTTAATTCTTTAACAGGACGTGTAATTGAACCAACCAGATCTTTAATATAAAGTTGAACAACCTCTTCACCGTCATATTTACCCGTATTACGCAACGTCACCGATGCTTGGATGGATTGTCCAGCTTTAAAAGAAGACGTATCCAATTTCAGATCTGAATAATCAAATGTTGTATAACTCAAACCATATCCAAATGGATAAAGCGGGCTATTGATCACATCAATGTAGTTAGATCTAAATTTTTGGAAAGAACCACCTTCTGCTAATGGTCTTCCGGTACTTTTATGTCCATAATAAATAGGTAACTGACCAACATTTCTAGGGAAAGTTGCCGTTAATTTACCTGAAGGGTTAACATCTCCAAATAATACCTCAGCTACAGCAGCTCCAGTTTCAGATCCACCAAACCATGCATTTAAGATAGCAGGAACATGTTCATCTTCCCAAGTTAAAGTCATCGGTCTTCCTGCAAACAAAACTAAGACAACAGGTTTTCCTGTTTTTAATAGCGCTGCTAAAAGACGTTGTTGAATAGCCGGAATACCAATCTCTGTACGGCTAGAACTTTCACCGGACATCTCCGAAGATTCACCTAATGCTGCTACAATCACATCTGCTTGAGCAGCAGTTTGTAACGCTTCAGCAATAATATCCGACTCAGGTCTATTATCTCTAGGGATCGTACGTCCAAACATGGTAGCATGTTCTTGATAAACAGGGTCTTCAAGTAAATTTGAACCTAAATGTGTAACGATCTTCACTTGGTTGCCCAATACCGACTGCATACCCTCAACCAAAGAAGGGGTATTCACTAAGTCAGAGCTTACTGACCATGTGCCCACCATGTTCGCACGTGTATTCGCTAATGGACCTATTACAGCAACTGTACCTTTTTTCTGTAAAGGAAGAAGCTGCTTGTCATTCTTTAACAAGACAAATGATTTAGTAGCCGCATCACGGGCAACTTTAAGATTTGCAGGCGTCAGTAACTCGGTTTTAGCACGATCTTCATTACAGTAACGGTATGGATCCTCAAATAAACCTAATTTATATTTAGCCTCTAATACTAAACGGCATGCGCGGTCTATATCAGGTTGAGAGACTTTCCCTTCTTTTAAAGATTTTTTTAAGGTATTTAAAAAACCTTCAGAAATCATATCCATATCCACGCCTGCTTTTA
Source organism: Sphingobacterium sp. JUb20 (assembly GCF_004342035.1). Lineage (NCBI taxonomy): Bacteria > Pseudomonadati > Bacteroidota > Sphingobacteriia > Sphingobacteriales > Sphingobacteriaceae > Sphingobacterium > Sphingobacterium sp. JUb20. The sequence continues at coordinate 482,356 of NZ_SLYV01000001.1, read as the reverse complement.
ACGAAAGTGCAGATACTTGTTGTAAATCTCCTAAACCATGATCCATCAGCTCTGCAATACCGGTATAATCTGTAACCACCATACCGTTGAATCCCCATTCCTTGCGAAGAACATCAGTTACTAACCACTTATTAGCTGTTGCCGGGATACCATTGATATCATTGAAAGATGTCATAACTGTACCTGCACCAGCTTCTACAGCCGCTTTGTAAGGAGGGAAGTATTCATTGTACATGCGGTGCAGACTCATATCTGTGGTGTTGTAATCTTTTCCAGACTCCGCTGCACCATACAAAGCCCAGTGCTTCACACAGGCCATCATGGTATTGATTGCTTTTAAGTCATTGCCCTGATAACCTTTAACCATCGCGCTTGCAATCTGTGAGCCTAAGTAAGGGTCTTCTCCGGAACCTTCCGAAATTCTTCCCCAACGGGCATCACGAGAGATATCGACCATAGGAGAGAAGGTCCAGTTGATTCCATCTGCAGTAGCCTCTTGGGCTGCGATACGTGCAGTTTTTTCGATTAGAGGGATATCCCACGTAGCTGAAAGACCTAATGGAATTGGAAAAGTAGTTTTATAACCATGGATGACATCTAGACCGAAGATCATCGGTATTTTAAGTCTTGTTTTGTTGACAGCAAGTTCTTGAGCAGCACGAATTTTTTTAGGTGTAGTCATAGAAAAGATTCCGCCAATTTGACCAGCAGCAATTTTTGCTTCAACTCCAGTACTGGCAGTGGCACCTGTGGTCACCTCGCCTGCAGTAACTAGATTCAGCTGGCCAATTTTTTCGTCAACTGTCATTTTTTTCATCAGTTCTGAAACAAACTTATCCATTTTGGGATCTTGTTTGTGCGCCGGCTGTGTGAATGCCAGAGTCGGAACTAATGCAACAGCGACTAATAGGGAAGTCCATTGTTTCATGTTCTAGTAGTTATTTGTATGTGAATAAAATGCTTATAGATTCGGACCTTTAAAACCTAAGTTCTTCAATCCTGCTTTAACTTCGGGAGCCTGCATAAATAAATTCCAGATCAATCCAGTTCTGTAATTTTCAATCATGACAACAATAGGTCCCTGGTCAATTGCTAGATAACGCTGTGGATACCAGTTTTCTGTTTCTGAAAAAGCATCATAAAATCCATATTTACCAAAAAGCTCTGCACCTTTTTGTTCATAAAAATAGCGCATCGCTTGCAAACTCTCTTTAGGAGCATATGGAATTGATGATAGCGCTGCTGTAGGAGAAATAACACCTTTATCATTATCAGGATGGTGAGCATCGTATCCCTTTACAGAATAGCTCGCGGTCAATCCCCATGAGTTTTCGCCATATCCTTTAAATTGATGAGGATTTTGTTTAGCGTATTCAATGTTAATTTTAGTGTGATTAACGTTCACTTTCCAGTAATCAGCATATTCATCTTGTAAGCCCTTCGGATTTAAACCTAAGTAGGAGTAATGAGACCAGAATAGTGGACCGACAGCATTTTCAGGTGCATTGTGTTTTAGCACCAGTGGAATTCCAAACTTCTCAGCACTGGATACGATTGCACCACTTCTTGCCCAACCTTTATGATAAGTGGAGGCAGGGATTGGATGTGTCGGTGAGCTCGCGCCCAGCACATAGCTGATCAAGCATTCATCATAACCCTGTATCGCATGATTCATACCCCAACCATGTGTTGGACTCCAGTGCCAGTACAGAACATCTTTGCCATTGCGAAAGAAATTCCAATCAATACCTTTCCAAAGTGCGTCTGCTTTTTCAGCGACTTGTTTTTGTTGGTCGTTTCCATTTTGGTAATACTCACGTAGACAGATTAAGGCCTGGGCCATAAAAGCAGTTTCTACGATATCGGCAGCATCATCCTGATTTCCAAAAACCTTCGATTTTCCAGTAGGGCCATCGATCCAGTGTGACCATGCGCCATGGTAACGATCGGCTTTTGCCAGAAAATCGACAATGCGATCAAACCTTTTAGTCGCTTCTTCAGCAGAGATAAAACCACGTTCGGCAGCTACGATTGTAGCCATTATACCAAATCCGGATCCGCCGACAGTGACAACATTAAAATCATTCAACGGATATTGACCATCGATATGGATTCTTTCCCTTGCCATTCCCGAATTAGGTTCTGCACCTTCCCAGAAATAGTTGAAGGTTTGCTTCTGTACCAAAGTCATTAAAGAATCATCAGAAATACTGGTCTTTTGCAAGGTCTGAGGTGTTTTACACGCAGTAATGCTTGTGCCAATTAAGATTAAGCCTAAGATAAGCTTGGGATTAAATTTTAATTTCATAGTAGAGTAAGTAGAGCGATGGATATTAAAGAACTGGGACTTAGTGCTAATAAGTCCCAGTTTCGATGTTTTATTAAGATGTTGGCTTAAAAACCAGGATTTTGCACCATATCTGGTGTTTGTGTTAATTGTTCATATGGAATTGGGAACAAATAGTTTTTGTCGGTGAATGTTTTTCCATCCGCTTTCATAGCTTCAGAGGCTTGTTTCGTACGAACTAGATCAAACCAACGATCGTGCTCAAAAGCTAATTCTAGACGGCGTTCCTTCCAGATTGCTTTGCGTAAGTCCGCTTGATTGATCGCTGTGGTATTAGGCAATTTAACCCGAGTACGAATGGTATTAAGAGCAGCTGTCGCTTCTCCGGTGTTGCCCATTTCATTAGCTGCTTCTGCTAAGATCAAATATACCTCGCCTAAACGTAAATAGCGTACATTTTTATCCCCATCAGCCGCACCTGCATTTGCCGATGAGTATGCTTTCTCATTGTACATTGGATTTTCAACTCCTGTTCCAACAACACGGCCATCCCACAAAGTTTCTCCACGGAAGATAATGGTCGCGTCGCGACGGATATTATCTTTTTCCGCATTAAATGCGTTTAACAAATTCTCAGATGGTGTGTTGAATCCCCAGCCCCAGCCGGTAACACCACGTGCACCCTGTACTTCAGAATATTGTTGAACACCATGTGCAATCGCTTCTCCACGCGCCTGGAATTCAAAGATCGACTCGGTACCATTCTCAGAACTTGCGCGCCAAAGAACTTCGTACTTCGATTCCAAACCATATTGACCGGAGTTAATCACTTCTTTCGCTAACGTGTAGGCCTCATTCCAATTTTGATTGTATAAATATACTTTTGATAATAAAGCTTGCGCGGCGCCTTTGGTAGCACGACCCAGATCTTTAGATTCATAAGCAGATTTTAAAGGCAAAGCGTCTATAGCCTCTCTTAGATCTTTAATGATATAAGCATAAACATCAGCTTTAGGCGCACGAATTATTAAATCCTGCTCTTGGATAGGGACATCACCCCAGCCACGCACTAAATAAAAATAATTTAAGGCGCGTAAAAACTTAGCTTCACCGATTAATCTATTTTTATAAGTTGCATCTTCTATCGTTGATGATTGAGTCACTTCAATAGATTGCGTGGCACGTCCGATTGATTTATACCAATGTGACCATAATGCTCCAAAGGAACCGGATGAACTTGTATACTCTAATCTGTCGATTTCTTGTTTGTCACCTCCTGGATCGGTTGGAGAAGAGCCTTTGTCGGCATTATCAGAAAGCATATCCGTAATCGCAACATAAGAAAAGGAGTAATTCCAGTCTGTAAACATACCGTAGATTGCATTCACATAACCCTCCGGTGTGAACGCTTGTTCCTTATCAGCTTCTTCTACAATTTCTTGAGAAGGAACATCTAAAAATGCTGAATCTTTACAGGCAGACATGCTCAAACCTGCTGTTAAAATTAAGGCTATATGTAATTTGTTAAATTTCATGATTTTTAATTTTTAAAAGTTAGAATGAAACATTGACTCCGAAAATAAAATTACGTGTTGTTGGATAAGCCGAAAGCTCAATTCCCGCAGTTTCCGAAGGAACACCAGAATTTGCACCTGTTATTTCAGGAGAGAAACCTGTATATTTTGTGAAAATAAAAGGGTTCTGTGCTGTTACGTACATTCTAATTTTAGAAGTTGAATTGTATAATTTTGGAATGGTATAACCTAATGTTAAGTTATTGATTCTAAAATAGGCTCCTGACTCTAAATAGTAACTGGAAGCTAAGGCATCATGAGCTGCTCCAGGATGTGTATTAGACGTTCCTGCGCCAGTCCAGCGGTTATCAAAAGTTTCTTTAGTTACGTTCTCACCACCATTAACACGGGTACCTTTTAGACCATTGTAAATTTTATTTCCTGCAACCCCATAACCTTGAGCTGTGAAATCCCATTTTTTATAGTTGACACTTAGATTTAAACCAAATGTCGAAGAAGGAAGATATGATCCGTGGAATGTTTTATCTTTTGCGTCGATAACACCATCTTCATTTTGATCTTTGTATTTTAGGTACCCAGGTTTTGCTCCGGTTGTTGCAGCGCCATCTGCAATTTCAGCTTCGTTTTGCCACACCCCAACTGCTTCGTACATGTACCAAGCATAAATAGGTTGATTAGCTTTTAACTGTTTTGTAAGCTGACCATTATTTAAACTTCCTCCCTCAGTACCATCATAGGCAGGTTTAACATCCTTTAAAGTATTTTTGTTGTAAGAATAGTTACCACCAATACTATAGGATAGGTTTTCATTAATTTGATCGGTCCAATTTAAACCAATCTCCACCCCTTGATTTGATACTTTTCCGCCATGATCAAAATATTTTTGAGAAAATGGCGAATTCAATAAAGGTTTTACTTCTAAAATAGCATTAGTGTTGGTCTTATTATAATAATCCACATTACCACTTAAACGGTTATTTAATAAGGTGAAATCAACTCCTAATCCTGATTCTTCAGTTACTTCCCATCTTAAATTTCTCGCTGGACTTCCATATGCTGCTCCAAAAACAAGATCTTGGTTCGGGCCAAAGACATAATTGTAATTATCGGATCCTGGCGATGATAATATCTGAGAAACGTTCAAAGGGATGTTTTGGTTACCTAGTCTACCCCAGTTTGCCCTTACTTTTAAGAAATCGATGCCTGAGCCTTGCATAAAGCTCTCATTGGATACGGTCCAACCCGCTCCAAAGGAAGGAAAGATGTCAAAATATTCGCCAGATGCTTTAAATTTACTAGATCCATCACGACGTACAGTAGCAGTTAAATAGTATTTTGAGTCGTAATTATACTGTGCACGAGCAAAATAAGAAATTAATGCAGTAGGTGTGTAAGAAGTTTGTCTAATTTGCTTCTCTTTGTTTTTTGCTAAGTCAATATTCCAGTATTGTGATTGAGTAGGAACATCATATCCGGTCAAATCAGACATATTTCCGATATCGACTTTCTCTCTTGAATTTCCTAATGTTGCATCTATATTATGCTTACCGAAACTTTTTTGGTAAGAAACAAAATTTTCCCATACCCATCTGAATGTTTCTGTTTTAGCAATATTTAAGCTATTATTTGCATAGGTCAATGAATTCGGGTTTTGTGCTTTTAATCTTTCAAATTCTGCAGCAGTATTGAGAGGATCTGTATTTAAGTAGCGATCCTTGATATCATTAAAACCTCTATTTTGTGAAAAGTATTTTGTTACGCCCAAGCGAGAGGTGAATTTTAAGTCGCTGGTGATCTGGTATTCTGCTTGAAGTCCACCTTGGATGCTCAGATTCTTGTTATACTGCTGTTGCATTTTGTTCTCGTAAACAGGATTGCCCACATCATTTAACCTTCCTCCCTGCTGACCTGCAGCCAGAATATATGTAGCCTCTCCGGTTGTTTTATTGTATATAGGTCTTCCGTAGCGTCCGTTTTCATACATAACAGGAACTAAGGGTGACTGACGGTAGGCCGCATCAAAAGCACTTAGCGGTTTATTACGGTCGTTAGCAAAAGAGATGTTTAAAGTCTGACTAAGTTTTAATTTATTATCAAAGAATTTGTAGGTATTATTATTACGGATCGTGTTACGTACATATTGAGAGCCTTCCGTAATTCCTTTTTCCGTAAAGTTGTTATAACTAAAGAAATAATCTACTGCATCTGAACCTCCAGATAAGCTAACGACGTTATTGGTCACTATACCAGTCTGTAAAAGTTCGTCGTACCAATTGGTATTGTTTTTTTGATTTAATGCTAAAGGAGATCCATTTTTTTCAACTACTGCTAAGTTTTCATTGTAATGGGTCACATATTCATTCGCATCAGCCATTTTAACACGGTTTAGAATGCCTTTGGCACCTACATAACCATCATACGTAATCTGAGCACGTCCTGCTTTCCCCTTTTTAGTTGTCACTAAGATCACACCATTTGCGGCACGCAGACCATAAATAGAAGCCGATGAAGCATCTTTTAGGACATCGATAGAAACGATATCTGCTGAGTTGATATTGGTGATATTTTCGACTGGAAATCCATCAACAATATACAATGGATTACGACCACCTGAAGCTGTTCCTAGACCGCGGATAATCACTGTTGGAGCAGAACCCGGAGCTTCATTAGCAATGATGTTAACACCAGATATCTTGCCCTGTACAGATTGAACAGCATTCAATGCCGGTTGTTTTACAATGTCACTTGAAGTAACACGGCCTATAGAACCAGTTAGATCGACTTTCTTAGCTGTACCATAACCAATAACCACGATTTCATCTAAAGCCGTATTTTGTTCTTCTAGATTGACTTGTACATTGTTCTGTTGACCAATTACAACTTCTTTTCCATCATAACCGATATAGCGGAAAATTAAAACCTGATTGGGGTCTGCTGTAATTTTAAATTCTCCATTCGCGTCAGATTGCGTAGCAACGCTAGTTCCTTTAACCGCAATGGTTACTCCTGAAAGTACAGCGTTTGAAGATTTAGCTGTAATTTTTCCAGTAATCACTTTTCCACTCTGTGCATAAACTGACACATTGAATTGGCAAAATGCTGGGAGTAATAGTAATGTAAATAACTTCCTCATAGGTGTGACTTTTGTGTTATTTTAATTTATCAATTCCAATTAATCTGAATGTTTGTTAACAAAATTTAACCCTTTCATTAAATTTTGATACAGCAAAGATGTGATGTAGTATGCGAAATGTATAATTTAACACTTATACATTAATACATCACCATTTGAGCTAAACGTAAAAATTCAATTTAAAGAAATAACTTTGCTGATAGTCAGATTATTAAAGTAAGTGATATATTACTTTATTTAATACTAAGTGTTTAAAGCACACTATAGCGCGTGAGAGGTAATGATGTAGTGTTTTAGTGTGTTTTAATAACAAAATGATCTCATGTCGTAGATAGGGTTCCACGATTAAGGGCATTTTTCTAACTAATATTCATTAAAAAATCAGTTAAATTCTGTTCAGTTGTTATATTCAATTTTTTACGTAATCGGTAACGTCTAATCTCGACACCACGTGTCGTTATATTTAATAAGCTGGCAATTTCTTTACTGCTCATGTTCAACCTCAGATAGGCACAGAGTTTTAAATCATTGGGCATTAATTCGGGAAATTGATGCTTTAACTTTTTAAAGAAATTCTCATGAGTTTCATTAAAACTCTGCTCAAACAGATGCCAGTCCATATTATCTTCATAAGCATTTTTAAGGATCTTGGCCACTTTTTGTAATTGCTCAGGTTGCAGTTTATTTCCATTTTCATCCTTCAACTGTAATAATTCGTGATTCAGTGCATTTAATAATTCATTCTTTTGCACAATATTCATCGTAGCATTAGTCAGTTCCTTATTCTTATTATATAATTCCTGTTCCAGTTGCTTATTTTTAATTTCGATCAAGTGTTGCTGTGCTCGGATTGCTTCCTGCTTTAAAAGTTCCTCTTGTTTAAGCAAATAAGCCTTTTTTACCTGTTTCTCATGTTTAATTAGCTTTTTGTTGTACCATTTACGGACTTCTTTTATTGCTAAAACCAGTAATATTAAATACCCTAAATAAGCATACCAGGTTCTATACCATGGAGGTAGGATTTCGATTTCAACTTTTGTTTCCTTAGTGATAAAACCGTTTGGCAGTTTTGCACGAATTGTAAATATATACTGACCAACTGCCAGATTCGTAAACTCCTTGTAGGGTAATTTAGACCAATCAGACCATTCCTCCTGCGTGTTTGTTAATTTAAATTGATATTGAACAGCAGTTTCAGTGTAATAAGGTAGCGCATAAGATACTTGTATACTGTTGTTTTTGTATTTTATCTCAACTATTTCTTTATCATTATTAAAATCTATACTGTCCGTTGAGAAAAGAGATCTAATATTCCTGATGAGGGGAGCCGGCACATCAGTGGGTTTAAAATTATCCCTTCCCAAATTGAGCAAAGAGAAGCCATTATCGATACTGATCAGGTATTGATTAGGATTGAGAGCCGAGATATTTTCATAATATTTCATCATATTATCTTCTAGAGAAGCTAATTTGATGGAATCAACCCGAATTTGCCCTCCTTGTAATAAATCGACTAAAGCAATTCTGGTTTTATTAATAAACCAATAGCTATTATTTCCTGCTGGTATGATCTTATTTGCTTTGGAGAATGTGCCCAATTTGTTGTTTAATTGATGATAGGGCGTGAATTTATCAATAAGCTCATCATAAACATATAGCCCACTATCAGTCGTAAAAACATTGATGGCGGCCAATTTGTAAACACCTAAATAACCCGATTTGGGTAAACCATTTTTTTGGGCATAGGGTTTAATCTGTTTAATAACACTAAAATCATCTGAAAATTTAAGTAGATTCAGTTCATTGTAACCTGCCGCCCAAACCGAATTTTTACTTTGTGTTTCTAATAATTGTACGCCAGATCTGAAATTAGGATATTGCGTCTGATAAGTTAATGCATTAGGTAAACTATTAAATAGGGACACACCTGTATAATTTCCCTGTAGTACATATGGTGCATGAGGGGAAAGCAGTTTGATAACCCAACCACCTGTTTTTGGTGATAGTAAGGACATCGCTGTACCTTGAATTTGAAAGGTACCTGTATTATGTCCACATACCAATACGTTATTGATTACTTCTAGATTCCATACTTGGCCCTGAGAGCCATGGATCATCTTAAAGTCTATAGACTGATATTTTTTGTTCGGATTCCATGAAGTATAAAATAGACCTTGGTTAGTCCCTAAATAAAGATATCCTTGGTAAATTTTTGCAGAATAGATGGTACCAAGTTTTCCTGAGTTATCCGAATAATAGTAGAGATCAGCATTAATCGCAATGCGGTCAATACCATTGTCCAGACCAGACCATATATTTGACTGTTTATCTACTGTTAAACTAAGAACGGTATTATTTTGCAAACCAACACTTTTATTAATATGCTGAACAAAAGATCCATTTTCATCAAGAATGTAGATACCGTTTAAGATCGTTCCGAATACGTAATAATGGTTGAGTAGCTTGATCCCATTGTTGATCTGTACATTTTTTAATTCTTCATTGATGTCATTTTTCCAGGGCGTTATTTCTCCAGATTTGCTCATTAAAAATAATCCGCCTTTAGCTGTTCCAATTAAGAATGACGCTGCATCAAAAGGAAGAATACTTAAAATGTTATGTCCCTTTAACTGCTCTTTACCCGAAACAGGAATGAGCTTATTATTTTTTAGTTCATGAAGTCCACTCGGTATTTTTTCTACGAAAATTCTCTTATTGGCTTGAAATGCAAATAGAAAAGGCTCTCCATCTTCAGTAATAGTTTTGATCTTGTCATTTTCATAAATATAGATCGTAGAGAAAGATTGGAAGATAATCCGTTGGTCTTGAATGATTATTTTCCAGATCTCATCATTAAGATCTTTAAGTAAGCGCTTACTTATGGAATGGTAGGTTAAACGAGCATTATTATTTTTCAGCCAATAGCCAAATTCTGATTGGCCTCCCGTATAGATTTTCCCATCTGGATGTACCTGTGCAACACGGACGATACCTTTATTAGGATGAGGATAGAGATTCCAGTATGCGCCATCATACTCTAATAAACCATCAGAATTAGCGGCGTAAATCAGACCATTCTGATCGACACTCAAGCCCCAGTTTTGATTGCCGGCTTTGTAAGTAGATTTTGTAAATTGCTGTACCCAAGGGCTAGCGAGATATTGAATATCATTGGCCTTGCTTTCACCAAAGAAGATCCCGAAGATTATAAAAAAAAGAAAAAATATTTTAAATAAAAATTTCATGCACAAAATTATGTTTGCCTTAGCAATAATTCTACCATGCTAAAAAGACGAAAGTGTCTCTGAGCGTATTTATGTAATAGAAATTGAAAGAATTATTCCCTAGACAAATTTAACAATAAATTTAGCTGTATGAGTCATTATAAAGTATTAAGATGTCTATTCAGCAATTCCTTAAGGATCTAAGCACACCGTTTTCGAAACTTTTAGCTACTCATGATCGTGTTTAAAAATAATTAATAAAAATTTAACATAAATTTTGTTTAGTTTTAATGAACAAAGTTTAGTTTTGTTAAACATATAGAAATGTGAGATCGTATTTGAAGGAAGATTGTTGTGTAACAGGGCTCATGTAAGTTCATACATAACTGTATGGAAGGAAATTAAAGGCTATAATCGACTTGTTTTTAGATTAGAACCTTTTCTAAAAGGTTTGTTTTACATCCTCTTGACAGTATAGCGCCTGTAAATACTGAGAATAAGGAATACGGACATGCTTTGAGGACAAAGGTGGAAATTAATTATCATTGAGTTTTAAATGTAGCCGAAATAGGCATAAAGGCCTCATACAGCCTATATAGATTGATTAAAATAAATAATAGCATAATAACACAATAGAAAGATATGGAAAGTAAAATTAAGATGGTCGTATTTGATATGGCGGGAACAACTGTTAATGAAGATAACATCGTTTATAAAACACTTAGAAATGCAATCAATAGCGTTGGTGGTTTTGATCTTAGTTTAGAAGAAGTTTTAGAACATGGTGCAGGTAAAGAAAAATTGGAAGCTATAAAAACTATCTTGAAAAATAGTTTAGATTTAGAAAATGATCAATTGGCAACAGAGATTTTTCAATTGTTTCTTGTGCAGCTTAAAAGTGCTTATGAAGTGGAAACCATTTATCCATGTAATAATGCGGCAGCACTTTTCATAAAGTTAAAAGATATGGGTATTTTAAGAGTACTTAATACTGGGTATGATCGATTGACAGCAGAATCATTATTGAAAAAACTGAATTGGGAAGTAGGTAAAGACATTGATCTTCTCATTACTGCTTCGGATGTTGAACATAATCGACCAGAACCAGATATGATTCAATTAGCAATGGCGAAGATGGGTATTACCGATGCTTCAACAGTTGCAAAAATTGGCGATTCAACGATTGACATTCAAGAAGGACAAAATGCAGGCTGTGGATTGAGCATAGGTATCACCACAGGAGCACATACCGCTGTACAATTGGCTACTGCCAATCCGGATCAGGTTATTAGTGATCTGTTGGATATCCTATCTGTAATTGAAAACTATAGTAAGAACAGTACCGCAGTATCATAAAAAAACTGATGCTGTGATTTTTAGAAATGAAGATCACAGCATCTTTATTCATAACGAAGGTTTATGTTAATGATTATGCAGTCTTTAATATGCCTGATTAACGTTTGATCCTTAAAAAGGCAAGAAGCAGAAGTATTTTGAATATTTGTAAATTAAAGCATCTGATTTGTAATTACACTTCTTTAACATCATTAGCAAAACCTTTAATAAGAGCCTTCCATTGCGGATAAGATGCCCCCAAAACCGCACCAAGTCCTACCATAAAGTTTCGGACATTATCGATGATATGCGTATTTTCGGTATTTAAAACCTCATTTCGTCCAGCATACTGAAACAATAAACTGTTATTTCTTTGCTCAACAATCAAAGTCGAAGTCGCTATTCCCTCAAAAAAATGTGCTGTTTCTTTATTTTCAGGATCAGTAGGATCTGGACATGGCTTTAGACTAACTGATAGGATTTTAAATTCGGCCATTTCCTTAGATTCCATATGCACAACGTTAACCCAGTCATAACCTTTTGTTCGGGGTAATCCAGGTCCTGGAATATCAATTTTGATATAATCGTGTAACTGAAGTGGACGATGCAATTCGATACCATTGTTGTCAACAAGCTTAAATACCGCCGCAGGAAGTTCTGCAATTTTGTGCCATTCATTGACCGCCAATAGGTTGTAGGATGCTATAATAAAAGCCTCGCTGGCAATTTCAGTGCTTGTAAACTCAACTGTTTCAAAACAGTCAAGTTTATTGCCTTCTTTCTGGGTTGGAATAATATTCTTCATCTTTTTAATAGAATAACAATTAAAAATGAACTTATGTTCATGTGAATCAATAGATTTACTTGGGTTGAGGAACTATCTGATTTTGTAATTTCTCCATTATGTAGAAGTATAATAGACCCAACCCTGCAAATTTTCATATGCATCTGCCTGCTTCAGATCGATTAAAATATTACTATCCATAAATAAGAGGCGTTTTGTGTCCGTATTTAAATCGTAGATAGGATAGAAGATGGCATTCTCATTTGGAAGTTCTACATTACTCTGTAAAGCAGTATAACCCTCTGCAAGTAAATTGTCAATAAGTGTTGGAGTAATTGCGTTTAGGTACCGCATCATCTTACCAATCCATTTCTTTTCGTTTTCTTCATTGCCAGGGTAGTGTTCAGTTGTAAAATCTAAGATTAATTTTTCGCCTTCTTTATCCAATCCATCTCTGATCATGCGCAATCCCATGCACCTCGTTTCTTCCTGATAATAATCATGTCCATACTCAAATTGAATATCACCTGCAATGGGGCTATCTTCAATTTTTGCTCGAAGTGCCATCTGGCGATTCAGCAATTCATGTACATATGCATAAGTCTCATCCATAGTGATTTGATTTAAAGCTATAACGTATTTATGATGTCATCACCATAAGAACAATTCTGAAAGACTAAAAGTTTGTTTAAGAATACTTTAGGATAAGTAGAAGGATACGTGATGCACGTTTAAAGTATATTTTTGAAGCATTGATCAGGTATACTGTCGTTAATTTCAGGTATTTGTTACGGTGATTGAAATACAAACTTTTGACATAGCACCACGTTATATCATTACAATAAACTAAATGAATACGATTATGGCTACTAAAAATGAAAATGCAAAAGTCGGTATTGTTGATAAGGACAAGCAACCGAAGAAAAAGAAAACAATTACCTCAGTTGTAGATAAGAGAAATAAAAAGCAGGAAGGTGACGGGGAAGCCGGCGTTGATCCTCAAAATGATCAATTGAATGATATGCCAGAGCCAGATACATTTCCTCGTGAGCAGGTAAAACCTTAGTGCAGAGGACGTATGTTTGAAATGAAAAAGATAATTTGGGAAGGCGCGGAATGGGATTTCCTTTTAGAAATTGTGGGACGGTCAGTCATCATGTTTATCCTGATATTGGTGATTCTTAGGCTTTCAGGAAAAAAAGGTGTAAGGCAATTAACGCTTTTCGAGGTGGCGATTATTCTGAGTCTCGGATCGGCGGCTGGTGATCCCATGTTTCAAGAAGAATTACCCGTTATTTATGCCTTTGTTGTATTATTTTCGGTTATCATTATCTATAAATTTATAACTTGGTTATCATCAAAATCGGTATTTATCAATAAGATTTTAGAAGGGGAAGCGATGGTAGTTGTGAGGGATGGAATGTTTGATTTAAAACATGAACATGATGGTGACTTTTCAAAAATGGAATTCTTTTCCGAACTACGTAATCAGTCGGTTGAACACTTAGGTCAAGTGAGAATGGCCTTATTAGAAATTGATGGTTCGATGAGTATTTTATTTTACCCAGAAGATGAGGTGAAGTATGGTCTGCCTTTATTTCCAGATGATTATAAAAAATTTGAATCATTTCAGTTATATGACTTTCACGCCTGCATGTATTGTGGTTTTATCGAACAATTGCATAATAGAGAATCACAATGTCCACGATGTAGACATACAGAATGGAGTAAAGCAATCAACACAAAACGAAATTAATCTATTCTTTTAAAGCCATCATGCATGCTTCAGTACTTCCCCTAGGGGTTATAAATACGATTCAAATGTTCTAAATACCCGAAATGATTATGATTTAAACTATTTCTGCCTTGAGGTTGTTTTCTAGATAAATCAAGAGTTTTAAATTTATATTTCAAAAAATAGAGCTATGGAAAACAGAGCAAATGATCCGGCAATTATCAATGATCTGATAAAAATTAACAACGATAGGATAGCTGGATATAGAGAAGCATTAGATCTAGCACATAGTATGCGGATCGATGATCTAGGTGGTATATTTGCCAAATATATCCTGCAGTCAGAACAATTTATTACCGAGCTTACTCCATATGTCACACTTGAAGGTGAACAACCTACAGACAGTACGATGTTGAGCGGTAAACTTTTTAGACTTTGGATGAATATAAAAGTTAATATTTCGGGAAATGATCGTAAAAGTCTATTGGAAAGCTGTGAAAAAGGAGAAGATGCTTTTAAAGCTACCTATAGGAAGACCCTTGAAGAAGATCGGGAGGCTTTATCCATCCATGTGGTCAGCTTAATTGAAAATCAATTAAGTAAACAATTGGTTGCGCACGACCAGATTAAATTGTTACGAGATACCATTTCCGATACGATTTAATTATATCAGGCGTTTAGTATAAAAAATCATTTCAATATTGAGGTTAACAGGGAAAAGGGGCAATTGCCCCTTTTTTCATAGTTTGCACGATGATCAAATATAATAGGTTATTTTTCACAACGTGATCTGATAAATTTCAGCAGCGCTTTTTCGGTCGCACCATCTGTGTTTTGCACCATTTTCCGTTTAAGTTTTAATAATTCATTTTTTAAATCACCATCTACATACTGTTTCTGCAATTCCGGATGAATATAATAGTTCCTTGTAACTGATCTGGTATTGCCGAGTTGTTTAGCGACATGATCAAGGATGGTGACCAGTACTTTTTTACGTTCAGAAATAAGTTCGCCATAAGGCTCATTAGCCATCATCATAAAGGCAAGAGTGCAACCTGCCCATGTACGGAAATCTTTACAGGTATAATCTTCTTGCATCGCTTGTTTTAAATAGCGGTTCAGATCTCCTGAATCAAGCCGTTGAATAGCACCATCATGATCGTAATATTGAAAAAGCTCCTGACCGGGGATTTCTTTGACGTTTTTAAGCATTTTAGCTATTTTTGCTTCCTTGATATAAACCTGCTGAAGTACGCCTTTTTTCCCTTTAAATTTAAAAAAGATTTCATTTTTGTCAATTTTGACATGTCTGTTTTTCAATGTGGTGAGCCCATATGAGCCGTAGTTATGTTCATAGGATTTGTTTCCTGCACGTATGTAAGTTGCATTCATGGTAGAGATTGCAATCGCACAGACTTTTTCTTTGGATAATTTCTTTTTCCGTAGATCTTTCCGCAATTGCGTGCGGAGTAATTTCATCTTATTTGCAAAGCCCAGTAAACGATCAAATTTTTTGACATTGCGTATGGTTGACCAGTCCAGATGATAAATATATTGCTTCCTACCACGCTTATCAATACCTGTTGCCTGTATATGACCATTTTTAAATTTGCATATCCAGACATTTTCCCATGCTGGTGGAATCACAAGAGACGCTATCCGCTTTAAGGTATTTTTATTTTTGATAGGCTTGTTCTTGGATAGATAAGTGAATTTGCCTTTTGTGTATGTGCGGCAATAACCAGGTTCCGTATCTGTAACGTAACGTAGATTTAGAGCGACAGATGGATGAGATGAAGGTGTTAATGTTTTCATGTGCTCCAAATTTGTGAAGGAAATGTTTTGTTAATATTCAATTCCGCCGCCACATGTAATATGCGGAAGAAATTATTTTGATTAATTGAAATAAATTTAATGGTTCCTAATAGCCTTTATCAGTTCATCTTTTTTCATTGAATGCCTACCGGCTATGCCAATTCTTTTTGCTTCTGCAAGTAGGTCTGATTTTGTCCTCGAATCCAAGTCAGTAGCTTCTCCGCCTTTCTTGCTGGCATCCGGAGAATTTGCAATTCGTGCGGATTTTTCCTTACTCATTCCTTTCTTGCGTAATGCTTCATATTGAGCATCGTCTTTAATCTGTTTTCCGTGATCTTTTGCCATTGTTTTACATTTTAAAGTTTACATTACTCTCTTCTTAGCTGAGATTTCCCAAAGTAAGAACGGCTTGAAACGAACAATGTTTAAGAAGACGCTTCGAATGCGTAGTATTTGAAAAAAACAGGTATTTTCTTACTATTCTGGACAGAAAGTTATGATTTTATCAATCAGGTATTTTGACTTGTAGTCTCACGTACATACAATGATATCTTACCAAATTATACCTGTTTTAAAATATTTTATTAACCACTTTTATTTCACTTTGTTTTATAATAGTATTTCCGTTATAACTTTTAAATATGAAAAACCTGATTGTACTTTTATTTATTCCGGTCCTGTCATTTTTAGGCTTAGTGATTAATCTGCTTATTGCTATGCTAACCCGCATCAGACTAAGAGCATATTCATTTTTTAAATCAGAAGACAAGGGTAAGAAAAATTTCATTACTGCAGTCCTGATTAATGGAATTTACAATAGCGACACGATCTTTATGTAACAATCTGCCATTAAGAATGCATCGTATTGTGATTATTATCATATTAATGAACCATTTAGGTAAATTTCAAATTATTGATATAAATTAGAGTGAAGCTGGTAGATGATCACGTATCGTGATCATCCATAAGTTTTGCGATATTATTATCAGCCTCCTTTTTTGCAAAATGTTCTCGCGCAAGCTTTAGTCCTATTGCAATAGCCGTTCCTTCACTGGCGCCTTCTTTTAATAGCGCATTCGCAATTTCTACAGCTTTATCACGAATTTCAACGGGTTGGTTTTTATAGGACGGTGGATAATCATTATTGTACCAGGGCATAAATTCTCCTTTCTAGTAGTTAAATAAACAATATCAAAGCAATGAGTTCTAGAAAGTCGGTGACTCACTAAAATCTTTTGTGAACTGTAATTATATAACACATAAGCGCTTATAAAGTTGATTCTTATATTCCAGATAAAGAGAAATTATAAATTTTCTTCAAAAACCGAATAAAAAAGCAAACAACTTGAATTACAGATTTGTTCTATAATAACAACAAACTTCTATGAAGTAAAATTTTTTATTTACCTAATCCTACATGTTATGCGATTCACTTCCTTATCCCGACCCTTACTTCTAGATCTCAAGTGCAGAGGATATAACTTATTGACGTCCTATAATTCTCTTGATTTATCTAACTCGACATGGCAACCTCTCCGGGTTCACAATGTACACGAATATCTTCTACAAATGAATTTTAATGGAAGTAATACTTATCTAAAAAAGCCGACCATTCTCGTAATAGATCAGGTTTTAAAACACATAGATGATAATAAATTTGGTGGAGAAGTATTTGTCGAAGATGATCATTCGCAACGTTTGCAACAAAAATGTAGACTATATGATCTTCGTTATCATTTCACAGCCAATCCTGAAATTTACGATTTTTCATTCGATCCACAACGGCTACTGATCCGGAATCATGCCTTACGTACGGGTGACCACGACATTTATTTTAAATACCTAGCGATGTACTATCAGGAGCATGTGACTTATGAAAGGCGGGATATAGAAGAACTGACCGGAACGCTAATGTGTCTGGATGCAAATCAAGCTGAAAAATGGTTTAAAAAGCATCATGTAACCGTTATGGAATCAGATATTTGGATATGTGACGAAGATGCTATTCTCAAAGTACTTGCTGTGAAAGAGCATGACCATCATTGGGGAATTTTAGATGATACAGAGGAAATGATCTATAATCTAATTAACCCGCAAGAACTCGTGTTATTACGTGATATTTTCTGGATAGATCCCAGGATAATTTAATGACTAATTGGACGTTTCTATTTATGTTTATTCCTAGCTAGGGATTGGATCACCGATCTCATCAAGTGAAAAGTAGAAGGTCGTTCCAGATCCTTTCTCGCTTTCTACTTCAATTGCTGAATCATGATAACGCAGGATCTCAGAAACAATGTAAAGCCCGATGCCGAACCCTGATATGTGTGCAATTTCATCATTATCAACTCTGTAGAAACGGTTAAATAACTTCTCTTGATCTTCTTTAGCAATTCCGATACCTTCGTCACTAACAAACAATTTGACTTTCCCGTCTTTTTTCTCACAACCAATCGTGATGGTGCCACCGGCAGGTGAATATTTTATTGCATTTGAAATCAAATTGGTAAAGACCTGTGCTATTTTATCATGATCTGCAAAGATTGTAATTGGTTCTGCGCATGCAAACTTAATTTTATGCTTAGATATCATCAATTGCGCTTCCTCTCGCACTTCCTCAAATAAAGATAGAAGTGTTATGGACTCTTTATTTATTTGCAATTGATCTTCTTCAATCCTGGCGAGGCTGAGGAAATCCCGTATCATGGCAATCATTTTTTTAGACTGGGTTTCAATTTTGTTACTCATCTGTTTACCCAAATCATTTTTATTGTCCTGGTAATTTTTCTGCATGATCTGAGTAAATAATAAAATGGAGGTAAGCGGAGTTTTCAGTTCATGGCTCACCATGGAGATAAAATCATTTTTCCTCCTTTCTTCCTGTTTTTTTTCAGAAATATCCCTAGCAATTTTTGAAACTCCTATTATTTGACCAGTAATATCCCTAATGGGTGATATGGTTAGAGACACGTCCAGCAGCTGTCCCGTTTTGGAGATACGAATAGTCTCAAAGTGTTTTAATGATTGACCAGCTCGTAATTTCGCAAGGATATGATCCTCTTCACTTTTGCGGTTTTCAGGAATTAACTTCAAAATAGGCTGACCGATTATTTCACCAGCTTTAAACCCAAATAATTCTTCTGCTGCAGCGTTCCAGCTTGTTACGATGCCTTCTAAAGTTTTACTGACAATGGCGTCATTGGAAGAATTAACAATTGCCGCCAGTTCAGCATTTTTAGTTTCCGAATTTTTAAGTTCAGTAATATCAAGTACCGAACCAATAATTCTATGCATCTTATTTGTATTATCCATATAGGTAGCTCCTTGAACGCGTATCCATATGGTACTATTTTTATCGCTCTTTAATACCCGGCATACAAAATCAAAGTGTGAATTGGAACTGCTTTCTTTTAGCTTTTGTATTATAAGGTTAACGTTATTTTGATCCTCTGGGTGAAGGAGCTCTAAAATGTGGTGGTAGTTAAGGTCATTGAGGTGTAATCCAAGAATTTTTTCGGCTTGTTTAGAAATATAGAGTTTGTTTTCTTCAAAATCCCAGTCCCAAGTGCCTAGATCAGTGGCCTCAATGGCCAGTCTAAGTCGTTCTTCACTCTCTTCCAGTAAAGTCATGAGCTTGTTTTTCCTTTTTTCTTCTTCAACCAGCGGCGTTACATCTTTTGTAAAACAGCGCGAATGTATAAACTTTCCATCTTTGAAAAGTACATTTGAACTGATTACAACATACTTAATAGAACCATTTTTACATTTCAATCTTGCAGGAAAATCCCGTATGGTTTCTTTGGCGGTAAGGCGGTTAAGAATTTCTTCGATTACTGCTGCATCCTTATGGAAATCACTGATCGGATGGCCAATATATTCTTCTTTGTCATAACCCAATAGATCTAATTCTGCTTGGTTTGCCCAAATAATAATCCCGCTCTCATCCACCCAATGTAATGGGACAGAACCATTTTCAATAAAGTCGGAGAGTTCAGCAACGCGATTTCTAAGTTCATTATTTTCCTTTTCCAGAATTGCTAAATTATTAGATATATCAATCTTATTCATGCTGTACGTCTCTTTTTGTATTTAAAGATAAAGAATAACTGCACAATTTTGTACTAATAGTCATATAAATTAGCAATTAAGGAAGTTTTTGGAATTGCATTACGCTTCGTCCTTGGTGTTTTTAACCAAGCCTATTCCAGAGAAGAAAAAGATTAGTCCAATAATTCCGACTACGATGAGCGTCGTATAGGCCGTACTCTTATTAACCAATTCATAGCCCGTATAAATCATTCCTACAACACCTAATAGCGTCAGTATCGTTCCGAAAATTCGTTTTACATTCATCTTTTTTTATTATAAGTGATTTTTTTTGAAATTTTATCTTACCAACATCATACTTCCACCCAGAATAGTAAACTGTTATGGATAGCAATTAAGATTACCCTTATTCGGTTGCTGTCTTTTGGTTGCTAGTCATGGTTTTTGTTTCGTATTGGTTTTGATGCATTTCTTATACAACAACTGATAATGCAAAAGGTTCGAGTTTTAGAGATTAGTAAAAAAGTAAATAGGTAATAAGGAGAGAAGATCCTAGTTGCTATACTTATTTGTCCTTAAATCTCAGGTAATAACTCAGTAAAAACAAATTGACTAGGACAGCAAAAGCGTTTGAAATAATAATCGGTAATTCATTCTTTATTATTCCATACCACACCCATAAGGATAAGCCCGTTATCAGAATAATGATCATGGGCAAAGAAAGGTCTTCAACGGTTTTTTCCTTTATCACTTTTAAAAGCTGAGGCAACATGGATATTGATGTTAAAATTCCGGCAGTGATTCCGATTATATTTTCTAGGATCATAATTTTTATTTTTACAAAGTGCGTGAATATCCATTTTCTTTATGTTCGCTTTCGTATTTGTACCGTATGTTGAAATTAAATACGGGTTTTAGGACGCATTGTTGAAAATAAGAAGTAATAGATATTAATTTTGATATTCGGTTCATCACCGTGCTATTAATTTGGTATATAAAAGGGTTTCAGCTTTGAACAGGCTGTGACCCTATTTTTTTTGCGAAACTATCTTGCTATAGAAATATGATGGTTTTCAAAAAGATTTACCAGGTAGAGCAACGTGTAGAGTTATGTTTTACTTAAAATAAAATTCATGCTTCTCAGTGAAAATTATACAACTGACTGGAATTGCTTACGCTATCTTTCTGCACTAGGCAAAGTCTCGAATTCATCGGAAATTTGAATACAAATTCATTTGATCCCATCTTAATTATATTTCTTTTATCACTTTAGAACCTTTTTAGGATCATAAAAGTTCGATGAAGGTGAAATAAATTGGCAAAAGAAGCTTTGATCCCATGAGGTGTAAATTTTAACATATGAATGGCAAACGACTACGTTGTTTGATTGTTATTGAATTATAATCAACATACTATGAAAAATATTACCCTTGCGATTACTAATCTTGTGGCTCTATTAACTACGATCGTTATTAATTACTTATCAAATACCGGTTTCATAAATGGCAGAACAATGAAAATTGTTTCCGATGACTATCATAACTTTTTTACTCCCGCGTCGTTTGCTTTCTCTATCTGGGGACTGATTTATTTGCTTTTGATCGGTTTTGTTACGTATTCATTTTTCATATTGAAAGCAAAGAAAGAGAGCCAAATTATAGATCGGGTAGGAGCATGGTTTACGGTTTCATGCCTGTTAAATAGTATATGGGTTATTGCTTGGTTGACAGATTATATCGGAATTTCTGTATTATTGATGATTTTGTTACTGCTAACGTTATTGAAGATTGTTGTGAATGTTAACGTAGCACTGACTAATCCTCCATTTCGTATTGTCGCATTTGTTTGGTGGCCATTCTCGCTATATGCAGGGTGGATATCGGTTGCATTAATCGCAAACATAGCCGCTTATCTCGTTAAAATTGATTGGAATGGATGGAATATTTCACCGGTATACTGGACAATGATCATGGTAATTGTAGCGGGTATTGTTAATGTTTTTATGACCTGGAAGCGTAATATGCGCGAATATGCTTTAGTAGGAGTATGGGCATTAATAGCTGTAGGGGTTGCCAATAGAGATAACGGAACAGCTATCTTCCTTGTTAGCATGGGTACTGCAGCAGTTATTGCTACAAGTTGCTTGATTCATGGCATCAAAAACTTTCGCGGTTTTGGAAATGAAATTTAAATAGCAGGATTAAATGGTCAGCTTAAATTTTAGAACTGTAAGATAGCTCTTTTCATGTCGTGATACAGAAGCACTTTCCAATGTTCCGCTTTTGCAAGTTTTTCCCATTCAGTACGTTGCTCCATAGCTTTCTTACCATTGAAATCGCTCTTAAATGCAATTGGATATTTTAAATAGCCTGCTGTTGGGAGGTTATCAGCACCGTAGAAAGCAATGCTTTCTTTGTCGCGAATTAAAAACACCTGATGAAAGGGTGTATGGCCGCCTGTCACTTCAAAAGAAATTTCTGAGCATATAATACCTTTATCTTCGTCCATCCAAACAATGGTGGCATTTTCGGTCATAAAATCCAAAATGTCAAAATCAAAAGAGGGATTATTGGTCTTACTTTTAGCAAAAAGATATTCTCTTTTCTGCATATAAATCTTTGCATCAGGAAAATTCAGAAACCATTCATTTCCTTGTGTATTGACTAAGCCAGCAATATGGTCTTTATGGAGATGTGACAATAAAATAGTTGTAATACATGAGGGATTGAAACCGAGGGCTAGTAGGTTATTAAGTATTACGGGAGATCCTTTATGATATCTCCCTAGCCCTGCATCCAGCAAAACAACATGATCCTCAACCTCAATTAGAAAAGGCTGGACAGCCATTTTAAGGCCTGTCGCGCTTGCTAATTCTTCCAAAGGAGTAAATACCTTGTTTTTGTCGACGCAGAAGTCACCATCTTTTAATACATGAATTTTCATATAACAGCAAAATACTTTTATTCAGGGATATTAGCAAGCAGAGAAATACAATATCTTGCTTATGTTTAATAAAAAATAGTTATTTTTGAATCAATCATGAATAGAAAAAGTAGCCTTCCTCCTCCAATAGCGTAATGTCCTAGTAAAATAGATTGACATACTTTCGGCTGATAAGCCGTGCGCATCAGTATGTCAAAAATTTAGATATTAACTATAAAAAAGAAATACGCTCATTTTCATGAAAAAATCATATTTACGCTTACACATTGCTGTTATATTAGCCGGTTTTACGGGAGTTTTCGGTAAATTAATATCCTTAAACGAGGGTTTATTAGTGTGGTACCGAGTACTTTTATCAGCAATTATATTGTTCTTTGTTTTAAAGTTCTTTAAAAAAGATATCAAGCAGTCCATGCCCGAAAAACTTACTGTAAGTTCCGTAGGCATGTTGATTACCATCCATTGGATATTTTTCTATGCCAGTATAAAATATGCAAACATATCAATCGGAGTGGTCTGTTACTGTTTGACAAGCTTATTTACAGCAATTTTCGAACCTCTGATCAACAAAAAACCTTTTTCAGTCCCACAGCTTTTATTAAGTTGCCTAACTTTATTAGGCATCAGTTTAATATTTCATTTTGATTCATCTTATCAGCTTGGGATATGGCTTGGAGTTATATCAGCCGCATTTGCAGCATTGTATACTGTATTTAATGAGCGGTTGGTAAAAAAGCATGATAGCATCGTCATCAATTACTATCAAATGGTAGGAGGGACAATCGGTTTGGGAATACTATTACCATTTTATCTCTATTTTTTTCCAGTGACAACGTTGCTTCCTTCTACAACAGATCTACTCTACCTATTATTGCTAGCCGCTTTTTGTACCGTCACGTTGTATGTCCTGTTTGCGGAAGTTTTACGGGTAATACCTGCCTTTACGGTTAATCTAAGCTTCAATTTAGAACCTATTTATTCCATAGTCTTAGCATTTATATTTTTTAATGAGGGTAAAGAGGTCAATACTTCGTTTTATTTAGGTTGTGCTTTTGTTATGTTATCTGTTATCTTACAGAGTGTATTTTCAAAACCAAAGCAGGTCTAAAGGTAAGAGCCGATTGCAATTGATGTAATCGGCTCTATTGTTGTGTTTTAGATTATTTTGTAACCTTTGGTGTGTCGGGCTATTCAGGTCGGTAAAGGCAACAACTTATTCCTGTATTCTTTTGATGGCATCTGAAATATCAAGTTCAACGTTGTTGTCATCAAAAAATGCATCTGCTACATCAGCGGAAGAAATCATAAAATATTTTTCATTTTTAGAATTAATAAAAGTTGTTTTCACCACATTAGCTCCATCTATCAGCAGATTTTCACTAAATGTAGGAGTAAGGTCGTAAGTGTCTTCGTTTAAAATATACAACATCGCTATAATTTTTAAGTTTAGTAGAATAATAAAAAGACTTTTCCAACATGAAGTTGCTTATGATCCTGTATGTGGCAATTTAATGTTTATCCACACCGGATATGGGAATTCTAATACATCAAGCGGTAATATATGATGGAGTATCAGGTGATCCTTTGCTAAATAGTTATCTACATCATCTTCAGCAGGGATTGCTACAACCTTAAAAATGGCATCTTTATCTGTCGAATTAATATCCGATTGCAATAGGCGTACATTATAATCGATCAGCCATCTCGCCAATTCATCCTTTCCGAATCTTTTGAGATATAATAACTCCTTATCATAATTTAAGAGCTCTTCCTCTTCCTTATCAGGAAAAAAAGTATTGAGGAATTTAGCATAAAGAGATTTATCCTTATTTCGTAATGTGTAATTTTTAATAATTAATCGTTGCGGACTATAATCAAAGCTAAAAGTTTTAGGTTGTTCTAGAGCCTCATAATACTCCTGATAGTTGATAAGTCGACCTTCCAAATTCATTTTTTCCTCTTCCATATATGTATTATTTTATAATTGTCATCTATAAAACAAATAGGACAAGAAGTGGTTTGCTTTTTTCTTATCAATTTTTCTTATATATTATTATTCTTAATAATACTTCGATTTCAGAAGTCATTTGAATACGAAGTATTAAATTTTTTATAACGAGATTTTTACCTAATATCTTCTTTTTTATACGCGTTCTATATTTCGTAATGAACTATTATCTGTCCCATAAGTTATTAGTGTAGTTTAAATTAAAACTTAAGATCATGGCTAAAAAAAACAAAGATGGCGAAATGCCAAATGCGCACTTACATGAATTATTTGTAGATGAGTTGAAAGATATTCTGGGTGCGGAAAAGCAACTGCTTAAAGGTTTAAAAAAGTTAGCAGACGGAGCTCATAGTGATAGTTTAAAAGAAGCATTTAAAACGCACTATAAACAGACAGAAGGGCAGATTGAAAGATTAAAATCGGTATTCTCGAGTCTGGATATGACCGCTCGTGGTAAAAAATGTAAAGCGATGGAAGGCCTATTAAACGAGGCTGATGAAATTTTGGAAGAATTCCAGGATAGCCCTGAAGTACTGGATGCTGCTTTGATCGCCGCTGCACAAAAGGTGGAGCATTACGAGATTGCAACCTATGGCTGTCTTGTTACTTATGCGAAATTGATGGAACACAGTGAAGCAGAAGAACTGTTAGCGGCTACATTAGCGGAGGAAAAGGATACAGATGTATTATTGACTGAAATTGCAATGAGCGAAGCTAATCTCGGAGCAGCAAAATAAATTGATCAAGAACAGGCCGGTATATACTACCGGCTTCTTTATTTTAAATCTAATATTACTTTACTATGGGAAATATATTATACACAATCGCCGTAATTTTGATAATTATTTGGGCGATCAGTTTTTTTGGAGGATTTTTTACTGGTGGGATTATTCATATTCTATTAGTGATTGCCATCATCGTTATTTTATTGCGTGTTATCCGAGGGGGTGTATAATCCCCCTTTATAGCTGAATTTTAGATTTTAGTGCTATGAGAAAACCCGATATTTATAAGGAGTTAAATAATGGTAGACAATTTTTAGCTTGGATATTACATGATGATTCAAAAATTGTTGAAATCAGAAGCCCGGTTATAGTGGATGGCTTAGTCGTAAATGTTGAAGTTGAGCGATATCATGAAAATAGAAAAATAGCGGTTTTAGAAATGGAGAATCTTTTAAATAAAGAATAGTATTATTAGCTTTAAGTTGCTTATGATCAGGTTTCTATCATAAATGTGCATTGCCGATAGATGAATGAGGGCCAATTGAATACAGTTTTTTATGAGTTTGTAGAGGTTTCGCAGGATAAGCACATGAGATATGCACCATACTATTTGTGGGTGGGAGTGGTTATTGTAAAAAATGTAGTTAATTAGCATAATTGCTAATCACTACATCAAAAATAGAGAGAATTACAATATAATTCCCCAATTCTTTTATCTTGCTACGCGTACATTGAATGCGTTAACACCTTTTTGACCGTTTTCTACTTCATAAGTAACACGCTCGTTTTCACGGATGTCATCTAGTAAACCTGTTGAATGTACAAATACATCTTGACCACCATTTGATGGTGTAATAAAACCGAAACCTTTGGTAACGTTAAAGAATTTTACTGTTCCTTCTTGCATTATATTATAGTTTTTATTAAAAATTATTTAATTCTGTGCCACCCTTCATGTCATAAGATATAACTTGATAACTTGCGGAAGTCGATCGATCTGCTAGCAAGAAAAGGATGTATGTATTAGTAAAGGTTGATTGGAATCAAGCTCTACAGAGTACTGCGCACTTTTTATGAATAACAAAAATCGGCAAGTGATGTGGTGAATGATCACGTAAGGTACTTACTTGGACTAAATAACCACTACAATGCCCGATACTATCTCAAATATAAATATAAATAAACTATAATCAAATTATTTTTTCAAAAGTTATCAGTTTTTATTTAAGGTAAAATTGAAAAATACATAAATTAAATAGCGGAAGACTTACTTTTACCGATACAAATTGTTATTATCTTTACTTGGCGGAATGGAAATGTGAACGTACATTACTCCATGTTTTAGATGTCCAGTACAAGATCTATCATGTACATGGGCCATGGATAATACTTATTGATGTTGTATTTAACGGGCTGACTCTTGAACGATCACAGGACGCTTGAAGATAATTCTATTACGAAGTGGTGGATTATATGTTTCTTAATGAAAATCTTTACAGATGAAAATACTATTGACAGGAGCCACAGGTTATATTGCTCAACGCTTACTTCCAGTCTTGCTTGACAAAAAACATCAAGTTGTATGCTGTGTTCGTGATGTGAATCGCTTTGATAGGAGCAAATATGACGGTTTTGATTTTGAACTGATAGAGGTCGACTTTTTGAAGAATGATTTTTTGGATCAAATTCCGCAGGATATTGATGTCGCTTACTATCTGATGCATTCGATGTCATCCTCAGAAAACGATTTTACAGAGGCCGAACTTACTGTAGCTGCTAATTTTAAAGCAAATATCGAACAAACAAATATTAAACAAGTTATTTTTTTAAGTGGTATTGTTAATAGCAAAGAGCTTTCAAAACACTTGCAATCACGTTTAAATGTTGAAGAACGTTTACAATCGCACCATTATGCTTTAACTACTTTAAGAGCTGGTATTATCGTAGGGTCGGGTAGTGCGAGTTTCGAGATCATAAGAGACTTGGTCGAGAAGCTACCGGTTATGATTGCTCCGAAATGGTTAAAAACAAGGTGCCAGCCAATTGGCATTCGTGATGTCCTCTCATTTTTAGAAGGAGTGCTTATGAAGGAATTTACCTTTAATAGAACCTATGATATCGGTGGGCCTGATGTAATGACTTATAAGGACATGCTACTCCGTTTTGCACAAGTGCGAAAACTTAAACGCTGGATCATTACCGTTCCTGTCATGACACCCAAGTTATCTTCTTATTGGCTATATTTTGTTACCTCTACTTCGTTTCCATTAGCAAGTAGTTTAGTTGAGAGTATGCGGGTAGATGTAATAGCAAAACCCAATGATCTACAGGAAAAAATTAATGTAAAACCTATGCGTTATGAACAAGCTATTGAATTGGCCTTTGGTAAGATCGAACAAAATCAAGTCATATCGAGCTGGCGAGATGCACTGAATATAGAAAGGTATCCCAACAGCTTTGTTAAACTTATTGAAGTTCCGCAAGACGGGTGTTTTAAAGATGTCAGATCAATGAAAGTGGATGATGTGGATCTTGCCTTGCGTAATATTTGGTCAATAGGAGGCAAAACAGGATGGTATTATGCAGATTGGTTATGGGGTATTCGTGGATTTTTGGATAAACTTGTTGGCGGGGTTGGTTTACAAAGAGGAAGAACAAATTCAGATACCTTGTCTACAGGCAGTGTCATTGATTTTTGGAGAGTAATTCTTGCAGATAAAAAAGAACGTAGACTACTGTTATATGCCGAAATGAAATTGCCAGGAGAGGCCTGGTTAGAATTTAAGATTGATCAAGATGATACGTTTACCCAAACAGCAACATTCCGGCCACTGGGTATATCCGGTAGATTGTACTGGTATTCTGTTTTGCCTTTCCATGCTTTCATTTTTAAGGGTATGATGCAAAACATAGCAAAAAAAACGACTAAAAAGATGTAAAATTATGCTTTATATTTGTTTATGAACCTCTTAAATAAGATGTAAAGCTGGAATTTAACACCCCATATCATGAATTGGAAAAATAATATAACCAAACTATTAGACGTTGAGTATCCCATTATACAAGCACCAATGTTTGGTGTTACAACTCCAGCAATGGTAGCTGCGGCGACTAATGCAGATTGCTTAGGTACTCTTGCCTTGGGTGACCTGCCTGCTGAAAAATGTATTGAACATATGCGCGCAACAAAGCAGTTGACAAAAAATAACTTTGCGGTGAATATTTTTGTAAATGATATACCTGAACTGACGGATGCGTTAAGAGAAAAATATACTGAAACCAAAGATTTTATTGAAAATATTGCACGTGAGCACCATCTCGATGTTCATCTGCCCAGCATTGAAGAAATACAGATCAATAGCTATCATGACCAAATTGATGCTCTTATTGCGGAAAAATGTAGGTTTGTAAGTTTCACTTTTGGTAATCTTGACGAACCAAGTATTTATAAGTTAAAAAATAATGGCACCATGCTTCTGGGAACCTGTACATCTGTTAGCGAAGCGGTTATTTTAGAAAAATCTGGGGTTGATATTGTTTGTGTGCAGGGACTTGAGGCTGGCGGACATCGGGGTAGTTTTAGTAGCGATGACATACCTGCCATAGGAGGTTTATCTTTGTTACCTCAAGTTTATGATAGCGTCAATATACCGATTATTTATGCAGGCGGTATCTACAATGCCAAGACCTTACTGGCTACGCAACTCCTGGGAGCACAAGGATTTCAACTCGGAAGCCTCCTCTTAGGATCTTCAGAAAGTGCGTTAGAACAATTTGAAAAACAGCGTTTAAGGGATGTCGATGAAACAGCTATTGCGCTTACTAAAAGTTTTTCGGGACGTTATGCACGAGGTATCAAGAATGTTTTTACAAATCTAGTAGATGAAGGACATATATTGCCCTATCCTTATCAGAATAAGTTAACCGGCGAACTGAGAAGAGTCGCAAAAGCGAACAATAATAGCCAGTTTGTTAGTATTTGGACAGGTCAATCTAATAATGGGTATAGTGGGAAATCTACAGCTGAAATTATTAAAAAGCTGATCACAGAAGTGGAGAGTTTATATAGCATTAAAGAGGATAGAAAATAAGGAGATACGATTTCTGATCGTGTTCCTTAAAGATCAAGACAAGAAGAATACATTATTCAGCATTCTCAAATATAATCTCAAATGTTGTTCCTTTTCCTACAGCACTTTCAACTCGAATATCCGCTCCTAATCGATCAATAATTCTTTTTACTATAGAAAGTCCGATTCCAGAACCATCATATCCTGAGGAGTTTGAAAGTCTTTGGAAGATATCAAAAATATTATTTTCTTTCTGAAGATCCATTCCAATACCGTTATCTACAATAAAGTAGGTTACCATCGTTCCAGATTGTGTACTGTATACTTCAACTTTTGGGTTTTCTTGCTTGCTGCTGTACTTAACCGCATTTCCGATAATATTTAAAAAAAGTTGATAGATCAGAGTTCGCTCGCCTCTTATAGGAATAATTTCCCCCATTTTAAAATCCAGACCATCAACAGCGTATTGATTTTTCGCAATTTCAGTAATGGAAATGATATTGTTTTTTGGATCCAAGATTTCAAGGTTTAATGCAACCGAATTCGATTTAGATAATTCATGAACCTTATCGATCATTTCGGTAATAAGCGCTGATGCATCTAATATATTGTTCGCCAGTTTAAGTAAAAGCTCCCTTGGAATATCATTTTTCATCAATAACATCTGTGCTCCCAGTTTGATGGATGACAACGGATTTTTAAGGTCGTGTGTCAGTGTATAGCTGAAAGTATCGAGCGCATTATTAGAACGGACAAGATCTTTGTTAAGTTGTTCTATTTCGGCATTCCTTTTGGCAATTGCTTGTTGAATAAGGAAAACAATACGCTCTAAGAATGATATCTCGATCTTAAGCCATGGTGAGGATGTATTGCCCGTTATTTGTTTCCATGCATCAAAAGAAGTTCTTGGAGAAGGAAAGCTTATTTTTTTTGTTGCATCGTACTGAAGATGCTTTTCAGGTTTTCCTGCCCATATCTCTTCTATTAAGCGCTCTTTGCGGAACAGGTATATTTTCCAATCTGATTGTGGTAATATCTCTGTAGCCATCACGCCAGGAAGTTGGTTTATACCACTGCTGAATTTATATTGATTGCTGGAAATTATTCCAATGTCATTTTTTATGAAATTATGGATTTCCTGCAACTGATTT
This sequence comes from Sphingobacterium sp. JUb20, assembly GCF_004342035.1. NCBI lineage: Bacteria > Pseudomonadati > Bacteroidota > Sphingobacteriia > Sphingobacteriales > Sphingobacteriaceae > Sphingobacterium > Sphingobacterium sp. JUb20. The sequence continues at coordinate 451,564 of NZ_SLYV01000001.1, read as the reverse complement.
CTGTCGGGAATTATGCCGAAAGATTTTTCATTTTTAGCATATTTTAAATACAGTCCATCAGCATTCATGATGTGCATGATCTTCTCGCCAAACCTTTCAAGAACATCATGTGTATCTCTGTTTATTAAAAGATCACCTTTTAGATCTTTCTCTAGAATATGCATTGTATTCTGCAATTCTATATCTTTTTTTAATAAATTAGAAATATGATGATTCGTAGCAAATTGGGTCAAAAAAGTACAAAGATGCCTCTGGGCAAGATCCACATGTAGCGGTGTATTATTCTGACAGGTAACCAGTCCCCATAATTTGCCATCTTTTATAATAGAGAAGCTTGCACTAGCGCTAACTTTAGAATTTCTTAAATATTGGAGATGGATGGGAGATAGCGCTCTAATGCTTGTTTTTGTTAAATCGATATCCGCGCGATCATTACTGATGATTTTATGTGTAGCTCCATCTATATCTGCAGTATGTCTGGCAAGAAAGATGGTGTACAATTCGCGGGCCTGCTTGGGTATATCAAATTCAGGATAGCGATAGCCTAACAGTGAATGTATGTTTTCCGATTTTGATTCTGCAATAACCTTCCCACTGCTGTCTTCCAAAAATTGATAGACCATTACCCGGTCATAATTAATAATCTGGCGTATGATATTCGTAAGCGATTTCCAGATATCTGTTTTATTCTCTTCTAAATATTTAGCATAATAATACAATCGATTAGGTTTTAACAGATTTTTATTGCAAATCTCCGCTTCCACATAGGTATGATCATTATAGCGATAAATACTTAAATCATAATTTTCATTATTGATGATTATTTTTTCTGTAAATCTGTAAAAAATAGAGGTATTGAAACTATCTTCTACGGTTTCAAAGACTAATTTGTCATTGCCCGTTAAAGCAGCTAGAATGATATCGATATTAAGATCTAAATATTTTTCTAAAGGAGTATTAGACAGTAAAGTAACATTCTCACTAGCAGCTATGCATCTTTTATTGTTATTGAATACAAATAGAAAACCGAGATCCTGGATCAGACCACATAGTGTAATTTTCTCATCTTCACAATCTAAAAATTCCATAAGAGCTATTAAAAACGTTCAATAATATATTATTGTTATTTTGATGTAATATCGAGGAGGAATTAGATTTTTTTACAAGCTTATTCTTTCAGAATATTATTTCAATCAGAAACAGAGAGTAAATTTAAGAAATAAAAATGAAATCATTTTAAGCGTCACCCTGCTCGTACTGCTATAATACGAATTAAAACGTGCGGTAAAGGTATAAATACGTATATTTCATTAATTTTTTATTTATAGTTCTACAATAAAGATATTCATGATATTTTTGACCAGCAGAACATAGCATAGCAGTTTTTTTGACATTGACCGTTTATATTATTTGCCTAAGAAGGGCAGGCTTTTGGACTTTACTATAGCATAATAGCAAATTTTTGATACATCTCCTGCGCAACAATCAGCTACTTTCGTATTTTATTTTGTAATGAATGAATTTTAATGATAACCATCTACTAAAAGCCTTGGTAGACACTGCACCATCTGGAATTTGTATTCTCAATTCGGACGGTTTTATCGCCGAATTAGCCAATGAGAAGTTTCTCCAGATAGCAGGTAGAAGGGAAGAGGATTTAATCGGTAAATCTTATTGGGAAACATTTTCAGAAGTGAGGGAGCAATTTGAGGATATTTTATGTCATGTTGTTTCTAATAATAAGGCCTATCATGCCGATCAGGTGCCAATGATTCTTATGCGCAATGGTAAGCAGGAGCTTATTTATGTAACATTTGTTTATGCACCGATGGTAGATCTTGACGGTAAAGTGCATAAGGTAGCGATCTGGGTTCAGGAAAATACGAAAGAGGTAATGGAACGTGAAAAAGATACCGCTTTTAATAATGCAATGAAAATAGATCGTGACCGTCTGCACGATTATTTCCTTCAGGCACCTGTTGGGATTAGTGTCATGACTGGCGATAATCTATTAATAGAATTTGTAAATCCCAATTATCAGGCCATGTTGCCAGGTCGCTCACTTGTTGGCCGCCCGTTTTTCGAATCTCTTCCCGAAATTGTTGATACCGATATTGCACAAGCTTTAACCGATGTCTTTAAAACAGGTCTTCCTGTTTCTTTTCGTGATCGCTTAGTCGCTATTTCAAAAGAAGAAGATGGACCGACAACAGACCGTTATTTCGATTTTAGTTATGTTCCCCGGTTTGATTCTAACGGACAAGTAGATGGGGTTTTTAATTTTGCTTTCGAAGTGACCGCGTTCGTTCACAGCAGAAGAAAAGCACAACAGGAAAGTAATAACATGGCACAGATATTGGATATGCTACCCGCTTCTGTCGTCGTGATCCGGGGATTTGATCTAGTTGTAGAAATGATTAATGACTCCAATCTTGCTTATTGGAAGAAAACAAGAGAGGAAGTCGTCGGTAAACCCTTTCTTGAAATCCTTCCTGATCTTGCCGACCAGCCTTTTGCAAGTCAGCTTCGTCAGGTCATGGAAACAGGGCAGGTGATCGATGTGAAGGAAAGTCCGGTTATTTTCACAAACGCTGATGGATCGATCAGAGAAACCTATGTAGACTATACCTATCAGCCCTTATCGGATCTAGATGGAAATAGAAATGGTGTATTGGTGATGTCTTTCGAAATTACGGACCGCGTTCACGCAAGAAAGCTGTTGGAGCAATACGCAAACGAGCTTACAGCAACAAATGAACTGCTTGCCCAAAGTGAATCCAGATTTAAGTTTCTCATTCAAGAGGCACCCGTGGCAATTGGAGTGCTTCAGGGTAAAACACTGATCGTGGAGACCGCTAATGATAAAATACTTGATGTCTGGGGTAAGACCAGGGAAATTGTGGGTCTTCCATTGGCGTCGGCATTACCTGAACTTGATGGTCAGCCTTTTCTTGAAATATTGGATAATGTATTTGCAACAAGAGAACCATTCTATGCCAATGAAATACCAGCATTGCTTGAACATGGAGGAAAATTAAAACAATTATTTTTCAATGTCGTATACCAGCCTATTTTTGATCAGCATGATAACGTTTCTGATATTGTAATTGTAGCAGTTGATGTAACCGAGCAGGTAAATTCACGAAAAGCATTAGAGATCAGCGAGCAGCATTTTCGCAAGTTATCTGATCTTGTTCCTGTTAAAATATCCAATGCACTTCCAAACGGAGAAGTAACATTTTTCAATCAGGGATGGCTCGATTTTTCAGGGTTGAGCTTCGAAGATCTCCGCGATTTCGGATATTTTCAGATGTTGCACCCCGATGAGCTTGAGAGTTTTCAGCAAGGACTTTTACAAGCGTCCAAAACCGGAGTTCCCTTTATTTCGGAGATGCGGTTTAAGAATAAAGATGGTCAGTACATCTGGCACATTAATGTAGCTTCTCCTGTACTCGATGCGCAGGGAGAGTTGATCATGTGGGTCGGCTCTACCACAGATATTCAGGCAATCAAAGAAGAGGAGCAGCGGAAGAATGATTTCATTGGTATGGTTTCCCATGAATTAAAAACCCCGCTTACATCCTTAAACGGTTATCTCCAGATCTTACAGTTGAAGTTAAAGCAGGATGATGGTTTAACATTCGCCGAACATGCGCTAGAGCGTTCATTAAAACAAGTCCGGCTAATGACCTCCTTGACAAATGGTTTTTTAAACGTATCACGTCTGGAATCTGGAAAGATGCACATAGAAAAATCCACATTTGATCTTCGTGGATTATTTAAGGAAACTTGTGATGAATATCGCATTCTATTTCCGAATAATAAAATCACAGCCAAATTGAGTGACGAAGAAATTCCAGTGTATGCCGACCGGCAGAAAATAGCACAGGTGTTTAACAATCTGATCGGAAATGCAGTCAAGTATTCACCAGCAGCTAGTGGTATTTGGGTAACTGTTGAGCAAATTGGTACAAGGGCAAGGGTTATGGTATCTGACCAGGGCATCGGCATAAAACAGGAAGATTTATCAAGGCTTTTTGAGAGATATTACCGAGTGGGCAATACGACTGTTTCGGGATTCGGTATTGGGTTATATCTCAGCATGGAAATTATTGAGCGGCATGGAGGAAAGATCTGGGCAGAAAGTGAATTAGGAAAAGGTTCTACATTCTTTTTTGAACTGGATATCTATCAAAATTGATAAAAAGGATCATTTTATGCTTTTCCAAACAGCTGGCAGCTATAATTTTTTGCTGAGGACTTAAAACAGAACAACTAGAGGACCTATAGACAATGCAAACGGTTCTATTTCCTGAAATCTATAGCTGTTTACTGAATAACCATTTCTGAAGTTCATCTGTTAGTAAATAAGGGATTACAATGTTGTTATGATCTAGATTTTTAAACGTTGTGAAAACAAGTTTGGCATTACCGTCTAATTTTTTATATAATACTTCGCTTCCGATGTATGAATTACTTGTGTCTTTTTCTCCATGAATTAACCAAATATCTTTATGCTTTAGTTTATGAAGATTAGATAAGTCAGGAACAGCGGCTATAGAAACTATTGCCGCAAATTTTTCAGGGGCTAGGTTGATCAAATTTTGAGCTGTCGATGCGCCCATAGAATAGCCAATTAGATAAATTCGATTTAAGTCAATATTTGGATGTTCCTTCTCTAGTTTTTTAATCAGTGTCAAAATTTGAATAGCATCTTTTGATGGACTAGCTAACAGCATCCCTTCCGAATTTTGTAAATAGGTAGAGGAACGTTGTTCAAATTGAGGTGCTAATACAAAGCAATTAAATTTGTCAAAGATATCATCCCTTACCCAAGTTCGAGCTAAATGTTCCAATTGATTTTCGTTATCATTGCCTTGTCTTGAAGAATTATGAAATGTAATTACAAGCGGATATTTTTTAGTTGTACTAAAGTTCTTCGGAAAAAGGAACCGATAGGGGATTTTAGTTCTTTTTTTTGTAAATACTTTTTTTTGAAATATCTCTACCGGTAATGCGCTGAGTATATTTCTAGTCTCTGAGAACTTGGTGATATCAATAGACATTTCGTTAAATAAATGTGTTTGCGCATGGGAAAAAGTGCAAATCATTATATTGAAAAAAAAGATGATTTGCACTCGGACACTGTTGTTATACATTTCGTTTTCTAGTTAGGTTGACTAAATTACATTTTTTTATTAATCTGACTCCATCAGATATTGTTTAAGAGCAGTTTAATCAACTTCACGATGGTTGGTTACGATCAAAAGACATACTCCTTCAAAAGGATTATGGGAATTGGAGTGCAATGAGCGTGAAGTGTAAACAAGTGAACCTGATCAAATCGTAAAAGGGATAAAACGTATTGTAAATATCTTCTTGTTTTATCATTTCATACATTAATTTAGTCCTTGTTAAGGATTATATCTGAGCCAATAACAATAAATTACCAATAGTTTAGATCATTAAAAATTTAGAAAGATAAAGATGAAAAGAATATATCAAATAATTATTATACTTTTTTTTCTAACCAGCAGTAATTGTTCAAATGGTCAATCCAAGCAGGAATGTCTTGATATGCTCAATGATAATCTACTGTTGCTTGATAACTTCTTGCATGCCGATAAATATGAACCCTCGGATCTCCGAGATTTACGGGCTAATTTTAGTGATCTGCAAGAACAGATGCAAAATGATAGCAAGATAGACGAAAGCTATCTTTTTCCCAAAGGATATCCGCCAATAACAAAATATGTATATCCTAATACATTAATTGAAGTCCGGTTTGATCGATTTAATATATCCAATATCCTTGGAGATGGATATAATTTTACCTTAGATTTCTTAGATAACATCGCAGATGCAATTTTTAAAGTACAAAAAATATACTTTTTAGATGGAACAATCGAAGGGGGCGAAGACATTTCGGTTGATAAAATAATTTCCCCGCACTTTGGAGATCAAACTTTGGTGCTTAAAGGCACAAAACCAATCAAAAGCTTTGACTATAGTATGGAGACCAATTTAAGCAAGGAAATTATTTATGAAATTAGTACAGCAGGACAAACCATACAGACCCCTGCAGGGCAAATCGAAATTGTACACTATGGCAATGGATATGTACGCGTCAAAGTTCCTGAATCAATGCGGCATGTCATAAAAATTGAAGCAGAAAATGCACAGGGCCACAAATTGTCAAAAGTAATGTCTGGAAACGAAGCTGCTTATAAAAGTGAGTACCTCAAATCTTATGTAGCAGGTATTAAAAATGCCATAACACAACTTGAGAACGATGAAATTACATGTGCGGAAGCCTATAATAAGTTTTCATATGAGCGGATTATTGCAGACTTACAGCGCAAGGAGAACTCTTTGTTTCTAACTGAATATTTTGTTTCTGATTTTAAAAAAGCATCTATCGTATTTTGGGATAAAACACAAGTAGACAGAAAGCACTATTTTCGTAATTCCGTTGACCAGTCTGATGGAGTGCCTGAAACTTTTTATGAAAAATGTGCTTGCGCTGTAGCACAGGATAAAAAAACCGAATTATTTGGAATTATTGGTTTAGATGGAAACTGGATCATCGCACCAAGTTTTTTAAAATTAAATGCTAACTGGGGAAATAAGAATATATTTAGAGGACAGCCATCTGATGAAGAGAAGAGTTACGAATATAGCTATGATAAAGAAAAAAAATCCTTGACCAAAATGTAACTCTTTTCACTTGAGATCTCCATGTGTCTTCCTAAGTTAATTTGGCTAAAACCGATTTATCCATTGGTTTATCCATGCACCATTTTCCACTGAGTCTTTAACTGTGAATACTTCTCATTATCTTCGGCCTCTTTCCATTTTTTATAAAAGATAGAAGTGGCCTTTGCCTTTTCAGGGTCTCCGGTTCCGCGTTCCAGTTTACGGTAATCTTTTTCTTTATCATATTTTTTACCGCCTTTGTAATTGAAATATCTTCTTGCCCTTGTAAAACCCATCTGAAGATACTTTCTTGCCATATCGGCACCGACAAAGTCATCGCTATCCAGATAATCAATAAACATTGAAAATATCTTCTCCGAACTTTCAATTGCCATTTCGGTATTTTTAAATCGCCAAAACTTTCCGATCTCCGTTTTATAGGGTTCACAGATCAAAACGCCCTGTTCCCCTTTTCCAACCATATATTTTTTAGGTTGCAACCTATAATCAATATCGGACTTCCATGCGTAATCTTCTGATCGGAAGTTTAAGTAGCTTGGTTTGTCATTGCTCATAATAATTAACAAACAAAACAAAGTGCCTACAGTTTGTTTTATCGATCATTTGATAAAAAATTACCTGAATTTCTCTTTAAATTAATGTCTTTCGTTCGAGCACTATCTTTTCAGGTCAGACTATGATGATCTTGTATATTATTGATTGAACTGAAATGTAAAACAGGTTTCTTCATCAGTAGAATTAACTAAAATCTGACCTTTGTGCGCATTCGCTATTTCGCTAGCAATGTACAAACCTAAACCAAGCCCTTCTTGTCCTGCATGTACTTTTCCTCGTGAAAAGGGTTTAAACAAATGGCTTTCTGTTTCTGAAGAAATTTTGTTTCCTTTATTGGAGACACGCAATTCAAAAAAATCTGACTCGCTTTTTGCTGTAACAATGATTGGTGAATCTTTTGCTCCATGGGAGATAGCATTTCCTAAAAGGTTAGAAAATAATTGTGCTATGCGTTTATAATCTCCTTTAGTTGGGTGATTTATATTTAGATTGGCTGATATTTTTCTATCAGGATATACTGTTCTGAGTTCAATAATGATCTGAAAAAGGGTTTCTTCAAGATCCTTATCGTTATCATAATTCAGTACAATTCCGCCTCCTAAACGTCCAAGTGCAAAATCAAGCATATTGTCAATTAATCCTCTTACACGTATGCTGGAATCCTGGATGATTTTTGCTAATTTTAAGTTTTTTTCATCTAAAGAATTTCGAAAAATAAGCTGGGCTGCACTAGAGATTGCTCCGACCGGATTGCGAAGGTCATGTCCTAGAATGGCAATAAACTGTTCCCTTATTTCTGCATTTGTCTTTTCTTCCACCAACTTCGTTTGAGTTTCACTTAGATTTTGGAGAGTTTCCAAATGAAGGGCAATTAATTCAGCAAACAATTTGAACATATCAATTATTTTCTCATTATTTACCAGTGCAGGATTCGGATCGATAGCACATAAGGTTCCAAAAAAATCTCCGTTTGTTAGAAAAAGTGGGATCGAAATATAACTTTGAAGCCCATACATTCTTGGAGTGTGGTGATCTGAATAGATCGGATCTTCCGATACATGATCGATGGCAACTTCTTTGTGATCATCCATCACCTGCTGGCATAAAGTGGTCTTGACTTTTAATTCTCCACCCACTCCGAGACCGAAATTGATTTTATCATTGACAGCACAAGCGATCCAACGATCTTTTGTAACCCTGGCAACTGCAGCAAAGCCCATTCCGGTTGTGCTGCAAATAACTTCAAGTATTTTACTTACGGCAGGAATCTGGCTAATTTGCTCTATATCAGTTTGAAAATCTTGTGGTTTTGGAATATTGTACATATAAATGAATGATTTTTAACACTTTAGATTGCATGATTAGACAGCATTTCTAATGATTAAAGATATAAAAATAATTATAGTGTTAATATCTCCGGTAATAATTGAAAAACAAAGTCTGTTAAACATAATAGTTCCTGATAAACCACCTGCCTGCAAATCTTAATGATTTTTAGACAAGTGGTGTCATGGGACTACAAATTCTCTTTACAAAGAAATGTTAGCAATTTACAATACTTTAATTTCATTATAAATTTTGTAGGTGAAAGGAGTATTTATGGCTAATTCTTTTCCAAACCTCAAAATGGCGCCACCCAACAATTCAAGTTCATTATTTTCCTTTCTGGAGTTGATATCAAGTTGTAAAGAAGTTGGTGTTTCGAAAGGAAATGTAGCTGCTCTTTCAAATGTTTTCTCAATAATCTCTTTGTCGAGAGCAATCCTTTTACTGTCAGCGATCAGTTTTATTTCTTTCATAATCTCTAAAGCTTCGGTTTTCTGAGTTTCATCCGTACATACCGTTCCAATGGAAGAATTATGTTTAGCTGTTACCAATCCAAAACTGGCAATGAAGATGTATTTCGTCCAAATATCAGTTATTGAATTATCTTTGAAATCAAAATCAATTTTACTTTCTTTCAATACATCAACAATCCACTCTACATCAGCAGAGAAATGTTCCGGATCTCTTCCTACGATCATTTTTCCTACTTTTCCTTTATGTTCAACAATCCCTTTTTCTTTGATATGGGAAGCAACATACAGACAGGTTGGAAGAATAATATTACCGGGAATTATTTTTCTTATTCTTTCATATATATCCGCACCGTTCATCATAGGAAGTAATACCGTTTCGTTACTGATGATCTCTTTGAGCTCCCGACAAATATTTTCCAGGTCGTATTCTTTTACACAAATCAGGACAAGATCCAGATCTTTTAGATTCCGGATGTTCTGTTCAACAGCATCAGGATAGGTATGATCAATAGGATGCTCAGGAGAAAGAAGAACAAGTCCGTTTTCTTGTATTCTCTGGTAAGTTTCTCCTCTTGCTACAAAACTTACTTTATACTTTTTGGAAGTCTCATTTGCCTGGTTTATTTTAAAACCGAAATATCCGCCTACACCACCTTGTCCAAGCACTACAATATGTTTCTTGCTCATAAATTTATTTTTAACAAATATGGGTTTCAAATTTGGAACTATCACTTGATAAGTGAAAAAAAATACATTTTATTCATTTTTCTCCTTATCCTTGTGTGTTCATCCTGCTCAAAATACGCTATAATAAAGAGGCTTAATATGGAAAATAAACCAGTTGGAATAGGAGGAAAAATAATAAGTATTAATTGCGATAAATGTCATATTAAAGATCGAGATCTTTAAGGATTTAAAGGATACAATATCCAAAAGTCCGACAATACGATTGTAGTTTCTTTTTAAAACCGAGCTATCCTAAATCAATGGCTTATAAATTTATAAAAAGGAAGAGTGTATGCACTTATAAATAATATAAAGGCAATGCATATATTTGTGTTTTAGCCTTCTCTGTAAAACTGCCTATAATCATCGATAAATAGACAATTTATGACAGACAAATTTCCAACGATCAATAGCACGCTTTCTCCAAGTCAACTTGGCGAGCTTATATACGCCTGCTCTTTGTGGGGACTGTTGCCACTAAATATGATATACTTACAGCGTATCGGATGGTATTCATGTACTAATTCTGACAGGAGTTTGGTTTATTAAGATTTACATGCTGTTTTTTATACTTTTACTTTTATGGTCAATTTCAAAAATATGAAGTACATTTTAGTTGTACTATTGTTTATTCCACAGCTGATGCTCGGTCAACAAAAGAAGTCTATTCAGCAACTTCAAGAAAGGATAAAACATATTATAGATACTACTGGAGGAAATATCGGAGTAGGGGTACAGGGAATGGATTTTAAAAGTGGTTTCATTATAAACGGGAACCATGAGTATCCAATGATGAGTGTTTTCAAGTTTCCGCTTGCTTTTGCTATTCTAGATAAGGTAGATAAGGGCGAACTGAAACTCAGTGATAAATTTCATATGCCGAAAGCATCTTTGGATACCAACACATGGAGTCCGATGGTAAAAGATTTCCCTAATCAGGATCTTGATGTCACTTTAGCTGATCTGTTAACTTATTCCGTTTCAAAGAGTGATAACAATGCCTGTGATTTTCTATATACAAAAGTCGCTGGTGGCCCAGTTGAGGTAAATCAATATCTCCATTATGCAGGTGTAAAAGATATCTCGATCGTCTATACCGAAGGAGAGATGGAGAAAGATTGGGCCTTACAATATAAAAATTGGTGCAAACCTGCAGGAGCGATTAGATTGCTGCAGCTCTTATATAACCAGCAATTACTCTCAAAAACGAGCAACGATTTTCTCATACAGATAATGAGAGAATTGCCTGATTGGGGCAAAAGAATTACAGTTCTTCTACCACCGACAGCTGAATTAATTCATAAAACGGGTGCGTCAGGAGTTAACAAAGAGGGGATAATGGCTGCATTTAATGACATCGGTATTATCACATTACCCAATGGTCAACATCTCGCAATAGCAGTATTTGTCTCTGATTTTAATGCGCCCCAACAAAGAGGCATAAATGTAATTGCAGCAATTTCGAAGGAGATCTGGGATTACTATGTATCAAATCCATAAGGAGAACCATAATTTTTTTAGTAATGGCTATCTTTAATGAAAAGTATATGCCCTTCATAAACATCAAAAGGGCCTAATTTTCATTAGACCCTTTATCTTGGCGTTTAACTGCACAGTAATTTTTGTGTTTCTTATCGTTTCCTCTTTTTTGTTTCGTCATCCAAAAGATTATGGGTCAATTGGATTTATTACTGTACTACGTCATTTATCATTTTACACTTTTTTGGGAAAGTATGTTTGTTCTTGTTTCTTATAATAAGAACACCTGTTGCCTAAAATAGTTTGAAAAAATTTGAAAGAATTACATCAATCTATTTCCTTCATTCATCGAGTTTTCTTTAATAGTTGGTCAGAGGCATCTAAAGCAGTTTTTTATTGATGATTTTAATATGCGGTCAAATATTATGTGGCACCACAAGCAAGTCTTTCGGTAATATCTTGTTCTACTTGTGGCCGTATAAACGCTTAGCATTACTGTCATCATCAATTTGAAATGCTGCAAAACCTTGCAATTTAAGTTCATTATTGAATTCTGAAAAGCTGGAGACTATTTTCGTTTCCATTGGAAAAAGTTAAGAAAATCAAATTTAATTGTCGTTAATACAATTTCACTATAAATCGATTTGTATTTTTTAAAATCATATTTCCACTCTTTTGAGACATAGCTAAAAGTACGAATTCCAATAAATCAAGTTGTTTCTATATATGAAAACATCATAATCATGAACTTTTTAAATATTAATTTTCCCTTATTTGAGAGTATTCTATTGCATTATTAATTTAAAGCTTTATTTTTGTGGTTGTTACATTATAATGAACAGGATTACAAAGTTGTTTTTTGATGATGGATAATAATTGTGATTTAATCTTAGGATCATTTTATACTAAAAAGTTAGTAGATCAACTTCAGCTTTCGATGTGCATATTTCTAAATAAAGAAAGACGTAAGGCAATTGGTTTATTTTTGGCGGCAGATAAAAATGAAGAAGGGGAATTATTAATTAGTTACGTACAAGATAATATTGGTAAGCCTTTATCACTGATTATAAATAAAGATGTGGTATTAAGCAATATCAATCATAAAAAAGAAAACTTTTATTATTGGCAGGGCACTGTCGGTACAATTCGAAGTTTGTTGCAGCTATTGGATTTCTATTGTATTAATGAGTTAGGCCAAAAACCTGTTATTTCAATTGTTAGTCATCCCTTTGTTATCGAAATCATGCATATGTTAGAGGAAATTGAAAAGAGAAATCTGCAGATTGAAGCAAAGCTAAAGCTTTAAATTCGTTTTGATGCTAAATAACCGACGTTAAAAATTGAAGCTTTGATGGACAAAAATGAGCTAATCCTTTTCCTTTGTTGGCCAAATAAATTTTTAACTGAAGTCTTTTTTAAATAAATTTCAATACGATTTGGTCTTTAGTAAGTAAGTTGTATATTAGATAATTAACTGTTTTCGCCTTTAAGTTTCTTCTATATGAACAGAAATCAATTTGTATTCATTTTTATGGCAATTTGTATGCTGACCATGTTGTCAAGTTGTAAATTTGGTCGTTTCATATGGTATAATTTTGCAGACATTGATGATTACAAAATTTTTCCCACCCGGGAGCTACAAGCTTCTACAAAGCCTTTTACTTTCTATACTGCAAGTAAGGAATCGGTTCCGAGCAATAGAATATATGAAGAAGTAGAGCTTTCGTTTGATAATTTTTTAGATCAGACAAAATCTGTCGCTTTTTTGGTTATCCGCAATGATAGTATTCTTTATGAACGTTATTTTGATGACTATGATACCGCTTCAATTGTGCCTTCGTTTTCTATGGCTAAGTCCGTTACTTCGATGCTCATCGGTTGTGCCATTGACGACGGGCTTATCAGTTCTGTTCAAGATCCGGTAAGTAAATATGTCCCTGAAATGGCAAAAAATGGATTTGATAAGGTGACGATAGAGCATTTGTTACAAATGACTTCAGGTCTTAAATTTAATGAAGGTTACTACAATCCTTTTGGAGAAGTCGCCACATTTTATTATGGCCTTGGTTTGCGCAAGAGTACCGAGAATCTAAAGCTGGAAGCAGAGCCCGGAACCCGCTTTGCCTATGCGAGTGGTAATACCCAGATTTTAGGGTTGGTGCTGGACCATGCATTAGCAGGAAAATCAATTACTGATTATCTGCAAGAAAAGATATGGCAACCAGTAGGGATGGAGTATGCTGCCTCCTGGAGTATCGATCAAAAGAAAGACGGTATAGAGAAAACCTTTTGTTGCCTGAATGCGCGAGCACGTGATTTTGCAAAATTGGGACGGTTGTACCTTCATCAGGGGAATTGGGAAGGAAAGCAGTTGGTTCCCGCAGATTGGGTGAAGGAATCTATACGAGTTGACAGTACCGGTGGAAGCTCTAAAAACTATCAGTACCAATGGTGGTTGCCTACACAGAATGGCGATTTTATGGCGCGGGGTATCCTTGGACAATATATTTATGTTAATCCACAAAAAAACTTGGTTATCGTTAGACTGGGACACAAAGTAGGCACCAATTGGAGTGAAGAGTTTGTACGCCTATCGGATGAATATTAAGGTGGGGTACTTTCTTTCTAAAATTCACCTATCTCAACAGTTTTAAAACAAGGAGGCTTGGGGTAGGGTTGTGGTATTCCTTGAGCATTCATCAAAATTATATAGTAGCGTTATGCTATCCAATATTGAAATTACCCAAAGTACTAAGGAAGTGCTCATTTTTTTACTGCTTAACAACCCTGTTGAATTCCTCCAATAGTATTTCATTTTCTGTTAAGACCATATTTTCTATATGAAATTTCTGATTGCGAAATTGCCAGTTACGTGTTCCGTCAATAACTTTTGTTAAGTCCATTTTCTCGACCCTTACAAGTTCTTTATGAATATCGATCTTTAGGAAAGTCTTAGATGCAGGTTCAAACGTTTTAATTTTCTTTTCTTTCCCATCTTCTTCTGTAGTCATGCTGTTAATTTCCAAAAGCAAAAGATGATCATAAATATGGTAATGGCAGAAATACGTTCTTTTAACATCTGTTTCCTGTATTACAGTAGCTTGGCCAAATGTTGTAAACTGAATTAAATCATGCGATGAATTCGGACCTTTGAACCAGTATTGGTCTGTTGTTAACCCAACGGTTCTTCCCATTTCGATTACGTTCAAGCGATCATTTCCAAATGATACCGCTACTCTGGTATCGTTAAAGTCTTTCAACGTTAATTTGCTCGGAGTTTCTTCTTTAGAGACAGTTAGTCCGCTGCTATACTTCTTGTTTACACGCAGCCTAATTTCTTTTATATAGGGATCGTAGGTGTACGTTCCTTCACTGGTATTTACAGACCATATACCACCAGAATATCCATTGTTGTAGACAAAACTTCCATCATCAGCAAAATAAAAGTTTTTAAAGAGTGGGCCTTTAGACCATGACCAAAATTCATTAAATAAAAAGCTGTTTTTCATTTCAAATGTATTTTTCATTTGTCCATACGCTACCATATTTAGTAGGAACATTAATTTTAGTAAACAAATTTTTATCATCTTTAAGCATTTAGTGAGCATGTCTACTCGTGAATCCCTTTACCAAAATTAGGATTATTTGACCCATTTCTATCATGCTACTATCCAATGGTATAAGTGCAAATATAGTATATATCACCAAATCATCTAAAATTTGTAACCCTTAATGCAGCGAGTAGCATCACTTTACTTTTGTTGAATACTTAAGGCCTGAAAGCAATTCTTTAATCAGCTTAGCGTTTCCCTATTCATTTTATGAGAGTCCTAATAGATTTGTGTACAGATCTACTAAAAAATCAAGGAGCTCGAAGATTAAATTTTTTTTCAATTTCATTAAAATTTAACGTTTTTTTCTCAAAGTGTATTATTCGTTTTTTGTAAAAAACCTAAATAAAGATTTATCTGAATACATAAATCTTTGCAATGCCTATTTAAAGCACCTTATTAATTCATATTTCTAATAGATTTCTAATTATTTGCCTCTATATTCCAAACTAAATTTGTCTTAACAAAAGAATCAAATTAAAGACAGATTATCATGAATAAAAAGCCGCTATTAGCGTCGTTGTTGTTGACCGTAGGTCTAACTGGTATACACACAAGTAATGCGCAGACAAATGATTTTGGAAATCCAAAACTCATACACTATCTAAATAAGGAGCATACCCGTTATGTTAGCTTCAGTGGCTATGCAGAACTTTGGGCACGTTATACACAATTAAATTCAGGCAGTCTTGTTAATAATGAGCCGGTAGGTAGTGTGTCCGATTTGTCCCTTCGTCGCATTCGTGCCAAGATGACGTATAAACCAACTGAAAATTTATATTTCGTATTACAGATGGGGCCTACAAATGTTAATGTGAACAGTAAAAATAACACCTATATGGATTTACTTGATGCGTATGCAGAATATAGCTTTAGTCCAAAGCTTGCAATAGGTGCCGGACGTTCGACCTGGAGAGGACTATCCCGTTTTACAACAGGCCCGCAAGCAACTTTGCTCTATGATCTACCCCTATATGCTACATCAAACACCGGCATTACAGATATGACTGTTCGTGAGATGAGTGCTTATATTAAAGGTCAATTGGGACGATTTGATTATCGCTTAGTCCTTGCTGATCCCTATACCGCTACGACTGCAGATCCAGCATTGAATGTTGCTAAATTCAGTAAAAATGAAGCCCGCAAAGATGTATCCGGCTATTTTAGATATGCATTTTTTGACAAGGAAAATAATGAAACACCTTTTAATGCAGGAACATATGTAGGAAAGAAAAAGGTGTTAAGCGTAGGTGGAGGTTTTGAATATATGCACAATGCATTATGGCATTTAGATGCTGATAAAGCAATACAAAATGATGATATGAAAAGTGTTGCTCTTGATGTCTTCTATGATGCTCCTGTTAATAAGGAAAAAGGAACTTCTATCAGTGCATATGCTATGGCTATGCACAATGACTATGGCCCTAATTATATCCGGTTCTCTGGAACAAATAATCCAGCTACGGGAATAGTTGCAGCGAATGCAAGTTTAAATGGATCCGGAAATGCATTACCTACTGCGGGAACGGGTAATACATTTTATGCCCAAATAGGAGGTACATTACCTTATTTCAGTCGCAATAATCACAACCTGCAACTACAGCCAGCAGTCTCCGTACAATTTGCAAACTACAATGCTTTAAAAGATAATAGTGCAATATACGATGCCGGGATATCGCTATTATTTCACGGAAATAGTAGTCGCTTGACTTTTGATGCACAAAATAGACCAATTTATAATTCGAATGCGGCAAACGAAAGTTTGATAACAGATCATAAATGGGCATTTATTCTTAAATATCGAATTGATTTTAATTAAATATATAACATGAAAAGGAAAAATTTCATACAAACATTAGGAACAGTTGGCGTTTTAGGCGTTACAAGTTCTACCTTATTAGCTGCTGATCATAAAAAAAAGAAACCTGTGTTTTTTCATTATTTACTTTTTTGGTTAAAACCTGAGCTTTCAGTAACGCAAGTTGAAGAATTTAAAGAATTTTTTGAAGGACTTAAAAAATTGCCATATGTCAAAAATGTGCGTTACGGCAAACCAGCTGCTTCAAGTCCACGTACGGTTTTAGATAATAGCTTTACCTATAATGCAGCTATGGAATTTGATAGTCTCGAGGAGCTGGAAGCGTACGGCAAATTACCACAACATCTTGCTTTGGTGGCTAAGTACAAGCCCTATTTTGACCGTATGATGGTTCATGACACTGTATTTGAAAATTTGTAAAAAATAATAGATCTTAAAATTAATAAAAATGAAAATTATCTCGAAAACAGTACTATTTTTCTGTTTAGCATTTATTGCTCCATCTTTACATGCTAAGGAAAATCATGGAAACATCAGATCGGTAAAAGTTGAAGAAGGTGAAGGTAAAATGCCTGCTATTCGATTAATCAATAATGCAGATGGAACTTGTACTTTTGAAAAAGGCTATATTCCAACCTTGAAACACGCGAGTACAACCACTTTTTGGTCGAGCAATAAGACCGAAGATTGGGAGAGAAATGCACATCCAGCTCCAAGACGTCAATACGTCGTAACATTAAAAGGCAATATTCGCTTTAAGGTGAGTGACGGCTCTACATTTTTGATCAAGCCAGGTGTTATCTTACTTGCTGAAGATTTAAAAGGTAAAGGCCATAGTTGGGAAATGGTACACTCGAAAAGCTGGGAACGTTTATATATACCAATACAAGATGGAGCTGACGATCTGTTTGTCTCAGATCACTAATCAAATGAATCATTAACTTTTGCTTTCCTTGCTGTTAGGTACATCAAGGAAAGCAATTGTATGTCACTATTTATCTGAGATTTCAAGATTTATTTTTATTTAAAAAGTATCTACATTTGTTAATATGAGGGTATTAGTTGTAGAAGACAATGAACGTGTGTGTGCGGTATTGCAAAAAGGATTAAAGAGTCAAAACTATCAGGTAAGTATTGCGCTTGATGCTGAATCAGCTTTAAAACAGATAAAGTTGTTAGATTACGATCTTCTTATTATTGATATCATGCTTCCTCGTATGAGTGGTATAGAATTGAGCAAACGTATGAAATGCACTTATCCTAAAATCCCGATTATCATGTTGACAGCCCTAGGTCAAATCGATGAAAAAATTGCAGGATTTGATGCAGGTGCAGATGATTATATGGTAAAACCTTTTGATCTTCGCGAATTATATGCCCGTATTGCAGCTGTTTTAAAAAGAAATAAAGAGTTTGGCAGTTGGGAAAATAATGAATCTTTAAACTATGATTCTTTAACACTGAATTTGAGAAGTAAAAATGTGAGTCGCGATCACATCGATATTAAATTGACTCCAAAAGAATTTGACTTACTTGTATTTTTTATGCGGCATCAAGAAACGTTATTGAGCCGTGATGAGATTGCTAGAAATGTATGGGGAAAGAATTTTGATACCGGAACCAATTACATTGATGTTTATATCAATTATCTCAGGAAAAAAATTGATAAAGACTTTATTACTAAACTCATTCATAACAAATCGGGGCATGGTTTTATCTTATCAAATAAAGAATGAAAATAGCTTCTCGTACTTCCTTAGTATTAACGTTATTCTCTGCGGCGATACTATTTCTTTTCGCCTACAGTATCTATTTCTTTTCTGAAAAAAATAGAGAGGAAGAATTTATAGACCGCTTGCGGTATAAAATTACCTGGCGTGCTGAATTTATTTTTGATGCCAAAGTCAGTGAAACGCAACTGCGTCAGATTCATGAACAAAATAAAAAAAAGATAAATGAAGCGCAGATAACAGTTTTTGACAATCAATTTAAAGAGCTCTTTGTTGATGTTGGCGAACAACATTATGATCGTGCCTTATTAGAAAAGATTCGGAATAAAAATTTTATGACCTGGAATCAGGGCGATGAGCTCTTTATGGGCATGCATTATCCTTTTCAAGGTAAACAATACTATCTGATTGGACATGCATACGACCAGACAGGTTATGCCCATATGCAACGTTTGAAGCAGCTCCTCATCAGTATTTATTTTGTTGCCATTATTTTTATATTTATAACCTCTTTTTTCTTTGCCCAGTACATTTTAAAACCCATCAAACATATCATTAATGAAATACGGGATGTCTCCGAACATAATCTTAGTAAAAGGGTATATTATCGAAAAGCAAAGGATGAGCTCTCTGAATTAATTGATACCTTTAATGGAACATTCAATCGATTAGAAAAGTCATTTAACAACCAAAGGCATTTTGTTTCCATTATATCCCATGAGTTTCGTACTCCCTTATCAGCTATGATTGCAGAACTCGAACTCGCAAAAGAGCTAAATACAACCTTAGCAGATTACCAGCATTCTATTGATACCGCTTTATTAGATGCTAAGGAAGCAACAATATTATCCAGTTCCTTATTGGACTTTGCCCGTGCCAATTATGATAGTTCACAAGTTAGCTTTAGTTCTTTGAGACTGGATGAAATTCTTGTAGAATCAAAATTTATGGTCCAGGATAAAGATAAAGATTACCGTGTTAGCATATCTTTTAATTATGACCTGTTGCATAATGCAGAGGATCAAGAAGAAATTTTGGTCATGGGAAATGCCTATTTACTTAAAGTAGCTTTTGCTAATTTAATCGAAAATGCCTGTAAATACAGTTCAGATAAACACTGTCTAGTAGATATTATATACCATGAAGGGATAGCTATTGTACAGGTTTGTGATAAGGGAAGAGGCATTTCGTCAGAAGAATTACCACATATTTTCGAACTTTTTTACCAATCTGCATCTTCGCCAGGGCAGCATGGACATGGTATTGGACTTTCTATTGTTCAGCGGATTATTGATATGCATAAAGGTCAATTACAGGTGCAATCCGAACTTGGTCAGGGCTCTACATTTACGGTACAATTTAATAGAATTTCTTAATTTGTGGGAAGGATAAACGTTATCGACAATTTTATTCAAACCTTACCAAGGTAAACCATATTCAATTCGGTCTCGGGAGATGATATTAACACATTTGTTTTAATTTGTAAAATTATGTCAAGATCAGTACGGAAAACGAAAATATTTGGAATTACAAACGCAAAGACAGAGAAACAAGATAAGAGAAGATGGAATAGAACTTTTAGAAAAGTTTGTAGAAAATTAATTCGCCTTGAAAAAGAAGCTCCTGTTAAAATTCACAGTATCACTAATGTCTGGGATGGTGCAAAAGATGGAAAACGATATTTTAAAAATGCCCCAATAAAAGATATGCGAAAATAATCCGTCATACCGTAATCACGCAATTTTTTTATACAATATGTAGCACTAACTGTTGCACCCCCGTTTATTATGATAACACTAGCGCAATGTGTATTTTTTAAATATAAGATTTAAGTTAACATATTATGAAAAAATACTTAAGATTACTAAGTTTAATAACTGTTGTTACTGCAGGAATTTTTGTGACCAGTTGCAGCAAAGATAAGGACGATCATCAACCTGTACCAGCAGCTTTATTTACGATGGTAAATGGATATAGTGGAGCAAAGGCTGTACTGTATTATGCAGACCGAAATATCCTTCAAAATCCTAATTTTCCGCTGTTATATAAATCGCAGAGTAAAGTAGCCCTATATCCGGGATCACGCAAAATAACCATTACTGCTGGAGAAGGTAATTTGATCGATAGTACGATTGTGGTTAAAGACAGTACCATTTATAGTTCTTTTCTTTACGGAAGTAAATTAAAGCCAGTACAGGCAATTACGACAGATCGTGTCAACAAAGAGATTAAAAAAACAGAATCTGGATTACGCTTTTTTAATTTCTCTGAAGGTAGTGATCAAGTAACGCTTCACATCGGAGATCAAGCAGCGCCTGCAGCATGGACCGACCGTGCTAAAGAAACACAGCAATCTGTGACTGCAAATGAAGGTTTTATCGCACAAAAAAGTGGCACTTTCACAGTAGTTGCTAAAAATAAAGCAGGTAAGACGCTCGCAACACGTGAGCAAATTAAATTAGCTGAAAATCACTATTATTCTTTTATTCTGGTCGGTGATCCAGCTCAGGACAGTCAATCCGTATATTTAGGATTAGTAGAGCAACATGCAAATTAGTCAAATTTAATCTCATCTATTTTAAAAGCAAACAAAGCCCTTATTTAACCATAAGGGCTTTATTTTTAAAGTATAAGATTATAAGAGCTTCATATACGCCTCGTTTAAATCATATGCCGGATAAAAGCATCTGGACTATCCGCTTTATTCAAACTGGATGATAAAGAAAGTCTTTTTTTAAAATAAATTTACATCGGAAGGAATGAAGCAATTGACTTGGCAATCAAAATATATACGTTGCTGTCTAAGATAGAACCTTCAAATTATTCAACCTTTATAGGACAAATGATTTGCTGGTCATTTATAATATTTAGGTCAAGTAGCTGCATCCAAATATTGCAGCGATTTCTCATGTAATAAAAAAGAAGATATGATAGCAGTAATATTTGAGGTAGTTCCCAAAGAGGGAAAAAAAGAAGAGTACCTGAACATAGCAAAGGCATTAAGACCAGAGTTGGACAATATTCCGGGATTTATCTCCATAGAGCGGTTTCAAAGTCTTGTTGACCCCAAAAAAATTCTTTCGCTTTCGTTTTGGGAAAATGAAGAGAGTGTGAAAGAATGGCGTAACCTTACGAATCATAGAAACGCACAGCAAGCAGGCAGAAGTTCGGTGTTCGACGACTACAGGTTACGTGTAGCAGCAGTAATTAGGGATTATGGTATGACTCCACGAGACGAAGCTCCTGCAGATAATATTTTTTAACGTAACCATAAAAAAAACTGAAAATGCTAACATACCAAATTGAAGACACAGTCGGAGCAGAGGAATTTAAAGAAGTATTAATAAATTCCACACTAGGAGAGAGACGACCAGTCGATGAGCCTGAGAGAATAGCAGGAATGCTTAAGTATGCAAATCTTATTGCCACCGCAAGAGATTCTGGAAAATTGATAGGTGTAGCAAGGTCTTTGACTGATTTTGTTTACTGCACCTATCTCTCAGACTTAGCAGTCGATGAGAACTATCAAAAGATGGGAATCGGAAAAGAATTAATACGTCTTACAAAAGAACATAGCCCAAAAGCAAAACTTATTTTACTAGCAGCACCAAAGGCTGTGGGTTATTATCCTAAAATTGGTATGACCCAATGGGAACAATGCTACGTATTGGATAATGTTGAGGATTTAAAATAAGTTGTCAAAGGATAATGGAAAAGCCTGTAATAATTAGGGAAATGCAAAAGGCGGACATCCCCGAAGTATTAAGATTAATGGAGGCAATAGTTGTTTTTGAGGGGGACACCGATTTTAGTCTTACGGAAAATGACCTGTTGAAACGTGGTTTTGGCGATAGACCCGAGTTTGGTGCTATCGTTGCACAAGGAGAGAAGAACCAGCTCATAGGCATAGCAGTTCACTATAACATTCCTTTTATGCATAACCACAAACCCTCATTGATGCTCAAATGGCTGTACGTTGATACCAATCACAGAGGAAAAAGTGTAGGTCGAAAATTGCTTAGTGGTCTTGCACAATATGCCATGAAACATGGATATAAAAAATTCAACTGGTTTGTACTCGGAAGTAATGTTGATGCCCAAAAATTCTATCTAAGCATTGGAGCAAACCCTGACAATAAATGGATTCGCTGGACAATTACACCGGACAATATGGTGCAACTGTTCAAAGAATAAATAACAGCTTTTTTATTTTCTGAAATCCATACTTGGATAGCCATATTCTGAAGGATGATTTTACTAAATCCGCTCATGTACATGCCGTAGAACTAGGGTTGAAAGAAGCTGTCTTTACAGATAACAGCAAATGCCATGGTATACAACAGTTATTAGAAATAAATTTCGGCTATCGGATCTTCAACAACCACTTTCGAGAAGAAAAGCAGGATAAGCGTATGTACGAAACTAAGATTATAAGGCTACCTAAGTAAACAACTACTTCACAAGGAAAGATCTGATCCATATATCCTCTTTACCCTTGAACATGGTCGCGTATGGACTTTCATCAGCGACTGCCAGATACAAGAGAACGTTAAGGCTCTAACTTATCAGTAGAAAAAACAAATGTACACTTTAGTTTGTTTAATAATAAATATATTATCAATTAAAGTAACAATGAGCCGAAATATATCACTCCATACTGATCTGCAGATCGTAAAGAAAGCATTCCCTAAGTTGCGAGAAGAGCCTAAGCCACTCGAATATGACTACCTTACTTTGAAAACGATCAGGTCATCACTTTTACCGAATATCCCATTATTTATAAAGACAATGAAGGAGCGGAGTTATGATTAAGTGAAATGGAGTGGTGAGTAGTAAACATATCCGGTCTCTTTGAACTTCGAAAAGTGCACGGATGGAACAAGAAAGGTTTCTATTTCATGGGAGACAAAAGAAAAGAAATCTTTTATAACCCAGGACGTTATCAATGATCAAATCTTGCTCCTTTAGAACAATATGACCTGATAAAGCAAAACTTGTTTTAATTATATCAATAAGATTTTATGAAGTTTGTACCCTTGAGCCAACTCATACTTTTAGATTTAAAGCGGAGCGGTTTTAACATTTTGACATCTAAAAATACAGTTGAAGACGAAAACCCAACATGGTATCCGTTAACTGTGGCTGATGTTAATGACTACTTGTTAAGCCTGGAATGTGAAGGGAGCATTTTTCCAATGCAAGAGTCTGCTCTATTAGTTATTGAAGACGCCCTTAATCATATAGATGAAGTGCAGCTGCAGGGCGAAGTATTTATTGAAATAAACCATTTACAAGAATTGCAGGATAAAATTAATTTTTATGGCAAGCGATACACATGTATTTCCGACCGGGAATATTACGATTTTGCATTCGATCCAAAGCGGGTTCTCGTGCGTAATTATGCCTTGCGTACTGGCAATCATCTCCTATATTTAGCTTATATCAGCTTAAATTATAACAATCATCTTTTAGATGAAATCCAAGATCTTGAGGATCTTACCGTTTCGTTGATCTGCTTAGATCAAGACCAGGCTAGAGATTGGTTTCAGACATATGAGATTACTATGGTGCAATCAGATATCTCGATATATGACAAGGATGCTATTTTAACCGTTTTTTTACTTAAAAAGGATCTACAAATAACGATTCCTTTAGAAGATAAAGATGAGCTGATTTATAATCTGATGCATATAGAAGACCTGTTGCAAATTCGTGATCTATTTTGGATAGATCCGCGGATAGATTAATACTTCATTATTTTGTTTCGGAATTATTGTATATAATGTGTTTCGGTCAAATATCAATCTTCAGATGTTTTACTTGCAATTTTATAAAAAAGTTGCTTCTTTTCTCATTGTTTCGGTAGTTTTTAAGTATAAATTTAATAATTGTACTTTATAAAACATTTATTGATATATTTAGCACTTGTAAAATAAGTTGTATATGAGATTAAATGCTGTTCTATTGATTTTTTGTTCAAGTGTAATTTATGGATGTGGGGGTAACAATAACACCAAAACACCTTCAATAACTAATAAGCATGAGGAAAATAGAATTAATTTTGTGAATATTAAAGCAAAATATGCTCTAACCGATGAATTGATTATTCAGATTGAAGCACTAGAAGGAGTTCCGATTGATTCTGTTCAATATTCCATTAATGATAAACCTTTATCAACCGGGTTAGTACATGATATTGTTCAGTATAGCTTAAAAAACGAAAAGTTTGGAAAACAGGTTTTAAAAGCTAAAGTGTACAGAAAAAGCGAAATAGAAGATGTAGCTGTCAACTTCGATATTTTACCTTCAGAAGTACCGAGTAAGCTTAGCTATCAAGTTATAAATATTTATCCACACGATATTAAAGCATTTACCCAGGGCCTTGAGTTTTATAAAGATAATTTAGTTGAGAGTACTGGCAACGGGACTACTGTAAGTGATAAACATGGTATCTCAAGTGTTCGAATCGTAAATCCCAAAACAGGACAAGTACTTAAAATAGCGGAACTGGATGAAACTATTTTTGGTGAAGGTGCTACCGTGCTGAATAATAAACTATATCAATTGACCTATAAAAATAATGAAGCTTATGTATATGATGTTAATACCTTAAAAAGAATAGGGCGGTTCCCATATTTTCAAAATATGGAAGGATGGGGCCTTACTAATGATGGGACAAACCTCTATATGACAGATGGGTCAGAAAAGATATATACCATTGATCCGAATAATTTTAATAGAAGCAACGAAATCACCGTAGCATCAGATGAAGGCCTAGTTACAGGTACAAATGAAATGGAATGGGTAAAAGGTAAGATATATGCAAATTTCTTTATGACCAATATGATTGGCATTATTGAGCCAAAAACCGGCACTATTGAAGCGGTGCTGGATCTTTCAGAACTACGTCAAAAAGTAACCCAGCACATTGATCTTGATGTACTGAATGGTATTGCATATAATAAAAAGTCGGATACGTTCTTTATAACAGGAAAAAACTGGGATAAAATATTTGAAATTAAGATTGTGAATGAGATTTTATAAACTGATTGCGTTTCTAAAGTAAATTTAAGCGAAGAGTATTCTCTTAAAAGAGCATCGTTTTTCTTTTTATTCGTTAATCATAAGTCTACCCAATGACTATTTTCGTTTTTCTGTTTTGATATGTTTTTTTCTAAATATTCCATAGATCAATTTTGATGGCTACTCATATTCTACCATAGTTATTCTCTTATTCGTTTTAGCCGCTTCATTTCCCCACTCAGCAATAGAATGAAGTAAGGGAATAAGAGTTTTGCCAAAATCAGTCAGTTCGTATTCCACTTTTAGAGGTGGTTTGTTGGTATAAACGGTTCTGGTAATCAGTCCGTCTGCTTCCATTTCTTTTAGTTGCAGACTCAACGTTCTTTCGGTTATAACATAACACGCTTTTCTCAGTTCGCTGTATCGTTTTTTTTTGATTAAATGAATGAGTATTGTGGCTTTCCATTTTCCACCTATATACTTCATGGTGAGGCTGGTATTGCAAGGATATTGCTTATCGTCTATATTATACATCAGTTACTATCAATTTTGACCGTTATTGCAAAGGTAAAACACTATACTTAGTTTTGCAACAATAAAAAGTATAGTTTAATTTAAATTTAAAAATGATGAGTTTTTTAGACCTTGCGAAACGTAGATACGCAACCAAAATGTATGATCCGGCGAAAAAAGTTTCGGCAGACCAAATTGAGGAACTGAAAGAGATAATACGGTTAAGTCCGTCTTCCATTAATAGCCAACCTTGGAGATTTGCATTTGTTACAAACGAAGTTGTAAAAAAGGAACTGGCTTCTAAATCCTATATGAACGAAAATTCGATTAACGATGTTGGTCTTTTAGTTGTGTTCAGTGTAATGGACGATATTGAACATTTTGAGCAACGCAATATTTCCATTTTGCCGGAACTGTGGCGGACGGCTTTTTACGAACCAATTATAAAGTCCAATGGGGATATAGCCACAAAATCATGGATGGAAAATCAGGTCTATCTTTCCTTGGGCTACTTTTTGAGTGCGTGTATAAGTATGGGATTGGATGCTACACCGATGGAAGGTATTGACCGCAGTGCCTATAAAGGGATTTTAGCACAAGATGGTTTTTCTCCGCTATTCGCTGTTACGGTAGGTTATGCCGATAAAACTGATTGGGCTCACCCGACTGTTTTACCAAAATCACGTTTTGAATTGGAAGAAGTGGTGCAATCCATCTAAAAAGATAAACAAATACCTTTAAGTTGGTTTTCAAAATGGCGTTAGCACCTTTTACATCTGTCCCCTTTTAGTTTGTTCATTTGTAAAAGGTGCTTTTATAAACCGTTTTCGTATGAATTGCGCGATCTCTTTTTCGCAAGCTGCTTTTACGACTTGTTGTAAGTATCCTATAAATCAATTAAACAACTATCTAAACTAGAAGGGTGTCTATTTCGCATTGTTTTTGAACAATTTGCTGAACGACTGTAGGTATATTGCTCGCTTGGCGACCTCCTTGTACTATTTACTAAGCAGGAGATACAGTATATATTGTATAAATCTATATGCCTTAATGTGGGTAAATTTATTTTATGATTTATGCATATTAAGTGTCTTTGTTTTTTGATTATTTCGTCCACGATATAGAATTAGTAATTTGTTCAAACTAGATTTATCCATTGCGTAGTCACTTATTAACAGTTGCTCTATACCATTTGGATGTTCGTATGTTAAATAATGACGTATGTATTTTCCTGAACTTTCATCAATTACTTCCTCGTTTTTTATTTCATTCCAGTTGTAAAAGTCTGTTGATATTGTTTTGATTCCATCGGCATTAATCGTAATTTGTGGTAGTTTATTTATCATCTTCAGAAATTCTCTGATTGTAAAATATAGGCCTAAGGCTACTATAATAGACCCTGGGATATAATTATTATCCATAATTATAAAAATACCACATCCTAAAACTATTAACATAATTAACAAATGTAAAGAGCTCTTGCTTTTAGAAAAGTAGATATTTGTTTCATCTGGTATAGATAGGTCGTCCTGAAATATGTCTTCATATTGAAACTTTTGCTTTAGTACATTCCACTTTTCTTTTTCTGTAGCATTAGAGATTTCCGTTTTATTAAAAATTACATCATCAGGCCAAATTAATTTTTCCTGTATTGCTCGTTTTTTAAGTTCATGTACATTTCTAACATTATCGAAAGCCCAAAGTCGCCATTTCGTGATCATTATACTCCACCAGATCCAACTAAATACGATCGCAAAAACAAAACCAATTGGTACAATCCAGAAAGATAAATGGATACATAAGTAAAAGCTAATCCCTAGTGTGGTCAAAATAATAATAACGATCGGATAGTTTACCATTCGCTTTCCCTTTGATATTGCTTGATCAACGCTTACTTTATTATTCTTAATTATCCATTGCAAAGGGATAAATATTTGAATCAATCTAACATTACGATCAACTTTTTGTGTGATTAAGTGAAGCTTAAGATCTCTGATCGGTTAGCAAGTGTTTCGCTCATTTCCAATAAATATCTTTTTTTACCTGATACTTTGAAGTTTACCATTAAATGATCGTTCTCTTTTACAATTTCCATCCGTTCTACAGTAAGTCCTTTCGTATTTAAAATATTTTCCAATTGCGGGATCTGATCAAAGTCAGGATTACGAAAGGTTACACTCAGGAGCTGTTCTTTTTGTAGTTGAGCAACCAGTCTTTCCACCCTGGTAACCATTAATAATACCCCAAGAGTAATTAAAGTAAGGCATAGTGCAAGCGCATGATAACCTATTCCTGCTGTCATTCCGATTGCAGCAGAAGTCCAGATCACAGCAGCAGTCGTCAAGCCACGAATAGAAATTTTATCTTTAAAAATTACACCAGCCCCAATAAATCCAATACCTGTAATAATATTTGCCGAAATTCGGTCATCAGTACCTACACCATGCTGCGAAACTATAGTGAAAATGGTTGAGCCCAGTGAAATTAGAATTATTGTTCGAAAGCCGGCAGACTTATTTTTGTATTCCCGTTCAAAGCCAATGGCTCCTCCACATATGATAGAAATAGCCATTGCTACCATGTCATTAATTTCTACTGTAAAATCCATTCGTAAATCCTCTTATATTTATTGCTTCTTTTAACTGTTTTGGATGTTTTTATTCAGGCTGAAAAAAAAGATTAGCTATTTTGCAAACCTGTTGACAGAGATGTATAGCAATCAAGCCCGTATTTGTTCAAAGACCCTTCGGTCAATATGAGTACAAGTAGTAAAAATTACGACCCACTTCATTTATCCATAATGATCAAATTATTTGATATCTATAGTTTACGAATATAGCTAAATCAGTTGAAGATTATATTGTGTGATAGGTTTTATTATAACACACTACTTGTATTATTTTACATCTTATTGATATGTTTTACCAGCATATTAAGGTCATTTTTATCGAGTAGATCTGGATAGATTAATTTACCTTGTTCAATGGTAGCTAAGCTATTCTTTTTATCCTTCTTGACTACTGAGTAATAGATTGTAGTAAACTTAAATGCACCGAAAGCAATCTCCTTCACTCGCTCTCTTACTTTTGGGTTGTTCTGTAGTGCATTAAGCATCAAATGATAGTATTTGATGCCTTCTTTATACTTTTCCTTTTCAAAATTCTGAATAGTTTCTAAGCCATAGAAGTAGGTTATAAAATGCTGGTAAGACATATCTTTTTTTAAGAAAGGATATGTTTCGCCGTATGCTACCATTTTTTCTACAATAGCAGCAGTAGGTGTTTCATACGTATATTCTTGGAAAATACAATCAGAAAGAAATCCTTGTGCGATAGGCGAATTAGGATTATTTTTTAAACAATCTTCTAAAATTGGAATGGCACTTTTAAAATCCTTTGATAAAATATAACTTCTGGAGCTTTCGATCATATAATGATCCCTTAGCTCATTTAGTAATATAGTATCCTTTAGTTCATTTGTAATTTTATTATAAACCTCGCTAACATTATTTCTATTTTGTCCACGTAAAAGGTCATTACCAATCTGATTGTAGAACCTGCTTTTTAAAACGAGTTTTGCGTCTTCGCGATTTTGTAAATTAGCCAGTACAATAAGTGCATCCCAGTCCTCCAATTTTTCGATCTTACTGCGATTTACTAATTCTGCCAATATGGAATACTGTAAAAACTCATGTTTTTGAGCAGGATATAATTTATTTGCTTTGTAAAAATTTGCATAAGCAGATTCGTAATTTTGGTCTTCAGCATCATATACACCTAGGTTATAGAAAGCAAGGCCAATCAGTTCTTGAAAAGAGACATTTATTTTCCCATATAAGAACTCATTAAAAGCTTTCTCGACGCCGACTTTGTTTACATAGTCTTGGTCGAGATATTTCGTTTTAATAAGATTTTGAACATATTGATTTTGAACTTTAGTATTAGGAACATATACACCTAAAGTCGGATCGGTAGTTTCAATTAAAATATTTGCATTTTCTGGAAATGCAATTACATAGACATGAGTGGGCTGTTCCTTTATCTCGTATGGAATATTAAGTTTTTCAAATATATAGGCATACAAAATTGATGCGCTCACACACTGATAATTCCCATTTGAGAACATATCTTTTACAGAGGCTTTTTCTTCATATTTACGCAAGAATTTTTGATGTACTTGTTTAAATATTTGTTTAAGTTTTTTATTCGGCTTCATTTTATCCTCATCAATCCAATTTATACCTTGTATAAATTGATTAAGATCTAATATGTACGCATCGGCACCTTCTTTCGTTAATTCGGTTAGTAGTATAAGTCTTAAATAATCTTCATTAACATGAAGGTTTTCAAATAAATTCTTTTCGTCGTTAGAATGGAATGTTATAAATTTAGATTGTGCAATTATAGGTTTATAACTTGCTACGATAGCAGTGATCAAAACTAAAATCTTACTAAAAAATGCTAATTTAGTCCTTTTCATGAATTTTTTTTATTGTATTTCTTGTGTGAATATATTGAATTTATCTTTTCATTCTTACTGATACGATAAACTAAGTCTTAACTATATGACAGCTCAAAGTTACAAACTCTTTCGTCTAAATTATATGATATTATTTTTAAATAGGCGGACTTGCTATTTAACTATTTTACTATAAGAAAAGTGAACCATTGTATAATATACCGAAGCCCTAGATTAATGTAAGTGATGTTAACACTATTTTGTCCTGTGACAAGTAAATGATCTATTGGTGTTCATAGGTGAGTTTAATGAAGAGCCTGTTACCGTAGATCGAACCGATCCTGCATGCGCCAGAAAAATTGTTAGAACGGAAATTCTTACGAGTTTGCTAAAATGAGTAAATGAAATACTTTCGTGTATTCTAATTCACAAAAAACGAAATCCAAGCATATAAGTTCGATAGAATTTTGTAGCCATTTTTTTAAATACTGGGAATTTCGAAGGTCTCTATCATTAACAAAAAAACATATGATTATTTTTTGTTAAGAGTTAGTCTGATAGTGAAGATGAGCTGGTCAAAGTATTCTATAAACTCAAGAATATGTCTACGTTAAAGACCTTGCCACGAATCATCCATTTCGAAGTATTTCAACATTTGTTCAGTTTGCCAACTACGTAAAATTAACATCGGAGGATAAGATTGCGTACAAAGCAATTTTAATAGATAAGCGTGATGCAAAGAATATCTATTCTACTGCTCAGTGTATTGGACATGATCGAGGCTTAAAAGAAGGTATTGCCCCAGGCGAGCACAAAAAAGCTATTGAAACAGTTTTAAATTTGAAGGAGATGGTATTAGTCTACTCATTAAATTGCCAAAGCTACAGGACTTACCAGAGAAGAAGGCGAAAAGCTTAAATAAATCAAATAGAAATACTAAAGAAAGCCAATCTGTCAAGTTTACTGTAAAATAAGTGAAATATATTTTAACTAAAAGAGTAAAAAAGCGAAGACTGGAATAACAAAGGATGATATTGTTAAATAGCATTAATAATAGTAGTTTTGTTCTATTTTACTTAATAGAATGAATGATGTATGAGAGTCGGTTTCTTTCAATATGCAGTTGTTTGGCGTGATAGAGATGCCAATTTATCTTATATAGAATCGAAAATAAAGGATGAGAAATTCGATCTATTAGTGCTGCCCGAATTGTTTACAAGTGGTTATGCCTATGATGACAGGAAAGAATTACTTCCTTTTGGCGAAGATTTATCAAACAGTCCAACAATAAAATTCTTCACCCAATTGATGCAGAGATGCGGAGGTTACATCACCGGTAGTATACCAGAACTTTACGATGGCAAGTTTTACAACTCGTCTATCCTCGTAGGTCGAGACGGATTAGCCGCATCGTACCGAAAAATTCATGTCACAGATTATGAAAAACGAGCTTTTACAGCAGGCAATGAACCGATATGGGGACAATGCGGAGATGCAAAAGTGGGATTGACCATCTGTTTCGATGCTTGGTTTGCTCCACTTTCTTCCCTGCTAAGAAATCAAGGTGCAGCTATTATTTGCAACTCTGCAAACTTTGGCGGCGAGGTTACTCCAACCATCATTCCTATTCGCGCACTCGAAAACCAGTGCTTTTATATCAATTGCAATAGAGTAGGAACAGAATTTTTTGAAGGAGAGGAAGAAGCATATCGTGGCGAAAGTCAGATTGTTAGTCCTGACGGAAAAGTGATAGCCAAAGCTGATAACAAAGAGTCATTGCGTATTATAGATATAGACCTGGCAGAAGTCAATCATCCGGCATTTGGTAGTTTTATTACAAAAGATTTTGTGACGGAACACAATAAATATAGGGTTGAAATGTAGTGTTTAAGCTAGCGTTTACCTCATGATAGTTTTAGCAGCTACCGTTAACATTTTTTTAAACTCTTTGACAGCTTCCGTTTCATAAATACCTTTTAATGAAATAATCTTTGCAAATCTTATCAAACCCTCATCCTGGATTGCAATGGAAGCCAAAGTGGTTCCCAAAACACTTGTTTTAATAAAGATACTGTACCAATTTCCGGAGTTGACGAGTCTAATCGCTGTGGGTATATCATTGACTTCAATCGTAAATTTTGGACTTAACCCTTTTGCTGAGAACGCCCTGTGAACCGTATGAGTCATATCATATCCCATTGTTGCAATGACCAAAGGAAGTTTGCAGATCTCTTCGAGGGTAATATTAGTTTTATAAGATACTTCCGTACCCGCTAATGCTGCCAGTACCATTGGACAGCTGAATAAATTTTTATAGGTAAAATAGGGGGCTATTTCGGTTTCATGAAGAGCCAAAACAAAATCCACCTGAGCTTGTTGAAGCTTCTCATACAGACTGTGGGATGGCTCATAGATAACTTTAATCTTTATTTGAGGAAATTTCTCTGTAAAGTTTATTAAAGTTTCTACAAAAAAATCCTTAAGACCATATGCAACACCTATGGTAATCGTGCCAGCCTTTATCTTTTTTAAATCCTGGAGCATCAATTTTCCATCTTCAGCTTTTCTGACACTCTGTTCGGCATATTCAGTAAATAATCTACCAGGTTCTGTTAGCGTTATTTGCTTACCAATACGGTTAAAAAGAGATACATCCAATTCCATCTCCAGTTGTTTGATTTGCTGTGATAATGTACTCTGGCTGATATTTAAGCGTTTTGCAGCTTCAGTAAAACTCAGTAATTCTTGTGCTTTAAGAAAATATTTAAGTTGTCTAAGTTCCATTTTACTTATATGATTTGCTCGTCCAAAGGTATAAAAAGTATCATTAATCCATCGAAAAAACCGATCGATGTGATCGAATAAAAACGTTTTGCCGATTTGAAAAAAGGACAGAGATTTGTCATTATATGAAATCAGCATCTCAGTCTATAGAAAGTGAAAAGTTGGACTTTTTTAAAGTTCTGAATTTGGGTATAGCGCAAATCGTACTTTGGGGTGGTTCGTATTTTTTACTTTCTGTCTTAGCAAAGGATATTATGGCGGAAATGAACTGGTCTTATCAGCAAGTTTATGGTTGCCTCTCACTTGCCCTATTGGTTTCAGGATTGCTGTTACCTACAGTGGGTAGAACTATACAGCATTCTGATCGTCATGCTGTATTACTTTTTTCGGGATTAGTGATGGCGATAGGTTTGATCGTGATCGGCAGCTCAAGTAATTTTCTGATGTTTGCTTCAGGGTGGGTGATTATCGGTACAGCCATGGCAATGGGGCTATATGATGCATTGTTTGCCGCAATTGGTAAGAGGTATATTTTTAACGTAGCAAAATCACTCGTTTGGATCACTCTGGTATCCAGTTTAGCACCTTCCGTTTCTTGGATATTTACAAGCTATATTTTGGATAGTTTTGGATGGAGAAATACTTGCTATATATATGCTATATTGCTGATAATTTCTATATTCCCGATTCATCTGTATGTTTTCAAAAATAAGGAAGGAAACAAAAGCACCTTAAAAAAAGAGACTTTCCGATCATCAGTCGAGCTCTTCCGTTCTAAATTGTACTATTTACTATCAGCAAATTTTACTCTTGGTTCGGTCATAAGTACCACCGTTATCATATACTTAATCGAAATATTACTACACGGCAGGATTGAGATGTCAATGGTACTAGTAATAATTGCTTTTTTAGGCCCAAGCCAAGCCATGGCACGAGTTATTGAGTTGATCATTGGAAAAAGGACTGCTATTGAAATGTCCTTTATTTCTACCATAATCATTTTTTTGGGTATGGTATTGATTTTTATATCACCAATACTTGCAATACCAGGAGTAATAGTTTTTGGCATAGGAAACGGGATGCGTTCAGTTTTGAGAGGAACCTTGCCATTGTCGGTTTACGGGAGGGACAATTATGCCTTGATTATTGGAAGACTTGCAAGGATGCCGTTACTAGCACAAGCAACAGCTCCTTTCCTCGGAGGATATCTTATTCAGCAATTTGGTATGGTATTTTTTTTATGTGTAATCAGTTTTATGGCAATCATAAATATTTTTTTAATTGCACTCATCAAACAATCAATAGAACAGTATAAATTAATTTCAATCCATGAATAATATAAAATATTCTTTTAGACAGGCTACAGCAGGAGATGCTGTTGAAATTTGGAAAATTTTAGAAAAAG
This sequence comes from Sphingobacterium sp. JUb20, assembly GCF_004342035.1. NCBI lineage: Bacteria > Pseudomonadati > Bacteroidota > Sphingobacteriia > Sphingobacteriales > Sphingobacteriaceae > Sphingobacterium > Sphingobacterium sp. JUb20. The sequence continues at coordinate 416,945 of NZ_SLYV01000001.1, read as the reverse complement.
CGATCAAGAGACGAAAAGAGGATGGGAGTACGCAATGGCAAGATGGCTATCCCAATCTATCTGTTATTGAAAATGATATTAAGAATAGTGTTGGTTACGTATTGGTGGATGATGATATCATCACTGGTTATTGTGCTATTTTGATCAATGATGAACCAGCGTATGCTAATATAAAAGGAGCTTGGTTGACTAATGGTGATTTTGTGGTTTACCATAGAGTTGCAATTTCCGAAAAGTATCTTGGTCAAGGATTGGCGCAGAGGATTTTACAGCATATCGAAGATTTTGCACTTAAACACAATATTGATAGCGTCAAGGTTGATACTAATTTTGATAATACGGGCATGCTCTGGATATTGCAAAAAATGTGTTATCACTATTGTGGTGAAGTTACATTTAGAGGAAGTCCAAGAAAAGCTTTTGAGAAAATTTTAAGATAAGGTAGATTAAATTGTGTTCGAAATTATAGCATTGGTAAGTTTGCGTCTATTGTATCATATTTGAAAAGTCGATTAGAATTCAGAGACTAACATGCTTGCAATGATTTATATTTCAATTAGCTTGATAGTTGAGTTAACAGAAAGCGATTTTCGGGAAAATTCAACTTTAGTGATTAAAGATGGAGCACTTGCAAGAGTATTATAATATTACATAACCACAGACACTTTTTTATACAGATGGTTGTCTCAGCTTAGAAGAATTTCTTTTGTTTTATATGCCAACGACAATTTAGAAGTCCTAAAGTTTAGTTTTTTCGGAAACATGACTATCAATCCTAATATATAATAAAGATTAAAAAAGAAAGGAGGTGTCAATTTAGACATCTCCTTTTAAATCATTTTTCTGATTAGAATGATGGGTTTTATACTAGACAAATGTGCTCCATTCTAATAATTCCTGATATATCTCATCTGTCATTCGTACACCAGCATTTACTTTTTTTTGAACCAAGCCATGCGTATGAATACCTACGATTTGGTTAGACTTTGTATTTACGATCGCGGATCCGCTGGATCCTGATTTAGTTGATATACCATAATAAAGCCTATTCTGATCAAAACTTTTAATTACTCCAAATGCATGGCTCATCTCTTTTTTAAAATAGCCATATCCATCGATATGAACCATGAGGTTGAGTAGATCCGAATCTGAAGGAACCTGTAGTTGATAGATGTTATCACAACTTATACTTTCATCCAATTTAATAAGTGCGTAATCATATTTAGCATGTTCTGCTAAATCAGCTTCAATAATATCAATTGGATTCGTCAATAAAGGAAGTGCAACATCTTTATAGATTTCGGGGATATAAAAAGCTTTTGCTTTTATTGGTTCAAAAGGTTTTTTAGGATCATTATAAGCTCTGGTAAATGTTACATCTCTAGCATATCCAAGTTTCTTGTCATAAAGATTATGAGCACAAGTTAAGAGAAATTTACTGTCCTTGTCGGAGTTAAACCTAATCAAGGTTGCAGTTCCCATAAAAGGCTTATCGCCAAATTTAAATCGCAAAAGTCCAACGGTATTATACGGGTATAATGTTGTATCCTTTACATGCTCTGGGTAATTACCATCTATAGGTATAAAGATTGTTTGATTTTTCATAATATGTTTTTTTTTACCGATTAAATGATTTCGATTTATTTACATTCTGTTCTGCCATCATAATTTCTTGAAGATGATGTTTTATACTTGTAGGAACTGTCATATCCATCTCCATCAAGCAAAATGGGCATTCTATTTTGCTTTTAAAAAGTAGATCTTCAAATGAAAGTTTAATATTTTTTTCACAGTTTGGACATCTAAGTCCACTAGAATTAGTTGATCTATCCATTGTTTTTATTTTTTTACTTTATTTAATTCGTTTAGTAACCCCAATAACTGAATTATACCAGCTGGCATATCACCGTCGACCATGTTTAACTTGACGTTCATATTGGATTTGATTTTCTCATATGAATCATTACTATTAGGAGCAAGGTAGGCGATGATTTTATTTGCAGGAGTATTATCCTGTGTTTGTTTAATATTTAATAAAGAAGGAATTTGTTTTGGCTGAATATTTTCTACAGTAAAGAGTTTCACATTCATATCAAATATTACCGATTTGATGCGTAATAATGGTAATTGAATAAGAGAAAGAACAGGCATACTAAATTCGACTGTACTTCCATTTAAATTGTATGAAAAATTAACCATCTTAAGCTTACGAATAGAACTTATATCCTGCTCGTCAGATTCAAACCCATAATTGATGATAAAATCAGATATTTTTTTAGACAGATCAATATCTGCGTCAATTACTGCCTGCATTGGAGCTTTAAATATTTCCATCAATTTATGAGCTCCGGTATTTTGTGCTATGAGTTTCATTTTTCAATAGTTAAATTTTTCATTCGCATGACTACTTTTGCTTTTTGAATAGATTCTGCCGGATATTTTTTAAGCTGGTCCGCATCAACTACCACATTCAGACCTTGCTGAACGATCTCTTTTGCTAAATTTAATGAGATGAGCCAGTTTGTTTCATCATTTGTCTGATTATCTTTTACCTGATTTGTAATCTTTTGACTGATACGGGGAGTAAGCCAGTTCTGTAGATCTTTATGGCTTAATATCTCCTGTTGCAACGAATCTAATTCGAGTAGATTAATCATAGTACTCCAGTTATTAGGATTCAGTTCCGTTTGCATATCATTACAGGTCATAATAAGGGGTGTTAAATTTTTTTGAAAACCATTTTTATAAGAGTCAGTTAAAAAATCTTTTAACTCTTCCGATTTGAGTCCCTTCTTTATTGTGGTCCACTCATCATTATTAACTATGCCGTTTTCTTCTATTACCTCAGTAATTAACTTTATGATACTTTGCAATCTCATTTGCAATAGCGCTAACGTTTCATTTTTTAAGCTATCAATATTGTATTGAAAACATGTTGTTGGCGCATTGTTACCGTCATAAGCATAGTTTAAGTCCAGTGTTATTTCCTTGATTTCCGCAAAAGGAATAGAGAGCAGGGAATTACCCTGCTCACCTAAACTTTGCGAATACACATATGAATTATACTGTGCCTGGACTAAATCTTCAAGGAATTTTGTAAAAACATTTTTTACAGTCATCTCTTAATGTGTTTAGTTAGTAGCAGTTCCTATAAAATTCATAGTTCCGTTTGTACTCAAATCGCTATCATCTTTTAGGATAAATGATACAGCAGCATCGATAGCGTCTCCATTTGTTACTGTTGCCGTGACATCAATAGTAAGCTGACCTTGATCATTGGTTTTTCCAACAAAGTTTGCTCCCGAATTTGGATAATTAAAAGTTAAGTTAGCAGGTTTTGTGGTATCGTCAGGAGTAAGCGAGAATTCCTTGTTCGCGACAAGCACACCATTTCCATCTTTCACAGTGGCCTTTACTTGAAAATTGATTGGGGTGTTTTGCTTGTAAGTTGAAACATCGATTGTTGAAATCGGACTGAGTGCAAAAGTACCTTTAGCATTCGCATCAGTAATGCTCGATTGCAAAATGTTGAGTACTGTTGCTAATCCAGCAGGCATATCCGATTGACCTGCGTGTACGGCCACGTTCATCGTGTACTCGACCGAGTATTTGGACTCTTGTGATGCTTTCGAATCTTTTTTACTTGAATAGTTTGCCTTAAATTCTGCGCTTACACTAAAAGGGCCAATTCCAAAACTGGCTTTAGCAGATCCTCCAGCGTCTAAAGCAGTAGATTCCGTGTTTTCAGAAACGCTCGAAGCTGCAGCAGAAATATTAGCTGTAAAATTAATATCAATAGTATCTATCGCGATATATGGAATCGGTACTATCGTTAATAAAGGAACAATTAATTTGGTCATTTGACCATTTTTATTGTAAAAGAAAGTCACGTTGATTGCTTCCTTATTTCCAGTCACCGGGTCAATATTTAATCCGACTTGTTGGATAAATTCCCAACTTGTTTTTGCAGCCATGGCCTGTGCCTTAATTGCTGCATCTAATGGACCTCCTATTAATGAAGAGAACGGAAGAGCCTGTAGCGCATTTGTCGCTACTACTGATGGTGTGGTGTCTATTGCTGACATAATTTTAAATTTTAAATTTGTTTATAATTTTTTCATCGACGCGCATCTTGAAAAGCTTTAAACAAATTTTCAACTTAAATTCAGCTTATTTTAGGTAGAAATTACCTGTATTTGATATTTAGGTATTTTTACCATTAATTGGGAAATTCATTTGCATCTATGATTTCTTGTTGTATAGCAAATAGGACTAACCCCGCTATGTTTTTAGTACCAGTTTTAGCAAAGAGATTATTTTTATGTCCCTCTACAGTACGTTGTGTGATAAAAAGTACATCGGCGATTTCTTTGGCAGTTTTCTGTTGTGCTATTAATTTGATGACCATGATTTCTCGATCAGTCAAAAGATCAGTAGCAAATTTGGGTTTTACAGCTCTTGAAGAGATCTGTTCACGTAAAATTTCCACCTGGGAGGGAAGTAAAAAGAATCCATTTGTACAAACCTCTCGTATCACTCTCACGAGTTCAAATGCTGCAATTCCTTTTGGTAAAAATGCAGCGGTTCCATTTTTGACCATAAATCCCAAAAATGAATCTTGATAATGAGAAGAAATAACTATTGTTTTTATAACAGGGTAGAGATCGCGTATTTGTTTAATCAGTTCAGTGCCATCCATCTGTTTCATTCTAAGATCAACAAGTAAAACATCAGGATGACTAACAAGATCATTGGCGAGTGTATCTAAACATTCTTGCCCGCTATTAGCCTTCAATATGACATTAAATCCAAGTTGTAAATCTAAATAATCTCGAAGCAGTTCAACGATAAGTTGATCATCATCAACTATTCCAATCTTTATGTATTGTGTTGTCATAAGTTAAAAAATTATAATGAAACGCGTCCCCCCTCCATGTTTTATCTTATAGTTTCCATGGATCAATTTTATTCTATTTTGTATATTCTTCAATCCCAGTCCAATTTCTTTTTTTGTATCAAACCCCTTTCCGTTGTCTGCAATATAGATGATATTTCGCTTTTCGGTAATGCGAATGCGAGCATCTATTGTAGACGCGTCAGCATGTTTAAAAATATTCATGCAGAGTTCCTGCATGATGCGGACAACATGTAGTTTTATGATCATAGCGAATATTTTTTGATGTCTTACATCATTTCTAATACTGATCGTGAATTTTTTTTTCCAAACAGATAAGCATTCCCACAGAAGTTCTTCTAATAATTTTTCTTCGAGCATTGGAGGGAAAAGATCATGCGATATTCTTCTGGTATCCTCTATGCAATATTCAAGCTTTTGATCGATTAGAGCTAGATCTGTATCCATTTGGATTTTCATTCTTATGATTGTCAGTTGAGATAAGATGGCATCATGTAATTCAGCTGCCAAGCGCTTTCTTTCATGTTCTACTGAGTTGATAGTTGCCAGTTGCAGTTGTATTTCATGTGCATGTATAAGATTGGAAGAGGCGAGTTTATTTTCAAATTGATGTTTTATACTCAAAAAGAAGATTCTTATCAAAAAACCTAATACTACACAAACGAATAATATTGCTAGGAAGATCCATAGTACAATGGTTTCTTGCTGCCGCCAGATCGCCAAATTGCTCTTAAAATTGCCAAATAGTAGATGAAAATTATAAACAAGTTGAATATCCATAACAAATATTTTGTGTCAGTTGTGGCATTTATAAAAAAATTTATGGGAAGATAAATGAAAAAATTGCAGGCAAAATAAAATAGGAAAACAGTATTCAGGTTTATTAGATTTTTGTTGTGATTGGTGAATTTAATACCTTCTATAAAATAATTCAACGCATATAGCGTCATTATAAAAGAACATAAGGTACGGGAATAGGATTGAAATGCTATAGTTGAACTTGAACTTAAATATAAAATTTCCAAAGAAATATAGAGTATAGAGACTCTCGACAATATTAGAAATAACTGACGTCGTCTTTTTAGCATAAATTGTAGATAGATTTGCGAGAGAATCAATAGTTCCAATAGGGCATATATAGGTACCAAAAGTAGATTATTTTGGAAGTATTTACCCAGCCATCGACTGGTTAGATCGACCAGTAATGCAATGATTAAATAATGAATTAAGATACGCGCATATCCGCTGTATCTCCTATTTCCATGATGGACAATGACTATTCCTAAAACTATTTCGATAGGAATTAACAGGGTTAGATTTTCAATAAATTTAATCCAAGGCATTACTTTCAGTGATAGAGAGAAGGTACATCTCTTCAATAGGGCTGAAAGGAGGCACCAGTTTTACCGTGTCATAAAATTCAGAAGCACCCTCCAATGAACTGTCATCATCATCTTTAAGTATAAGATCTGCTGCAAATCCTATTTTATTATCCTCATTTTTTAATGCAAAATATGCAAGAGAAGCACAGTCATTATTTTGGTTAATATCGTCAATAGGTATCAGGTAACATTTTAAAAAGCCTGTAGGAGAAGCCGCCTGTTCCGGGATCCACTTTTTACAATCTTTATTCCAGTTTTGAATTCTTTTTAAAGCTTCGTCCCGTTGTATAGTATCCCCAAGACTTGGTACCTGATCGGCTGTGACGACATCGCTTACTTGTAGATAATTTTCTAATTGATCTTGATATTCCTTCTTATCATATTCATCTGCTATTAAGAATAGCTTCAGTTTTCCATCGTCAATACCGGGATAGGCATGTATGAATTTTGTTTTATCCGAATATTTGATTTTAAACTTGAAATAACGTACATCCGATATTAAATTTTGAAGTTTTTTAAAATGATCGGATTTGTCATGGATCAATTTGTCCCACTTCGCTAAACTTCTTTTAATTTCTTTTAATTTCATGCTTCGATTGGTGCTTTAGGTTTATAATTAAAGTCCTAAAAATATAGAAATTATCTATCTTAAGCAAGGTATCTTTTTTAATAGTATTGTAATATTTTTTTAATTATAAATATATTAACAGTTTCATCTATCTAGGAACAATGAGGCAAACTCTAGTTTAATAGCAAAGTATTAATATAAAGGGTGCATTTGCAACAATTCTATTTTTTCTTATAATTTAAAGTTGTCTCGAATACTGTTCTTTTTTCAATCTCTTCTCTACTCTATATAGCTTGTTGATCTAAATAACTTCGGTAACGTCAAAAGATTATTTTTCGCCAAACCAATAGTGCCATTTTTCGTTGTCAATTCAAAACATGGGCGATGTTATTCAAATTACATTGATCAAATTGGATTAAAATTTTAAATGTTTCACTAATAAAGAAAACTCTTCTTTGCTATTTTTTTATTTGACCGCGATCGGTTTCGCTTCGAAGTTGTAGTAACTGAATATTTCAGCTATTTCTTCGTTGTTCAATAATGTAAAATTTGCTTTCGCGAGTATCGTTTTCTCATCATCCATTGAACGCATCAGGACGAGTTGAAATACTTCTTTCTTTTTTTCTAGATTAGTTTCTTTATGTGTTAACATGAATTTTTCATATGCCCTAGCCATCGCTAGCCAAATAGCTATTTCATTATCAGGATTTTGGTCTCTCTTAAAGTTTGATATTGTTTCTTCTAAAGTAATTGGATCGACTTCCGAAAAGGCTATCTGAATTTTTGTTATTTTTTCAATTTGGTCATTATTTAATGTGTCATGAACAACTGGTCCCAAAGTCAAATCATTTACGTTCATTGTCTCATTATTTGTAGACTTATTATCTGCATCGCAGGATAAAATTGTTAATCCAAAAATTGCGATTAGTGATAAGGTAACAAACTGTTTATTAAAAATTAAATTCATATTTTCTTCTATTTTCAATGATTGCATCCATTTGTTTTTAATGTAAATATTTGATTCCAACATTTTAGAAATACTTTACAAAACATGTGCATATAATTTCCAGAAGCTTATTTTCCTTCTTGTTAAAAATCCCAATTTCTCATACAGTCTAATGGCATTAACATTAGTATTAGCGACGTGCAGGTATGGAATTTTGGATTCATTGAAAATCCTATTGCTAGCATGTACGATGAGTTGTTTAGCATAACCTCTTCCTGTATGTTCAGGGTGGGTCACGATTGCACTCAGTTCAGTGTAGCTCTCCATTTTCATCCGCTCTCCGACAACAGCAACAAGCTGATGATTTTTGTAGATACCATAATAATTTCCCAGATCAGCTGTCATATTTTTGAAATAGCCTGGCTGCACAAGATTAACAAGCTTAAATAGGTCATTCTTATGTATTTCTGTCTGAAGTTTAGTAATATCTTCGTGAATGTCCATGTCAATTCGATTGTCAAGAACCATTTGATTACAGATTAACTCACTTTCCACCCGAACTTTATCAGTGATATCAGGTCTATTTCCTATTACAAAAAAACTGTCAGTAAGAGAGGCGTACTTTGCAATTCCTGATGCTGTCTCTTCATCATTCAACGCTCCTCCAAAAGGACAATAATTAGGGTCGTAAAATTTTATTTTCTCATAGTCAACTACAAAATCTTTGTGAGTTTCATTTAAGGAATACCATGCTGGATTATCTAATTTATTTATTTCCATTTTTAAATATAGTACTTTCTTTTAAAAAAATATTTTCTCACTGTCATACTTTTATTTGATAAATTCTTGATTTCTCTTCCCACCGATGTTATCCTGGATCTATATATTCAGAAATCCGTATTTTGATCCCATTTCAGCAACAGCTATGATTGGAGCCCATGCTTTGAGTGGGATCGGAGCCAGCTTCGTTTAGATTGCTTCGCAGATACCTTCAGGACTCTTCGGTAGGCGCTTCCGCAATTATGAAATCAAATTACAGGAGCTATATAAGAGCGTAGTGGAGTCTTTAAAGCAAAATGCAGTTAGCTTTTAACAAGCAAAACTATTGGTTTTTCAGACTGCGTTAGGGCTTGAATGGTAAGGTAAAGGAGAATATACTTCCTTCATTTTTTACACTCTGAACCTGAATGGTTCCATCATGCAGTTCGATGATTTCTCTACAAAGATAAAGTCCAATACCGAACCCCGATATCACGCCGCCACTAGTTTCCTTCACGCGATAATAGCGATCGAATATCCGTTGCTGATCTTCCTCTGCAATCCCTTTTCCAAGATCTTGAACATTTACTTTTAAACTGTTATCATTGGCAGCATAATCTACTCTAATCGTCGATCTGAGAGGCGAATATTTGACCGCATTTCCAACAAGGTTATGGAGTACCTGCGCTACTTTTTCACGATCTGCATGTATCATTATTTTTCCAGGTGCTTTAAACAGAAAATGATGAGTTTTGATCGTCGACAGCACTTCATCTTCAATTTCGGCAAACAGTGATTGAAAATCAAAAACAGTTTTCATTAGATGCAGCTGACCCGAATCAAGCCTGGATACGTTAAGAAACCCATTAATCATGGTGTTCATATAGTGTACCTGCTTTACAGATTTCCCCAGCATATTTTGCGACATAGGATCTTTTGTAGGTAGATCCATCCGTTGCAATATCTGCAGATAAGCCTTAAGAGAGGTTAGTGGTGTTTTAAGTTCATGGCTTACCATTCCAATGAAATCATCTTTTCGCTGTTCCTCTTTTTTTTGTTCAGTAATATCCCTCAAGGTTCCATTTAAGCTGAGTGGATTACCATTACTGTCATAGAACACTCTTCCGTTGGCCTGCAGCAGTCTAATTTTTTTATCAACATTATTTTGAATCCGATATTCTATGAAATATTGACCATCAGAATCTTTACTTAACACGTGCTCGATGGCCAGCGAAACCCGATCCCGATCTTCCGGCAAAATAACTGCGATGGCCAGAGAAAGATCCATGTTTTTGTCCGATGAAAGTCCGAACCAACTCTTTAGAAGCGTATTTCCGGAAAAGAGATTTGTTTCAGTTTGATAGTAAAAGGTCGCGAGCTCACCAGCATCTACTGCTAGGTTCAGCATTTGTTGATCATTTTCATTCTTCTTCCGCAGCATGATCTGCTGGGTAATTTCTTCAAGGATGACCAAAACACCTGAAATAGTACCGTCATTAGAAAATATGGGCTGATAGATGGAATTGACGATTGCCTCTCTCAATCCGCCTTTATCAAACAGCTTTACTGTCAATTCAGTGTTTATCTTAGGCTCACCACTTTGGTATACTTGTTTAAACCAATTGTTAACAGGCTGTCCACGCATTTCTGGACGGGCAATTTCGTGCGGGTATCCAATGACTTCAGACTCCTTTCGACCCCATATCTTAAGAATCGCAGGATTGGCGATTTCAATATGATGTTCAGGCCCTTTTAACATGGCGATACCAACAGGCGCCTGTTCTATAATTGTCCGAATGTATTCCCTGCTGTCGGCAAGTTGTTTAATATATCTGTTGAGCTCTTCGTTCGTAGATGTCAATTCTTCGAGAGTAGCGGCCATTTCCTCGTTGAGCATCTGCTCTCTTTCTTCTTTAAGTTTGATCTGCTCTAAAAACTCATGGCGAGAGGTCACCTCCAGGGCCGTATTCAGTATACACCATGTCCTATTGTTGTCATCAACAAGAGCTGTATATTCGTAATCGAAATAGTCAAGCGTCTCCTTTCCGTTCTTTATTAACTTTGCAGGAGCCGCAGAAACGGAGTACGTTTTCCCAGTCCGCCAAACCTCTTGCAACAGCTCTAAAAAAGGCTGTCCTTCCAATTCAGGTATTGCTTCTATCAAAGGTTTGCCGATCACCGAAGCATCTTTGCCCCAAACAGCCAGCATTCCTTTATTAGCAAAACGGATGATCATATTCTCACCGCTATAAATGGCTGTAGGTGAAGGCGAAGATGCCAGTGCCTGAATAATTAAATCAGAGCTAAAGGGAATCATATTTGGACTTTCTTGGGAATTCATTACAAACAAAAATATGAAAGATAATTAATTTATATATACTGGTTTTTAAAATATTATTTTGGGGTAAAGACCTATTCCTTTATCTATACAAATGGACAATACTACAGCCGAATTTTATCCATATCTCAACTTTCCGAATTTGTATCCCTGTTATTCAAAGAGATGAATGAAATAGTGGAGGATCAAATATTTATATATCGTCAAGCTGCGCACTTTCGTTATTTCGATTTCCTGAACAAAGATCAAGCTATGGCAAGTACAGATTAGCAATGAAGCAATTTGGAAAGATGATTATTCGTGGGGGATATCGAGATATTTGTTGGTGCATAACTATTTTTTGTTGATGTGGAATGGTTGATAAAAGTATTCATCTAAACTTTAGATGAATTGCTAGTTATTATATTTGTCAAGCTTTAGTAAATAAAAGATTTCATCTATCGAATAATCAAGTGCATCATGCGAATAGATATCTCTTTAAAAAATGAATAAAACTAATTGTATTTTAGTGGTACGTTAAACATTAAAAAGCAAATGAAAGAAAAACTAATCAAGCATTTTTGTGTAAGACTTTTAATTGGTGCAGCACCTTTGTTTTTTTTTGCAATAGGAATGTTTGCTAAAGGACAGAGTGGTAACAATGGTATGTCACCAAACTTGGAGAAATTTTTACCGGTTTGCCTAATTTTAATTTATGTTTCTTTTCTAATTATTGAAGGGCTTAATCATCTTATAAAAGGTAGAATCGGTTATGGATTATGTAGTATTAGTGCAGTTGTCATTTTAGTTGTGGTATTTTTATTCATTATGTATTTAGAACATGTGTTATGAAAAAACGCTCAAAATATTTATTTTACTATTCAGTGCTATCCCATATTTTCCGTTAGTTGCACAACAAGTGGCCAATACTCTCTATAAAGGAAAGATAAATAAGGGAGCTGTCACGTTTTATCTGAAACAAGAATCTAATCCTTGTGGCGGAGGAATCGCCAATCTATATCAAGGGAATCATCAATACGTTAATGGTAAAAATTGGATAGAGCTGGATAATTTAAGTAACCAAAAAGACGATATTTTGTATAACAGAGTTTGGCTTTAGTGGTGTGTTGATTTTAAAAAGAATAGATGGGTAAACTTTCCCGTATCAACAGTCTGATTATTGAACCATTTTTTATACATCCAGGCTGATCAATAAACTTATACTTAAGGGCTATAAGGGAAATACATACGAACTTCCCGAAGTATATTTTATTGGTATCTTAGAGTTTGAATTAGGAGAAACTGAACGCGGTAAGTATTTTTATGATGTTGCTCTTTGCGATAAGCAGAGTAATCGTGTTTTTTATGAAAAGCTTGGTTATAAGCTCTTAGTATTACCAAATTTTACGAAGGATGAGGCTGATATAAAGACGGATATGGATATGTGGTTATATCTATTGAAAAATATGAGTAAACTTGATAGAATACCGGATTTTTTGGATAAGCGGGTATTTGGTCTTACCATCGACGAGATCGAAAAACTGAAATAAATCAAATAGATCAAAAAAATAACAAAGAAAGCCAATCTGTCAAGGATGGCTTTCTTTGTTTAATACCATCTAGAGGAGAGAAATCCTGCATTATTTTGATCATATATCCGCAACAGCTGTTATTGGAGTCAAAGCTTTGAGAGAAGTAGGATCGAGTTTTGTTAAGTTTGCTTCGCAGATCCCTTCGGGATTCTTCGGTGGACGCTCCCGCAATTATGAAAACAAACTTAAAGCGATGAATGAAAAAGGGGGGGACGGTGGCAATTTAACCGATAAAGTTGTCAAGAAAGTTTAATCATAATCACATTGGCTTTTTTTGTAAATTAGGTGCTGATAAAATAACTTTACCAATTCATAATGGATATATTTATAGAAACTGAACGACTAATTTTAAGGGAGTTAGAATATAGAGACCAAAGTGATTTGTTTGAAATGGATTCTGACCCAGAAGTTCATTTGTATATTGAAAACAGTCCTGTTAAATCTATTGACGAAATAACGAAAGTAATTGCAATGCTAAAAAAGCAATATGCTGAAAATGGGATTGCTCGTTGGGCTGTGGTTGACAAATTAACTAACGAATGTATTGGTTGGGCTGGATTAAAATATTTCAGAGAACATTTGAATAATCACGTTAATTTCTACGAGCTTGGTTATAGGTTTAAGAGAAAATATTGGGGCAAAGGTTTTGCGACCGAAACGTCAACTGCAATACTTGACTATGGATTTAAAACCCTCAATGTAGACAAAATTTATGCAATAACAGATCCGAAAAATATAAATTCAAAGAAGGTTTTAACTAAATTAGGCTTTGAATTGCAAGAAACTTTTGATTATGAAGGCGACCTCACGGATTGGTTTGAATTATCAAGAACAAATTGGTCGAATAAAAGTTAAATCTCTAATAAATATTTTAGCAGGTAAAAAAAGGTCTATAGCCAAGTCAACGAACGTATAGTTTCTAATCTAAGATTAATGGATATATCAGTATTCACAGAAAAAAAGCAAGATTTTATAGATGTAATAAACTGTACTAAAATTAAGACCGATAGAAGAGAGCAGACAAGGGAATCACTTAGCTTAATTCCGGATATAGGTTGTTAACTTGCTATAATGACTAAAAATCGAAATTTTATAAAGAGTAAAAATAAAGAACAGAAAGATAAAGGTTCTGGAAGGCTACACATAGTATGGCGGATAACAATAATTCTGTACATTGTTGTCATGCTGTACTTTCTATTTACATGTGGTGGCAACGGAATTGATTGGTTTCCAGGAAAACCTATATATACGAGATAGCTAAGGTAGAAATTTTCCGTTCGAGGGCTTCAAAATTAAGTTATGCAGGGCATTTTTAAATCAAAAGTTTAGCTTCAATTGATGGTAAGGTATACTCCTTAACAACTCATGATTTTTATTTTATTTGAGCAATATTGATTGTATTTGATTTATCGCTATTCAAAATTAGAAATTATCTTTTTTAATAAAGAAACCTGACCTAAGTGATAATAGCTATGCTCAATAACACCTTCAATATTTCGTAAATAACTTCCATATTTTTCATCAACAAAAGGTTGGTCCAAAAGATTATCAGGTAATTGTTCCACCTGTTCCACAAACTTTTCAGAATTGCTTAAAAAATCATCTACTTGAATTTTCCAGTCCATTTCAGAATGAACCTCTGGAATGTCAAAACTATATTTATCACTAATATTAAGTTCTCCACCATTAAAAACATGCAACAGTCCCTTCAAATAATAATTGATATGAAAGGTTATGGCCGCAATAGTATTTAATTCTCCAACTTTTTGAGTTGCTTGCTTCCAATTTAGACTTAGGACCTGTTCTTTAAAATTTGTATTGGCAATCCATTGCCCATTAAGTAGAACCTCACGAAGTCGGTTAGCAATAAGTAAGTTTCTTTCCATTAGTATAATTTTATTCAATCAATCAAGTAATATGTCATTACATTAGAATTCTATCACTCGTATATTTTAGCTCCTTTAAAAATATCGGCAAATGTTGACCAATCTGCTTGATCAGCATTTTTATTTTTCTTCGTGTTATCATAATATCCCTGTATGTCTTCTGCATATATACTTAGTGCTTCCAGTAAGTCAGGTATTGATTTATTTTCCCAACTCTCGTTATTTTCCACAAAGTCCTTTTTTAATAAATTAAGGAATTCGATAAAACTTTTTCTATCCGTGACCTTAAAGTTGTTAATATCTTCTTTCATATATGGGAGGGCAACTAAAATTTATCTAAATATAACAAATCATTGATATTCAAGGCGAACAAAATAAAACTCAATTAAGCTAAAATTTATAGTAAGTAAAAGCTAATATATTTAGTTTTATTATTTATCTTTGGATATTGAATAAGGATGGGCGCGCTAAAAGATAACCGGTTGCTCAACATTCTTGCGTGTTCATCCTGTTCAATAATTGGGTTAAAGCAGGAGAGAGTTTTGTAAGTTCACTTTATAGTAAAGGACTTAAGATCAAAATTTAGACCTGTTTGAATGAGGTGAAAAATGATAAATACTAATTGCGATGAATGTACCATTGACAACCGAGATCTTGATGGACTTAAAGCATAAGGGATATAATATCCTGAAGTCTAACAATAGTGTGGATGATGTTATTCAGCATTTTGTCCCGACAAAAGTAAACGACCTATGGGCGTTTATGAGTGAATTTAAGGAAGCGTCTGCGACAGTCGTGATCGAGCAGATCCTGGATGTGCCCGAAGAAGTGTTAGACGGAAAATTCTTAAGGGTTTTCTGATTGATCTATTAATTTTTAAAAACTATACAGATGAATTTAAAGCAAATACACCAAGAATATATACTCAATCATCCTACAGCTGTCAGAACAGGTAAAAGTAGATCACAGCTAACTTTTAGACAGATTGCCGGTATCCGAGAGTCAGCCTTTAGTAT
Organism: Sphingobacterium sp. JUb20; assembly: GCF_004342035.1. Taxonomy (NCBI): domain Bacteria; kingdom Pseudomonadati; phylum Bacteroidota; class Sphingobacteriia; order Sphingobacteriales; family Sphingobacteriaceae; genus Sphingobacterium; species Sphingobacterium sp. JUb20. The sequence goes on along the minus strand of NZ_SLYV01000001.1, from coordinate 401,564 downwards.
CTCTCAGTTATTTACCATAGCAGATGGTGAAGATATTATTAGACAAGGTTTTGCTCGTTGGCCAGATGTAATAGCAGGAGAGTTGGAACTGCTCAAGAAGAGATTGGTCGATTAACATGTATAATGGGAGAGTTTTCGTTTTCAGCAGAAACTTTTCATTATGTAGAATAATGACATTTTCTTAAGAAAAAGACTAACAATGCAGGGGAGGCTTATCTGAACTTTCTAATCTATATATATTGGTTAATTTTTACTTTATTTTTTAAATCAGTGCGGAAAATTAGGCATCATATTTGTGTCGTCAGGTCGTGCAAACACTTGAGGGACAATTTCCCAGCGTTTTGTACGACTATAATATAACCATTTATACCACTGTACATTTAAATATATAAATCAACCACAAAAATGATGAAGAGAAGTACCCGGACCATGCTTTGCCTTATGGCAGGTATTGTTGTATTAGCATCCTGTAAAAAGGAACTTGTAGAAACATTGAAAGATAATCAGAACCAGCTCAGTTCTATAAGATCTTCTCAAGTTTTAAATTTTTCTACCGCAGAATTAAAGAATTATTTCGATCATGCCAGGAGTCAAGATGCGAGTGGAGTTAAAAAGTTGAAAGCCTCTTCTTCTGGGGGACCTGAAGGTTTTAGTTCTTTGGGAGCACTGGCAAGCACTGATCCCAACGCGCAGATGCTTGTTTCCGTGATCGATGATAATTACATGGAAGATGTACTGAATGGCAACGGCGAAATTGTTGTCAGCGATGTGCTTTATAAAGTGACACCTTATGGAACGTTCTTTGCCGGTAAAAACAATACCGACAACCTCAATAAAATGTATGCGTCAATTGCCTCTGCCTATCCCATTACAACAGATGATGACTCTTATAAACGTCTCGATCTTACTGCTTTCATGGATAAGAATGCAGATTTAGGTCTTGGTGATGAGGTAGTTTTTTTAAAGGATAATATCGGCTTTATTCCAACTTTTGTCGATGATAAATCACTTAATTTACCTACAAGACCAAATAGATTAGAAGGTTTCATGGAAGATGAAGCCGATACAGGTCGTCCCACTCGTGAAAGTCGCCCTGATGACGGCACTACACGACCTAGCCGTTCCGGTGATGGAACGGATGGCACTACACGTCCAAGCCGTGGTGGCGATGGAACAGGTGGCACACGTCCTCCCCGTGAAGGTGGTGGTACTACCGTAACGAATGGTCCTCGTCCAAGTCGCGGTGGTGACGGTACACCACGCCCGCCTCGTAACGCAGGAACACCGGTCACATCGAGTAATGAGCTTGATCCTGCTATGTTTGAGAACCTAGTGGCCCGCCAGATGAATAATCCTGAAGGAAAAATATTGAAAACAATATTTGAAAACAGTACAGAATACAATTATTTTGACGATAGTGATTATAGAACCAGTGTTTTACTATACAACCGAAATTATGGCTTTGCAAGAAGTGTCGGAATAAAAGTAAAACAGCAAAAAGCGGGTGGATTTTTTCAACTCGGAATCTGGGGTAAGGTCAATGCCGAAGAAATCGTTGCCGGTTGGACTGCGGTAGAATTTGAGACATTAGATCTTATTCCGCCTATGAGCTTAACTTCAGATGCTTGGCGCAGTTTTACCGATCCTACCTGGAATAAGCCCGATTATATTCCTGTATATAAAGCCGGTGATATCTTTCAGATTCTAGTTCCCTATGATATTCCTAATATCTTTCCGATTGGTCCCGATAATATTGCGGGAGAATTCAAGATTAATGAAAAGACAATAAAGCCTCTTTTGAAACTAGGGTGGGATGCACTTAAGAAAAAACTAGAAACCCCTGGGGGTGGCAAAGTGAAGACTATCAATGTTAAAGATGGGACTATTGAAGAAGTCGCACTGGTAGATCTGGACAAAGCAACTTTAGGCTTGATCTATAAAAAGGTAGAAACAGCAGGAGCAGATGGCAAAGTTAAATGTGTTTTGATGCCATATGCAGCTAAAGAATATAATCAGGATAAAATCGAGAAAGAGTTCGCGTTTGCTATTCAGGACTTTGAAATTAAGGTATCAACAGATTTTACGAACATAAAATTCGATCCTAAAACACTTGATAATCTTAAGAAATCGATAAAAAATGGCTTTAAATTTACCAGAGCCGATGTATTTGGAGCTTCAAAAAGAAACGGAGCATGGCGTGGTGTTCGTGTTTATACCAAGTAAGAGCATCGCTATAAATGTACTGCTTTATTAAATAAAGACTTTGCTCAATAGCAGGATATTTTATTCGTCAAGCCGTTTAAACAACTATTAAGTATTATTCATAGCATCATGATGCATATGCTTTACTTTTAGCGAGTCACGGGAACACAGGTTCCCGTGACTTTTTTATTTTATCTGCTTAAGTCAAAGGACAATCCGCTAACCCAGCCACTCGCTGCATTTGGAGAGTATATTGGTGTACCACTTTTGGTCTTTCCATCACTCATAATCAACAATCGAAAATGTCTACTTGAGAACAACCTTTATAAACTATGAAACAACTACGAACCATACCGATAAGTTAATCCGTTTTTTGGAAGAAAAGACAGACAATTTGAAAGCAATTAATAGTAAAATTTGATTATGAAAAAATGCGTATTAATAATAGACCCGCTTTTATCAACAGGAGTGATAGCTAACGTTGCATTGCTATTTATGGTGATAAAACAACCATAAATAACTAACCAAAAAATTAAAACTAATAGGGGTTTAGCTTATGATCAGGAAGTAATTTTAACAAAAAACAGAAGTATAATAGATAGCGCTCTCATAATGTAAAAACTCCATAGGCAAGACCTTTTCGGGTAAGCTCCTCTGGCAGGATATCGTCATATTTATCAAATACCGGAGCCTCTTTGGAATAAAGGAATGTCATCGGGTCTATTTCTTTTTTATCTCTTCCTCCACTATACGGTAAAATCATGCTCAGTCAAGTTCATGGTGAATTGCATGTAGTAAGGAAGTTTCGAGTAGAATCCTTTAAGACCCATTAAAGAAAAAAATATCACGAAAAATCTGTCTTAGCGTAGGTGATAGAAACGGTATCCCTTTGCTAAGCAAAAGACATATTGAATAGTAATGCCCTACGTTCCTTTTAGGAATGTGACGTGAGGGAGGGAAACGCTTAGAAGAGCTCGCTCATGTCAATGAAAGGGTTTTCCTTCATGATTTCATAAATTATTAACGCAATAAGGAGATATAAAAAGAAAAAAGAATTATATTGTTTATCTGTATTCTCATGAATACTGGCCAGTAAGAATAATTAATTTCGGCATGCCACCGACCGAAATGTAAATGTATTTTTATAGAACTGACGACAATGACAGGAAAAATGAATAAAGAATAAAAAATATGACACATAGATATTGGGGAAATGTTGAAGCAGATTGGGCTGGATTTTCGTCCGACATAACTTTCTCAAATCCTTTTTTTGACACCCGAAATGTTGAAGTTTTTTTGGGAGATGAATATGATGAAGATGGAGAAGAAATTGATGAACTACCGAGCGAAAATCAGCTGACAGAATTTGCAGAAACTTATAAAAATTTTATAGCGGATATTGAAACGAATATCAAAAGTATTCAAGACAAAGCCTATGAAAGATATTTAAAATTATATGCACATTTCTATGAAAATTCTGAAAAATCAGGTGAACCAGCATTGAATATTGACAACACCGATAAACATAATGACCATATTAAAGAGATTATGTATTTGAGAGTTTTGGATGATAAGACAATTAAAGTATCTATTCGTTACAAATTGGATTCAGAACATGGACTTGAATTTAAGTTTGTAGGTGGACAAATAAAAGATGTTGGTGGAATTGCAGAAACATAACGATAAAAAACTCCACTAATAAGGGGGGTGAGCCACTTTAAAAGAGAACACAAAAACAAAATTTAAAGAAATCTATGGATAAAAAAGCCAAAAACATATTGTTCAAAACGTATTGGAAAAATGGTTGGATTGATGCTAATGAAATACAAATAGATGCTGCTGACTTTGAGTATGCAAAATCAAAAGGTTTGATGTTTGAACCTTTAACCATTTCTCATGACCAATGTTTGGACAAGATTTTTGAGATACTTCCAAAAATTTCAATCGATAAAGTTTCAACAGCATTTTTAAGTAGTCTTTCCAATAGGCGTTTAGATTGGCGTTCCAGTTTGGCTTCCTATTTTATAGCGAAACAATTGGTTCCTCATCAATATACAAAAGCAGTAAGTGGACAAAGTTTTGGAGAAAATGGAGAAGTAACACACGAGAGTTATACTTGTGGAATTTGCAGAGATTTAAAATATGGCATTATAGGAGACAAGGATTATATCAATGAAGACTTAAATGTATTGAATTTTGAACGAATAAAATGGGGCGGAATTAGACACGGAAACCTTATTTACACTTTGTTCGACCTTCAACAACTACAAATAGCAGAAATCCCGGAACCTTCTACGGAAGATGTTGAGATTTTTATAAATATATTATCGATTATCAAAAATTCTCAACCGAACGATTATCCAAGTGCATTAGAAAAAAACTTATCTACTGTTTTGAAATCAACGAAAGATGAGCGAAAAATATTAATTGAAATTTTAGCTTGTATTAACATTCTTAAACCAACTTCCTATGACAGACCGAGTAGAGGCAAGCACGATTGGACTTTTGTTGAATACTGGCGTGGAGAAGACAAATATAATGAAGAAGCTCTGAATACATATTTTGGAAAATATATGATGTAAAAAAGCGAACTCACAACGTTGAATTAAGAATTTCGTACCTGAAATATTTCTCTGATATTTTTTTATAAACTTGAACTTTAGTGCTTCATAGCAAAGAAAATATCATGAAAACTCAGAACAACATGTGCGGTCAGCTGATCTGAAAAAATAAGATATACTTATTAGAAAATCAAAGCGTTATGAAATTTCAGACGCTTTTTTTATTTAAATGTGTAACATTTTCTGTTTCTTATGCTCTAAATCCTAAAAACAGCAATGCAGGTTTTAAATTTCGAAGAGATATACCACGAGTACTGGAAGAGAATATTTCGTCTTTGTATGGGTTATGTGAATGATCATGATGCGGCAAAAGATCTTTGTCAGGAAACATTTGTGGCTGTTTTTCAGCAATTGCCAAAATTCAGGCAGGAAGCATCAGTCGGAACTTGGATTTATAGAATTGCTACCAATATTTGCTTAAGACAGATGAATATCGACAAGAGAATGCCAAAAAGCGAGCTCCCTGTTGAGATCAAAGATAATTCTGAAAAAGATAACAAACTGGAACAAGATAAAATGACCGATTTTCTTTATCAATGTATCTCAGAATTACCTGAATTGGAAAGGATCATCATCTCTCTGGAACTGGAAGAAATGAAACAGGCTGAAATTGCTGAAGTCTTAGGGATTTCGCCTACCAATGTCAGAGTAAAAATACACAGAATCAAAGAAAAATTAACCAAAAAATTTAAGAATTATGCAAACCGATAACATCAATTTCCGAGATATTTGGAACAATAAAAATGCAGATATTCCTAATATTCAGCAAATAAAAACTACTGCAGAAAAATACAGAAAAAAACAATTGAGCGGAACAGTTTTAATGATGCTTTGTTTTTTGGCAACAGCATTCGGAATGATTTTCATTTGGAATGTCATTAATTTCAAAATGTTTACAACCAGTTTAGGAATTATATTAATTCTTATTGCGCTGGCTCTTTTCATTTATTTATCTTATCAAAACGTCAACGTGATCAGGACAATAAATCCATCGATCAGCAATCAGGAATACCTTTCTTCTCTAAAAAAACTACAGCGTCAGCAGCTTTATATGCAGACGAAAGGGATTAGTATCTATTACATTTTGCTTTGTGCTGGCTTTGCCTTTTATTTTTATGAATTTGCTTTATTCATGTCAACAACGTTTGCGTTTTTAGCTTATGGATCAACTTTCTTATGGTTGGCAATCGTATGGTTTTTCCTGAGACCCAGACAGATCAGAAAGCAGAACCAAAAGATATCAAAGATTATCGATTCTCTGGAAACTATTGAAAAAGATTTAGGGGAATAAATGTATTCAATTAGTACCTATCAATAGTAATTTCCGATCATGTAAGTAATGGAAAAATGTACAATCTGCGAAAGAAACGAACTCGTACTATACTATATGCATAGAAAATAAGCTTTACCTTTGGCACATTTAGATTATCAAATTTATGATTTTAGAAAAATTATTTAAGGAATTTGATGTTGATACGAGCTTATTTACTTCAAAAGAAGCAGAATTATTTGATAATTCTTTTGAAAAAATACTTGTCAAACGTAACGGCTTCTTAATTCGGGAGGGGGAGTTAGAAAAGTACAGTTATTTTATTTTTGATGGAATTGCACGCTGCTGGACATTAAATGATAAAGGCGAAGAACAAACTTTTTGGTTTTGTAAAGAAGGAACATTTTCCATGTCGAATATATCCTTTACCTTAAAAAAGAAATCGGACTTCAACGTACAAACTCTTGTAGATAGTATAATTTATAGAATCGACAAAGATAGCGTAATCCAAATTTATGAAGAAATTCCCCACTTAAAAGCAATTTTTGATGATATGACGGCTATATTGTTAAGTAGAATCTTAAAAAGAAATATTGACTTGATTAAATATTCACCTGAGCAGTATTATTTACTGTTGATGGCTGAATATGGTAGTGTATTAAATTTTATACCACTAAAAGATATTGCATCTTATCTTGGAATAACTCCACAAGCCCTAAGCAGAATACGCAAGCGTGTATTTTAACTTGAGTTCAGTAGTTAGTGTGAAAAACTCTGTTGCTCAACACTATCGCTTGTTCATCCTGTTCAATAAATGGATTAAAGCAGGAGAGGGTTCTGTAAATTCACTCAGCCCCGATTGACCGAATTTTTACCCTTGCTATTCAAAGGGAAGAATGAAACAGGGGAGGATCAGGTATTTTTCGGTCCACTTCGATCTTTTCATCTAATTTTCTCCTATTTAGAATTAGTAATTCATCTCTGAATTCTATACTTTTAAAATTTTCAAATTTTTTAGAGGAGGTCAGAGGTCAATCTTTTTGAGGGTAAAGCGATAGTGAATATGCTAATGTTGCTTTCGGACAAAGACAATATAATCTGTGCTGACCGGCTCAAGACCATTCTTTCTCATCTCTGTTGCTATTTGAGCTCTATGATAAGTTCCGTGATTAAAGGTATGTAATAATATCTCTTCAATGGAGTTTACAAATTTATCATTTTTAGTGTTTTTATATTGAATGCTATGTTTGTCATAATCGTTGTGTTTTTTGATCTTTTCACCTAAGCCAGCTGAAGCCAAATTATGGTATTGTTCGCATTCCATAATACTATGTTCATCCCAAACGCCTAGGTATGGTTTTTCACCATTTAATCTACTTAACCAGATTATTTGTGCATTAACAATATGACTCATTAGTCGTAAACAGGAGGGAGGAATTATACTTCCTTGAGATTTTATTATACTGATGACTGATTTATTGGCCCAGTCATTATATAACCATAAATGTTCAATCGGATTTGACATTGTAAATAAATTACTTTGATTTAAATATACGCAATAATTTCTCTAAGAATTCATTTTGTGAACGGACTTCTTATTTACTTTGAGGAGTGATTACTTTAAAAAAGATGGATAGCTTATCATTTTCTTATAAATGTGTTATCAAGCCAAGTGGAGTAGGTGTCGTGATGAGCATTTCTTAATAGTCACCTAGATTGTAGTGGAAGCATTGTTCCTATGGAAGAGCAAGCGCTATTGGTCATTGACGATGCACTTGCCAATATAGATGAGGGACAGCTTTTAGGAGAAGTATTTATAGAAATAGATCATTTAGAAGAATTGGAGGATAAAATCCAATTTTACGGCAAGCAGTATAAGTTTATCTCCAATCCAGAATATTATGTTTTTTCATTCGATCCGAAGCGGGTCTTAATACGTAATTATGCCTTACGTACAGGCAATCATCTTTTGTATTTAGCTTATATTGGCGTAGATTATCCCACCCATATCATCGATGAGATACGCGATCTTGAAGATCTAACCCGTTCCCTGATCTGCCTAGATCAAGAACAGGCAAGAGAATGGTTTAATAAACATGATGTTACTATGGTACAGTCCGATATCTCGATATATGACAAGGATGCTATTTTAACCATTTTTTTACTTGGAACGGATCAACAAATATCGATTCCTTTAGAAGAAAAGGATGAGCTGGTTTATAATTTGATGGATACAGAAGACTTACTGCAACTCCGTGATCTGTTCTGGATTGATCCAAGGATAAATTAAAGGATCATTAGTTCAATATTTATTTGTTAATGGTTGCGATGGAGTAAATGACAGACGATGAGGATTATGTTTATAATCAAAAGTTCAATAAAATATCATTTTGCTTATTGCAGAGTCATTTATTGTGGCAACGGAGAGTCCATATTAAGAAAAGTGAAAGTCTAATAAAAAAGAAGTAATATTGTTAGGTCACCAGCTTGAATTAGGATTTATTCTTTATAGGGGAAGAACAGTAGTATATCATCTTTAGCCGTCATAATATGGACAATTCAAAATATAGGAAAGTACTTTTTCGACAAGAAAACAAAGAAACTGACTTGACGAATGAATATCGCCAAAAATTGAAAAATTTATTTCCAGAATTTTTGTGTTCAGACGTTGAAAAAGTGTTAGCTATAATGCCATTGGCAGAACCAATTTATAGTGATCCATATGAACAACGATATAAAGTTAAAAATGGAATACATGGAAAATTAACAGACATTCAATTGACGACAGGTGAAGTCATTTGTTTAATTTCAAGAATTTATTTTGCGGAACCAAGTGTAGAACTTGAAAATGAACTGACCGAAACGCAGAAACAAATCCTAAATTGCATATACTCGAGACATCACAATGGATACATTAGAGAAAAGCGGCTAAAACACTTATTTGGTTCTGACCACGAATGGGTTATATTTTTTAAATTGCAATTACTTGGAGAATATGTTATTGAAATACTTTTTGAACTTGATAAGCATATAAATGGCAGCAATATTAATCAGTATAAACAGTTGATATTTAATAATATAAAATATTGGGAACAAACAAAAAGTAGAGTTACAAGTTATTGGAACGAGTATTACAGATATCCAAATTACAAAAAAATAGAGGACTATATCGGTTACAAAATAATGAAAAGGATAACCTAAACACATGATCAATAAAAGAGTGATTTTTTTCTTCCAGTGCAGATTCTTCAAGAGCTCAGTTACAGGAATAAGGTTATGATGTATTGGTTAAGTTTAATATGAAGCCAGATGCAATGAATTACTTTAATCAAGTTGGTGTAATGCATAGAACAGCAGCAATTGCATGCAATTGAGCAGGTACGGGAAGTTTACTGTGGAAATCAGAATAAGTAGTAATGAATTTAAGTATACAGTCTAATACACATATATTTAATAATTGGATTAATAGCTTTAAAGTAATTAAGTAATGTTTAATTTTTGGAAATTTTATAAAGGACTATTTAATAGGGATGACCATTTCGATAATTATTGGGATAAGTTCCCTGAGGGGGAAAATTTACAGTTTAAAAAAGAAACACTTTCTTTACTGAAAAACAATGTTGCAAATAAAGATGAAAAGGGATTAGCTAATACCTTAGCAGTTCTTTGTAGTGATGGAGCAGATAGCGATTATACAGATATTTTGCTACAACTTTTAGATGAGAAATGGCACATTTCTGAAGAGGACATTATAACCGTTCTTGAATTAATTAAAGACCCTAAAAGTGTGAACAAATTATATGAAGTTGCTCTTGATGTTCCTGATTACGATGAAATGAGAGCTATAGCAAAAAAATGTATATGGGCATTTAGTGCAATTAATACACCTGAAGCAGTTCAAAAGTTAAAGTTGTTAACACAAGTTGATGACCCAATTATAAAGGAAAATGCAATATTTGAACTTGAAGTGGTTCTCAAAAAGAAATAACTGTTAAGGTAATTATGAGTTGGAGTAAATAACAAAAAAGTTTTGACAATATGCTTGACGGCAGGTATTGCACTACAAAAAACTGAATGACGACAAAAAAGGCATATGAAGTATTGGCATCTTTGCCAGTTTATGGACCAATGTATGTGTCAGTAACAGAAAATGGAGAACCATTTTATTCCGAAGGTTTTCCTGTTCGTTTCTATAAAAATGACGGCACAGAATGGGTAGCGAACTTTCAACCAGGTTGGACAGACTTTGCAGAAATTATAGAACTAGAAAAAACTCAAAACTTGTTAGTAATTGCTCGTGGCGCGTGTTACATAATGAATCCCAACGACACAAAACCTATCGACGTTTTCGGAGTTGGCTATTGTAATATTTTTAAAGCAAGTAAAAATAGATATGTATTTCAGGACCAGATCGACCTGACAATTTTTGAGCAAGATGGAACACATTGGAATACAGAACCAATTTCGTGTGATGGATTAAAAGAAATTAAAGTTGAAAATAATTTAGTATCGGGATTAGCGTTTTATCCAATGAATGATGCTGACGAATGGATTGAGTTTCAGTATGACCTTGACACAAAAACTTTGACGGGTGGAAGCTTTATTCATTTTGAGAATAAAAAACCTTGGTGGAAAATATGGTAACAGAAAAGTTTGCTTGCCCCTGTTGTGGCTACAAGACATTTATAGAAAGATCCAATGGTTTAATAAAATAAATGCTAATATATTTAGTTTTTATTCGTATCTTTATTACTGTTAACCAATTGATAAACAGTTATGAGTGTACATTCAAGACGTTTAAAGCCGCCTAAGAAGAATGATGAGCTTTTGAAAGCCATTTTTGAGGATAATTTTCCTGATTTTTTGCGGTTTATGTATCCAGATGCCGATGCTACCTTTGATCTCGGGCGTGGATTGACTTTTATGGATAAAGAATTGTTGGAGATTATTCCCTATCGTGAGCGTAAGAAAGGGAAGCGTGTGGCAGATCTTCTGGTCAAGGTTTATTTAAAAGACGGAAGCGAGAAGTGGATTTTAGTGAATACGGAAATTGAAGGCGGACATGATTCCGATTTCTCACATCGTATCTTTCAGTATTTTTACAGACTACTAGATCGTTACCGTGTTCCTGTGGAGACCATTGCTGTTTTTACTGGAGGGCGTTCACAGCCATGTACTGATGAATACCATTTTGCAGTTTTCCGTACGTCATTACGCTTTCAGTATTTGAGCTATCAAATTTTTGATCATGACGAATCAGAGCTACTCGATATGGACAATATATTTGCGTATATTGTTTTGGCATGCCAGAAAGCTTTAGATGAAGATAAGATTCCAGAGCAGGAGCTCGCCGAGCAACGTAGTACAATCGCTCGAAGGCTCATCGAGACCAATAAGTATAGTAAAGATCGTATAATGAGCTTTTTAGTTTTTTTAAAGAGTTTTCTTTTTATACGAGATAAAGAAATAAATAGTAACTTTGATCAATACATTTATCAAGTGACAGGAGGCACAATTCAAATGGGTGTAATAGAAACAATCAAACGACAAGAAAGAGAAAAAGGAATCCAAGCTGGAATCGAAAAAGGAATTCAGTCAGGAATTGAAAAAGGCGAACGAAAAAAAGCCCTTGAGACAGCTTTAGAATTCAAGAAAATGGGCTTGCCTATTGCAGATATTGCAAAAGGTACAGGTCTTACCGTTGAAGAGATCGAAAAACTGAAATAAAACTCAGATCATATAGAAAACGTATACAGCCATTCTTAACAGAATGGCTGTATACGTTTAATACCATCCTTATGGCTTCCCGTATTTTTTAATCAAACAAATGCTTTATTTTCGGACTTTTAAAACAGTATTCATCATACACCATGATCGTTACCAGTACCAATATCATCGAGGGGAGAGAAGTCCTGCGTTATTTTGATCCTATATCAGCAACAGTCGTTATAGGAGCAAACCGTTGGTGTTAATAAACATCAAAAGGGCCTAATTCTCATTAGACCCTTTATCTTGGCGTTTAACTGCACAGTAAGTTTTATGTTTCCTATCGTTTCCTCTTTTTTGTTTCGTCATCCAAATTGTTTTCAAGCAATTGGATTTATTTACTGTACTACGTCATTTATCGTTTTACACTTTCATGCTGAAAGTATGTTTGTTATCGCTTTGTATAATAAGAACACCTGTCGAATAGAATAGTTCAAAAAAGTTTAAAATAATTTCACCTATTCATTTCCTTCATTCACCGAATTTTTAGTTGGTTTAGTCTAATTGCCATAGGGTAGGGACGATTTACACCCTACTTTTGAATCAACAAATAAGAACTAACAAACTATAAAATAAAGACATTATGAAAACTTTAGCAAAAACATTCGCAGCAGCAGCCTTGATCGCAGTTTCTACTTTCACTATGGTAGCAGGCAAACCAGAGGTAGCAAACCCTAAAAAAGCAGTGGTCAATTTATCTACAGCAGATCTAGCCATTGATCATTACGTTGCGGTTATGACAGAAGGACAATCGGCAGGAGTAGAGCAATTGTTTACAACAGACTTCAGCCAAAAAGTACAGGCAGTAGAAGATAAAACCAATAGCCGTTCTGAAGTTATTTCCTTCTTGAAAAAGCAAAAAGGAGAGCAGTTAAACTGTAAAACTAGCACCACCATCGTACAGGAATCTGCGGACTATATGATCGCCAAAGTAACGATGCAGTTTGAAGGATTTACTAAAACTGATCTAGTGACACTGGTAAATGACGAAGGTAACTGGAAAGTATTCCAATCGATCAATTCTTATAAGTAATCAAGTTTAATCATATAATAAGTAGAAGCCACGTCGTAAGATGTGGCTTTTTTTTGTGTCCGGAAAGCAAGACTAGGTTAACAAGTTGATGCTTTTGTTGCCAGCTAGCCGACAACAAACGACTACTGTCGACTACAAACGTTTAATAACCGGCTAATAATTTTAGTTTTTCTGATGTTTGCTTAACAACATTAATTATTTAAGCAAAAGCTGAAATTATGAAAAATCACGTTCAACCCGTTTTTATTGACCCGACCACCGATGAGGGCTTCAAACGGTTATTCGGAGACAAGATCAACCTGATCAACTTTCTTAACATCATCTTTCGAGGTCGAAAAACCATTGTTGATCTGACGTATCGAGATACAGAGCGTATCGGTGTAACCGAAGAAATCGGCAAAGTTATCTTTGATCTTGTAGTTCAGATCAGTACAGGCGAAGAGATCATCATTGAGATGCAGACGAGCAGCCAGTCTAATCTAAAGCAACGCATGCTTTATTATGCCAGTAAGGTTATTTCAGATACAGCGCCCAAAGGAAACCGTAAAGCCTGGGGTTATGCCATTCCCGAAGTTTATACCATTGTCCTGATGGATGGTTTTCATATGCCAGGAGGTGATCATAAAACCTATTTTCATAATACTTGCCTGTGTAATAGAGATTCAGGGCAAATTTTTTACGAGGGTTTGGGGTTTATCTATTTAGAAATTATTAACTTTGTTAAAAGCGAAGCTGAGGTTGAAGACGAACTGGATAAAGTATTCTTTATGCTCAAAAATATGTCTACGTTAAAGACCTTGCCACGGATCATGAAATCGGCGGTATTTCAACGATTCTTTCAATTGGCCAGCTACGCAAAATTGACAAAGGAGGAACGAACTATGTATGATATTAGTTTAAAACGAAAATGGGATGCCGAAGCAGTGCGGATGTATCAACAGGAACAAGTTGAAGGACTAGAAAAGCAATTGGGAGGACTAGAAAAACAATTGGGAGGACTAGAAAAACAATTGAAAGAGGCTAAGAAAGCTGCAATAGAGGCTAAACAAGTTGCAATTGAAGCTAAAGCTGAAGGCCAACACCAAAAAGCTATTGAAACAGCTTTGAATTTGAAAGAGATGGGGCTGTCTACTCATCAGATTGCTAAAGCTACAGGCCTTACCATCGACAAGATCGAAAAACTGAAATAAATTTCAGATCATATAAAAAACGTATACAGCCATTCTGTTAAGAATGGCTGTATAAGTTTAATACCATCCTTATGGCTTCCCGTATTTTTTAATCAAATTGATCAGTACAAAAATCCCATTTCAGCAACAGCTGTCATTGGAGCCGATGCTTTGAGTGCAATTCGGTTTCAGCTTTCTTGCATTTGCTTCGCAGATTCCTTCGGGATTCTTCAGTGGGCGATCCCGCAATTGTGAGAACAAAAACAGCAGCTTAATAAGAGCGTAGTAGAGACTTTAAAGCAAAATGCACATTGCTATCGGGCAGATGCCGAAATAGGCTTCAGCGTCAATATTGATGAGCTCTTGGGTAAAGGAACACCAATCATTTAAGATCACTGCTATCGATACACCCGTATTGCTCAATGAAATTAAACATATACAAGTCAAAACTGAGGATATTATCTTACTCTTTGTTTTACACTCGATTTAAAAATAGATATCTTCATTGGTAAGTTTCGAAATTTCGGACAAGAGGAGAACCGAAGGTAGGGTACAGCTGTTATAGTAAAAATCCCAATGATGTAGTAGAATAAACTATGAATCGACTATTAATTTTATTTTTAACATTTTTTGTTCTAACTGGTTGTTCTGAGAAAAATTCGAATGACGCACTTGAAACTTTTATATATTGGTCAGGAACACAACCATCGACAGATTTAAAACTACTAAAAGGACAGTATTGGCAATCTGGAAATTGGTCAAATGAATACATAATGTATTTAAAGTTTAAACCGACTGAAAAGTGGTGGACTGAATTTATAAAACAAAACAATATTTTGGTAGACAAGGAGGATTGGGCTATACCTGATGATGCACCAACGTGGTTTATTCCATCTACCAATTCTATAAGATTTGGTGGCGGAGGCAACTTCGACCAAGGTTCAAGATATCTGCGTGACACTATCACGGGAATTTGCCTAATTTATGAAATTCAACTGTAAAATAGATTATACAATATTTAGAAGGTAATTTACAAAAAAATATTTCATCTAGATTTTCAAATAAAAACTGGAGACTGTAACGCGAACTGTGTCAACGAATAATTTGAAAAATCTTTTATATTAATTACTCATGTGACAAAATCCCTCAACACATTTAATCTTTTGCTTATTGCAAATACTTAACTAGCGGGCGATCTAATTTGAGTAGTTTTGAAGGTTTTTCACTTTGAATTTCCACTCTATTTCTAAAGTTATTTCCAAAGATATTCATCAGAGTTTTTGTTTTACATGTCGTCTGCTTTATTTTCAAAAGCTTGAATTTCTTTAATAAGCAGATTTAATTCTTTCATA
Organism: Sphingobacterium sp. JUb20; assembly: GCF_004342035.1. Lineage (NCBI taxonomy): Bacteria > Pseudomonadati > Bacteroidota > Sphingobacteriia > Sphingobacteriales > Sphingobacteriaceae > Sphingobacterium > Sphingobacterium sp. JUb20. The sequence goes on along the minus strand of NZ_SLYV01000001.1, from coordinate 386,151 downwards.
TAAGTATATGGGTGTAGATTTTAGTTTTTAAAACACTTTAATAACAATCCAATAGATCCCATTTTAGATAGCTAGTTATTTACAGTCAATATGTAAGAAATTAAATTTTGTCTATATTCATTGGATGTCTTTGAATTGGTCATTATATGTTTTTACGTGATGTGGAAACTCTTCTTCAAAAAAGGGATATGATATACCACAAATTATAATTTCAAAAACGTCACTGTCCATTCCTTCAATATTTGTTACTTGGCCTTTAATTTCAATTCCATTTAGATTAACTACTTTTAAATTAGGAATGTTCGCTGTTCCAATCAATTTGTCTTCTGGATAGTCAGAAATGATTACAATATTGTTTGTTAAGCAATAAGTTTTTAAAAAGTCATAACCTGAATCAATATGATCAAACGTTACGCGACCATAAACAACACCCATTGGAGCATCTGCATTTTCTAGTTCAGTTGTTGCAATTTTTTTGTTGTCAAGAAATATCTCGTAAAGTTTTACTGTCATAGGTCGCGTGTTTACTAAAATTCTATGCTTTTTATTGTCTTTTAATAATTTTAACAATCCAGTATAACGCACTAAATATCAAGCAATAGCAATCATAGCTAAGCTAAAGTATAACGCGAACTTAATTAAACCATGTAAGTCATTCCAAGGAATTTTACCAGTAATTATTGAAATAATAATAAATCCAATAAGGAGTCTTAAATACAGTTTTAAAAAAGTTAATAAACTCGATTCACGTTTCATATTACGTAGCTTAATATAAGGGCAATTGCAGTAGGTGCCGTGATGATCATTTTCTTAATAACTTTCCAATGATGACACCTGATATTAAAGTGGGAATAAAGCCGTAGAAGAATGTTTTAGCGTAATATTCAATGACAGCATCCATAATCGGTTCCTATTATTATCAGTGCTTATTTTTAACCTCTTCGTTTTCTATTTTCTTTAATAACCTGAAATAGATGATGTTGTCATTTCCACCATCCAGCGTCATCATTAAATTTCCTTTTTTCAAATTTTCATTGATATCAATAGCAAATAAATTTACTCCCCATAACTCTTTGTAGTTTTTATCCTCTTTATTATCAACAGTTAAAAATTGTCCTTCCAGTTTGTAGTTAGGAGTCTTGTCAACAGGTAAATTACTGAATATTTCTTTTAATTCTTTCACTGAGTAATTGCTGTCCTCATCAGACATCATTGAATAGATCTTTCCATTTTCATAAAATGCAAACCATTGATATTTTTGTGGCCAAGGGTTTGTTAGATTCATTTTTTCCTCATCAGGAATTTCGACTTTTTTCCAAAAACCAATTAATTCAGAAAGTTTTGGTGGACCGCCAAATTCGGATTCTTTTTCTTGAGCTACTGCTGTAGCAAATGAAAAAAATAAGAATAGAATTAGTATACTATTTTTAAGTTTTAATGGTAATGATTTTGCCATAATGTTTTATTTTACGCTCACTTATTGTATGATTATATTCTTACTTTTTTAACGTAATTATCTCTTATTCTCCTTATTCACCTCTACTGTTGTTTCACAGTCGACAACAGGTATATTCACCAACACATTATTTATTAATTTGGAAAGGATACAGTTTGCTTTTACTTACGACCTTTTTGCTCATCTTCAGTTAAACCGCTAGGGAACTAGACCTTTATCTGATAAATTCTAGTTTCCTCGTCCCATGGATGGTATCCTTGTCCAATGTATTCAAATCCTAATTTCTCATAGTATTCGATGTGGTCAGTGGAGAGGTTTAGATATGAAAAGCCGAAATTTTTTGTATCTGATTTTGCCTTTTCAATGAGTAGGTTTCCATAATTCTGGCCTCTGTATTTTTCATCAATGAATAGCGCACACAGCCAGGGATATAAATCCATTCGGCTAATGAAATCATTCGTAATCAAACCTGCACAACCGATAATTTCATTATCTTTCTCTAGCAGATACCACTGCGGTAATGATTGCGGAGCATTTATACAGTTTAAGATACAATCTTCATAGATAATTGGTAATACTTCAGACCAGCTGTTTTGGAAGTATTGAATTGCTTTCTCCTTATATTCTGGATTTTCTCTTATGGAAATTATGTTCATTTTATTCATCATTATTTTAAATAAGTTCATCTTATTTAAACGTCATAAAACCGCGAAGTATGAGCTCTACTTAATTTTTAATATAGTAATCTCATTGCTCTCTACCTTAATCTTTTTATTCTTACTCATAATTCCCCGGTTTTTATAATTGTTCGTAAGTACTACTTTTTATTTTTAGATGCAGCTACATACAATTGGAGAGGTTTTAAAAAATCAGGATTGTAGATTTTCTTGAAACTCTTCAGTAACCTCCATACATTAGTGCTATTTACTTCTTTCTTCTGTTATTTGCTTATCTATTGAATTATTTCATCTGTTTTAAAAGAAATATACCCAATTACAAGTTTACAGGTTATGCGTCAAATTCAGCATAATGGATTATTGCTTCAACTTTTTTATCATCAGATTTATAGCCTTCGTCTGCTAGCAAATCTTCATAAGAATATTGGGCAATATCCATTTCTAAAAAGTATTCATAGCCTGGATATTTTGTAGTGGCTATCTGAGTTATCTTTATTTCCCAATCCTCTTGTTCTACCTCCAATACAACAGCGTCAGAAGCAGATTGAAATTTTCCTTCAATTCTTTTAGCAAATATCACAGAAACGATTTCGTCATTTGATTGGTAGTTTCTGCAGTTGAGTATAATTTGTTTTAATTCCATTTTATTATCTTCCTATTGTTTAATATCGTGTGCTTGTGATCCCTAGATACGGCGTATAGTTATCAAATTAGTATGGATATCTAATTTTAAGCTCTTAATATTTATAATATTTTATCTCTTATTCTCCTTATTGACCTCTGCTTTTGTTTCACCATCGACAACAACTATTTCTATGACTACATTATCCATTAATTTAGAATCGCTACCATCAGCTTTCTTCTTGGGTTCTTTTTTGTACCTAATGATGATTTGTTCATCTTTAGGAGTGGCATCTGGGAAAAAGCCATCTAAACTTTTGAAACCGAAAACTTTCTTAGAATTCCTAAATGTCTTAAGTTATAATTTTGAGGTTGATCTAAGATATTAAGACATTTTGTGAAAAACAAATCAAATCAAATTGCTGATTTTATGTTCCTGCCTTCCAATTTTCTTTTAATTTGCGAAAATAATAGAAAATGGAAAGAAAGATTTACGGGAAACCGTATTTCTAACATGCATTTTTTATTCAAAAAAACATATGGCTGAAATTTGCAGCAAATAAAAGCTAATATATTTAGTTTTATTGTTTCTCTTTGGATATTGAATAAGGATGGACACGATATTAGATAACCGGTTGCTCAACATTCTTTCGTGTTCATCCTGTTCAATATTTAATTAAAGCAGGGTAGAAGAGTCTGGTAGTTCACTTTATAGTAAAGGAATTTAAGATAGAAATGTCAACCCTGTTGGAATAAGGAGATAATAATATATACTAATTGCGATGAATGTACCATTGACAATCGAGATCTTGAAGGACTTAAAGCATAAGGGATACAATATCCTGAAGTCCGAAAATAGTGTGGATGATGTTATACAGCATTTTGTCCCTACCAAAGTAAACGACCTATGGGCGTTTATGAGCGAGTTTAAGGAAGAGTCTGCTACAGTTGTTATCGAGCAGATCCTGGATGTGCCAGAGGAAGTATTAGAAGGAAAATTCTTAAGGGTTTTCTGATTGATCTATTAATTTTAAAAAACTATACAGATGAATTTAAAGCAAATACACAAAGAATATATACTTCGCCACATTCTAAGGGCACTGTCTGGAAGAATCATTACCCGCCCATCAAAGAACTTAGCAAAATTGATTTTCGAATAAATAAAGACTACACTTTCTAAAAGTAGGATCGGAAAGCGATGGACTATGGCTATGCAAGACGGGATGATTTATTTGTACGACGGCTCATTATTGATCGACAATAACCAGATTTAAAATGCAATCAAGCCCGTTTTTCTAGGACGTAAAAACTGCCACTTTCTGTGTTTAACTGTTTAGTTTTGATTTATTGTATTTTTGATTTCATAACCAGATCGATCTACTTTGGATAGGTAAATATTATTTTATATATTAGTTTTATAATCATTCTTTTGTGCTTATGCGCGCAACCGCTATTAATATAATTGCTATTGTAGGAAGAGCAATTCGGCATTGAGCATTGCTCGGTAAATCCAAATCTAGCGATCCGAAATACTGAGTACTCTTTTGGTTTTAACGACTTTATTTATTCAGCTAACAACACAAATTATGTCAATTAAAATTCCAGTAAAATGCGACGAGAATTGGGATAGTATGTCACATACTTCCCAAGGGATGTTATGTTCAAGATGTAATATTGAGGTGATAGATTTTACTGATTGGAAAACAGAAGATATAGTTACCTATGTTCAAAGATCCAAGACAAAAGTTGGCGGGAAATTACTGAATACCCAATCGCATACCTCGTATAAATCCAATCTGAAGAATAAGTTGTATTTCTCTAAACTACGCCTCGGATTAATCATGTCAGGACTATTGTTTGCAAAATTTGTAAAGGCTGAATATCATATAGAAAACACTCTATATGAGTATTTCAATGAGCAAAAGGATTTAAAAGATAGTATTACCATCAAAGGTATTGTGATAGATGAGTCTCGTAGACCATTAAACGGTGTACATATCTACAACATATTAACGAAGGAATCTAGCACTACAGATGATAAGGGACGTTTTATTTTAAAATTCTCTAATGAACAAAATTTTAGATTTTTAAGATTATCATTTAGTTATGTTGGGTATGATATTAGAGAGGTTGTTTATGACCTTTCGAAGAACGCTAGATTGAAGGTGGAGTTAACAGAAGCAAGCCATGAAATAGGAGAGGTGATTGTTACTGATCCCCGTGCGAGAGCACATAAGAACATCGATTTGTTAAAACATCCAAAATAAGTAGATAAATGAATGCTACTCTATGAGCATGAGTTGAAAGAGCCTCTGAAACCGAAAACTAGCAACTTTAAATTCAAAGCGAGACAACAGGTTTTCTAATTCCGAACCTCTTAAAACTGCTACTGCATGCTGTTCTATTTGTAATGCTCGTAAAACTTATTGTTAAATAATTCAGTTGGATCGTATTTTAATTTAAGTTGAAAAAAACGGTCAGCGTTAGGATAAGATTTTCTCATTTTGTCCTTGTCAATATGTAAACGATAAGGCAAGTAATAAGTACCATTGTTTTTCAAGGCAATATCCACAAGTAAGTTTGTCAATTTTTTCATTTCTGCCTCTTGTTTATTTGTTTTCTTTTGATTGAACAAGATTACAAAACCAAATACATTTTCTCTAGCATAGTTTAAATAACTGTCATTGTCTTGATGAACGCCGCGAATAGTTATGTTGAGTAAATCTATTTTTGAGTTTTTTAGAATAGGTTTCATATCCCTAATGAATTGATTAAAATTTCTCTCCGGAATAAAATACTCTTGGAGTAAGTCGGTTGAAGAACTGTCTTTGTTTTCAATTAGTGAAACATGGTCGTTTAAAAGTTCGTTTCTTGAATAAATTTCATTTTTGGAAACTTTATTCATTCCTGTTTCCAAATCCCAGCGAAGTCGTTTTCCATATTCGCTGTTTACACTACCCCTAAATACCAATCTTTGCGTTTCCTTACTTTTTCCGTTTTGTAAAACAGGTATTTCCACGTCAGCCTTTTCAAAAAAGTTTAATGTTGCTTCTTCTAAAAAATGTTTGTCAGAAATACGTAGTCTGCCAAAAACTAGATTTACATTTGGATTTTCCGAAATGTATTTTTTGTAATAGGTTAAATAATTCTCGGGACTTAAACGAATGTATTTGTATTGTAAAGCTTCATTTTCTACCACTTTTAACTTTACGTCTAAAACAATTCCAAACAAACCGTATCCTCCGATTACCAACTTAAAAAGTTCCGGGTTTTCCTGTCTACTACAATTGATAATCTCCCCGTTTTCTTTCATTAAAGTAAATGAGACTACACTTGCAGCAATTGGCGGTAAGTCTTTTTGCCAGCCATGCCCGTTTACACTTATTGAACCACCAATAGAAAACGAACTGAATGCTTGCATTATAGCAATTGATTTATCGTATTTATTTAAATATTCTAAAGCATTTTCCCACAAAGAACCAGCACCGATTGTCAAAATATTATTTATTGTGTCAAGCTCCATTTGATTGTAGGGGAGCATATTTAGCATAATTCCATTCGGATACATGGTATGGCCTCCCATACTATGTTTAGCACCAGCAATTGATATTTTTAGATTATTTTCTTTTGCATATTTCAAAACATCTTTCAGTTGAATTTCAATTTCTCTTTTGTCATTCGGAACTTGAATAATGGTATCAACTTTGGTTAAGTTCAGTTGACTCGCATCATTTGTAAACCCTTTTGGGATTTGAATAATAAGGTCCTTTTCATTCCATTTTGTTTTTAAAATATGAAAAATTGGAATAGATAAAAATATGATTATTGTCAAAAGCCCGATTGTCCAAAGATGTTTTTTCTTCATTTGTTGATTTAATTATAAAGTGTTAGTCCAATATAAAACACTTTTCCTTTCCGTTTATTTACACCTGTAGCTTACGAAAAGGTAATTGTCTATAGCATCATAGAGTAAAAGGACACTTATTGGATTAAAAGTATGAAAATTAAAATGATTCTACTTCATTGAAGTATCACTGCTGCTAATTCTTAAATTCCACCAGCTTATACAGTTTTATCGTCAGTCACTAAATCCTCAATCTTTCCTTTAAAAAATCAATCCTTACATTATCTTTGGCTAAATATTTTAGTCTTGTAATTCAGTTGTTTATCAGATTGTGTAAATTTAACACCTATTTTAGCTAAATATGTTAGTATATTTGATCGAGTATTTATACCTTTAAAGTATAAACAACAGACGGGATAGAGATGATTTTTTAGGAAATGGAACGGAATATAGTGCATTGTGATCTTGACACATTTTTTGTGTCCGTAGAGCGTTTGCTCAACGTAGGGTTGGTGGATAAACCTGTGCTTATCGGTGGGACTTCCGATCGGGGTGTGGTGGCATCCTGCTCGTACGAAGCCCGGAAGTATGGCGTACACAGTGCCATGCCCATGCGGCTGGCCTTGCGTATGTGTCCCGAAGCCATTATTGTCAGGGGCGATCATGACCTGTACAGTCATTATTCCTCTATGGTCACCGAGATTATCGAAGAAGTGACACCTGTGGTTGAAAAAGCCAGTATCGATGAACATTACCTTGACGTGACCGGTATGGACCGCTTCTTTGGTTGCTGGCAGTGGACGCAGGAATTACGGCAGCGCATTATAAAAGAAACAGGATTACCCATTAGTTTTGGACTGTCCGTCAATAAAACCGTCAGCAAGATCGCTACGGGTCAGGCCAAACCGTCCGGTGAACTGTTTGTCAACAGCGGTACCGAAAAAGGCTTTTTGGCACCGCTTTCCATACGCAAGATTCCGATGGTAGGCGAGAAGTCCTATACGTTGCTCCGCAATATGGGTATCAGCAAGATCGGCACGCTGCAACAGATGGAAGCCTTCACCATGAAACATGTGATGGGGGAGAACGGGGTCACCATCTGGCGAAAAGCAAACGGTCTCGATGATTCCCTTGTGCTGCCATTTCGGGAGCAGAAATCCATGAGCAAGGAAACAACTTTTCAGCAGGATACCATTGATATGGATCTGCTGCGCCGAACACTGATCGGTATGGTCGATACCCTTGCATTTGAGCTTCGCAAAGATCAGAAACTCACCAGTAGTATCACGCTCAAAATCCGTTACAGCAATTTCGATACCCACACCCAGCAGGTCAGGGTAGCCTTCACCAACTCGGATAAGCTCATTACCGAAAAAGTAATGGCACTTTTTAAAAAGCTGTACAGCCGGCGCATGCTTATCCGCCTTATCGGGATCAAGTTTTCCAACCTCATCTACGGCGCCTATCAGACCGATCTGTTCAATGACAGCAGTGACGAAGTCAACCTGTTGCAGGCCATGGACAAGATCCGCTTACGCTACGGCAGTCAATACCTGATGAAAGGCATCTGCGCTCCAGAACCACCATCAAGGAAAGGAGGTGACCATGCTCCTTAATCTGCACAGCTATTACAGCTTACGCCATGGTACGCTCAGTCTCGACGAACTGTTGGAAGGCATGCTTGCCAATGGCTACGATACTGCCGTGCTCACCGATATCAACAACAGTACCGGTTCCATAGACTTTATCCGAAAAGGCCAGCAGGCAGGACTCAACATATTGGCCGGCATGGAATTCCGTCAGGACGACACCTGCTGTTTTATCGCCATTGCGCAGAATGAACGGGGCTTTAGCGAGATCAATGCTTACCGTACACAGCTCAACTTCGAGAACGCAAAAGTTCCATTGCAGGCACCAGAGTTCAAGGAAGTATTTGTCATTTACCCGTTGCAGCGCATGGGCAGTTTTGCTCTGAAAGACTACGAATATATCGGTATCCGTCCATCGGAGCGGAGCAAGGCCATCCTGATGGATAAGCAGCTGCTTTCCAAAGCCGTTATACTGGCACCGGTGACGTTCCGTACAGCAGATCATACCTTTCATCGTCAGCTCAGAGCCATTGATCACAATCTGCTCATTTCGCAGCTCTCGGACGAACAAGTAGCACCCGTAGATGAAGTCTTTGTACCCAAGGCAAGGCTGATGAAAATCTATGCCGATCTGCCACAGCTCTTGAACAACACCCATCGGCTGTTGGCACAATGCCGCTTTCAGATGGATTTCCAGAGCGTGAAGAACAAGGCCACTTTTACCGGAAATCGCTACAATGATAAACAGCTCCTGCTCAAATATACCGGAGATGGATTCGAACACCGCTATGCCAAGAACGACCCCGTAGCCCGGGAACGCATTGCACGCGAATTGGAGATCATCGAACAGCTCAATTTCTCCAGTTACTTTCTCATCACCGACGATATCTGCCGTTATGCCCGCCATCGCGATTACCATTACGTAGGTCGGGGGTCCGGTGCCAATTCCGCAGTTGCTTACTGCTTGGGTATCACCGATGTCGATCCCATTGCCCTCAAACTGCCTTTCGAACGTTTCCTAAATCCCAAAAGGAAAAGTCCACCCGATTTTGATGTTGACTTTAGTTGGCGGGACCGTGACGATATGTACGACTATATTTTCAATCGTTACCAGCACGGCTATACCGCCCTCATGGGAGCGATGAGCACCTTTCGGTCACGCAGTATCCTTCGAGAACTTGGCAAAGTCTATGGTCTTCCCAAATCCGAAATTGACCGTCTGGTACACGAGCCCGAGCATATGCTCAATAAAAATGAAGTGACCAATACCATCTTGAGCGTCTACAACCGTATGGCCGATTTTCCCAATCAGCGGACCATCCACGCCTCCGGAGTGCTTATTTCCGAACAGCCATTGGTCAGTTATTGTGCGCTCGACTATCCGCCTAAAGGATTGCCGACCATGCAATTTGATATGTATGTCGCCGAAGAAATTGGATTTGAAAAATTCGATATCCTTTCCCAGCGTGGTATCGGGCATATTAAAGACTGCCGGGAGATCGTGCATGCCAATCAGGGCATCACGATTGATACCCGTCAGCCAAAACGTTTTTTCGAAGACCCCCATATCGCCCAGCAGCTCCGCTCGGCCAATACCATCGGTTGTTTTTACATCGAGAGCCCCGCCATGCGGCAGCTGCTCACCAAACTGCACTGTGACGATTACCTTACGCTCGTTGCCGCATCCTCGATTATTCGACCAGGAGTATCGAGCAGCGGGATGATGGCCGCCTTTATCCAACGGCACCATGATCCCAGTCAGGTGGTATATCCGCATCCCGTATTCAAAGAACAGCTGGAAGAAACCTATGGTGTCATGGTTTATCAGGAAGACGTGATGAAGATCGCCAATGCCTACGGTGGGCTGGATATGGCCGATGCCGATGTCCTCCGTCGTATGATGTCCGGTAAATACCGAAGCAAAGACCACCTCATCGAGATCGAGGGGAAGTATTTTGACAACTGCAGGGCAAAAGGGTATGACGAAAAAGTGAGTCGGGAGATCTGGCGTCAGATGGAGAGTTTCGCAGGATACTCGTTCAACAAAGCCCATTCTGCCTCCTTTGCTGTCGAGAGCTATCAGAGTCTCTACCTCAAGACCTATTTTCCACTCGAATTTATGGTCAGCGTGCTCAACAATTATGGCGGTTTCTATAACCGCAAAGTCTATGTCAACGAAGCCCGTGTTGCGGGCGCTACCATCTGTCTGCCCTGTATCAACCGGTCGGAGTATCAGACCAGTATCCATGGCAGCGATATCTATCTCGGTTTTGACTGCATGCAGCATGTAGAATCCAAACAAGTTGAACGATTGATAGAAGAACGTACACGGAATGGGTTGTATCAGAATCTCGAGCAGTTTATCAAGCGAACAGGCACAGGACTCGAGCAGTTGATCATTCTTATCCGTATCGGTGCATTCCGCAGTTTCGGTAGTAGCAAGAAAGAACTCCTTTGGGAAGCACATCTTTTGCTGAACAAGCATACAAAAGCGAGTCCAAGTGCCGAACTGTTTGAATCCAATAGCCGTAAACCCATTTTGCCCCCTTTGGATAGCCATATCCTGGAGGACTATTATGATGAGATGGAGCTTATAGGTTTCTGTGTCAGCGGTACCCTGTTTGATCTTGCCCGGAGTGATTTTCGAGGCGATGTTCAGAGTCGTGAACTGATGGATCATGTCGGTCGGACCGTTCGTATGGTAGGCGATTTTGTGGCCGAAAAGTTTGTGAAGACAAAGCGTGGCGAGCTGATGAAATTCGGGACCTTCCTGGATATCGAAGGCAAGTTTTTCGATACCGTACATTTCCCACCCACGTTGGCGCAATATCCTTTAAGAGGAGCCGGCATCTACCTCATAGAAGGGAAGGTCGTGCAGGAGTTTGGCTGTCCATCACTAGAAGTAATCCGCTGTGCCAAGATGCCCCTTAAGCCAGATCCACGGAGTATATAGCGGTAAATGACGTAGAATTTCTACTGATATTCCTTATATGAAACTCTTCAAACGGCAAAGCCCTCGTGAATACCAATAGAATAAAACACGCATGAAAAATCAAGTTGTGTTTTATCTTTACTTTGCGAATAAAATTAGAATATCGCAATTATTCACTATTAATTTTTATTAATGATACACTTTAATTTACATTCTCGGAGGGAGGCTGATTTTTATCTGTAAGCATATATTTTAAATTGTCAAAAATTCGTTCAATTAATCGTCTATCTTTAGTTATAATTTCTGCGATTCCTTTTAATTCATATTTGAAATTTAGCGTTTTACCATAATTAGTTTTTAAGCCATCGGGCAGTTCTACTTGAATGAGATAACTTTCAATACTTCCCTGGGCAGTTTCTTGGGTGTTTGTTACTAGTGAAATATCATTTACGATTCCTTTTATCGAGCCATATTCGTTATATGGGTAATTATCTAATTTAATTACTACATTTTGATTTTGAGCTACTTTTCCAGCCCCTGAATTGGGCAGGAATATTTGAGCTATTATTTTATTATTAGCTGGAACAATTGAAAAAATAGGTTCTCCAGCTTTAACATAAATATTGTCGTTCCAAAAATTAAGGTATTGTAAAGTCCCTGTTTGAGGACTTTTGAAAATATAGCTTTCTTCAAATGATTTTAAAGCCATTGAGAATTCGTGATACGATGAATTTAAATTTAATAATAGTGATTTTTCTATTTCTTCTTTTTTGATCTGGGTTTCAGTTATTGCATTTTGCGTTCTAAAAAGTTCTAACATAATTTGTGATGCTTCATTTTTATTATTCACAACACTATATGCGGCATTTAGATAGCTTATTTTATTTCTTTCAAATTCTGCTGTACTGATCACTTTTTTCTGTAAAAGAATAGAATCACGTTCCGCAAATTTGTTCATGTAACTGATGCTTCTATTGGATAACTCTGCTTTCTGTTTTGTTGTGGTTAAAATGTTATTCTGCTCGTGCAATAATTCTCGATAAGTATTCAATTGATGATCAAAAGTTCGATTTTGATGATAATTTTTAAATTGTTGTAAGGCATCTAAAAACGTGTAATATTTATTGTTAATGATGCCAAGGTATATTCTGTTTGGTAAAGGTTCCAGATCCATCAATAAATTGCTATTGCTCACATTGATTTGTTCAATAAGTGCTTTTATCTGCAGTACATCATTCATTTTTGCAGGATTATCTATGTAAGCAATGATTTCATCTTTATAAACATGTTGCTGATTTTTTTTAACCAAAATAATCTTTCCCGAATTTGGACTTATAATTTTGATAGCAGGGTTTTTTGTATTTATTGAGACGGTGCCCGTCTGTACATCGGGGTAGGATATTATGAAACCAAACAGTAATAACAATAAGATGCTCAACATTACAATAACAGTAATTTGAATACCAAATTTTTTGGGCATCCTATTAATAATATGATCAACTTCTTCTGCCTTTTTTATTTTATTAATATCTTTCATTAGTTTAAATTGGCTTGGGAATTAATTAAATCATAATAATGGCCTTGTTTATCCATCAATAATTTATGGTTACCCACTTCTATGATTTTTCCATCTTTCATTACGATGATCTGATCTGCTTTTCTGATGGTACTCAGGCGATGGGCGATAACCACAACCGTTTTATCCTTAAAAATTTTATCTAAGGATTCAACTATTTTTTTCTCATTTAATGTATCCAATGAGTTTGTAGCTTCGTCCAGGAACAGGTAGTCCGGATTTTTATATATTGCTCTGGCAATAAGTATACGTTGTTTTTGACCACCGCTTAATCCTCTGCCTTGTTCACCCATCATTGTTTTGTATCCTTTGGGCATATCTTCGATCTCTTGACGAATATTGGCAATTTCGATCGCTATTTTGAACCTTTCAAAATCAAGTTCCTCATCATTAAGTACCACATTATTAATCACCGTGTCATTAAATATTTTGCCATCTTGAAGTACAACCCCACATTTAGAACGCCAGTAGCTTAGCGGTATATTTTTTACGTTCAATGGACCGATACAGATTTCACCATGACTTAGGCCATATAACCTTAAGATTAATTTCATTAAAGTCGTTTTTCCACTTCCGCTATCTCCCACAATTGCTGTTATCTTTCCAAATGGAATAGTTAGATTAACACCCTTAACGCTATATGGATGCTTTGGCGCGTATTGGAAATAAACATTTTTCAATATAATACTTCGGTCTTGAGGCAGCACTGCATCATTGAATTCCTGAATCTGTTCCTCATCTTCCAGTGCGTGAATTTCATTTATTCTAGCAAATGATATTTTAGCAGATTGAGCCGCTGTTATAAATTGGATAAATTGCTGAATAGGCGAATTCAGCATACCGATAATTATCTGTGTAGAGATCATAATTCCAAAACTCATTTCACCATTAATTACAGCTTTTGCACATATGATGGTAATAATGATATTTTTTAGATTATCAATAAACTGACCACCCAGATTTTGATAATTCGTTATAGAATGAAGTTTCAAATTAACTTTGTATAGGCGGGCTTGCAAATTCTCCCATTTCCATCTTTTTTCCGTTTCATAATTATTAATTTTAATATCTTGCATTCCTGAGATGGTTTCCACCCAATAACTTTGGTCTTTCGCCATCAGACTAAAATAATTTGTATCAAGTCTTCTTCGAATGGCTAGAAAAGCCATGACCCATATAAGGTATACTACACTTCCAGCAATAAATACCCAAAAAATAAAACTGTTGTAAATCGCTAATATAACGGCAAAGATTAAAAATGTCATCCCTGAAAATAATAAATTCAGAGAACTACCCATTATAAAATCCTTTATTCTTTGATGATCCTGTGCCCTCTGTAATATATCCCCAATCGTTTTGTTTTCAAAAAACGACATTGGAAGCTTCATTAGTTTAAGAAGGTAGTCCGATATCAATGATATGTTGATCCTGCTGGTCAGATGTAGAATAATCCAATCTCTAACGGCATTTGAAAAAGTCGTAGCCAAAAGTATAGCAATGTTTGCAGTAAGCATAATGTTCACAAAATTCATATTTTGCGTACTTACGCCCACATCGATGATAGATCTGGTAATAAATGGAACAATTGCCTGTAAACTTGTCACAAACAACATGACGATCAGTAAGTTTACCATACTGGTTTTGTATGGTTTAAAATAACTAAATATGGAATTAAATTTTTTATGTTTTACAAGGCTATCCTCACGATTGATTTCTGAAAAATTAATATCTGGATCAAAACCAATTAAAACTCCCTTCTTCGAATTTTCTTTTATCCATTTTTTAACAAACAATTTAGCAGGAAATTTTACAAGACCTTGTGCAGGATCAGAAACATAGATATAATTTTTTGTGGTTTTATATACGACCATAAAATGTGAATCATTCCAATGTATGACTACAGGTAGTGGAATGTCGTTTTGAAGTTGGTTTAGCGTGCATTTAACAGCCCGGGATCTAAGACCTATTTTTTCTGCAGCATAAATCAAATTGAGAATTGAAATACCCTCTTTGGTTTTTCCACATAATTCTCTTAGAAAGTGTAAGGTGTAGAATCTGCCATAGTGCTTGGCTATTATTTTTAGACAGGTAGGACCACAATCCATCTTATCGTACTGAATCTCTGTAGGGAATTTGTTAAACATTGCCCGAATATCACACTATCTCTTTAACTGAATATTAATTTTCTGTTAAACAATCTATTTTCCTGTGTTTTTGATAAAAATGTTGCTTAATTTTCATCATTAATTATAGTGTATTAAATTTTTATCTTCTGTAGAGATGGTTTTTTAATTGATCTTATGTCATATATAAAGAAGTATGTTATCATCTTAGCTGGTGGAGTTGGGAGCAGGTATGGAGCTGTCTTAAGTAAGCAATTTCATAAGATTAACGGCTGCCCCATAATTGTGAAAACTTTATGCAAATTTTTAAAATTATTTCCTCCACCAAGTTTGCGGTTAGTAATCAATCCTGATCATCATTTGGAATGGTTACAGATAAAAAGTGAGTATCCTTTTATAGCTGATATACCCACTGTTTATGGAGGAGCTCAACGATATCATTCTGTTAAAAATGCATTGGAGACTATCGATTCAAAGAAGCATGATCTGATAGGAGTTCATGATGGTGTACGACCATTTGTGTCCTATGAAACAATTTCCAATACTTTTCAAACTGCGGAGCGACTGGGAAACGCAGTTCCCTATTTTGATGCTGTTAATACAATACGAATAGAAAAAGGTATAGCTAACGAAGCCCTCAATAGAGCTGAGATAAAAATTGTGCAAAATCCGCAAGTTTTTAGGTCAGATATTATAAAGGATGCTTACAAGTTGCCATATTCCCCAGTTTTTCTAGATGACGCCACTATTGTAGAAGAAGCAGGCTATACGATTCAATTGTGCCACGGTAATTATGAAAATATAAAAATTACCCATCCACAAGATATCTATATAGGACAGGGATTAGATAATTTTTTAATTGATTTAGAAGCTACATCAAATGGATATTTATACAGTAACGCGTGAATTGACCTATTATAAAAACAGTGATAAAATAGGAGAGAAAGCCAGTCAGGTATTTCTAGAAGTAGATCATGATTTCAAAGATCTATATGGTATAGCAATATCTCCATTTGAAGTAAGCTGGTTTAATACCCATTTTGCCATCTGGCAAGATTTTCTTGATCATTCAAGAGAGGAATTTTGTTTGCTTACTTCAGTAGATGTTGTCTGGAACAGCACCGTAGATATTATGGAGAGTATGTTACTGGAATGCGATCCTCTTTTCCATGTTTTTTTCCCATATGATCTCATTAATGCTAACCGTAAGATCAGCCCTTCTATAGCACTTAGCCGATTTGGCTTTTTTTGGGGGAGTGATGCGTATTTTATATCAAGAAAAACGGTAAGTGAGTTGCTCGTTACATGTCAGAAAATATACTACCCACTAGATGAGCAACTATTGGATTTGGGGATCAAAAAAAGTATTCGCTTTATCTGTTCAGATACCAATTGGATAGATTATGATTTTTCAACATCTCCAAGCTATTTGTCAAGGAGATCAAGTATTCTGGATTTTCTATCAAATTATTCGGCATGGACTGAAGATGAGTTGATTGAAGTTCGAAAAATTCTACATTATATTTCTGAAGTAGCAACTAATTTAGATGTGAAAATATTTTTACATGCGGGCACCTTGCTGGGTTCAATACGACATGGCGGAATAATGCCTTGGGATGATGACGTGGATCTGATGGTCATGGGTGTAGACGTTAAGTCTTTAATCGAAAAAATAAAGAAAGATGGTATTTATGAGGTAATGGAGTGGACTTGGAAAAAGACAGGACAGGTCTATTATAAAGTATGGAAACCAGGAGGATATAAGGTTGAAGGCTACGCCTACACATTTCCATTTGTAGATATCTGGTGGGCTCAGGAAGTAGGAAACGAAGTTCAAACTAATGATGGTTACACCTTTAGAAAAGAAAGCTACTTTCCTCTGAAAGAGATCCAATTCGAAGGCTGTAAATTTTATCATCCCCATATTTCAACAGATATATTGAACAAGATGTATTTAGGATGGGAAAGTGTTATTAAAATATTTTCATGGTCACATAAATATAAAAATCATTCCGTAAAACAGGTTACAATTCCAATTGAGACCAGTAGTAGCGGACATATTGTAAGATTCAAATAGATTAATAAAAAAATGAAAAGGAAAACAAATTTACACTTTTTTGATATTTCGAGTAATATTGAAGAACTGCCTGAAAATGAACTTTTTGAATTGAAAGGTGGCTATAGTGATGGCACTATTGATGGCGGAGATCTAGAGGAGGTTGAAATTACTCCTCCAGATCGCGATGAGCCTGGAGATGATTGGGGAACAGATGATCCTTGGGATGATCAGGAAGATCCTTGGGATGAACCCGAAGATGATTGGGAAGATCATGGCGGGGGAGGAGACAATAATGAAGAAGAAGAGCAGGATGAATGTACTTGTTCTCAAGGAATTGTAGGTCAGGGTTCAGGATTATTAATGGACTCTACAGGTGTAGAAAAGAATTTATCTGCGGCTATCACTGCAGATTTGAACAATCCCGATACAAATCAGTCTTTTAAAAATACATTGAATGGTATCCAAACTATTTTAAATCGGATTGGAGACAGTAATTTCAATTTAGTTATCGAGTTTGGTGATGCCAAGGGTTCCGATGGCCTGACAAGCCTGCAAGATAATAAAAATCTGATAGTGACTTTGGACAGATCAAAATTAGTATATGAAAATGATACTTTTGTACCTGGAACCAATATTGTTATGAATAAGCAAGGAGAGCTAAATAACTCCTTAGTAAATAATGTTTTGGTTCACGAGCTTAAGCATGTAGAGCAATTTTTAGACGGCAGAATAGGATTTGAGTCCTTTGATAATGAAAAACTTTTAAATTATGGTGTTGAAGATGAGGTGGAAGCTTTTTCATTCGCAGAAAGTTTTTCATCTTTTGGTGGTTCTACAGAACATATAACGAGTGATTGGGTAAAAAATCAAGAAATTAAGGTAACTAAAGACGGTGTTGAAACAACTTATAAACCATATGAAACACTAGGAAATGGAGGTAACTGTCCAGTACACGGTGTTTCATCAAATCCAAATTAAATATGCAAAAAATAAAATATTGTTTTCTGACTACAGTACTATCATTAGTGCTTATGTCAAGTTATGCCCAGACAGATAAAAAAATATCCATATTACAAGATATTGTAAAGCGCACACATCAAACTATTCGGGATGTTGCAACAAAATCTGGAGTACCATATACGGCTTCGGCGACTTGGGTAGACGATGTTTACATTGAAAAAGGTGACTCCTTGGTTGCAGTTCCATTTGATAGCCTAACTTCCCCCCGTTGGAATTACTTAGAATATGATATTAAGATTGTCTTTGATAAATTTACTAATCACAGTACAAGATATCTACAGGGAATCATTGTTTTGGAGCGTATAGATCCCATTAGAGAAGAGAAACTTCGAAAAAGGATGTTGGAAGACCTAAAAGCTAAGCAAGAAAAGCCCCAATAACTTAAGCATTTGCTGTATTGAGTGTAATATCAGTAGTTTTATTATCTAAAGTTACTTACTGATAGTAAATGAGAAGACAATTTAGTTAGTATTAAGTTTCGTAGAGCCCTTCGGGGCTCTTTGATATTTTGAGAAGAGATTTCAGTCATGTCGGTAAGACCCTAAGTATGGTAGGCGATTTTGTGGCCGAAAAGTTTGTGAAGACAAAACGTGGTGAACTGATGAAATTCGGGACCTTCCTGGATATCGAAGGCAAGTTTTTCGACACCGTGCATTTTCCACCCACGTTGGCACAATATCCTTTAAGAGGAGCTGGTATCTATCTTATCGAAGGTAAGGTCGTGCAGGAGTTTGGCTGTCCGTCACTGGAAGTGATCCGCTGTGCCAAGATGCCCCTTAAGCCAGATCCAAGGAGTATATAAACAATTTTAATTAGCGTTTAGTTATTGTTCTTTGATAACTTTATGCAGTTTTTGTTCGCATATATATTCACGAATTGCTATATTTTCAAAAAAATAAAAAATGGATATAACCCTGGTCAAATATATAGAAGATGACTTTGATTCTTTTAAAAGAATGGTAAGTGATGCGGAGACAATGAGATTCATAACCGGAATAGTTTGGACAGAAGACGATGCAAGAATACAGTTCGATGCAATGCTGCAAATGAATACTCAACAGGAAAAATTAGGGTTTTTTAAAGTAGTCAATCAGAAAAACGAATTTATAGGAAACTGTTCACTGGAATACTACAAATATGATGCTGCAATTCTTGAAATTGGCTATGTCCTTAAGAGAGAATTTTGGAGAATGGGTTATGGAACGGCAATTTTACAACAGCTCGTTTATAAAGCCAATAATTCATACCCAAGCATGGATGTGATTGCGATTATCGATCCGGAGAATGAGGCTTCAAGAAAATTACTTTGCAAAAATGGTTTTGAAAGCTATTTCAGAGGAATGGAAGATGGTAAGTTTTCTGAAAAGTTTATATTGAAAAATCCGCACGCAGACTAAACCGTCATTTTCTTATATTCGTATCAACAACGCGATACCGTTATGCTTTACAATCCATTTGAAAAACTCACCCGTGCTACCTTTCAGGAATTTCTGGAACAGGGCTATCGTCAGTGTTTATTAAGCTATCATAGATAACTTTGTTATAATCAATTCCAAGAAATGGGAATATGATAGTTTTGTAAGCAATTCTTCGGACTTTATGAGGTCAGAATTAAACTGTTGATGCACTGATTTTTGATATGTATCGTTTTCAAAATTAATGTTTTGTAATTGGTCAGACACTGTCTGACTGATTAGATAACCTTTGTAGCAGATACGCTCCATTGGGATCTCTTTCAAAGTATTGTTGCCAGAATGACTACATTGTCGATCCAGTTCTAACATCTTTTTTAAACCTTTTAAATTCAAAACCAGATACAATTGAGTCATCCATAAATGATATTAATCAAAAGTTTATATTGAAGAATTTACACGCAGACTAAACCGTCATTTTCCTATATTCGTATCAACAACTTGATACCGTTATGCTATACAATCCATTTGAACAACTCACCCGTAGTACCTTTCAGGAATTTCTGGAACAGGGCTACCGTGATTTTGTATTGCAGCGTTTCGAGTGGCCCGAGGTTACAAAAGGAACAGGTTTTCTGCTTTCGCCGTATTGGTCAGCCGAAGAAGCACATGCACATGCTGCAGAACTGGGACCCAAGGAAGGGAAAGCCATACACATACCGACAGATGCCCATAGCATACAGCAGTTATTGGAAACCAATTCCGGCTATCGCATCTTCAACAACCGCTTTCGCGAAGAAAAGTGGGACAAGCGCATGTTGCGCATGTACGAAAGCAAGATTGTCGGTTACCTCCGTAACCAGACCACCTTCAAGAGGAAAGATCCGATCGATATCCTCTTTACCCTCGAGCATGGCCGCGTATGGGCGATCATTACCGATGGTAAGACACAAAAGAAAGTCAGGGCTATTGAACTCATCAGTTAATAGCCGCAGGCAAAACAAATGAATACATCACCGTGTTTAACAAGAAACATACTATCAATCAAAACAACTATGTGCTGGGACATATCACTCCATACCGATCTTGAAATCGTCAAGAAAGCATTCCCTAAGCTAAGGGACGAACGCAAACAGCTCGATTACGACTACCGTTATTTTGAAAATGTGCAGGCCATTACCTTTCCCGCATATCCCATTATATACAAAGACAAAGAAGGAGAGGAGCTGGGCTTACTTGAAATGGAGTGGGGCGTATTGCCCACCTATATCAAAGATCCCAAAGAACAGGAAGACCGTCGTCGCAATATGATCAATGTACGCAGTGAACGGATTCTTGCCGATAGCAAGTCGTATTGGCATAGACTCAAAAACCAACGTTGTCTTATCCCTGTATCCGGCACCTTTGAGCACCGCAAAGTGCACGGATGGAAAAAGAAAGTACCCTATTTCATTGGAGAGAAAGGAAGGGAAATCTTCTATATCCCAGGTTTATACCAATGGCACGAGATTGTTGACCAGGAAGGAGAGATCCATAAAATAGGAAGCTTTGGTATGCTCACACGTGAAGCCAATACCGTTATGGGACAGATCCATAACGATGGACCGAACAAAAGACGTATGCCCTTATTCCTTACCCCTGAACTTGAACATCAATGGCTATCCGCCAAAGATGAAGAAGCGCTGATACCTATTTTCAATTACGAAATCTCCGATCAGGAACTGGATTATTATCCCGTTTACACTTTAAGAGGATATCCCAACAGGCCAGATGGGAAACATCGGTACGAACCCTATCAATGGTCAGATCTGCCACCTTTAGGACAGGATGGACCCATGCAGCAAAGTTTGTTTTAGTGATATGTGTAAGATCTTATGAAGTTTGTCCCCCTGAGCAGAATTATACTATTAGAATTAAAGCGTAACGGTTATAACATTTTAACATCTAAAAATACAGTTGACGACGAAAACCCAACATGGTATCCGTTAACTGTACCTGATGTTGATGATTATTTGTTACACCTAGATTGTAGTGGAAGCATTGTTCCTATGGAAGAGCAAGCGCTATTGGTCATTGACGATGCACTTGCCAATATAGATGAGGGGCAGCTTTTAGGAGAAGTATTTATAGAAATAGATCATTTAGAAGAATTGGAGGATAAAATCCAGTTTTACGGCAAGCAGTATAAGTTTATCTCCAATCCAGAATATTATGTTTTTTCATTCGATCCGAAGCGGGTCTTAATACGCAATTATGCCTTACGTACAGGCAATCATCTTCTGTATTTAGCTTATATTGGCGTAAATTATCCCACTCATATCATCGATGAGATGCGAGATCTTGAAGATCTAACCCGTTCCCTGATCTGTCTAGATCAAGAACAGGCAAGAGAATGGTTTAGCAAACATGATGTTACTATGGTACAATCCGATATCTCGATATATGACAAGGATGCTATTTTAACCATTTTTTTACTTGAAACGGATCAACAAATAACGATTCCTTTAGAAGAGAAAGATGAGCTGGTTTATAACTTGATGGACATAGAAGAACTACTGCGACTCCGTGATTTATTTTGGATAGATCCAAGGATAAATTAAAGGATCATTATTTTAATAATATGGGTAAATTTATTTTATGATTTATGCATATTAAGCATCATTGTTTTTGATTATTTCGTCCACGATATAGAATTAGCAATTTGTTCAAACTAGATTTATCTATTGCGTAGTCATTAATTAACAGTTGCTCTATACCATTTGGATGTTCGTAGGTTAAATAATGTCGGATGTGTTTTCCTGAACTTTCATCAATTACTTCCTCGTTTTTTATTTCATTCCAGTTATAAAAGTCTGTTGATATTGTTCTGATTCCATCAGCATTTATCGTAATTTGTGGTAGTTTATTGATTATCTTCATAAATTCTTTGAATGTAAAATATACCCCTAAGACAACTATAAGGTACCCTGCGATATGATTAGAGCTGTTAATTAAAAAAATACAACATCCTACAACTATTAACATTATTAACAAATGTAAAAAGCTCTTTCTTTTAGAAAAGTAGATATTTGTTTCATCTGGTACCGATAAGTCGTCCTGAAAAATGTCTTCATATTGAAACTTTTGCTTTAGTACATTCCACTTTTCTTTTTCTGTAGCATTAGAGATTTCCGTTTTATTAAAAATTACATCATCAGGCCAAATTAATTTTTCCTGTATTGCTCGTTTTTTAAGTTCATGTACATTTCTAACATTTTCGAATGCCCAAAGTCGCCATTTCGTGATCATTATACTCCACCAAAGCCAACTAAATGCAATTGCAAAAACAAAACCAATTGGAACTATCCAGAAAGGTAAATGGATACATAAGTAAAAGCTAATTCCTAGTGTGGTCAAAATAATAACAACGACCGGATAGTTTACCATTCGATTTCCCTTTGATATTGCTTGATCAACGCTTACATTCTTACTCTTAGTTATCATATATTTCTAATACTTTTCAAATAAATGAGGTCTAATTATACTCGTTATTTACCAGGTATATCAACAGAACAAGTATTAACGACAAATCTATTAAGATTTTTACTAAAATATGGGCTACGTTATCAATCCGAGCAAAGAACAAACGAGAAATGTTTATCTACTCCTGACATACAGTTGTCGTATCTGCGTTATACATTTGTATCTTAACGAAATAATTAGCATGATGAACAATAACACAGTTACACGAAAATTAGTCTTAAATGCAAGTCCTCATGAAATTTGGTTGATTTTAACAACCCCATCCGAAACTAAAAAATACATGTTCAATTGTGAGGTTTCATCAAGTTGGGAAATAGGAAGCGAGATAACTTGGAAAGGTAATTTTCAAGGATATGAAAGCGGGGATCGTGGAAAAATCTTAGATATTATACACAATAAGTATTTAAAATACTCTTCAATTGATCCAAACTTTGGAATAGAAATTATTCCTGAAAACTATCTCCATATTTCATATCATTTGGACTCTCAAGAAGAACAAACTGTTTTAACTACTATTATTGAAAACTTTAATGGAGATCCTAATAGAATTGAACATATTGCTAAAGGTTGGGACAACTTTGTTTTGCCTGGCATAGAGCAATTATGTAACCAATAGAAGTTTAAAAGTTACTTTCATGGCTAAAATGACTGAAAAAATTAAAATTCAGGTTGCAAACAAGTCAGTGATATTTATGTGGTATATCGCTTATCCAAGTAGATATACAAACATTATTTGTTGCTTGTAAGCTTACTAAAACTATTTCTTCCCCCAAAGAACCGATTTGAATAAAGTTGGTTCTTTGGTCATTTTAAATTTGATCCCGATCATTTACCATAGCTGATTGGGAAGAGATTATTAGACAAGGTTTTGCTTGTTGGCCAGATATGATAGCAGGGGAGTTGGAAGATCTAAAGAAGAGAATGGTTGACTAATAATACCGTGTTTATTTAAGTCATTAATATTAGCTTGTTGGATTTTAATCATTTTTTTAAATTGGGATGAATAGGAACTAGTTTTTTTTCCTTCTTCCTATATTTATCTTCTGCTGTTGTTTCTCTATTAAATTATTTCATCTAATGTTTGAACCGACTACAAATAGAAATTTATAGTCAGTAGAATAATAGCGACTCTATTAAATACATTCTTATTGATCAGCGGTAAATAGTACAAATCTGTTTTCCTTCGCCGCTAGTTCCCAGAATGCTATTGAATTACTGAACCAATCCCAAGTGTATTGAAAGTCTTCCTCACTGATGAAATCGGCATAGTCTTCATCATCAGCCGAAATTTGTTCGTACCCCTTTTTCAAGACTACTTTGGTTATATTTTTGACGGCTTTAGCTATCTCTTGCACTTCTTTCGGACGCTTCAGGGTCATGATATAATCATCCCCATTATATAAAATTTCTCCGCCCAATATTACATGATTTAGAGGAAACTCACCATTATTCCAGCCGTATTTTCCGTCCGTTAAACTTCTATGTAGTCCATCCCATGATTTGTCCAGCTCAGCAATTCTATCTGGAAATTTTTCAAAGTAAATTTCTTCGATACTGTGCTGCAGATATTCCAAACGCTCCGAATCAGCGTCATATGACTTCAATTTCTCTACTTCCTTTTCATCAAGCGAAAAGAGTACACCTAAACAACTCATGATTTTTATTTTAGTTTAGCAATATTGATTGTATTGAATGAACGTTAAATTTCTTTTTACTGATGACTCATCAGTTTTTTTGCGATGTCGATCACTTCTACTTTGAGCCGGTCATAAGGCTGCACCCTATAAGCAATGCCTCCAAATATAAATCCCTTTCCATTATTTGGAAAGTCAATAGTGCCTGACGAACTATCTATTTTAAGCTTTAAAAGTTCGTCTGCACGTTTTTCACTGATCTCTCCCCATACTTTACACGGTACCTTTATGCTTTTTCCGTTACTAGGATTTACAATATTATACGATAGTGTGGTATTCGAACCCTCAATTTCTTGTATCAATATGATCATATACAGCACATCTCCACCTTGATGAATGACGAATCCGTATGATGGAAGTTCCCGAGAGAATTTCAAATATTCAGTTAACGTTGGTTTTTCGCTTACATAAACCGATGACTCTTTATTTGAAATATTATTGTCAATCAGGTAATAGGATGAAGTCAACTCAAATTTATCAAACTTTTCTTCACTAATAACCTCACTGTTGAATATGGGATTTCCCAGCCTGTCCTCCTGTCCAAATGCACTTTTCAGTGTGATAATAGTCAGTAGAAGCAGTATTATTTTTTTCATGTTTATCATCTCGTTTAATTTACAGTTTTTACTCTGATTAAGAAGTGTAAGCACAAGCTTTAGCGAATTATTGACCACCCGGGGCAGTATTTTTTATTTTCGATTAAATGTCATTATTAAGTTTTTGATTTCGGAAATATTGTTGTCGTAATCATTGTTTGTCGAACCAAAAAGTATATAATATAAATTGTCACTAAATAAGATTACTTGACATATTTTTTCATTCGCACTTGTCTTTTTATCCTGTCCTGATGCGATAATTTCATATCCTGAAATTCCATCAATTGAAATTTCGGTAGTAGTTTCTATTTTTGTGATTTCTACGGGCAATTGTTTCACTCTGTTTAAACAAAATAATTTTCTATCTTTAACATCTGTCGTCGAAAATGATTTCGCAACTATTAGATAAGTTTTGTCTGCTGATTTTGTTGGTATAATTCCATCTGTTGTAAAAATTAAAGAATTTGCCACACTTTTTGCAAATTGTAGTTTGCTTTTTGATAGGTCAATAGCATAATCTATTATTACAAATGGATTTATTTTTTTGTCTGCTTCGTAAAAACTTGTAAGAATTGAGTTTTTCACTGCAATTGCAATTTCTTTTAGATTGTTTGAGATTGAGGCATTAATCATCATTGTTTCATTCTCTGTACCAAAGCACAAAACATATTTTGTATAAACATTTCCGTGTGCATTCTGTTCGCCTGTCACTAAAACTGCGGGTAAGTTATTAAGTGTTAAATTCTCAATTTCTTTTACATCAACACCTTGACTCAAAAACCCTTCTTTTGTCAAACCTTTTGAAGTTTCGGAAAATGGAGCTGGAATATCTAAAACCATAATTGTTGAACCGCTTTGATTTTGTTGTAGTCCTAAAAAGTTAGTTGCTTTTATAAATCCGTCTGGTGGAATTAAACTAATTTTTGTCCCTTCAATATTTATATGTTTAGCAGTCAAAACATTTGTTGTCTTTATTTGTCCAAAAATTGTTGAGAATGTTATTAGAAAAATAGTAAATAATAATATCTGTTTCATAATTAATTTCTATCTGTTTCTGAATTTCGGTAATCTTGGTACCAATGGTCCAGGCAATTTTGCTAAGTAGCTTATCTGTATCGAAGATACAAAAGTGTAACCATTTTTAAAGTCGAATATTACTTTAATGTTAAAGTGTGTTAACCTTTTAGGTAGTCAACTTATTGATTGTTAGTTTTAAAAAAATAGAAACTCTAACCGTACCTTCAGTATGAAATTGATAATATTAATATTTCTTGTTTACTTATCAAATCAGCTTTTTGCGCAACAGGTAAACGGACTAGTGCTTGACGAAAAGACAAAAAAACCTATTGTAAACGCCAGAGTAGCCACATCTTCTTACGGCACTTTTACCACTGCAACAGGAAGCTTTAATTTGAAAAATGTTCCTTTTGGAGAAACCATAACAGTTAACATTATGGGTTATGAATCTTATCATTTCAAGTATAAAAATACTTCTAAATTAGACACTGTAGTGATCTTATTAAAAATCAGTCCAATTGCATTAAAAGAAGTAACTATAAAAGCAGGACGAAATTATATTCAGGATTCTCTAAACCGGAGAAAGGAATATGCTTCCATCTTTGCTTACAAAGCCCCTACAGTCAAAGATATTTTTATTCCTAAGTCATTTAATACAACTACACATTATTCTCCTTTTCAAAATTCTACTTCATCTTTAGTTAGCGTCAATCTGTTATCCGTAGTTAGTTTACTTACTAAAAATAAAACAGCTACGTCAAAAATGAAGATAAAGCTTTTAAAGGAAGAAGAATATCAATATGTTGATCAAGTGTTTTCAAGGAAAAAAGTACAATCGATAACTACTTTAAAAGGTGACTCACTTCAAGACTTTATGAATGCATATCGTCCATCTATCGAAGAAGTAAAACAAATGACAGACTATCAACTACTATTATATATCAAAAAAAGCTATGATGAATTTATCAAAACCTACAAGCCGGAAAGTTTCCATTTGCTTGACAAATAAAATATTCATATTGCTTGGATGCATATTGATGATCACTGCATGTAATCATATCGATAAAAGTGAAAACACTGGAATTGATTTAAAATCAGACTATAGTATTTATTCAAAAAATGTAAGGGACAGCTTCTACATTTCCGTACAATTGCCTTTAGAATATCAGGAACAAATTAAAAAGAAGTATCCTGTTGTTGTTTTAACCGACGCCAATTTTTATAGTCCTATGCTTGCGCCAATACTGCACCAGTATGAAAGAGGAGGGTTGCTGCCACCATTAATATTGGTCTCGATCGGTTATAAGTCCTTTAGCCTAATGGATTCTTTAAGAGTAAGAGATTTTATGTTTCCGGCATCCATTCCTTCCGATGAAATGGAAGCTATCGGTGGAGGTCAAAAATTTTATCATTTTATAACAGACGAGCTGTTGCCAAAAATAGATTCTAGCTACAGGGTAGATCGGGATCGAAGAACCTTATTGGGACATTCCTTTGGCGGATACTTCTCTCTTTTGGCGCTCTTAACACAAGTCGAAGATAGAAGAAATGATTTCTCAGGATTTGTTTCCGCTAGTCCATCTATATGGTATAATGATTATTACCTTTTTAAGCTGTCCCAAGTTCTGAAAGCTTCGGCTCTAAAAGACAGCGTCAATGTCTTTTTAAGCGTAGGAGATAAGGAAGAACCTAAATGGTCTGTTCAGCCCATTAAGGATTTGTCAAAAAAATTAGCTGATCCTGAGATAAAGAAAGTAATTACCGATGTAGAAATCTATTCACATTTAGACCATATGGATGTAGGACTGGTCTCTTTTATAAAAGGGTTGGAAAAAATATATAATCAGCCCAACTGAATATTCTGGAGAAAGTACAGCTGATGTTTGCTTAGCAACATTAATTATTTCAGCAAATCCTAAAATATCTCTCGGATTAATAATGTTTTAGCAATCATTAAAAAGGATATATATCGAGATAAATGTAGCGATAAATCACAAATAGGAGTGTGGTGATATTTTTGATTCTTAAAGTTTAATTTTTACACAGTAACTCAAGAGTTAAATTATTACAATACTATTTTTATTAATCATTTTGATGTCACCTTACTTTTTTTTTGTAAAAAAAGTGGGTTTAAACGGATTAGAAAGCTCTGTAGTTGAGGAACTACAGGGAATTCTCTTTTTTTTATCAAATTTTGTTTCACTAAGAAAAACTAAACACATACACTATGTGGGACAAAAAAAGAGAATCCTTGTTGTCGAAGATAATGAGATTCTGTTAGGCAGTATGCAATTTGTTCTTTTGCGGGAAGGATATGACTAACTTGTTTACTTAAATTTAACCAAACTAATATATAAAAACAATCGCTAATTCATCTCTATAAGCAAATTTGGTAGGGCATACATTATCATGCTCTAGGTTGTAATTGCCACAATTATTTTTGTTTTGCCCACTTATCATTTAGGTGTTATTGTCAAGTATGTTTTGAATAAATGCATCCGCAGCTAGAGATTTTACAGTATTCTTGTTTAGAATTCCTTTATGGGTTTTTAATGTGTATTCTGCCGCTTTAAACCATTCCATCGGAATTCGATCTATTTCATTGTCGGGGATGAATGAATAAGAAGAATTTAGTGAACTAATTTTTACTACTGTTTTTTTTACTTCACTGGAGTAATTACTCAGTTTCGTGACATCAGTACTATCCTCAATTCTGTTTTTTAGATAATTATCGTTCAGCAATCGTACTTCTGTCAGTTTAATTATTTCAACAAAATGGGCTATAGA
Organism: Sphingobacterium sp. JUb20; assembly: GCF_004342035.1. Taxonomy (NCBI): domain Bacteria; kingdom Pseudomonadati; phylum Bacteroidota; class Sphingobacteriia; order Sphingobacteriales; family Sphingobacteriaceae; genus Sphingobacterium; species Sphingobacterium sp. JUb20. Next base: position 357,226 of record NZ_SLYV01000001.1, on the reverse strand, counting down.
TAGGTCGTCAAACCCATTCCACCAATAATCGTAATGATTTTTGTTGTTAGTATTAAAATAATCCTTTCGCTCAATCTCTGATAATAAATGTCCAGGTCTTATATAACTTTCATCAGGAATATCACCCCACACTGCAGACCATTTCACCGTCTTGGAATAATAATAAGTTCCGCAAAAAGCATCGTCACTGTACCGATCGATAGTTAGGCCTAAAGATAAATAAAACTCATTTTCCAATTTCTTTGAAAAGAAACCTTGCGCACCGGTTATTGACTCTTTAAAAAAACTATATCCTAATTTTTCTATAGAAATTTTAACTCTGGAAATTAATTTATCTTTTGTCAATTTCATACTTTTATTTAACAGTGAATTCGTTTTCTCTATAAAACTAGTCATTATTTGATTTCATAACAATGACCACTTCTTAGATATCGAAAATCCCTTAAAGCAGTATTGACCATGGCCACACCTGGAAAATTATCTTGCTTAAAATTTAACACTAAATAGGATTCCTCGGGTATGAATACTTAATAATCTGTCATAATTTATATTCCTGTGTTATTTCTTAAAGTGAGTGTGATCTGGTTTATAATAACAAATTGTGTGCAAAAGGTAATAATAATCTGAAATAACTACTTATAACCGTAAATCGTTATTATATCCTGATCAGTGTCGAATGGATAGTTTTTATCTTCGAGAAATGAGATTAATGATTTGTTACCTAACAACGTTATTTTTTCAATATCCAGAAATTTTATGAATCCGCTTTTATCATCTATGATGAGGCAGTCAGACTCCAATTCGCGAATAAGGGTTACTCCGATTTCTATTTTATGGTTTAATCTCTTTAATGAAAATTGTCTGCCTAATTGTTCCAATAATTCAAATAAATTAAACCATTTGATATTATTCAACAAACCAGATTTATTATTCATTATAGTTATTTAGTTAAGATTAGTATTTGACCTGAATAGTTTTATAATCTTGCGAAGATATAAATTTCATTCTACGCTTTTTAGTTCATACTTTTCAATCTGATTTCTTTAAAACTTCATCCACATATTCATTAAATCTATTGTATCCGTTATGTGATGGATTATTCAGATCTATCATTCCATCCAATCCAGAATCGTAGATTTGCCAGCCTTGTAATTTTGCTAGTTTTATCATTTCATAAATAGCATTTTCACCATATAGATGTAAAAGTTCATTTGAACTTAACTTATCATCTACAAAATAATCTATTTCAAAACCATCTCCAATGATAGTGCTGCAGTTATCTTTAACTTCAATTCTTTTGAAATATGATTGTATTGGAGTGAAAAAATCAGTATCTATTAACAAATCTTCCTGAATTTCTTCAAGATCTGTTATTTTCTGTTTCGAATTAAATAAAACGATGTCCCAACTCATAAAGGTGATATTATGCTTGTACTGAATAATTATTACAGTATAAATATAATAAATCATTGGTATTCAGAGGTTATAAATAAAAATAGATGAAAACTAATATTTATAGTATATAAAAGCTAATATATTTAGTTTTGTCGTTTATCTTTGGTTATTGAATAAGGATGGGCGCGCTAAAAGATAACCGGTTGCTCAACATTCTTTCGTGTTCATCCTGTTCAATATTAAATTCAAGCAGGGAGGGTTCTGTAGGTTCACTTTATAGTAAAGGGACTAAAGATTGAAATGTCAACCCGTTGTAAAAAGGCGAAAATTATAAATACTTATCGCGATGAATGTACCATTGACAATCGAGATTTTGAAGGACTTAAAGCATAAGGGATACAATATCCTGAAGTCCGACAATAGTGTGGATGATGTTAGACAGCATTTTGTCCCGACAAAAGTAAACGACAAATGAGCGTTTATGAGTGAATTTAAGGAAGAGTCTGCGACAGTAGTGATTGAGCAGATTTTAGACGTTCCAGAAGAAGTGTTAGAAGGAAAATTCTTAAGGGTTTTCTGATTGATCTATTAATTTTAAAAAACTATACAGATGAATTTAAAGCAAATACTCAAAGAATATATACTTCGCCACATTCTAAGGGCACTGTCTGGAAGAATCATTACCCGCCCATCAAAGAACTTAGCAAAATTGATTTTCGAATAAATAAAGACTACACTTTCTAAAAGTAGGATCGGAAAGCGATGGACTATGGCTATGCAAGACGGGATGATTTATTTGTACGACGGCTCATTATTGATCGACAATAACCAGATTTAAAATGCAATCAAGCCCGTTTTTCTAGGACGTAAAAACTACCACTTTCTGTGTTTAAATGTTTAGTTTTGATTTATTGTATTTCTGATTTCATAACCAGATCGATCTACTTTGGATAGGTAAATATTATTTTATATATTAGTTTTATAATCATTCTTTTGTGCTTATGCGCGCAACCGCTATTAATATAATTGCTATTGTAGGAAGAGCAATTCGGCATTGAGCATTGCTCGGTAAATCCAAATCTAGCGATCCGAAATACTGAGTACTCTTTTGCTTTTAACGACTTTATTTATTCAGCTAACAACACAAATTATGTCAATTAAAATTCCAGTAAAATGCGACGAGAATTGGGATAGTATGTCGCATACTTCCCAAGGGATGTTATGTTCAAGATGTAATATTGAGGTGATAGATTTTACTGATTGGAAAACAGAAGATATAGTTACCTATGTTCAAAGATCCAAGACAAAAGTTTGCGGGAAATTACTGAATACCCAATCGCATACCTCGTATAAATCCAATCTGAAGAATAAGTTGTATTTCTCTAAACTACACCTCGGATTAATCATGTCAGGACTATTGTTTACAAAATTTGTAAAGGCTGAATATCACATAGAAAATACTCTATATGAGTATTTCAATGAGCAAAAGGATTTAAAAGATAGTATTACCATCAAAGGTATTGTGATAGATGAGTCTCGTAAACCATTAAACGGGGTACATATCTACAACATATTAACGAAGGAATCTAGCACTACAGATGATAAGGGACGTTTTATTTTAAAATTCTCTAATGAACAAAATTTTAGATTTTTAAGATTATCATTTAGTTATGTTGGGTATGATATTAGAGAGGTTATTTATGACCTTTCGAAGAACGCTAAATTGAAGGTGGAGTTAACAGAAGCAAGCCATGAAATAGGAGAGGTGATTGTTACTGATCCCCGTGCGAGACCACATAAGAACATAGATTTGTTAAAACATCCAAAATAAGTAGATAAATGAGAGTGTAACTTAAACTGTGTCAGCGGAATAATTAGATCAAAATTTTCATATTCAATTATTTAAAGACATAGTGATGAAAGACAAAACACCCTTTGACTTTTCATTCGTGTTTTTTTTCGATGGTATTGAAGAGGGCTTCACCGTTTCAAACGCTTCTAAAATGAAGCAACACAGGACTGTTTTGAAGGCAAAAGTTTACCTCCAAACGAGGGTATTCTAGCCCCATCGACGAAGCATTTATTAGAATCTACGAAGGAAAGTGAGCTGGATATCTTTCCCAACGTTAGGCTTCATTAACCTTTAACCGAAGAAACAGTAAGGTGAAAAGGACAGTTATGCCTTAGTACCAAGAGCTTTTGCGCAATTACCTCAACAAGATAGACTTAGGATTCAATGAATAGTAAATTCAGAACAATATGGAAACAACGTTACGACAAATGGACAAACTCAAAAAGGCAAAAAATTGGATTGCAAAAAATAAATTGATACTATTTATTGTCACTCTGATAATAAGTTCCTGCCAATCGCAATATATTAATGGTAGAAAATATGTAGATGTTACCAAGGAAAACTGTGGTAAATTCACATTGAATTATTCTCAAGTATATTCTGATTTTCCTGATTCTATTTCAATATATGGCAACATTAAAATATGTGCAACCGGTGAAAAATCTTCAAATGCAGCTGTATTGTTTACCGGTGAACTCGGCAAGGAATTTAAAACTAAAGCGGACAGTAAAGGAAATTATAAGGTAAAGATCATTCCAGGTTTTTACAAAATTCATATAACAGGAAGTAGTTCATATCTACAAATTCCCGATATGTATTTAGGTGATCATGGCAATGTAATACAGATGGACTTTGATCTAATCCGGGTACCTGTTCTTGACGATTCTTCTAAAGATAAATCTTTAGAAAAAGAATTAAAGCATCTAAAAAAGAAAAGTAAATAATTTTGTCTAATTTTTTGCAAGTATAGGATTACATTTCTTACTTTTCCTGTTCTAAGATTATAAATCATATCATCGATGAAGTGATTTATAATCTTAGAGACTTTTTGTAGATTAAAGCAACTCGTGTCCTCTTCAGAAAATTCAAATATTGCCTTACATTATTCGTGCTTTTTATATATTGCAAATACATTAAAATCATATGGTATGAATTCGGGATACGCGCTTTCAGATCAGTTTTATTCAGATTTGGCATGGGGGGGGACTAACTAATACTCAGGCCTTTGGGTAATTGTCACAACAGGATAAAATGAGAGTAAATGGAATTATTAAAGCAGAACAATATGGAAACAATGTTAATACAAATGGACAAACACAAAAAGGTCGTGAATTGGATTGTAATAAATAGATTTTTGTTTTTTATTGCAAGCGGATTATTATTGATATCATGTCATACTAAAAAAATGGTTAATAGAAATGAGAATGATATAATTAAAAATAATTGTAGTGGTTTTACACTTAATCATACAACAAAGTATCAGCAAATTCCTGATTCTGTAATTTTATATGGAAAAATAAAGATCTGTGCAACAGGAATGAAGGTTGCTAATTCAACCATTTTAATTACTCACGATTCTGGAACAGAATTTAAAACGCAAACAGATAAAAATGGTAATTATAAAATAATAATTAGAGAAGGTTTTAACAAGATCAAAGTTGACGGAAGCTCTTCTTATATTGACATTCCATCTACTTATCTAGGAATGTTTGGAGGATGTATTGAAATGGATATGAATCTTATGAGTGTTGTATCTTTTGTTAATGAGATGAATGATACATCTTTAAAAAAAGAGGTAGAAAAACTCCGGAAATAAAGCTGTTTAAAATAATATCATGGATACACGTGAAAAAAACAGAATCCTTTAATAAAATAATAGATGGGCTTGACTATAAAAAAATGGAAAGTTGAAAATTCGGGATTGTAGTACTGCCTATAAATAGGAGGTATAAACAGGGAAAGAACACAGTTTTACGAATTATAGATCGCCTTTACTATTAATTATTAAGAGACAGGTAAACTAATTCTTTACTAATTTGGATAGAATATTGTTTGCTTTTTCTTTCGACCTTTTTGCTCATCTTCAGTTAAACGTCTAGAGAACTATACCTTTATCTGATAAATTCTAGTTTCCTCGTCCCATGGGTGGTATCCTTGCCCAATGTACTCAAATCCTAATTTCTCATAGTAGCCGATATGGTCAGTGGAGAGATTTAGATATGGAAAGCCAAATTTTTTTGTATCCATCTTAGCCTTTTCAATGAGTAGGTTTCCATAATTCTGGCCTCTGTACTTTTCATCAATAAATAACGCACACAGCCATGGATACAAATCCATTCGGCTAATGAAATCATTCGTAATCAAGCCTGCACAACCGATAATTTCATTATCTTTCTCTAGCAGATACCATTGCGGTAATGATTGCGGAGCATTTATACAGTTTAAGATACAATCTTCATAGATAATTGGTAATACTTCAGACCAACTGTTTTGGAAGTATTGGATTGCTTTTTCCTTATATTCTGGATTTTCTCTTATGGAAATTATTTTCATTTTATCTGTGTTCTTTTATTTAAATTCTCGTTATATCTTCTGTTTACAAAAAGCTGGTAGATAATGGTGATAATTAGAGTCAGCAAAAATATGATCCAGGAATAAAACCACACACCTAAAGATCCACCACCTTTAAAGTTATCTGGATCAAGATATAAATATAGATTCAAAGATAAACTTATTAATAGAATCGAGGTTAAACCTATTTTGTTTAATCTTTTACCTTTTATAATCCCGTAAACCATATAGGAAAATAGCAGGAAATAAGCGCTATATATTATTAAAAACTCATCGTCTAGAGGAAGCATCGTTTCAAGTTTATTTAATGTTTATTATAATCTTATTCGATTAAATTTCAATTTCCCAAACTTTTAAAGCTAATATCGCAATCTTTTTTACCAATTAAGAGAAGACAGATCCTTAATTACAGACATAAGCAATAATATTATTGCTGTACAAAAGAAAAGGTGTCCCATGAAGAACAATGTTCGTTTTTTTCTAGGCTCTTCTTTTGCTTTGTAACTTTTCCAATTATAATATAAACCTCTAGGAGCTAGAAATAGTGTAATGTAGATTGGCAATCCTACAAGGATATCAAAAAGGAATGAGTAATTTTCTTTTAGTGGTTTAAAAAAAATAATTGTAAAAATGGATACCAATAAACCAATGGCATAAAATCTAAATATTTTTATAGATTTTTTTAGATATTGAGTTTCATGTACTGTGGACATATATCATTATTGAGATTGAAAACATCATTCAGGTTTTTGGTTTATTAACTCCATTAAGATATTAAAATTAACTTGTGTTTAGCGAACAAATCTTTGAATAATTCGCGGTCGATAAGGGATAAAATCGGACTAAAAACGTTTAAATCTATCATGGCGGTGTGTTAAAATTTAGCGATTTAAATATAGCACCTTTGATATAGTAAAGCACCGCCACTTTTTTAATGTTTCGGACGGAACTGATTTATAGTTTTTTAACAAATCGAAAGTTAAATTTTTGATATGTTTGAATTAAGATTATAAACCAATGCTATGCAGTACTGAATTTTCTGAAAATATGTTATTTTTTTGCGATCATAGTAAAAAATTTTAAAAATACCCTTGCAAATAGACGCTTTGAAAGCGATTAATAGGGGGTTTTTAAGGTAAGGGCAACAAATTTCTAACGCCATCTTTATATATCTAACAAAGAGTTTAAAGTAATAAATTATATGAAAAGCGATGTTTAAAGCTAAATTTTCTCTCTTTATATGTATTATTCTATGTGTGCAAACGGTTTGTGCGCAGGATAATCAACGTTTTATAGATCGATTGATGATGTTCGCAAAACTTGCGGGCAATATTGAATATTTTTCTCCAACCGATCAAGTTGCATGGGCAAATCGGTACTCAGGTTGGGATCATATTTATATCAATGGAATCGAAATGGCAAATAAATTGCATGATGAAGATACGTTTACCGACTCATTGATTCGGATATTTAAGCCTTTAGAACCCTCATTATTCGTGACAGATGGAAAAAAGATATGGAGTCATGCCGAGCATTCGCAGAAGAGCGATTTGGTTATCAGCAAACAGCAGATAGGATTAGATCTTCTCTCAGGAACTCAGAGGGGATTTAAAAGCATCCGACTTAATCGAAGATCCGAAATGTCAGACATTGATCTATTTGAAGTGCCTATATTAAATGTAGAAGTTCCTTCCAATGGTAAAGATAGAAAGGTAACGATTGATATTCAATATCAGGTTACAGATCAGCAGATTAAGATGGCCTTGATGAAAAATTGGAAAACTTTGCATGTAAGGCCTCTTTCAAGTTCTGATTCCACTTTTGAGTTGCAGTTCACTATTCCTGCCGATCAAAGTCGTATTGCTATTCATGCTTTAATGGATTTGGATAAAAAAATTAGTGTTCAAATAGCATCTTTTATGATCGATGGCAAAAAGATCGCGTTGACTAGTTTTGATGATGGCCGGCAAACAGATTCATTAACTTTTATGCGCCAAATGAAAATCAGTGGAAATGATTCTCCATTATTTGAAGCACAAAATCAAATAGGAGATACCTTGCATTTCGCGCTATCAAAAAATGTCACAGCATCTTTTCCGTTAGCGGTATATGGTGATTATGAACATACCTATCCGAAGGCCACTATGGATACCTATCCTTATGTTAAAAGTAGTTTACAAAGTAGAAATGATTCTAAAGCCATTGATAATCGTTGGGCCCGCCTTGCTAATGTCATCCGGATCTGGAATGTGTTTCGTATAGCTTATGTCTACAACACATTCACAGACCAAGAACAAGACCAGTTGTTGAGAAATACCTTGAGCAAAATGTTAAATGTTTCCAGCAGTGAGGATTATTATGATACGATTTGGCAGATGTTGGCGCAGTATAAAGATTCACACATCTTCTTTTCAATGGATACAATTGAATCAGCATATAAATGGATAGCCCCCCTCACGGTAATGCCCTTGGAAGGAAATTTTTACATTAAAAAAATACATGATAAAGCATTAGCATCTAAGGTGTCCATTGGTGATGAAGTAATCGCTGTGGACAATAAACCCATAGAAGAGGTCACTGCCAAATTTAAAAATAGAACATCTGGCTCAGAAGCCAATCGTATGTTACGTACTTCATTTTTTGTTCTGAGTGGAAAAGAAGGGAGTGATGTAACGCTCAAGCTGAGAAATCACAAAAATAATAGCGTATATGAGATTGTCACAAAGCGAACATTTCAAGAACAAAATATATTTCAGGGAAGTACATTTGTTCAGAATCGAAATAATCGTTTAGTCGATTCAAATATTTATTATTTTGATTATACCCAAAGTGGTTATACCGATACGCTGCTCCGTTTTATTGACGACCCAAGTAAAACTGTTATTTTTGATTTAAGGGGGTATATTTCAATGCAGATGTTGGAAAGTTCTATGATCTCAAAATTATTACGTGACACAGTTGTAGCTAAAAGTATGTACGGTTTACAGATTTTATCACCCGATAAAAAAGAATTTGTTTCAGATAACGATACCTATATACCGGAAAATAGAGGACCTAAAGCACAATTTTTCTTTTTGGCAGACGCTTCTACACAAAGTGCACCAGAATCTTTCCTCGATATTATGAAGTATGGACACATTGGTAAAATTATTGGCACCCCGACTTCTGGGGCGAATGGCACTATTAATAATCTTGATTTAATAGGAAATACATCTGTAACTTTTTCCGGAGTCAAGGTCTTAAATTCAGACGGAATGCAACATCATTTGATTGGGGTAAAACCAGATTATTATATCGATTATACTCTTAACGATATTCTATCAGGAAGAGATCCTATGTTAGAAAAAGCGATCAGCTTAGCAAAAGAGCGAAATATCAAATCTATAAACTAGAACGAAGAGGATTGAAGTCGACAATCCCATGACTATGCAAACAGTTTTTAAGCCTCATTCGGTTCATCGGCAAGATCTTTTTCCATTGAATTTAAATGGATCTGATCCCACAGAATCATGTTGCCAGATTTCTCAATTTTTACTGTTGGAGTATCTTTTACAGATGATTCGTCATAATAAGTTCCATCACAATAGACACCATGTTCAGTATTTCCGGAGAACTAAGTTTTTATACTTTTTGATTTCATCATATGCGTCGTTTTTTGAGATTTAGTTGTTATGTTCGTCACTGTTGTTTCACGGAAGATCTACAGCTATGCAATTATAAGTTTTTTGATACTCTGTTTTCCCACTTAAACTTTTTGTAAAGCTTCCTCGAAAATGTAATCAAGCCTAGAATCATCTATACCATTTGACAAAGCATATAGAACTTTATCATCATCAATTTCCAAAAGGTCAGCTATGTGATTTACATAGTTTAATAATTGTTGTACTTTTTCATCCTCGTCCATAATGATCGTTTTTTGAGATTTGATTTCTTATGTAATACTGTGCTTTATTGTAAGTACCCCATTTTTCCTACAACTAGAATTGGACTTTTGTAATTTTTGATCTCCTCCCAATTCATCTCGTTTCTGGAGGTATTGCGTTGTTATCTTTTGACGCTCTGATGGCAGTAGCAATTTCCTTAAGTACTTCGTTTTGCTCACGAACAGCGGCTGTATGATCATTTTTTGCGTACAAATATTTGTCCAGTATTGCCAGCAATATTCTGTAGACTTTGTATAGCATCACTGCTATGAAGCCGCCCCAGAAAAGATATATCATCATTATTCCGATTGAAAACATAAATAATTTGTAGTTTTTAGTTTATATTGTGTTTGTTAGATGTTTTTTCTTGTTTTTTATTCTCCGAAGTTAGTTAAATGCCATTTTGCCAACTCCCAAGGTTCGTCTGGATCTATTCGATAGCCAAACTGTTAAAGGGAGGAGTTGTCTGCTTTAATTTCTTGCAACAAGGTATTATTACTTTTTTCTATTCACAAAAACCTGATATAAAATTTATGCATCAAATTCAGCATAATGGATTATTGCCTCAACTTTTTTATCATCAGATTTATAGTCTTCGTTTGCTAGCAAATCTTCATAATAATATTGGGCAATGTCCATTTCTAAAAAGTATTCATAATCTGGATATTTTGTAGTGGCTATCTGAGTTATCTTTATTGCCCAATCCTCTTTCTCAACCTCCAATAAAACAGCATCAGAAACAGGTCGAAATTGTCCGTCGATTCTTTTCGCAAATATCACAGAAATGATTTCGTCATTTGGTTGGTAGTTTCTGCAGTTGAGTATAATTTGTTTTAATTCCATTCTTTTTAATCTGCCTATTGTTTAATATAGAGCGCTTGCGATACCTAGATACGGCTATACGTATTAAAATTAGTATGGATATCCAATTTTAAGCTCTTTCTATTTATAATGTTTTTACCCCTTATTTTGCTTACTTATCTCTGCTTAAGTTTCTACGTTAAAAACAACCATTTCTGTGATCACATTTTTCACAATCTTAACAATCTCTCAATGCTCATTACCTTTATAGATCCACATAGGCACGGTGTGGCCTGCGCGCGAGAATCCCATTTTTTTGTAGAATTCTGTCGCATCACCATCAGCAGTTAGCATTTGCATATGAAATGAACTGTATTTCTCCTGCATCTTATCCATAATCATTTTACCGATCCCTTTACCTTGATAATCTGGATGAACGAGTAGGTGAGGGTAGTATACAACAAGGTGGCCATCAGAAATAGCATTTCCTAAACCGATCAATCGTTCATTGTCCCATGCAGTGATCAATGAGTGTGAATTACTTAAAGCATTACAAAGCTCCACAGGCTTATCAGCCGCACTCCATTCATTAGCACGGTACAAGTCAATTATTTCTTCAGATTTAATGTTTCTGCGTTCAGCAAGGGTGATAATCATAGAATCAAAATTGTTATATTTCAATCGTTGTGTCCGTAATATTTAGCTGTTTTTTAATCACTTTGTAGATTAGGTCAGGGTTTAATTCACAAAGGGTAGCCATTTTAAATATGTGTTTAAAGGTGAATTTCTCGGGATTTTTTAATTTCTCTAAGTATGAATTGTATTGTAATCCTAATTCTTTGGCCATCTTTGTTGGGCCTTGTTGTTCAAGAATTACCATTGATTTTGCAATACCTGATTCAAAAAGAGATTTTATAGCTATAAAATCAGAGTCTAATCCTTCAAAATTTTTTCTTTTACTCATTTTATTAAGTTTTAATTGAGCAAATGTTTGTAATTGTTGTTATAAACTATGTTAATATTTATTAATCGTAAATAAATAATTAGTTTTTGTGAGTTTTATTTTGTTACTTTGATATCATGTAGTAATGAAATTGAGCATTAGACAATAAGAGTCTCGACTGTGAATTCCGACTTTCAAGTGGACGAGGCGATAGGTTTAATGCCCATATCGATATTTTGTATATCTTTGATATACCTATAGCGTATGGGCCCTATCGTTTATCCGTTCCAAAGCCGTCGGAAGCTAACAGTACGGTGATAGGCCCAGCTATAGTCCTTTAATTACCCCGAGACTCGTTAATTATACAACGAGTTATGAATAAAAAACAAACGACCAAAAACATTATCAAGCCGGCAGATTAGATCTGGTGCGCCAAGTCACTATGTTGACTATCCATTCAAAATGCAATAATGTAGACCATTATATAACCAATTGACGACGATTTAAAATTGCATTTTTTCATTTTATTTTTTAACTATTGAAGTTGGACAGGGAGGCTATTGCTTAGATTTTAACTCCTTATCGACCCTCAATTTAAACTTAGAATCATGCAAAAAACTTGCAATGGGGAGAGCTATGCGCTATCCCGAAGGAAAAGTATTGTCCTAAATCCAGCGTTATTTTTTGGTCTTCCATCAAAAACAAACCAAAATATAAACACATTGAAAAGTTCTATACTAAATAGTGAAAACGTTAAACATGATTACGCTCTGCAAGAGCATGATCGAGCTACGATTTCATATATAAAAACACATTGGAAGCTTGCGCTATACATCCTGCTTGCTCCAATGCTACATGCCTTTAATCTGCTCTTATGCTTATTAAAGGCCATTAAAGTAATTGCGATACCCTGTATCATGATCATCGCAGTATTTCATAGTTTATGTTTATCAGCTCAGACACCCCGCAAGGACAGTGGGGTGAATGGGCAGGTAAAATCTGAGCTATCTGGTGTTGTATCCTCCTCCGATGGTACACCACTGCAAGGAGTGTCTGTGCGAATCGAGGCCGAAAACTTACAGGTAAAAACCTCCAAAGATGGAAGGTTTCAATTGACGGTCAGTAATAAAAGTGGAAAGATCAGATTCTCTTCCATCGGTTTTAAAAGCCAAGAACTCAGTTATACCGCAGGAGTATCAATGACTGTGAAATTGATACCTGAAGATAACCAGCTTGATGAAGCTATGGTTATCGCTTATGGTACCACGACCAGAAGATATGCAACAGGATCTGTCACCAAGGTCAGTGCTAAAGAAATTGAAAAACAGCCAATTTCTAATCCAATGCTAGCCTTACAGGGATTGGTTCCGGGATTGGAAGTATCACCTAATAGTGGCATTAATGGAGGATCTGTTAGCCTAAAAATAAGAGGTACAGCTTCTTTAGCACAAGGCACCGAACCGTTAGTCCTATTAAACGGTAATCCAATTGCAGTCAATGGGCAGGGTATCTCCCAATTGACAAATGCAACAGGACCGAGTGGCTTAAGTCTTTTCAATGGTATTAATCCGACCGATATCGAAAGTATAGAAGTTTTGAAAGATGCCGATGCGACAGCAATATATGGTAGCAGAGGAGCGAATGGCGTTATTTTAATCACCACTAAAAAAGGCACTTCTGATCACTTGCGTATTAATTTCAATGCTACTAATGGGCTTTCTGCTCCTTCTAATACGATGAAAATGATGACGACAGCGGAGTATCTTAGTATGCGCAGAGAGGCATTTTCAAATAGTAAGGTTACGATGAATGAAACCAATGCTCCTGATTTATTAGTGATGGATACGACTCAATATACTGATTTCACCAAATATCTTGCAGGCTCAACCAAATATTCGCAAGATTGGACTCTAGGATTAGCAGGTGGAAGTGATCGTACTAGTTTTAGAGTTAATCTGGGTGTTCAGAAAGAAAATTTTCAAGTATCTGATGATCGATTTTCCAAACGATATACTTTTTCTAGCAATCTGAATCATAGTTCGAAGGATCGGAAATTTAATATGGATCTTTCAATCAATTTATCAAATAATGAATCTCAGCTTCCAACTTTTGACCCATCAGTCTATCTGACGCTACCCCCGCATCTGATGCTTCGTAATGCGGACGGTACTTTAAATTGGCGTGTCGGCTCATCTAGTTTCAGCAGTCTGGGGTTGAGTAATCCATTGGGAATGTTGGAGAAAAGTTATACCGGTAGATTTAATAATTTATTTGCCAATCTTTCGATCTCTTATGAAATTCTAGACGATCTGAAATTGAAACTTTCTTCAGGCTATACCTGGGGGAATAATAATGAATATTCTTTCAGCCCTAGCACAAGTTTGGATCCATCGACAGCAAATTTACCATTTGCACAATCGGCTATTGGAAATAATAATAGCTGGATACTAGAGCCTTATTTAACGTATAATAAACTTGTCGACAAACACTCATTTAATGGGGTAATAGGCGGTTCAGCTCAGTATAGTACGGGGCATAACACGGTATTAATGGGCTACAATTTTGTGAGCGATCTCTTTATTAAAGACATCGTCAATGCTGGTTTACTGATTCCTAGTAATTCCAATTTTGAATATAAGTATGCCGCAGTCTTTGGCCGTGTCAATTATCAATATGATAAAAAATACTTATTGAATGTTTCCCTACGTGAGGATGGTTCTAGTCGATTTGGACCGGGGAAAAAATATGCTCTTTTTTATTCTCTTGGTCTAGGTTGGATATTTTCGGACGAAAAAATAATAAAATCTGTCATGCCATGGCTTACATATGGAAAGTTAAGGGGAAGTATTGGACAAACGGGAAATGATGGGATCGGAAATTATATGTACATGGAGACCTGGACAGGAGTTGGGTCTGCATATAATGGTGTGACGGCTGTGCAGCCAACAAAACTATTTAATCCAAACTATTCATGGGAGCGAAACCGAAAACGTGAACTTGCTCTGGAATTGGGAGTATGGAACGACCGTCTGTTATTAGGAGCATCTTACTTTCATAACATAAGCGATAATCAATTGATCCCTTATAAGCTTCCTTATCAAACTGGTTTTACCAGTATCATTCAAAATTGGCCTGCTAAGATTAAGAATGAAGGATACGAATTTACAATAGATAGCAAAGTGCTCAATAGAGATAACTTTAGTTGGAATATTAAGTTCAATCTATCGGTTACAAAAAATAAATTGATTGATTTTCCGAACTTAGAAACTTCCTCCTATGCGAGCCGCTATGTGGCAGGTGAGTCTCTTTCTGTTAAAAGGAAGTATAAGTATTTGGGTATTGATCCTGATCAAGGGATTTATATGTTTGAAGATAAGAATGGAGATGGGGTGTTTAATACGCTGGATCAAAACCAATTGGTCAATCTAGACCCAAAGTTCTATGGAGGTTTAATGAATACAATTAGTTACGGCCAATTGACAGTGGGTATATTGTTTGATTTTAGAAAACAAAAAGGAAACTCGTATATCACTTCATTGCCTAATGCTCCTGGATATGGCTTAATTAATCACCCGCAAACAATGTTGACAAGATGGCAGAATAATGATGCCGAGTATCAGCGCTATGTTGCTGCCGCCACAGACCCTGCTTATCAAGCCGCACAACGTTTTGCTTCTTCGGATGGGGCTATTGTTGATGCTTCCTTTATCAAACTGAGAAACTGTTACATTAATTACCATTTACCGATTAGAAAAAAAACCTGGGTTCAGGCTGTTGATTTCTTTCTGACAGCTCAAAATCTATTGACCTTCACCCGGTACGAGGTTGCAGACCCTGAAATTCAAAATCCATTTATCACCTCTCCAATGCAGACGACTTCACTGGGGATCAAATTTGTTTTTTAATTATGAAAAATGTGATGTTAAAATACACGATTATGATTGCTGTTTTTTGTCAAATTATATTAACGTCTTGCGAAAAATGGGTAGAAGTAGAATCTCCGGGTAACCTGATCGCTTCGGCAGATGTTTTCTCATCTCAAAAGGGATATGAGGCTGCTATGGCAGGACTCTATATGCAGATGCGGAGCCATCAGAGTATTTCAGGAGGTGGGCTTTCAAGTTATGTGTCTTTAGGATCGGATGATTTGATGACTACTTCTACAACGGTAGCTAATGAAAGTTTCTACCAAAATACGGTATTGAGTTCCAACTCAATCGTGAGTAATTTTTGGATGAATGCCTATAAAGCGATCTATCGCGCAAATTTAATCTTGGAAAAACTGGAGGAAGACAAAGTGCTGACGGTGACGGTGCGAGATAATTTTAAAGGGCAAGCGCTTTTCGTGCGATCATTTTACTATTTCTACTTGATGCAGCTTTTTGGAGATATACCCTTGAGCACAGAGACAGACTATACTAAAAATAGTAAAATAGGACGTACGCCTAGTAATCAGATTCTCCAACAAGTTACAGCGGATCTGAAATTGGCGACAGCACTGATTGGAAATCAATTGTCAAAGGAACGTGATGTTCCGGAGTTGAATGCTGCATATATGCTACTGGCTCGGGTGTATCTTTACCAAAAGGACTATGATCAGGTGATTGCTACTTGTGAAATGATCTTGAAGGATCCAAATTTTAAACTTGAATCTAATGTGAATAATACATTTTTAAAAACAAGTAAAGAGACTATATGGCAATTGAGTAGTACGACTGCCACAGTATCTGAAGGAACCTTATTCATTCCCAGTTCGGCTACTTTAAAACCCGTTTTTATGATTTCAACGAGTCTATTGGATCAATTTGAATAGACAGACTTACGCTTGAAGAATTGGATTTCGACACAAGTGATCGCAGGAATCGCGTATCCATATCCGGCTAAGTATAAGAATTATAATTCCTTACCGACAAATGAATATGCAGTAGTTTTTCGATTATCAGAAGTTTATCTGATGAAAGCAGAAGCGCTGATTGCGTTGAATGTCTGTCAGCAGGCTCAAGATAACATCAATCAAATTCGCAAGCGCGCAGGGTTGATGGATATACAAAGTCTTGATCCGATTGTCCTGCGGGAAGCATTAATAAAAGAATGGCGCTCAGAGTATTTTGCCGAATGGGGACACCGTTGGTTTGATCTGAAAAGATGGGGATTGATCGATCAGGTATTGACAGATTCAAAACCAAATTGGAAAGCTACAGCGCAATGGTTGCCGATACCGCTTTCAGAAATTCAAACAAATATATTTTTAATACAAAACCCAGGATATGATGACTAATATATATCGCGTAATAATGATTCTAGCAGCTGTGCTATTAGTGCAGACTACCACAGCGCAAACTTTAAAGATAGGTAGCCCGTTGGGGGTGGATCTGAATGCCATGATTGTCAATTCGGACCTTCATAAGAGTAAAGGTGATGCAAAATATAAATTAACGATACTAGATTTTTGGTCACATTTTTGTTCAAGCTGTTTAAAGTCTATGCCAAAGATAAATCAATTACAGGAACAATTTGGAAATAGCATTCAGATCATTTTTGTAAATAAGGAAACGGATATTCAAAATAAAAAAATGTTCACGGCAAAGCCGTGGCTTACGCAACCAAAAACAAAAATGATTGCAGGAGATTCACTACTGCATCAGCTTTTTGATGTAAAAGGGATGCCCCATATTGTATGGTTAGATAGCAATTTAACGGTTCAGCATATCACCGAGGGGCAAGATCTCAATGAAAGCAATATCTTGAAGTTTATTGAATCTGACTCATTAGAAATGAACGTAAAGGTGAAAACTGCTTATATTCCAAGCTTATTTGATGAGCGTTATAGAAAAGACTTAATTGCCTATAGCTATTTAGCAAAAGCACAATATGAAAAAAGGATCGGTAGTAATAAAGAGAAAGTTCATTTAGCGACAGATGTTTCATGGTCTAATATTTCCGTTGAGGTATTGTTTAAAGATGCTTACGAGCATATCTATAAACGTAATTTTAATAGACCTTGGGAGTTCTCGATTATAGGTGAAAACATAGGCCGATATTTCCAGAAGTCCAATAAAGGGGGGCAGTATAGGTATGATTATGACCTGCGTGTCCCAAAGGAAAAAGGAAATAAAAAGTTTCAATTGATGATTGAAGATTTAGAACGGTATTTTCCTATAAAATCAATTGTAGATACTGTAATCATGCCATCGTATGTACTATTACGGTCCTCGGATAAAGATTTATTAAAAACTAAGGGTGGCTCCGAGGAATTTAGTTTCAGGGGCCTGCCTAGATTTCCGAGCATAAGAGAGGTTGAATTCGGAGAACATCGAATACTAAAAAATAAGCCTTATCAATTTTTTAGTAATGCCATCAAAGGTCTGGTTGAAATTGGTATGGAGACTCCATTTGTTGATTTAGTGCAGTATCAAGGAAATGTCGATGTTGTTTTTGATGCTTTAACATTTGATTTTTTCACGTTTGAGGGGTTACAGGAAGAACTGAATAAATATGGTTTGAAATTGGAAATAAGAAATATGCCTATTGAAAGGCTTGTGCTGAAGGAAGTGAAGTAATCACTATAGGAAACATATGGGGAAATTGTCCCCATATGTTTTTTAAGTTACTACTAATTTTGATTAATCCGATGGTCAGCACTTAATGCAGGCCCTGCAGGAGACCCAGTTGTCTGAGGACTTTCATATCCTCTCAAACATACTTCTGTACTGGTGTCATCACAAGGAGTAATTTGTTTTGAACCACCGGGCATAGATTCCGTTTTTGATTGTGGAACTGATGGATTAAGATTTTCTAAACTTCCGATGTTTCCAGAAGCATCAATTTTATACCAAAATAAAGGAGGTTCTGTCAATGCAGTTTTTGACTCCTTGTTCCACTCTGCAGCCATCAAAGATGTGCCTGCGATACCCACAGCTACTATAGCCACGAGGTATTTTTTAATTAGTTTTATCATTTTCATGATTTTTAGATTTATAATTTTTTTATTCTTCTATTCCCAAGGGATCGAATTTTCTGTACGGTGCCATCTATCCCACTTATTGAATACCATAAAAACCATTTGGCTGGTAATGCCCTTTCCCCAGATTAGCCTAGAATCCAAGTGCCGATGTATAGCGATTAGCGATTTTCTTATTCACATTTATACTGCCTGCGCAAAGTTTAGTCAGCTTGCATGTATGCCGATTTAATAATCGGTCATCTCAGTATGAAAAGCTGTTAAGTCAAAATTGGGAAGAACTTTTTGCAAATATTTGCGCTTTTAATGCCTAATATTTGTGATTTTGATGCCAAATATTTGCACTTTAATGATATTGTTAGGCTGGTAAAATAATAATGTCGAACTCATTTAGAGATATCGACATTATTTACTTCAAGAATGAAGGACTTTTATTACTTGTTAATAATCTATCAATCATAGTTGCGTTGTTGCTGCCGTAAATACTCACGGCTCATTCCCATGAACTGTGCGAGTTCTATTTGAGTCACATACTCTGTGATATTCGGATACTTTTGCAGTAAAAAAGGGTATTTGTCAATATTTGGCAAATCGCGTAAATGCTGTCTATAATCCAGATAATTTTGCTGTTTGTCCATAAGGCCGATGTAGATCGGTAAAAGATTTGGGTTTTTTGCGTTGATCTCATACAGTTGTTTCCGTGTGGTCATGAAGGTCCTGCAGTCACTCAGTGCGATAAACTGATAATTGTGTCTATGATTGGGGATCATCAGAGACTCGCCGCTAACGGCATACCGTACCGGACATGTTTTTTCATACTTTCCAAATATACCCTCTACAATCAGATACAGCTCGCCCCAGTTATTGGTGAGGTATTCGCCCTTTACGAAGCGGATCTCCTCAAATGCATCCGTTAGTTCGGGGATAGCAGATACCCATTCTGCATGGATATCCTTTAAAAAACTGGCTAAAATCTCTTCTTTACTTTTCCTCATGGCTTAATTTATAATGGTTTTCTGGCTAAAAAAGACCTGTAAAATATAAAATGCTTTGTTATAAAGGGTTATTCAGGGAAAACTAGCCTATATGAGGGGTGAATGGTTCAATACGAGGTATGAATGGTTGCTGAAAGTGCTCTTTATAGCGATTGAAACCATTCACAGTGGCCAATCAACTATGTTTCCCTCAAATCCATATTCATCAAAATCTTCTGCATTTTTGAGTATCAGCTGATGAATTAATGTTTACTATAAAATTTAAAAATTATGAAAAATGACATGCAAACTAGTGATGAAATTTTATTGGAAGGTTACACCTTCTTCGACCTGCTGGATAGAGAACCTATACTAGGGGATATCGATGATGATAAATGCTGGCCGGTATCAATTTAAAGAATTTACCTTTTTACTAATCGATCCATCTGCTGCTGTAGGTGGATCGGTTTTTAATCTGAAGATATGAAGGAACAAGAAAAAAGTAATTTGAAACGTCTGCTATGGCTGGGCAATGTACATAGCTTCTTCCCGGACAGGTCTGCAATGGATTTGCAACAGGGCTATAACCAATGGCTTCATCACAAACAAGCGTTCCAAAAGCTGTATGCTAAAATGGATCTCGCTCGATTAAAGGAAGTGGTGGACAGAGCTCCGCGCGTAGACCTAGAAGCAGGGATCATGCTCACCTTTCACTATGGTCCGTACCGCTTAGTGCCACGATACCTGCTGGCTATGGGTTACAAAGTAACACTTTTGGTATCGGCAGATGTGCTGCTCCGTGAAGAAACTGATTACCGGAGAGAGCTGGCCAGCATGGGGCTGTCTAAAGATTGTTTTGAGTGTTTGGATGCCCAAAATCCAATGGTACTCCGCAAGCTTTGTCAAGCTGTAGAGGCCAAGCGGATGGTCGTGGTATTTTTAGATGCTCATGAGTCCCTGGCAAATAATGCGGATAAGGATCGGGAGGGAAAGTTGCGGATCGCCTTTGGTGCACATTATTTCTATTGGCGGACTAATATGCTGAAGTTAGCCCAACGTCTGGGCATCTCGGTATCTGTCACGCATATGGAAGTGAGACAACAAGGTGACCAACAATCATGGCAAATGCGGATACCTCAAATAGTGCTCAGCACCAGAGATAAAAATCGGCAGGATGCCTTATTAAAAGCGTTTGAGATATTGCAGCAAATTTTTCAAGCGATGATTGCTGGTGACTGGACCGCTTGGGAAAATTGGACACTGTTGCATCGGTATACAGTGGTTAAAAATCAAAATAGAGTTGCTTGTATCAATAGCACTGGTAGTTGGTTAATGCCTTTTACTTTGGGTCAGAAAGCTTATCTATTTGATATAGCTACTAGAGGGTTTTTTGAGATGGTTTGTAAGAATAAATAATATTTTGTAATTTAGGTTAATCATAAACCTTTTTTCCGTAATGTATACACGTATTAAAAATACAACATATCTTTATAATTTATATTATCGCTGTTTGCTATTTATGTCCATTTTTTTTATGGTGATATACATACGCAACATCGGTACATTCACAGGTCAACCAATGTATGTTTTCCCGCTTTTTGTAGCGCCATACCTCCTGTATTTCTGTATATGCTATGCGCTGTTTCATTTAAGTGTGAGCTTTCGTTTAAGACAACTTGCTTGGTTGATTCTTTGCTCGCTATTAGTTTTGGGAAGTTTTTGGGTTGTCAAATCTTATTTTTATAACCTATTACCTGCGATAGGTGTAGTTTTTTATTCGTCCTGGGAGGACCATCACCATTGGGTATTATTGCAGAAAATCGGTCAGGGCTTGTTTATTATTTTGCTATTGATCGGTGTAGACTACTTCTTATTTAAGTGGTTAAAAACGAAAATTAAAAGTACGCGGCTCGAACTTATGATGAGGGACCGGGCGGATAGCAGTTTGCTGTCAGGTCATTTTTTACGTCGGATCTACCAACTGACTGCTAAAGGAAAAAAGAAGGTAGATGTGGAGGTTCTCGATTTCTTTCAAACGATAAGCAACAAGCTGGTGGCGCAAAATGTAAGAGTAGCATTGGAGGAAGAATGGTATTTTGTAAAACGCATGATAGCTTTATGTTATGACCGCCATTTTGAAATTCATGGGGAGGAACATGTATCGCAACAGTTCTGGAACCGCTCTGTTCCATCGTTGTCTCTGTTGACATGGATTGAAAATGCGGTAGCCTATAGCATGGATGGTACAGATAATCCGATTATGCTCACCTGGATCAATCAATCGGATAATCTTGTGCTGGAAATACGGAATACGATTCACACAACAAGTATAAAAAGAGGCACTGGTAATGGGCTGAGATTGGTCAATAGGCTCTACAAATCGTGTAAAAACGATCGCATAGCGCTGGAATATACCATCGAAAATAACACCTATTTTATTGTCAAATTATCATTTTTGAAATAGCATATGCCTAAATATACAATTGTAGTCATTGATGACAATAAAGCGGATGCCGACAGCTTAGTGCAACATCTAAAGGAAATTGATGACGTAGGTCATATTGAGGTCTTTTATGATGGTGTACAGGGAGCAAAGTACCTGCTTAAGAATAAACCGGATATTTTATTTCTGGATATTGAAATGCCGAATATTTCAGGTTTGGAACTTTATACTTTATTGCCGGAAAAGGAGCGGCCTGCACTTGTTTTGGTGAGTGTTCATACGGAATTTGCGTTGGATGGATTTAAATTGGCTGCTGTCGATTATCTGCTGAAGCCGGCCAAATATGCTGATGTCACCAATTCCTTTCTGCGCTGTTTAAAGGTCATGAATGTTTCGGTCAATATCTATACGCAGTACGAGCTGGAATATTACCTGTTTGAAGTGAAAAATGGCTATTCGAAGATTGTTCATTTTAAAAACATCATCTATATTACCAGTGCTGATAATTACGTCGATATCGTGACCCGGGACGAAACGATCACAGCGCGTATTACCATTGGCAGAATCGAAAAAATCATGCCCAAGTCGTATTTTGTACGGATCCACCGTGGATTTATTGTCAATTTTAGATTCGCAGTTAAAGTGAAAAAAAGTACACTGATTCTATCTGAGGGTCCGGAAACCGAACTGCCGATCAGCAAGAGTCGCAAAATCAATATCAGCGGCTATGATAAATTGGAATAAACGGTCTATTCTTTTATAAATCTAATTATATAACTATGCGTAAAAATCGCTATTTAAGGGGCTTTCTCATAAGCCCGGGGTATTCCTATGCCCAAAAATTAATCTTGTTGGAGCTCCTAGCTACCAAGCGTAAGTTGGCCAGCTATCTTGATCTCCGGGAGCAGATGGAGGAGGACAATACGCCGCTGCGGGATGCGGACTATGTTAAATCTTACGTGGGTATTTCAACAGAAACGCTCTACCGTCTGCAACGGGACGGGTATATCTGCGTTGCCAAACGCACCCGAAACAAACGCTATTACCGCGATGTAGATGTGGAGCGTCTGCGGAATAGCTACCGTGGATAGCTGTAAGGGATCGCCTGATCTTTTGCTATTTTGAACTACATTATGTAATTCGTCTCTCTTTTTTTGAGGGACGAATTTCTTGAAAATTGCACCCATCTTTCAGAGTGACTTGATTCTTATTTTATTATAACCAACTTCTGCTTTTACTTCAGTTTTCTTCGACCTGGCTTCGGGATTTCATCGGCGGGCATGCATGAAATCTCGAAGCGCACCCGAGGCCGAGCCGATAAAAAGGTGGAATTGGTTAGGAATTAATTACCTGTTAATGTCTCATTTTTTTAAGTGAATTTTGCGGTGGTTTTAGCGATACTTTTTGTTCACATCGGCAACGTGTCGGTCAAAAATCCGATGCTGATCGGTCACGTATCGGTCTTTCGTTGTGTATCTATTTGTAATTGTTTTTTAGTGTTTTATGTTTGTTATGTCAATCGATAGTACCGGTATAAAACGAGGTTGATTTTAATTTAAAAAAATATGGGAACAATCGTAAATGGAGCAAATGGAGGTTTTAAAGGTAAAGCCGGCTCAGTAATAGGAAGTAGTTGGAAAAGTATCAATTACATCAAGGGACTTTATAAAAAGAGATCAAAGCCCGCTTCAGAGTTGCAGATGATGCAACAGGAAAAATTTAGAACATTGATGCGGTTTCTGCTTCCCATCAATATGTTTTTGAAAATTGGTTTTGGACGTAAAAATACGGAACGTTTAACTCCGATCAATGCGGCTTTTCAGTTTAATCTGAAGCAAGCTATCACGGGTACGTATCCGGCCTATGCGTTGGATTACTCCAAGGTCAGCATTTCGGATGGTACTTTATATGGCGGTGGCACAGTGTCCGTAGCGCACGCCGCAGGTGAGCTTACTTTTACCTGGGATCCGACTGCCAATGATACTTTTGAGACTTTTGGTGATGATATGGTCTTCGTGCTGGCTTATCATCCGGAAAAAGATGAGTTCATGTCTTCACCGGCTCCGAGTACACGGGCAAGTGGGGAGATCAGCTTTATTATTTCAGAACATCTTCAAGTAGGTATCGTACATACCTGGATGTTTTTAACCAATAGATCTAAAACTAGAGTATCAAAAAGTGTATACCTGGGAGAGGTATTACTTAACTAATTAAAACCCCGGGTCAGGCCTGTCCGGTCTGACCCTTTTTTCTAAGGTATTTAAAATTATGGCAAAAAGAATCGTTAGTCCTGCGCAGGAGAGCGTAAGGACTGCATTTAAAATGGCTGTTGCTTTTTTGACTCCGTTGAAAGGGGTGATCAAAAAAGGTTTTGCCGAAAAGGCTAGACGTAAAAAATCGGTTGCGTCAGCTTTGGCACTCGGGCATGTGCTGCATACCGCAATAAAAATAACGGATGGTAAGCCTCAGGTTGATCCGTCAGAGGTGATGTTAAGCGAGGGTGCACTGGCACCTATTCGGGTAGAGCAGATCGAACGTTCTTCCGACCGTATCGAAGTGCTGCACAACTGGTTTCCTTCAGACTTTAGTGCTGGAGATGATTGCCTTACGCTTTGTGCTTATCAGCTGGACAAAGGTTATGCTTTTGTGAATCAGCAGATCTGGCACCGACAGGAAGGAAAGATAATCGTTCAGTTGCCAAAAGGTTTTCAGGACGACAGCCTACATCTATATCTCATGGCTAGTGACCGTTCGGGAAGCAAATATTCCCGTTCGCAATATTTAGGGTATTCAACAAAATGAAAACAAAACATATCCTGCTGCTCCAACGGATTTATGGAGCTAAGGGAACAAATGGAACCATTACATACAAAGGCGAGGTTATCTGCCATACCATCGAATTGCCAGATCGTAATAATATCCCTCGCATAAGCTGTATCCCCATAGGTCAATATAAACTGGAGAAGCGGCGTTATCCAAAACATGGGGAACAGATCGGTATTCCGCATGTATTAGGACGAGAAGCGATCCTGATCCATGCTGCAAATGATGCGCTAAAGGAGCTTTTAGGGTGTATCGCTCCAGTCACAACTTTAACTGGTGAAGGTAAAGGTGATTTCAGCGGAAAAGCATTGGCGAAGTTAAAGGCTTTAGTCTATGAAATGTGGGACAAAGGGGAAGAGGTGGATTTGGTGATTAAGTAACGGAGGAAGTGTCGCTCGAGCCGCGACGGGCTTTTACTTTTTGTCTTGACACAAAAAGTAATCAAAAGCCGACCGGAGGGAGACCATGGATACCGAAAAAATAAACATTAATCCATAACATCAAGGCTGCATTCCTTTTTGCTATTTCACCTTGAATAGGCTAAATGAATTTAAACTCGTTTCACTCAGACAGAAATTCATTTTTAACGCCTCTTTTTCGGTGCAATTACGCAGTCGGAACGTTAGACCTTTCGGTTAAGCCTGCGGCTCTCTGGAGTAACCAGTGACGGAGTAACGAAGTGATTAGTGACTTTGTAACCTACTAACTCTCTCACTATATAGCCTTTTAACAATTAAAAACATGAAAAAGATAATTCAAAAAATAAGTGCGGCGCTGCAAGTGGTCTTGCTGGCGCCGATTAAATTGCCGGGAAAGGCATTAAATATTATTAAATACATTGCTCTGGGACTTGGTGTGGTGGAGACTGTGCTGGAGGATAAAGACAATAAAGGAGTGGAGGAAGACCCGCCAACAGCAGACGGTCTCCTACCTAATCAAGATAAGGAGGTACAGGATGAAATCCAATGATATCCGTATCGGTACCTTAGGCGGAACACTCTGTTCGATATGGGCGAGCTTTTCGCTGGGTGATGTCCTGCAAACAGCACTGATGGCTATAGTCGGGACAGTCGTGAGTTATGTGACCAGCAGGCTCTTGGGAAGAATGAGGAAAAAGTAATAAGAAAAGGCTTATCTGTTGTCGGATAAGCCTTTTTTAGTAAGGGTTGTTGAATACTTCATTCTGAAGTAGATTTCCTATTCCAGCAAATGTAGATTATGATTTGATCCTGTTGTTGTAAACACAAATCATATTACTATAATATTAAAAACTGTATTAAAATATACCCGATCTGTATAAGTAGAACGGGTATAGAAAAATTTACTTCGTACAGGGATCAGACTGATTGAACTTATCTCGGGAAGCGAGTTTCCTTTGATCTCCAGTGCCTTTAATTGAATTTGCAATGCCGCATCACCGATCGCCTGTTTGTGAACTGTCGTTGTAACGGCTTAAAAATTCTTTTACAAATTCATCATCATGAAGATGTTGATAATCGCGATAGACACGGTCAATTTCTTCTTTTTGACCTATTGAAAGTTTTTCATTGATATTTAGACACCATATACCTTTCATAAGGCCCTGTCTTCTCAAGACTTCATGTATTCCAGGTATGCAACCATGAAATTGATGAGCTGGATCAAAAAAAGCAGCATTGCTATCTGTTACTGCTATAGCTTTGGATAGTAATGCACTTTCAGTCGCTAATTTCTTATTATTTTTGTACATTTTTATCTCAGCCAGGAGTTCAACAGCTTTTTTAGTCCATACAGCCCAATGTCCTAGAAGTCCACCTTTAAATTCGATCTCAACTATTTCATTGTTTACGGGAAATTGATAGGTCGTCATCAGGTCAACGATAATATTGTCGTCATTTCCAGTGTACATAGCGATGTCATTTTTTCTTGTTGAGTTAGCGATTGCACGCATTACGTCTAAGGTCTGATATCGATTGAAAGAAGCACATTTTATCGCGACAACATTGGGTATTTCAACAAATTTCTGCCAAAATTCATAACTAAAAACCTGACCACCTACCGATGGTTGCAGATAAAAACCAAAAACTGGAATTTCAGCTGCTACTGCACGAGTACGATCCAGAATTTCATTTTCACTCCATCCTTGAAGCCCGCCCATACTGAGTAATCCAATGTCATATTTGTGTTTGATTGCAATACGGACTTCTTCTAAAGCTTGCTGTGTAGGGCCACATATGCCCGCTATTTTAAGAAATGGTCGTTGTAAATTTGCCTTTTCAATTTCTTGGCTAGCTAATTTTAATACAGTTTCAAAAAGATTGATTTCCGGATCTCGAATTTCAAATTGCGTAGAATGTACTGCTACAGCAATTCCGCCAGCGCCACTTTGTATGTAATAATTTGTGAGTAATCTTTGCCTCTCTACATCGATTGTTCTGTCTTCATGCAAGGCTAATGGATGTGCAGGTATGACTGTTCCTGAATGTAAATGTTTATGTAAGTTGATATCAAGATGTTTCATTAGAATTTTCCTCCTCTTTCTTGAAAATGAGTTTCTTTATTAAAAAGTTCTCCTCCTTGTTGAAGCCACTGTGCCGTTATTTCAATGGCTTCCCGTATGGTCGTTCGTGGATATCCGAATAATTTATGGCATTCGGATGCATTGTTGAGGAGGGCGGTTCCGGCGCTTTCGTTAATAAAGGCAGGAGTCTTTTCTAGAAGCTCTCCAAATCGTTCTGCAATCCATTTTACGGATAGTGTTTCTGGTCCAGTTACATTTAATATTTTAGCAGGACTTGAGCAATGTAGTAAAGCACGTAGGGCAATCTCATTGGCATCTCCTTGCCAAATCACATTTACATTTTCTGTGGTTAGATCGATAGGCGTAGCAGATAGAACCGACTTCGCAATTTCGACTAATACTCCATAACGAAAATCTACAGCATAATTGAGCCGATACATCAATATATCTGTTTGATTCTTTTTGGAAAAATGTTGAAATATTCGTTCGCGACCCAAACAGGATTGGGCATATTCCCCTATAGGTTCAGGAGTAAGTTCTTCTGAAGCTCCACCTGCTGTTACCGGTACAAAAGGAAGTACATTTCCAGAGGAGAATGCGACAATTCGGGAATTTTTGAAATGTTCTGCTACCATGCCCGGAAGATAGGTATTCATAGCCCAGGTAAAATCTTCACGACCAGTTGTGCCAAACTTATGGCCGGCCAAATAGATGATGTTGTGTACTTGTGGCAATTGTTGTAACTCATGTGAATTTAATAAATCACATGAAATGGTTTCAATACCTATTTGCTCCAATTGAGTTTTTACATTACTGTCCGAAAATCTAGAGACCCCAATGACGCGTTTATTTATTCCTGCCTCTTTAATAGCGCGTACGGCTAATTTCCCCATACTAGGTCCCATCTTTCCACCAATACCCAAAAGCATGATATCACCCTCTATTTTTTTTATATCAGCGACTAAAGAAGCTGAAGGAGCTAAGATTTGATCTTCTAATTCGATTAAGTTATTGTTCATTTTATTTAGTTTATTAAATTGATAAAATTACTGAAGGCCAAACCAATGATGAGGAGAAGGCCAAGTGCCCCCCAAATTTTTGTACTGGTCGAGTTTACATGCTCTTTCATAATTGCTTTATCATTTCCAATGAGGTACATGGTAATGCCGATAAAAGGAACAAGGAATATCGTAATACTCTGTGCAAATACAATAAGTTCTAAAGGCAAGCTGCCAAATATCAGAGCAATAGCAGATCCTGCAATCATAACGAAGGAGATAAAGAGCTTAACCATCTTATTGTTAAGATTGCTGCTGTATCCGAATGTATCACCAAGTAGGGAGCCCCCCAATACCGCGTTACCGATAAGTGAGGAAAAAGATGCACCAAACAAACCGATAAAAAATAGGTGAGAAGCATAATCTCCAAAGAGTGGTTCTAGGGCTCTTCCCATTTCACTGGCAGAAGTTACTTTTATACCTTGAGGATGCAAGATATTTGCCGCACAAATAAGTACACCTGTGCTCATAATACCCAAGATGATAATACCAACACGACTTCCTACCTTTTCTGTTCCATCTTGATTATTAGTGTTCGTTAGTTTCTTCCTTTCTTGAACAAGATAGGCTTGATAGAAAGCACCAACAAGAGAAAAACAGGATGCTGTAAAAGCAATAATGAGCCCAACTGAACCTGAAGGTACCGTGGGAATTAATCCTTTTGTCATTTCCAGAAAATTTGGCTGGACTAAGATTGCGGTAGTTAGAAATGAGAATAGCATCACAATGATCAATACCAGCATCAGCTTTTCAAGAACTTTGTAAAATGATCTAAAAAATAGA
Organism: Sphingobacterium sp. JUb20; assembly: GCF_004342035.1. Lineage (NCBI taxonomy): Bacteria > Pseudomonadati > Bacteroidota > Sphingobacteriia > Sphingobacteriales > Sphingobacteriaceae > Sphingobacterium > Sphingobacterium sp. JUb20. Next base: position 328,199 of record NZ_SLYV01000001.1, on the reverse strand, counting down.
AGCAAGATTCCAATAACATTAAAGACAATAATCCAAATTTTCGGATTGGTGCCGGATGCTTCTCCTATAGATATAGCTACTCCCGTAGAATTTCCCGATTGAAAGGATGTTGCTACCAAAAAAATCCCTAATCCGATTACGATAGATACCGGTTTCCCGAATTTTTTCCGAATGAGTGTGAGTAAAGAATCTTGATTTTGTGCTCCTATACGAGCTCCCATTGTTGTGAAAACCATCATGAAACATATGGCTACAATAATGACCCATAGTAGGTCATATTTATAATCTGCACCCATTTTGGAGGTTATGGTCATTTTACTTGGGCCAAAAACAAGAGCTGCAGTAATAATACCCGGGCCTAATATGGAGAGCCAGTTTGTCTTTGATTTCTTATTTGTGATTGTTTCCATGATATATTATCGGTTAGATTGAACAGAATTAGCGTTTACAGAAGCCGCTTGATTGCTAAAATGAGTTCTGATATAAGTTGCGATTGATGCTATTTCTTCATTTTTAAGAAATGAAAAAGAGGGCATTGCACCTTCATACTTAGTGCCATTTATCTCCTTTTTAGACAATCCATTAAGTATTGTTTTTATTAAGATCTGCTCAGATCCATTTACCATGGCAGATCTGGAAAGTGGCGGAAAAGAAGGGGCAAGTCCCTCTCCATTTTCCTTGTGGCAAGATCCACAATATGCTTTATATAATTCTTTTCCGCTTTTTGCAATTTTGGCTTCAGGTTTTGTCGGTAAGATTGGAGCTTTTGAAAGTATGTTTGTCGGATGGAGACGATAAATAATATCGTCTTTTAATCTAGGAAACCCTGGTTGCGGATTCCAATCTCTATTACTCGTTGAAAAATATACATCTCCATTAGGGACAACAAGTACTGAACGAAGTCTGCCGAGGTATTTTGAAAATAAAATATGTTCATCAGTAATTTGAGTTCCATCTTCTGAAAGTTTCAAGATACGGAGTGATTGATCCTTTAGTGTTGTTAGTAAAAGGGTATTGGTCCATTCGGGTATCGTATTGCTACCGTAATATGCTAGACCAGCTGGAGCAATGACAGGTGTCCAAGATCGGATAGGTTCTGTTCTTGAGGAATGTGAAGCAATTTTTATCTCGGCATCTGTGTCGTGCATTCCCTCAATTTGTGGCCATCCATAATTATGCATAGGTTGAATCCAATTGATTTCGTCTTCGATAGCGTCCCCATGTTCAGAAGTATAGACTTTTCCTGATGATGATTGTGTAAGTCCTTGCATATTGCGAAATCCCCAAGCATAGACGTAGCTATGAGGAATAGGATTATTAGTAGGAATAGAACCGTCAATATTTAATCGCAGAATTTTACCATTCATAGCAGTGCTATCTTGAGCGAAAGTGTCACTAGCAGCATCTCCAGTAGCCCACAACACTTTTTGATCGTTGGAAATAATAATACGAGAACCATTATGACCTGTACTACCCGGTATCCGGAGTAAAGTTTTAGGATTGATTGGTTTATTATTGTATTCATAGCGCACCAGATTGGAGTAGATACTATCCCCAAGCATGCTCGTGTAAGAAACAAAAAGGTAAGCCGGTCCATTTTTGGGCTGATATAACGCCATACCTAATAATCCTAATGTTCGCTTATGATATACATCAGGGATCTGTAGTAGTGTTTCTATTTGACGTGTCTCTAAATCCAATCTTTTGATTTTACCAGCTATTTCAGAAAAAACAATAGATCTACTTTTTTTATCGTATTGCAAGTCCCAAGGGACGTCAAGGCTGTCCGCTTCGATGGTAAGCGCCAAAGAAGTTTTATCTAATTTGACAAATTCAGCATTTTCAGGAAGTTGTTCACGATTCTGGCAAGCATTAAAAAACAAACCAAAGGCAAGTGCGAACACGATTAAATCATTTCTTCTAAACATGGATTAATAATTTGGTTTATGTGCATCTCAGATTTTAATTGATTTTTGATGCGCTGATTCAAATGTAGAAATTCTGTAGCGAAGTTGCAATAAAAAATGTATACAAAATTAAGTTTATATAGATTACATTTTTAAAAACAAGCTTCTGGCCATTAAAATCCAATATTTTAATTGTTTGTATCATCTTTCGGTAATCACAACTTGTTCTGTATCAAAAAAAATATTTTTTTTGTTTACAAAAGTTTTATATAATTGTATACATAATTATGAAAACAACTGTTGCGACGATACCTAGCGTAACCGAAATTATAGAGTTTTACCGAGATCAATATCTCAGATAGTTAATTGCCAATTAAGTCTTGAAAAAGAAATACATATGTAGTAACATCAATCCATGAAGCATAAATGGATCGGTGTAAAGATGAATAAATCAGCGCATTTGAACGCTATAGAATAGATTTTATCATCACTTAGTCGAATTCAGTGCTAATATTTAAAATGTTTACAATTATAAACCAAGATAAATAATGAAAACACACATCAACCGAAACAGGCTTTGGGGTAAGGCAAAATCAGGTCTTCTCCTTGTCCCTGTCATTAATTTTCTGGCAGTGCTTCCTCTTTCTTCAACGGCCTTGGAGAATCGAGAAATCTCTTTGTCTCTTCTAGCCAAACAGGATATGATTAATGGCCGAATAGTAGATCCCAACGGGAATGCACTTGCAGGTGTAGAAATTAAGAATTTGACGACAGGGTACGTTTCATCTTCAGCTGGAGATGGCTCATATGTTATCAAGGGGAGTAAAACTGATAAACTGCAGTTTAGACTTATTGGATTTACTAGTCAAGTCCTAAGAGCCAACGAAGCGGCTTCAGTTACTTTGATTTCTTCTGTAGAAGCCTTAGATGAGGTTGTAGTTGTGGGCTATGGAACCCAGAAAAAGGCTAATTTGACAGGAGCTGTTTCTTCTGTTCAATTTAATGAATCCACTACAAGTAGGCCGACCATGAATTTATCATCAGCATTAGTGGGCATGAGTTCCGGTTTGAATATATCGCAGACTTCCGCTGCTCCAGGTGCTGAGGGATTTAATGTCCTGGTAAGGGGTAAGGGGACCATGAATGATGCATCTCCTTTGGTTATTATTGATGGTGTTCCAGGTGCGTTAAATGATGTTAATCCTAATGATGTAGAAAACGTTTCCATACTTAAAGATGCTTCTTCTTCCGCTATTTATGGATCAAGAGCAGCGAATGGGGTTATTCTTGTAACGACAAAAAGAGGAAAGGAAGATAAGTTTACTGTTACCTATAGTGGCTACGCAGGACGGCAGTCAGCGTCTAAAAATATCGGATTTATCACCGATATGGCTACACATATGGAATTGGTTAATGAATCTGAAGGTCGTGAGAAATATCCAAATACGCTTATTGAAGAGTGGCGTAGAGAGTCTGCAGCAGGAAATCCGCTTTATCCTAATACGGATTGGTACGATGAAATGTTAAAAAGCTCTATGTTAACAGAACATAATCTATCTGTTCGTGGAGGAGGACAGAAGGGCAGTTTTGCGATGTCATTGGGATATCTCGATAATAAGGGAATTATTGATAACTCAAATTTTAAAAGATACAATTTTCGAATTAATGCAGATTCGAAAATAAAAAACTTCCTCACCCTGGGAGGGAACGTTTTTGGATCGTGGTCAGATCGTGGGCCGGTAGATGTCTCTAGTTTCTTTTCGAGTATCCGCAATACTACACCAGGAGTGATTCCGGTATATGAAGATGGTCGATATGGAGGTGAGATGTTTAAAGGTTTACCTGCAGGATCAAATCCTAGAGCTTATGTAGATAATACAAGAGGGAATTACGAAAAGCAACGTTTGGGATTAAAGTTTTTTGGTATCGTTAATATATTGAAAAATTTAGAATGGGAGAGTAGCTTTGGTTTTAATTATGGGAATAATCGAGATTGGGAATATGTACGTCCCTACTCTCTTTGGAATTTCCAGACTGATTTTGAATATCAAAAGAAACCGAGTGTCAATAGTCTGTTCAATGGAAGCCGTCGCGATTATTCAACGGTGTTGAATACGCTTATGCGTTATAGAGAAACTTTCAATGAAAGCCACAATCTTGCGGTGTTATTTGGTTTCGATCAGCAATATAATCGTATGGATAAATTTGATGCGAAGAAGAATGATATCTTAGGTGATGATGCGATCTATATTCTTGACGCAGGAGCTAATCTTGAAGCTATAAATGGTTCAGGAACAGACGATGCTCTTCAATCTTATTTTGGACGTGTTAATTATGATTATAAAGGAAAGTATTTATTCGAAGCTAATGCACGGTATGATGGTTCCTCGAGGTTTGCAAAAGAGAATCGATGGGGTTTCTTTCCTTCTTTTTCTGCCGGCTGGAGAGTTTTGGAAGAATCGTTTGCACAAGGATTGAAAAGTACATTCAGCGATATAAAAATAAGAGGATCCTGGGGACGTTTAGGAAATAATCGAATTGGAGACTACACATATCAAGTTGTTTATGGGTCTTACCTTTATCCATTTGGAGGTCAATTGCAGCAAGGTGTCGCTCCAAAGGAGCTCGCCAATAGTAAGATTAAATGGGAGACTACGACGATCACGAATGTTGGTGTTGACTTGGCCTTGTTAAAAAATCGATTAACTTTAACTGTGGAGTACTTTGATAAAACAACTAGTGATATCTTAACTAAAATTCCGATTCCACTTGTGTTAGGTAATTTTTCACCACCATGGCAAAATATTGCCGAAATGAAAAACAAGGGAATGGAGTTTCAGTTAGGGTACCAAGGTAAGATCGGTCGGGATTTAACTTATCATATTGCAGGTAACCTGTCTACAGTAAATAATAAAGTAACCAAGTTTAATGGTTCAAAATCTATAAATGCAGCGACTATTACACAGGAAAATAATGCCTTCAATAGTTATTATCTCTTAGAGTTTGATCGGATTATCCAGGACCAGGCCGAAATAGATCAGTTGCTGGCCGATGGTTACACTTTTGGTACTTATGTGGGAGGTGTTCCAAAGCCAGGGGATATGCTTTACAAGGATACCAATGGGGATAAGATCTTTAATGATCAAGACCGGGTGGTAAAAGCGTATTCTGCATTACCAAAAATCACCTATGGATTAAATATGAATGTGGGTTACAAAGGTTTTGATCTCAGTGTTATTGGTCAGGGAACCGGAGGAGTAAAGGAATATTGGGGCAATGATGGTTTTAATACGTTCAATATCAATGAAGGATTCTTGCAACGCGAAGAAATTTTAAACCGTTGGACACCTGAAAATAAATCAAAAGAATATCCAAGGTTACTAAATTCAGGATCAGCTTTAAATACGATGTATAGTGATTATTGGTTGTACAATACCTCTTATTTCAGAATTAAATCACTTCAGTTAGGATATGCTTTACCCCAAGCGATGACTTCTAAATTTAAAGTAGATAGATTAAGGGTTTATGCAAATCTTGAGAATTATTTCACGTTCACAACTTTTAAAGGATACAACCCTGAGAATGCCAGTGTCTCCTATCCATTAATGAAGCAGTGGGTGGTTGGTTTAAATGTTACATTTTAATAGAAAAGTCATGATTAAAAAAATTAGCAAAATAATATTAGCCTCATTGTCTATCTGTTTTCTTAGTTCTTGTGATGATTTTCTGGATCGAAATTCATTAGTAGGTTTATCAGAAGGCAATTTCTGGAAATCAGAAAAAGACGCGGTAATGGGTGTTGATGCTATTTATCACGCCAATCGTGAGTTTACAAATAGCATCGTTATGTATGGAATGATGGATGATTTTACTGATATCTCTTATCAGTCATTTGCTACCGGTTTGACAACCGGAGTGTTTCCTGCAAATGCATCATTTTACTCGACTTCATGGGGTATCTTTTTTAAAGGGATCTATCGTGCTAATACGGCACTGAAAAATATACCGGGCATCCAGATGAGCGAAGAAACTAAAAATCGTACGCTAGGAGAGTCGAAGTTTTTTAGGAGTTATTTCTATTTCAAGTTATGGGATTATTTTGGGGCTGTACCTCTTTACGATTATCCTATGAATGTAGATGAATCATACAAAGCACGAAATAGTGAAAAGGAAGTTTATGATTTTATTGTTAAGGATATGACAGATGCCTATCAGCTTTTACCAGCAAGTTATGGTCAGTCAAGCAAAGGGCGTATTACAAAATGGGCAGCATTAGCGATGCGTGGAAAGGCGCATCTGTGGGCTAAAGAGTATGAAAAAGCCGCAGCAGATTTTAAAGAGTTGATGCAAAAAAGTGATAGAACATTAGTAAGTGACTACCATAACTTATTTCGTGTAGCTGGAAATAATAATAGTGAAGTTATCTTTGATGTACAGTATATTGCCGAGCAGGGAAATGGTTTAGCAACCGATAGAAACTACGGTAATGCCAGGGGGGCGACTTCTGGTTCTCAGCGTACACGCCCAACACCTGCATTAATAAATGCTTATGAAATGAAAGACGGTACTCCATTTGACTTTAAGAATTTTAGGAATGCACAGGGAACGACTTTTAATCCTGACAATCCTGCCGATTGGACAGATGAATCTTCAGTGAGAAAGCTCTTTGAAAACAGAGATCTCCGTTTACAGAAGTCTGTAGTTTTACCGTGGTCAACCTTTGTCGGTAAAGGTGGGGTGGAATATTTATATAAATTCCCTGTGGTGACTTCTGATCCTCAGGCTTATGTGCCTGTTTGGACAGCTGGTAGTTATGCTTGGCGAAAATTTGTAGAAACAGGTTCGGTATATGTATTACAAGACAATATGCCTCAAAACTTTCCGCTCATACGCTTGGCAGATGTGATGTTGATGTATGCTGAAGCTCAAAATGAAAGTGCTGGAGCTGATCAGAGCGTCTACGACGCAGTTGATGCTGTTCGTAATCGTGCAAATATGCCTGCTCTTTCAAAAGGATTAAATAAAGAGCAAATGCGCGAAAAAATTCGACATGAGCGTATGATTGAGTTGTGTGGAGAGGGGCAGCGTTATTCTGATATCCGAAGATGGAAGATCGCTAAAGGTGTCGTTGATGGTGTATGGATGACAGAATTTACAGGAGTTAAAATCAGACAAAGAGGTTTCCCCGATCATTATTATTTATGGCCAATACCGCAATCAGAGAGGGATGTCAATCCTGCTTTAACTCAAAATCCGGGTTGGGAATAAGTATTACTGCCCAGATATTTGCATGTTAGATGCAGATCAGAAGTTTTAATTTATTAGTGATTTTATAAGAAGATGTTTAATAGGTTTATTTTAATAGTTTCCCTGATTTTATCTAGTTTGTTTTCATTGGGGCAAGAAAAAGCGGGTTCGGTTATCTTGTTGCAATACGGGAAAGTAAATAAGAAGACAACTGTCGTACGTAAAGTTGAAGGTCAGCTTGGTGTGTGCTTAAATGCAGCCGGACATAATAGTTATCAAAAAGGTATGGCGGATGTAGAAGTTGACATTCAAGTTGACCAGCCGGGAATATATGTACTGGAGACGGAGTCGCAGCCCGTAAATATGGAATTATTGAAGAAACAGGATACAACAGGTTTGTTAACCGCTTATGCTTATTTTCAAATTGGAGCTGCTCGACTAACAAAACGTATTGTCTATGATCGTTATAATGCTGGTAAGCAGGTGCTGGGTAAATTTGAAATCACCGAAAAGAAACAAAAATTAAAGATCTGGCTCCCTGCTCAAGTATTGGTGAGTACGATTGCAATAAGGCCATATGTTCCACCTGTTGCACCATTGGCTGCGGAGCAGTATAAACCTAAGATAGTTCCAAGTGCCGAAAGACCGCGATTATGGGTTAATAAAGAGAGTCTGCCTATAGTGAAAAGTAGATTGTTAGCTGCAGAGAATAAGGTTGCCTGGGAAGCTGTGAAAGCAGCTTCCCTAAAACCGTATCCTATGGAATTTGATCGCAGCAAAGAAGTTTTTTATGATGAAAAATTGGAACAGGTTATCGAGCAGAAAGCATTCTATTATTTAATGACCCAAGATGTCTCTGTTGGTAGAGAAGCCGTTGATTTAGTGACAAAGTATCTCTCTGTATTGGAATTTGGAAATGTGACACATGGAGATATAACCAGAGAATTGGGAAGGGCGATCTATACAGGGGCATTAGTCTATGATTGGTGTTACCCTTTAATCGATACACAGACCAAAACTGCATTAAGATTAGACTTTAAACGGTTGGTGCGCGATATGGAAATTGGTTGGCCACCTTTTTATGGTCTGGAAAGTATCATCAATGGGCATGGTAATGAAGCGCAGATATGCAGAGATATGTTGTCTTGGAGTTTAGCTGTATATGATGAAGATCCAGAACCTTATAAGTATATCTCATATACTATTTTAGAGCAATTGGTACCGATGCGCAAATTTGAATATCAATCACCACGTCATAATCAAGGTGTTGATTATGGAGGATATCGGTTTGGATGGGAAATGCATGCCGTGTGGTTATATTACCGTATGTTGGGTTATTCTGTTTTTGATGATAATATAAAAAATATGAGTGACTATTGGCTCTATATGCGTACACCAGATGGAAAAATGCTTCGAGATGGTGATATGTTTAATGTAAAATATTCGGCGAGCGATGAATTCTATTGGAAAAACCCGCAGACGATGCTATTGTGTTATGCTTTTTCCGGAAATAGGATTATTAAAGGTGAGTTTTATAAACAAGGAGGGTTGCCTAATAATCCCATTCTGTTTTTACTGCTGAACGATCCCGATGTAAAGCCTGAGTATGATCAGACTACCCTTCCGCTAGCTAAAGACTTTGGCCCAGTTTTAGGGAGTATGGTTGTGCGTACGGGATGGAATCAAGAGCCTAGCAGTGATGATGTGGTTGCTGAAATAAAAGGAGGTGGTTATCATTTTGGTAATCATCAACATGCTGATGCAGGTGCGTTGCAGATTTATTATCGCGGTATACAAGTTGGTGATTTGGGTTTGTACCTGTCTTATGGATCCCCTTATGACTTTAATTTTAATAAACGTTCTGTATCTCACAGTATGATGATGGCAGTGGATCCTAATGAGAAGTTGTTGTTTAGAACCAAGACAAATGATGGTGGTACACGGTTCAGTCAAAGGTTTCCGAAAACTCCCGAAGAAACGCAAAAAGATCCCTGGTTCAATGTTGGATTTGTTCGGTCAGCAGCATTAGGAGATGTTGCTAAAAAAATAGGATTTAGTTATTATAACATGGATTTAACAGCTGCTTATACAGCAAAGATGACGTCCTACTCCAGAGGTTTTCTTTTTTTGAATCTGGAACGCAAGGATGTGCCGGCTGCGATTATTCTGACCGATGATATGCTGGTACAAGATGCAACGTTTAAAAAATATTGGCAAATTAATACATTAAATGCGCCAATTGAAGAACAAGGAAGGTTGGTCTTGAAAAGTGAATTGAAAGGTAAAGTAGGGAAGACCTATGTTGATATGTTGTTGCCAAAAAAAGAAGACCGTACCCTTGAGATATTGGGGGGTAAAGAGTCCAGTCATGTTTTTGGAGCAGCATATGAAGTGAATTCGAAATGGCCAGAAGCAAGTGGTTATCGTATTATGTATGCTCCTAAACAAAGTAATAAAGCAGATCAGTTTTTAACTATATTTCAAATGGTTGATGGGGATGCGCAACCATTGAAGGTAGCATACGAAGAGTTCAGTAACTATTATTTGCTTCATGTAGCAGATAAGATTGTCTATATATCAAAAGGAAAGAATCTTCTTGATGAAATTATTCATCTCCAGATTCCAGCAGGAGAGGAAAAAGAAGTGATTTTTGCCGGAGTGAAAGAAGGCTTTTGGAATGTAAGCAGTAAAGACTTAGCTGTAAATTTTAACACGATCGTCGATGCAGGTAAACATGTTTTAAGTTTTAGAACTACGGGTGGAAATTTTACCATCAAGCTAGAGCGCTCCTATGTTGCATCAGAATCAGTTTTGAGTATTAATTAATGCAAATGTAATCAACTATTATATTTTTATAGTGCCATGTAAGAATATATCCAAAGTATGCTGTAATATAGCGGATGTATTCTTATTTTTGAATAAAATTGTATACAAAATGAAGGAAGACTCGTTGTCATATAAAGCGTATCAGGAGATACGTAAGAAAATATTGTCAAATCAACTTGTTGGTGGAGCAAGATTAGTAGAAAGTCTGTGGGCTGAAAAATTAAGCGTTAGTCGGGTGGCTATTCGAGAAGCTTTCATGAGATTGTCGGGTGAGCGATTGGTGGAGTATGGCGAAAAGGGAGGTTGCTTTGTGAAAAAAATGACAGCTGATGATATCAAAGATATTCGTGAACTACGTGAATTATTAGAGGTTGGTGCTCTGAAAATTCTATTTAGCAAAAATAATAAACAGACGATTAAAGAGCTGGAGCTTATCTGTGAAGACTTTACATCTATGGTCGAGAAAGGATATTATGGCGGAGCATGTGAAGCAGATGTTAAATTTCATGAAAAAATAATTGAAGCGACCGGTAATGAGCGGTTATTGCAGATCTATCATAATAGTAATATTCCTTTATTTCATCTCAAGCTAGGAAATGCACTCAGTCATATGGACGACTACAAACAAACCGATGTAGAACATCGCAGAATAGTTGACTATTTGAAAAATGGAAAGTTGAAGGAATCGATCGATACCTTATTGGAACATTTAGATCGGGGAGAAAAAGAGTCTATTGAGTTTTAATAGACTCTTTAGTTCTTTTTTTTATACAATTCCTTTTAAATCAGTTTTATAACTTAATAATTGCCCCTTTTCTGCTTCCGTTATAATAAGCCCTAATTTGTTAATTGGGTCAAATGCACAGTTTGTTGGATTCGCACCCGAGAGTTTAATTTTCTGATCTATATTTCCTTTATGGTCGTATACATGAATCGATGAAGAACCAAATACCGCTACGTAAAGTCGGCCTAATTCATCAAATGCCATTCCGTCTGGTCCTACAGGTCCTCCGGTCTCCGTAAAGACTTCTGGGTTATTCCAAGTTAAGGATTTACTATCCCAATTTCCCTTCCAAATACGTTGTGTTCCAGTTTCTGATAAGTATAAGTGCCGTCCGTCTTTGCTGAAAGCTAAGCCGTTGGGATAAAAACGAATGGTTTCTATTTTGACAAGTTTTCCCATTCTGTTGCGAGCACAGCAATAGCCATCTCCCAGATGTAATTGTTCACCTGAACACGTGAATACCAGATTTTCTAACTCGTCAAACGCAAGGTCATTAGGTAGATTAAGTGCCATCCCGTCTATGTGCGATACAATGGTGTTAACCGTGCTTGTTGCGGGGTTGTACGTTCTGATTTCATTGTTTAGCGAATCACAGAACCATATTAAATCTGTTTGGTCTATAGCTATTCCATTCGGTCGACCACCTACCAAATGGCGTGTTAGTATTCCGTTATTATATTCACTAATACTGCCATTAAGCTGTTCCACGAACCATAATGTTCCTTTTTTATCAAAAGCAGGGCCTTCAGGAAACTGGAGGTCTTCGAGTAAAATGGAATGATTTGCATTTATTTTCATAAAAATTCAAAATATATTTTAAATGTATACATTTTTAGTGTAATTTAGTATACATAATAAGCAATCAATTATAAACATTATAATAACACTAATATCCATTACAACCTAGTGTCTGCTCTTGGAGATTAAAATCTTCTACCTGTTATATGTTGGTTAATTGTTTTGTTTAAGTAAACAGGAATTATAAAATTTACATTCAATATGATCAGATCTAAATCTAACAGTTTATTACTGGAAAATGAAAAATGGATACCCGGAGGAGTGGTTTCCTTGAACAGAAAATCCGAGCCAAATATCTGCTTTGAGAGCGGGAAAGGAAGTCGTGTTCGCGACTTAGATGGTAATGAGTATATCGATTATCAGGCGGGATTTGCAGCTTCTTTTCTAGGACATAATGATCCGGATATTAATCAGGCAGTGACGGCTGTTTTACAGGATAATTCCATTTTAATGGGAGCTGGACCAACCACTCTTGAAGGTGAGTTTGCTTCTTTATTTTGTAAAAGTGTACCAACCGTAGATTGTATTCAGATTACAACAACAGGCTCTGAAGCGACTTATCATGCCATAAGAATAGCACGTGCGGCAACAAAACGCGATCATATTATTGTTATGCAGGGCGGATACAATGGCTGGCATAACGACGTTTCTTGTAATGTCATCAGTACCTTGGAAGATATCGGAGCTCGTGTCTCTCCTGGTGAATATCCTTTTGATTCTTCATCTGCCGGTGTTCCTAAATCTCACAGCTCACTTGTACATATTGTTAATTATAATGATTTAGCATCTATTGCTTATTTAATTAAAAGATACGAAATAGCCTGTATCATTCTCGAGCCTATTTTACAGAACATTGGAATTGTAAAACCTACAGTTGGATATTTAGAAGGTTTACGTAAATTGGCAGATGAGAATGGATTCTTACTTGTATTCGATGAAGTAAAGACCGGTTTTAGACACGCGTTGGGAGGTTATCAATCTCTGTGTGGTATACAGCCGGACCTTTCGACTTTTGGAAAAGCGGTTGCCAACGGTTATCCTTTAGGCGTGATTGCAGGAAAGAAGAAGTATATGGATTATTTTGTACATCCCGAAAAGAAAGAAAGAGTCCTTATTGCGGGAACGTTCAATGCATTTCCATTGACCACAGCGGCGGCAATAGCTACTTTGAAGAAACTAGCTGATCCCATTTGCGATGTTTACGGGCATGTTGAATCTTTAGGTAAAATGATGGAAGAAGGGTTGCGGGATATCTTTACAACGAAAGGTATCACACATTATGTTGCTCGTCAAGGATCCGCATTCTGTGCTTATTTTATGGATCATGCGCCTGTAGATTTTCATGATATTTTGACACATCACGATTTTCAGTTTGATGTAACGTATCGTAAAAAGTTGATTGAAAATGGGATTTTTAATTTCCCTGCAGCGATTAAACAAGGAAGTATATCCTATGCACATTCTATTGCAGATATAGCAGAGACATTGGATAAAACAAAAAAAGTAATTGATCAATTATAACAGCTATAAACCAGAACCTTCAAAAGCATATCTTTTTCAAAAAGTAGAAATTATGCACAAGAAGTTTTTTATCACTACCGAAGTTTTATACGAATACCTGTAACTTAAAGAGCCTGTTTTGAGCTCATGAATTAGGAGTGGGTTATTACTGTATATGATGAAAATAGACTAACACGATATAATTATAAACGAATGAAAATTACAGCTATCGAAACTTATGTGTGTCATGCACGGATGAGGAATTGGATTTTTGTGAAAGTTGTCACCGATCAGCCGGGATTATGGGGATGGGGAGAAGCTACACTTGAATGGCATACAAAAAGTGTTGTAGGAGCGATTGAAGATATCTCGCAGTTGCTTGTTGGCGAAGATCCTAGACGCATAGAGCATCTCTGGCAGATGATGTACCGACAACATTTTTGGCATGGCAACGGTATTGTCAGAGGAACGGCCATCAGTGGTATCGATATTGCACTTTGGGATATTTTAGGTAAAATTCATCAAGTACCGTGTCATGAACTCTGGGGTGGCCGTGTACGCGATCATGTGCGTTTGTATTGCCACCTTGGGGGTGGGAAAATGGAAGATTTCTATGAAACTGCACCTGGAGATGCTAAAAGATTTGGGGAGCTCGCGCAGCAGGCCGTCGAAGAAGGATTTACGGCATTCAAATCAATGGCAGTGCCAGAGACCATGTCGCTAGAAGGTTTACAGCCAATTAAATATGCAGAGGCCTGTGTGCGTGCTATGCGTGAAGCTGTAGGTGATCATATTGACATCATGGTCGACTGTCATGCCCGCCCCAGTCCTAGAATGGGGTTGATGTTTGCTAAGGCACTGGAACCCTACGGACTTTATTTCTTTGAAGAACCCTGCTGGCCAGAAACCATGGATGATATTGCATTGATTCAACGTGCAGTCACGACGCCGATCGCTTCGGGAGAACGTTTGGTCGGTGTACATGCTTTCCGGGAATTACTGGAAAAAAGAGCAGTAAGTGTTATTCAGCCAGACATTACCCATTGTGGCGGTCTTACAGAAGCGCGCCGTATTGCAGCATTGGCCGAAGCTTACCGCGTTTCCATGGCTCCGCATAATCCCCAAGGGCCTGTCAGTACAGCAGCATCACTTGAACTCGGTTTCGCAACTCCTTCTTATATTATTTGCGAAAGTGTACATAATGATGTGGAATGGCGTTCTGACGTTGTTTCGGAAGGCTTTACAGTACAAAAAGAAGGGCGTATTGTGCTTCCAAATACCCGACCGGGATTAGGGATAGAAATTAATGAGGAAGAAGTAAAAAAACATCCATTTAAACAAGAACATCTACAGCGTACATTTTACAAAGATGGCAGTGTAGGCGATTGGTAATAAAAACAACATGAGCATTTGGGAAAATAGTTTTAAAGATAAAGCGGTTTTGATTTCCGGAGGTTTGGGCGATATCGCACTAGCTGTAGCACATGAATTTGGTAAACATGGAGCGAAAATAGCGATCGCAGATGTGCGATCGCCAGAAGCCGCATTAAGCAAACTTACGGTGTTAGATGATCAAAATATAGATTATCACTATCAACAGGTTAATGTCGGTGATGGATCAGCGGTCGAGAGGTGGATACAGGATATTGAGAACAGATGGGGACATATCGACGTTGCAATTGTCAACGCTGCAACAGTAACCCTAAAAAATTTAGAACAGATTACAACTGAAGAATGGCAAAATGAAATCCAGGTGAATTTGAACGGTTCGTTTTTTATGGCAAATAGTGCTTGTAAATCTTTTGTGAAATTAGGGATAAAGGGGAATGTTGTATTTTTAGGAAGCTGGGCCGCCCATGCTGTTCACGAAAATATACCCGCTTATTCGGTTTCAAAAGCTGCAGTAAGAATGTTATGTCAAACTATGGCTCTGACCTATGCCGGAAAAGGCATCCGTGTCAATGAAATCGCTCCAGGTTATGTTAATGCTGGAGTAAGTAAAGAAGTATGGAGACAAGATCCACAGCTTGCTGCCGAAGCGCAAAATCATGTACCCGTTCAGGCACTTATTGAATCAGAGGAAGTAGCAAAGCAGATCTGCTGGATGTGTCTTCCGGAAAATCGACATCTTACGGGGAGTACAATTTTAATGGACGGGGGGCTTTCTCTGATGCGGAAAAAGTAAAATCGATAAGATACCGCTAATTATCAGATGGGATTGAAAATGATGGCAATATCCGAATCTGCAATTATTGAAAATAACTATTTGAAAAATAGAATCTGTCAATGATGACCAATTAAACCGAAATAAACCTTGATAATGACCACTAAGCGAACCGAAACACAACCAAATGATACCTTTTCAGGGTTATTTGCTGCAACCGCTGCTGATATCACGCCTCCTTTAGCTATTTATGCGCGAAATTGGGGAGCCGCAAAGCACGATTTAGCGAAAAGTATTCACAAACCTTTGATGATGCAATGTCTGCTTATTGAAGGTGGAGATCAGGATGTTCTCGTATGGATCACGGCCGACCTTGGGTGGTGGAAGAATAGTACCGACGAAAAAAATCTGCGAAATTATATCCTTCATAAATTTAACCTTCGAGAAGAGCAACTGCTCATCTGCCTTTCCCATACACACGCAGGACCAAGTATCTGTTCCACTGACAGCGATAAACCTGGCGGCGATTTAATTGTACCTTATCTCAATTTTTTAGCGGAAACAGCTGTTGGACTTATTGAAGAGGGAATGCAACAGAAACAAAGCGGAACTCTAACTTGGGGATATGGATCTTGTAATTTAGCCTCTAAGCGGGATTATGATGACCATGGCACATATCTTATCGGATACAATCCAATGGAGATCGCTGACGATACTTTATTAGTTGGCGTAGTGCGAGACGAACATGAAACGCACATCGCAACTGTGGTTAATTATGCCTGTCATCCTACAACCTTCGCGCATGAGAATACCATGTTATCTCCAGATTATATCGGTGCTATGCGCGAAGTGGTAGAAGGCTATACGAAATGTTCATGTTTATTTTTACAAGGTGCTTCAGGCGACTTAGCTCCAAAAGAACAATATGTTTCCGATCCCGCCGTAGTGGATAGGCACGGTCGACAACTTGGATATGCCGTTATTTCCACAATAGAATCTATTCCTAAAAATAACAGCAGTTTAGTTTTTAAAGGAGCATTGATTTCAGGAGCACCTTTAGCATTGTGGGGTCTACAAGAAAAGAAGCGAGACAACCGGATGACAGCTCATATATTACGGGTTACAGTAGCTTACAAAGAACTGCCTGCAGTAGCAGATTTGATGCTCGAATACGAATTATGTGACGATCGGGTTATGAAAGATAGATTATGGAGAAAGATCAATACCCGTCGAGGTATTGGCGATCATAAAACTGTTGATATACCCATTTGGATATGGCAACTTGGCAATGCTCTTGTAATAGCACAGGCAAATGAAGTGTATTCTCTTGCTCAGGAGCAACTGCGAAAAACGTTTCCAGATCAAAATATTGCATTTATAAATATCGCAAATGGATATGTTGGATATTTACCTCCGGCGGATCTCTTTGAAAAAGATCTGTATGCAGTTTGGCAAACACCATATGCGGCAGGAAGCCTTGAAAAAGTTATTCAACACATCACCCAAGCCATTCAAAAGCTGACTTTATGAAATTAGAACTTATTGACATATCGATATTTGTTATCTACATATTAGCCATTTTATTATTAGGTTTATATGCCTCCCGTTTTAATGCAAAGACTAAAAGAGATTACTTTTTAGCAGGAGACAAGTTGCCATGGTGGATGATTGGAGGGAGTATTATAGCCGCAAATATCAGCAGTCATCATTTAGTCGGAGCGATGGGAGCAGCCTATAGCAGAGGTTTTGTGGCGATTACTTTAGAGTGGGGAGCTATTCTTATTGGATTTAATGCACTATTATGGGTTTTCTTACCCTTTTATCTCCGAAATGGCTTTTACACCATACCCGAATATCTGCAGAAGCGATTTGGCAAAGCTACGAGAGCAGTTTATGCTGTGCTGATCCTGTTTACTTATATTTTCGTGGAAATTGGAGCGGTTCTTTTTTTAGGAGCACTTTCATTGCACGCCTTGTTCGATATCCCAATTATGTATAGTGTATTTGGTCTCGCAATATTGACCGGAATATATACCATTACAGGTGGTTTGCGCGCTGTGATCTGGACAGAGATGGTGCAACTGGTTGTACTTGTTGTAGGAGGTGTTGTGCTTACTTTTGCTACGATAAAAGAAGCTGGAGGCGTACAGTCTGTTATTGATTCAAGTCGAGATTGGAAGATGTTTTATCCAGCAGATGATCCCGATTTCCCTTGGACGATGTATTTAGGTGGTTTGTTGTGTATCAGTGTTTTTTATTGTGCCACAAATCAATTTATTGTGCAACGTGTCTTAGCAGCGAAAAATGAATGGCATGGACGTATGGGGGTTATTTTTGGTAATTATCTTAAGTTTTTGGTGCCTTTGATTATTACCATTCCAGCTCTGGTTGCACCTTTATTTTTGCCACATTTGGATCAACCAGACCTTTTGTTTGCTACTTTAGTCGAACAGTTGCTTCCTAAAGGATTGATTGGTCTTGTAATGGCGGGATTAATATCTGCGATCATGTCGCATATTTCGGGAGCAATTAATTCCTGTACAACAATTCTTACCATGGATATTTATCTGGAATATTTTAATAAAAAAGCGTCCGATGAACAAGCTGTAAGTTTTGGCAAAAGGTCTGGTGTTATTATTATCATGATCGGGATTATGAGTTCTATTTTATTGATCAGTTATTCAGACAAACCGATTTTTTTATACCTGATGAACCTTTATGGTTTGTTTACACCCGGTATTGCAACCATGTTTTTGATGGGGATTTTTTGGAAACGGACCACTTCGGCAGGAGCACTTACAGCTGGGTTTATATCGATACCGCTCTCGCTTATCTTAGAATTCTTTTTACCAGAAATGCCTTTCTTTAATCGTACAGGAATTGTTTTTTGGACTTGTATGTTGGCTTGTTTCCTGGTTAGTTTAGTTACTAAGCCAGCAGCCGAAATGGATTTGAAGGGATTAATATGGGATAAAGAAAGCTTAAAATTGCCTGAATCAGAACGTAAGCATAATAAAGGCGTCCGAAACCCTTTTTATTGGTGGTTATTAATTACCGTTATCGTTCTATATTTTTACGTTCGTTACTTTTAATGATCGGTAACGATTTTATTTGAATTTGGTCTCATGGATAAATTATATATAAAACAATATGTAGCCAAGGTGCTGCCTGATGTAATACGGCACCGTAGACATCTCCATCAATATCCGGAACTTTCTTTTCAGGAATTTAATACTTCCGCTTATATCAAGGAGCAGTTAAAGGCCATGGAACTGACTTTTGAGGAAGTAGCAACCACAGGAATATTAGTTTGTATTGAAGGCTATGCCGGGGTATCTGATCAGGTGGTGATCTTTAGGGCAGATATGGATGCATTGCCTATCAATGAGGAAAACGACGTTACATACCGCTCTCAAAATGAAGGAGTGATGCATGCTTGCGGACATGATTTTCATACTGCAAATCTATTGGGAGTTGCTCAAATTTTAAAATCACTTCAATCTCAATTTAGCGGCACCTGTGTGCTTCTGTTTCAACCAGCAGAGGAGAAGATCCCTGGAGGTGCAGTAGCAGTTCTTCGTTCAGGTAAATTGAATTTCCCTGATAAAGAAGTCTTGGCCATGATCGGGTTGCATGTTTCTCCACGATTGAATAGTGGTGTAATCGGACTTCGTGCTGGAAGTTTTATGGCCTCTAGTGATGAATTTTATCTTCGTATAATAGGACGAGGGGGGCATGGTGCAGAACCTCATTTGGCGATAGATCCGGTGATTATTGGCGCACAGCTCCTCACTGCTTTACAGCAGATTGTCAGTCGTACAGCCAATCCATCCGTACCATCCGTACTTTCTTTTGGTAAGGTCATTGCAAATGGTGCAGCAAATGTGATTCCTGCAGAAATATATATGGAAGGTACTTTTAGAACTTTTGATGAGGACTGGAGGGAGCGTGCACTGGTTCAGATCGAAAAAGTAATTAGAGAATTACCAGAAACATTGGGTGCAAAAGTTGAGCTTGAAGTAAGAAGAGGATATCCTTTTCTCGTTAACAATTTTAAACTTGCGCAACAACTGAAAAGTGTTTTTTTAGACTATGTCGGTGAATCCCATTTTCAGGAAGTAGAAAGGTGGATGGCAGCCGAAGATTTTGCTTATTACACCCATCAGTTTCCATCAGTCTTTTATTTAATTGGTATTGCAAACGTAGATAAGCATCGTTGTTCCGCGCTGCATACTTCGACATTTGATGTCGATGAAGAATCCTTTCATCATGCGATGGGGAGCATGCTTTATGCAGGATTGGATTTACTGGGGGCTATTCGTAAATAATTATCATATGTTACAGATTAATCGGAGAGGATTTGTCAAAGGATTAGTTCCCCTAGGGATGACGCTAATTTCATGGAAAAACTTAAAAAGTGATAGAAAAGTCAAAAAAGTGGGGATCATTGGCCTAGATACTTCGCATGCGCTAGCTTTCACGAAAACACTGTTTGAATCACGATTTTCAGATGAATATCTCGGCTATCAGGTTATTGCTGCTTATCCCTATGGGAATATGACCATTCCTTTAAACAAAGAACGTATACCAAAAAATATATTAGAAATACAGCAATACGATGTTTTGATTGTCGATACCATCGAAGCGCTTCTGACTATGGTCGACTATGTTCTCTTGGAGACAAATGATGGAAATATGCATTTACATCAGGCCACACAGATTATTCGTTTCCGAAAACCCCTTTTTATTGATAAACCTATCGCGAATTCGTATCAGGATAGCTTAAAGATATTTGAATTAGCAAAAAAAGAAGGTGTTCCATGTTTTTCAAGCAGTTCATTACGCTATCTTTCTGGCATAAAAGATTTGGATAAGAGCATGGTAACAGGGGCAGAGGTTTATAGTCCGGCTCCAATTGAACCTTCTCATAAAGATCTCTATTGGTATGGCATACATGGTGTAGAGATGCTCTTTGCGATCATGGGTGTGGGTTGTGAGGAAGTAACTTCTTATATCGGTCAAGATTCAGATTTAATTATTGGGCGATGGAAAGGAGGTCGCTATGGAAGTTTAAGGGCTATTCGTGAAGGAGCCCAAGATTTTGGAGGAAAAGTATTTACGCAGAAGGAGATTGTAACATTAGGCAAATTTGAAGGTTATGCCCCCTTACTCAAAAATATTGTTCATTTTTTTGAGACGGGCAGCGCTCCTTTTGATTTTCGGGAGACATTGGAAATTAGCGCTTTTATCGATGCCGCCTATAAGAGCAAGTTAGATAAGGGCAAAACGGTTTCGCTTTATTGAGAACACTAATTTTTAATTAATAACTATTCAATATATTTAAAATACTAATCCTTCCACATAGGAGGCATTGTCCAGTTATGTTCCAATCCTTCAAGAGCTATTGCTTTTAATCTATTCTCATCAACTTTATATTTGTTTTGGATTGCGACTTTGAGTTTTTTCACTAACTTTTTTTGATAATCGTCATTCCTGTCAGAACTATTAGTACTCGTTTTCGGATACTTTTTTTCTGCCAGTAGCATTGATTTATCTTCAGCTTCGATAATCTCTTTGAATATCATCTTTCTATCATTGATCGTAAGTGATTTGTCTTCACTTTGAGTATGGTCGTTTTCGACTTTAGTTTTAAAATTTTTACGGATATAGTAGGCTCATTTTCAATTTTAGTTTTCGAGATTCGAGCAATTTATCGATAGAATAACTTCGAAGACATCCGCTGAGCACGAAAAAGCCATATTTCTGTATTTCTTTTTCCTGTAACAGGTATTGTTTCTTTTTTACTTTTTTGTCTCTCAAAAGAGAAACAACTATTTTTTCTTCGTCCTTTGTAAGCTTGACATGCTTTGTAATAGCGTCTAAAAGAAGATCAGGCTTCATGCGTAATTATCGATTTGTATATTAAAGTGCTAAATATATTGATTTTAATGTTGACTGTATCTCATATTTATTTAAATGGGATGTCACTACTCGACTAAATAATTTATCCCGGCTATAACAAGAATAGGCGGGATGATTCGTCGCTTATGAGAAATAAGCATTTATAGATATACTCCAAAAGTATCAAGGCAATGATTGAAGAATGCACAAAGCTTATTAAACTAGTTTAAGGTTATTTCTTAAACTAGTTTATGGGTAGTATCCCTAAGAACTGTTTAATTTTGTTCTTAATGCATAAACGTTTTAAATATGATAAAAAATACAACACAGCAGATTAAAACTCCTATTGTTAAGCGCATGGTATTTGTACTTATATTAGTTTTTACAGTATTTTCGATGACTAAAGCTACGGCACAGCAGATTAAGCTAGATGAGGATCGTTTAACTGCTGTACAGACGTCTATGTCGATTACGCAAATTAAAGGTAAAAAAGCTGTCCGGGTAGTGAAGTCTGCCGCAGTCAAAGAAGATGATGAAGCGACTTATGTTAAGATCAATGATTTCAATTTTAAAAATGGCGTGATCGAGGTGGATGTGCTGTCACGTTTACTTCCTGATGCACCAGCACACGCCAGAGGTTTTATAGGTCTTGCTTTTCGTATCAATAAAGATGATTCAAAATTTGAAAGCATTTACGTACGCCCTACCAATAGTACAGCAGACGACCAGCTGAGAAGAAACCGCACCATTCAGTATTTTTCTTATCCTAGTTTTAAGTTCACACACTCCAGAGCAACCGCTCCGGGACAATATGAATCTTATGCGCCAATAGCGCTTGATGAATGGATAAAACTAAAGATTGAGGTAAATGGTGATCAAGCCAAATTATTTATCAATGGCTCAAAGCAACCATACCTGATTGTAAACGATCTAAAAATGGGAGCTGATCAATACGGCTCTTTAGGCCTTTTTGTCGATATCGGAACTGAAGGATTTTTCAGGAATCTAAAGGTGAGCCCAACGCCGTAAATCCGCATGCTTTCCGAGCTGTATTTTTATTGTTATGAGATTAATAATAGCAGCAGATTCTTTATTGTGATCGGTGTCAATTTAATCCCTCAAAATTTTATCATAAAGATTAGCTCAATCATCAATTTATCCATAGTTTGAGCCATTTTTTACAATGCTAATCGATCAAAAGGTATATTATTGATCTCAATAGATTTTTTTCTTACATTGCTTATGAAAATGAAGTTTTTATATTTAAATGTTCTATCTAATTCTAAAGTATAGAAGCTGATGATGAGCAAAAGCTTCATTAACAAAGATTGTTAAACATAGAACTGCGGAAAATGAATTTAGCTCAAAAACTGGGATATCCTGAAGACAGTAAATTATTAATGATCCATGCTGATGATGCAGGACTATGCCATTCCGAAAATAGAGCAACAATTCAGGCACTTCAATATGGAATCGTGAATTCTTACAGTATCATGGTACCTTGCCCATGGTTTTATGAAATGGCCAATTTCGCCAAAGAAAACCCACAATATGACAATGGAATCCATCTTACACTTACTTGTGAGTGGCAAAATTATAGATTTGGACCAATATTACCGATCGAGCAGGTCCCGTCTTTGGTAGATGAAAATGGCTATTTCTACAAAAACAGAAGCAGTCTATTCAATATGGCTAAACCGGAAGAAGTAGAAAAAGAACTCCGTGCACAAATCGAGAAAGCTCTGCGATTTGGGTTGAAGCCAACGCATATTGACTCACATATGTGCAGTGTCGGCGTATCTGCGCAATTTTTGGAGATTTATATTAATTTAGGAAAACAATTTAACCTCCCGGTTTTCTTAAATAAGGAATTTACCGCGTCTGTTTGCTTAACAGATGAAGAATATAATTTTGATACTGTATTACTCGCAGATGCTCTTCATATTGGAAACTATGCTGCTTTTGAACAATATAAACTAAAGAGTTATTATGAAAGTGCTTTAGATAATGTAGTACCAGGCTTCAATGTGCTATTAATTCATCCTGCTTTCGATGATAATGAAATGAAGGGTATTACAATCAATCATCCTAACTTTGGTTCACATTGGAGACAGATCGATTTCGATTACTTTACAAGTGAAGCATGTCGACTAAAGATAGAAGAAAATAAGATCCAATTAATAACCTGGGATCAAATTAGAAACAGCAGATAGTATTTCTATAAAATCAAATTGATATGCCTTGTTTAGGAAGAATATAATATAGTGATGTCCATTTATGAACATAATTTTTAATAAAGTGTTCGAAATCGCACATGCTGTATTAAATAGGGTATTGCTAAATATGCTATTATTATGGCTTTAAACGCCTATTCTTTTATTCTAAAGTAGGTGGTATAATTATTGGCCTGCATTCCTAAATTAACTTTATGTTTTCGAACTATTTGAAGATCGCCCTGCGTGTTTTTTGGCATAATAAATTTTATGTTATTCTGAATATTATTGGTTTAGGATTTGCAATTGCCTGTTGCATCTTGTCGTATCTCAATTATAATTATAGGGAAAACTTTGATATAAATCATGATCAAACGCAAGATATTTACCGGTTAAATACCAGTCGGTTGGTAGACGGCAATCAACAGATATGGGGTGTAGTTCCGCAGCCAATAACGGATGTTATGAAGAGCGAAATGGTTCCTTTTAAACGAATAGCTCGTTTTAGTAAAACTTCTACGGTTGTAAAAATAGGTGAACAGACTTTTGATGAACAGATACATTATGCGGACAAATCTCTGTTTGAGCTTTTTAATCTTCCATTAAAATATGGTAATCTTGCTGATTTTGACCAATCAAAACAATTGGTAATTAGTGAAACGTTTGCTGCTAAATACTTTTCAAAGCAAATGCCTATTGGAAAATCTATTATAATGATCGGCAGTGATGGAATTTCTAACGAATACACGATTTCTGCTGTTTCAAAAAATATTCCGGGTAATTCTAGTATTCAGTTTAATCTTCTTACCTCATTTGAAAATAGTTCGGTATATAGTGACCAACGACTGGATGGTTGGAAGAATCCTAATCTCATAACAACTTTTGTTCAATTGAACAATACCAATGACGCTCGTTCTGTAATCAGTACGCTAAATCATTATGTTGCTATTTATAACCAAAATCGAAGTGAGTGGCCGATTAAAGGTTTTACACTGCAACCTTTTTCTGAATTAGCACAAAGTTCTGATATTGATATGTCTGGATATGTTTATGGAAGTCAATTGACTGCTAATCCACGTGGTGTACTGGTCATTGTACCCGCTATCATGTCACTATTTATTTTATTGATTACTTGCTTCAATTTCACAAATATTTCAATCGCATTTGCCAGTAAGCGATTAAAGGAAATCGGTATACGAAAAGTAATGGGAGGGATGAGACGACAGTTAATTTTTCAGTTTTTGACTGAAAACATTGTACTCTGTATCTTTTCAGCATTATTAGCATTTTTGTTTGTTACGCTATTACTTCCTGCAGCCAATCAGCTTACTGGACTTGATCTTTCACCTGATTATGGAAGGGATTATGGTTTTTGGTTATTTCTGTTCAGCATACCTTTAGTCTGTGCTATCCTTTCCGGCTTGTACCCGGCGGTATATGTAAGCTCATTTCAACCGGTATTGATTCTTAAAGGTAAAACGGCTTTGTCTACATCAAATCGTTTTACGCGTTTTTTGTTGATCGCGCAGTTT
Source organism: Sphingobacterium sp. JUb20 (assembly GCF_004342035.1). Classification (NCBI taxonomy): domain Bacteria; kingdom Pseudomonadati; phylum Bacteroidota; class Sphingobacteriia; order Sphingobacteriales; family Sphingobacteriaceae; genus Sphingobacterium; species Sphingobacterium sp. JUb20. The sequence continues at coordinate 303,327 of NZ_SLYV01000001.1, read as the reverse complement.
AGTCTGTCCTGTTTTGCACTGGTGGTTGGTATTGTGATGTCTCAGAATGCCTCATTTCAGCAAGAAGCTGATTTTGGTTATGCTATTCATGAAGTGTCCGTTGTAGCAATAAATAGTCCGCAGGAGTACCAGGTATTTAAGGAAGCAATTCTACAGTATCCGGAGATAAAAAGTGTAGGTGGAACTGTTGAGCAGATCGGTGACGGAAGCTATACGCAGACTGCTAAAACAGAAAAGAATGAAATTTCAACACAGGTAGCTCGTATAGGAGGCGAGGCTTATCTGAATACTATGGGAATCGACTTAATACAAGGAAGGTCTTTTTACAATACCGGTGCCGATGTTGATGCGTCGATTATAGTCAATGAAACTTTTGTGCGGAGGATGCAGTTAAAGCAACCGATTAATCAGCAAGTGACGCTGGATAGTACTCAATATACAATTGCGGGTGTCGTGCGCGATTATAAAGAATATGGCCTCCACGGTCTAGTTCCTCCTTGTGTATTGCATATGGCTAAACCGGAAGATTTAAAATTTATGGTAATACGTGCAGATCGGGATAAACTATTGCAAGTGACAAAGTTTTTGAAATCAACTTGGTCGAAGCTGATGCCGAACACTCCTTATCGAGGTTATCTGCAGTCCGATCTAATTGAGAAGGAAATTCGTATGACAGAGGCATTTAAGGCTATTTCATTTTTTCTCGCTATGATTACTTTGTTATTGTCTGCATCAGGTTTATTTGCACAAATATCGCTGAGTATTGATAAAAGGAGTAAAGAAATAGGTGTCCGTAAAGTGTTGGGTGCATCGATCATGCAGATTGTTGGTTTGGTAAGCAGGGAGTTTGCACGTATCTTGCTGATTGCATTTATTATTGGCAGTGCTTTGGGATATCTTTTTACAAACAAATTTATTTTTCAGGTTATCTATCAGTATCACCCGGTTGCAGGACCAATACCTTATATTGGTACATTGCTCATTGTAGTCCTTTGCTGTAGTGCTATTATTGGTACGAGAATATTTAGAGCTGCACGGACAAATCCTGTGGATAGACTCCGGTCAGAATAATAACTAGGTTTTTTTTCTTTTTAATGGTCATTTAGCTCTTTGACTCTTATTCCATTCATTAAAAATAGGATTAATAGTAGTTTCGTATGAGTATATTTTAAGTACCAGTTAAAGTTTATTTATGAAGCTAATATCACAAGCAATTCTGAAGTTGGTTGTTAATTTACGTTAACATTTCAAAAGTAGATGAATCCTTTTACGCGTTGTCGAATTGAATATTGAATGTGTGTAAACCTTGTTGATAGGTATATAGTAGGTTGTAATTTTGCCTCAAACAAACCTGTTTCAGAATGGCAAGACCTAGACCAGTACCTTCTGAGCCATTATCTTTATAAAATCTTTCGAAGATTTTATTGGGATCAAGTTTCGGTTGAACGCTACTGTTGGAAAAATGAAGGCTATTCCTGTTCAGATTAATAGCAATCTTTCCTCCATCAAAATTGTGGCGAATGGCATTGCTGAATAGGTTGTTAATGAGTATTTCAATCAGAGATCGATTGGCATAAACTTCGGTTTTGTCAAGCTTAACATTCAGCTGCAGTTTTCTTTCCTGTATAAACTCTTGAAAGTAAAGGATTTTATCATTAATCAATGTTTCCAAATTAATAAGTTCTTTACTTTGAAGTTGATTATTGTCGATTTTAACAAGCAGGAGGAGAGACTGGTTTAGTTTAGTAAGTTTAGAAGTAGCACGATAGAGATCTTCTAAAATTTCGCTATCTTCTTTCTTTAGTGAATTTGACTGCAACATGGTATCCAACTTTGAATTGATAACTGCCAAAGGAGTCATCATTTCATGGGAGGCATTTTCAGTAAATAATTTGATCTCCCTGTAGTCAGATTTAATTTTATGTGTTACCTCCACCATCGCATCATTGAGCTCTTTAAATTCTTCAATTTTAGTTTCTATGGGTGTAAATACTTCCTCCTGATTGATATTGAAGGCTTTAATATTGTGGAGCAATTGCTTGAATGGTAACCATATTTTTCTGATAAGTAGGCGGTTTACTAACCACAGCAGTACTAGTAATATCAATACCGGGAGTAAGATGATGAGTACAATACTTTTGATCTGTTCTTGACTTTCAAATTTTGAAGCAATGATTTTCACTTCATAAGGTTCGCCATTTAAAAGAATTTGTGTTTTTAGATATCTTGCTGATTCCTGGTGCTTTTTTTTGGGATTGTAAAAATTTGTATCCGCAAGTACTTCACGCTTATCTGCAATTTTAGCTAACTTTTGATATTCCACGATCACTCCGTCAAAACCTTCAGGTGATGGAAGTATATTTTTGACATGGGCAAAGTCTTCGACCTCAAGTAATTCTTCATAGAGGTGGTCTTCTATCTGCTTATTGATGTATTGTCCAAGCGTTTGATAGAATAGTATACCTATTGCCAATAATCCGGCTAGCGTTATACCTGCTAAAATTCGGTTATAACCCGTAAATAGTTTCATCTGTCTGTAAATTTATAACCAACTCCATATACCGAATGAAAATATTCCTTACATCCGGCCTCTGTTAGTTTTTTTCTAACATTTTTAATATGTGTATATATGAAGTCTAAACTATCGGCCATATCTGCATCATCGCCCCAGATATGTTCTACAGCCGCAGATTTTGAAATCACTTTATTTTTATTGGAAACAAAATAAAGCAATAGATCAAATTCTTTTTTGGTTAAATACACCAATCGTTCGTTAACTTTAACCTCCTTATTGCTGGTGTCGATTTCCAGCTCGTTGAATTTGACTATATTATTACCATTATAGTTTCTTCTTCTTACTATAGCCATTATTCTAGCATACAGTTCAGATAAATGAAAGGGCTTAATGAGATAGTCGTCAGCACCTAAACTTAAACCTTCAATTTTTTGATTTAAAGAATTACGCGCTGAAATAACGAGTACACCATCGTTTTTATTTAATTTTTTAAGGTATTTGAGCAGTAATATGCCATCTCCATCAGGTAGTGTTAAGTCGAGTAAAATGCAGTCATAGCTATAAATGGATATCTTTTGGTATGCCTGATCGTAGTTAGATGCCCAATCACAGATATTTCCTTCAGCAGCAAGATATTGCGCTATGCTTTTTCTTAAACTTTCTTCGTCTTCTACAATTAGAAATTTCATTATGTAAATATGCTGTTAAAAAATGAAATTGATAAATTTTTTCATGATGAAGTTTTTTTATGAAATAAGGTATAAGTTCAACATTCCTACAGAATCTCTTTATTTCTTTACTCTTTTAATTAAAGCGTGCAAAACTGATGAAGCTGTTATTGCTAAGTTATAAGTAGAGTATCGGAATAAAGAAAGACTAAACATATCAGTTAAATTTTGAAAATATGTTAACTAAATCTGTTAAAAACAATTTTTCAATTCCTAACATAAAGAATGTAGATGTTAAGGATAATTATTTAAAATTCAGGTGTTCATTATTTATTGTGCCCCTTCTTTTATTAACAGGGATCATTATATTTCTCTATAAAGAAAACGCTTTACGCGTTGATCATTACATCCAGATTCAAAAGTATTGTTTCTATTTTTTGAACACGGCATTATCCCAGTTTTCGACTGTTGTATTTAACCTTACCCAACTTGGAGATGAAATCGTCATGCTGTCATTATTAAGTGTTTTACTGCTTTATGCGCCTAAAGTATGGGAAGCTCTAATATCCGCCTCACTAGTTTCATGCATATTCTCCTGCTCATTAAAAAAGATCTTTACAGTACCAAGACCAGCAGCAGTATTTGACCATGATACTTTCGTAATTATAGGCAAAACACTGAATGGACATAATAGTTTGCCTTCGGGGCATTCCATTACTGCTTTCACTATTCTAACTGTACTGCTATTTGGCTTTATGCCCGAGAAGTTAAACGATAAGATACTGTGGTATATACTTATTATCAGTCTCGGACTGATTCTGATATTTACAAGAGTAGGTGTAGGGGCACATTATCCGCTGGATGTTATTATCGGTGGTACTATTGGATATATTTCAGGCCTTCTAGGTATTTTTATTAATAAAAAGTACAATCTCTGGACATGGGTGAGTAATAAAAAATACTATCCAATTTTTATTCTGTTTTTTTCGATCTGCTGTATTTCAATAATCACTAAGATAATGAATGAGAATCTGTTTATATTTTATGTGGCATTAACAAGTTTAATCATTTCTCTATACAAAACCATTCATGTTTACGTTAAAAAATAATTTGAAATTAGCTCATTTTGCATTACTGATGAGTGCTCTTAATTTTTTATTCTTTCACTATGCATTTTTTGCATTTGTCTTCAATGATGTTGATTATAAAAGTCTGAACGGTATCGTTCTTATCTTGAGCTTGATCATACTCATGCTTGTTTTGAATGCGTTGGTTTTTTATCTGATCTGTTTTCTATCACGTTATGTCGGTAAGGCTTTATTGATTTTATTCTTTAATATTAATGCTATCGCTGTGTACTTTGTCAATACTTATGGTGTTATCATCGATAAAACAATGATCGGCAATATACTGAATACCAATTATGCTGAATCTAGCAGTTTCTTTTCAATAAAACTGTTGTTTTATATAGTAGTATTGGGAGTTATCCCGAGTTTGTTCATTATCAAGATTAATTTTATTACTGTAAAATGGAAGAAATTTGCAATCACTTCTTCGTTAGCTTTAGTGTTGGTTCTTGTTTTGGTCCTTGCAAATGCGCGTAATTGGTTGTGGATAGATAAAAATTCAAAGGTTTTAGGTGCACTGGCGATGCCCTGGTCTTATTCGGTTAATACAGTGCTTTTTTATTCTGACAAATATAAGAGTAACGAAAAAGAGATCTTATTGCCGGATGCAACGATAAAGGATCATCAGAAGTCGGTTGTTGTTTTAGTTATTGGCGAATCGGCAAGACGGGAAAATTTTTCTCTATATGGTTATCCTAAAAATACGAATCCATTGCTTTCAAAAATTCCTAATTTATTTCATTTTGATGCTAATTCCACTGCGACATACACTACTGCAGGTGTAAAATCTATTTTGGAGCATACCAATACAGATAAGCTATATGAGATCTTGCCCAATTATTTATATCGGAACCAGGTAGATGTCGTATGGAGAACATCGAATTGGGGTGAGCCACCTGTACACATTAAGGAATATCAAAATAGAGAGGCATTACTGCCAAATTGTAAGGGGGAAGGATGTGATTATGATGAGATCCTGTTAACCGGACTTAAGGAACAGATTTTATCCAGTAAAAAGGATAAAGTATTGATCATACTACATACAAGCACTAGTCACGGACCGACTTATAGCACAAAATACCCGGCTCGATTTGAAATTTTTAAACCCGTATGCACGAGTGTTGATTTAGGTAAATGCTCTCAAAAGGAACTGATCAATGCTTATGACAATACGATTGTCTATACGGATTATTTACTTACGAAGATTATCGAAGATTTAAAGCAATTAGAGGGTTGTCATAGTGCCATGATTTTCGTTTCGGATCACGGTGAATCTTTAGGAGAAAAGAATCTTTACATGCATGGGGTCCCTATGGGTATTGCTCCAAAAGAACAGTATGAAATACCTTTTATTGTCTGGATATCTGATGGATATAAACAGGTGAAGCCGAATAAAATACTGACACAGAATCATGTGTTTCATAGTGTTCTAAACTTTTTAAGTGTGCAGAGCCCTATTTATGATGATCGTATGAGTATTTTTAAGTGATCTTAATAATTAAGGTTCATTATTTTAGCAATATGCAGCCAGATTAGTAAAAAAAATAGTGTAAAAGATTATCATAGGGCTAACAAATTCGGGTCACAGCTTAAGATGCTGTGACCTATTTTATTTTTTAAAAATTAGCCTTCAAATTCCATTTGTTATTATAGCAGATTTCCAAAATAATACATCGGTGGTCATATGTGGTTAATACGCAACTCCTGTGTAAATACCCTAAATCAATCCTGTACTGAACTATCGATGCATCGACCTGTTCTTTTTCTATAACTGTTTAATCAACTAAAATATTCATTATGGAAAATAACTTAAACAACCCGGATATCATCAACGACTTAATAAAGATTAATAATGACCGCATAGCAGGCTATAAAAGGGCTTTGGATCTTGCTCATGGTTTAGAGCTTGACACCCTGCGCCATATGTTTGCAAATAACATCTTGCAATCTGAAGGCTTTATTAAAGAATTAACACCCTATGTGCTTAGAGAAGGGGAGCAACCTACAGAGGAAACCATGTTAAGTGGTAAGCTGTTTAGAATGTGGATGAGTATTAAGGGAAATATTGTCGGAAACGATAGACATAGCCTGCTAGAAAGTTGCGAAAAGGGAGAAGATGCGTTTAAAGAAACATATCAAAAAACCCTTGAAGAGCATGTTAACGATTTATCAATGGGCGCATGTAATAAATTGTTGGAACAATTGAGCAAACAATCTGAATCGCATAAAGAAATTAAAAGTTTGCGCGATAAGGTCCCATCTTAAATAATATCCGATGAAAAATCAAATTGGAATCACAGTTGAATGATTGATGACAATAACAATACCCGGTCTTGCCGGGTTATTGTTATGACAAATATAGATGTGTTATTAATCTTGTAATAGCGCTAATGCGACATCATTACCTTGTTGGGCAGCCAGATCTGCAACGGATAAGCCTCTCGCGTCGAGAATACTTTTATTGGCACCTCGCTCTAATAAAAGCTGCAGGATCTCGTTTCTTCCAAACATAGCCGCAAACATGAGCGCAGTACCGCCATTTCCATGTTGCTGATCGAGATTAGCGCCATGACTGATCAACAGTTCTGCAATATCTTTATAGCCTTTAAATGCCACGCCCATCAGTGCACTGTTGCCGCCGTTATCTTGGGCATTGACATGTGCGCCTGATTTCAGTAATAATTGTGCAGCTTCATATTGGTTATTATAACAGGCAATGATAAGTGGACTATACCCTTTGTCATCGCGGCTATTTAGATCTACTTTTTGGCGAATGAGTTCTTCTAGTACTTCAATATTGCCTGCCCGTGCGGCGTGAATGATAATGTGCGCATCCTGTATCATATATTTTTTATTTAAGTCTTTCGTGTATAGCAATAACAATCTAGAGCTATTTTAGTTGCCGATAAAAATTAATTTATGAAATTTTCAAAAGCTGTATTTCCTGGATGATTAACGCTTGATTTTGACCAGTATTGGTATCATTATTTGACAGAAAACAGTAAAAAAGACTTTGTCCATGTAATTTATCCCGGATCGTGGTTTTAATACTTGAAATCAAAGTAACGGTGAACTCCTGTTCCGATGGGTTGTTATCCTTGTACAAATATTTTATTAAGTAACTCAATGTATTATGGAAAATCATTTGAACAACCCAGAAATTATCAATGACCTGATAAAAATTAATAATGATCGGGTGGAAGGTTATAAAACAGCATTAGATCTTTCGCATACACTAAGTTTGGATAGCTTACAGCAATTATTTGCAAAATATATCTTACAATCACAGCATTTTATTGAAGAGCTGAAACCTTTTGTCGTTTTGGAAGGTGAACAACCGACCGATGCCACCATGTTAAGCGGTAAACTGTTCAGAATGTGGATGAGTGTGAAAGTAACCATTGCAGGTAATGACAGAAAAAGTTTATTGGAAAGTTGTGAAAAGGGAGAGGATGCGTTTAAGGACACGTACAAAAAAATTCTACAAGAAGATAATGATCAATTGTCTATCGAAGTGAAAAATATACTTTTAAAGCAGCTGGATAAACAGCTGGAGGCACATGATGCCATTAAAATGTTGCGTGACGAGGTAACCTTGTAAATAATGGATATTTAATCTCGAAACAGTAATCTCCGCTGAATAAGCGATCAGCATTACGATCATAAAGATACCCGGTCATGCCGGGTATTTTTTTATTTTAACGTTTTTAGCAAAAGCTATATTGATCAGATGTTAACTCCTTATACACAAAAGAAAGTCTATTAATGACTTGATAATAGAGGCTATTGCTTTGAATTCTAGTGTATACTCATTAAGTCAAGAGAAATATACAAAAATATATTTGGTTAAACAATCAAATATCTTATAGCTTTATTTTCTTTTTTGATACGTTAAAAAGTTGAAAATTCATTCCAGGGAAATAAATAGAAATCCATTTTATACAATTGATACCAACACAATGTATCCCCAATTCGCTGAGTGACGAGAAAAACAGAGGCTTACAACAATTGTTTTGAACAGGATTAATCTTTAATGGATATATCTACTCGAAATAAAGTTGTATCTTTATTAAAGTGCTAAACGCTAAAATCTTAAGTGGTTATTAAAAAGTTAAATGCAGCAAATGAACTAAATAGAAATGAACAACAGCTTGCAATACAAATTCAGGAAACCCGACAAATCACTTGCCGGTTTTGTTGCTGGTTTTTGGGCATTACAAAATCTTTCGGAATATGCAGAAGAAGCTATCGCTTTGCCCGACGGACGAATTGACTTGTTTATATCAAAATCTGCATCAGAACCAATTACTATTGGTATTTTAGGTGTTGGCACACAGCCCGATAAGGTGGAGGTTGCTCCAAAAACTTTAATTTTTGCCATTGGTTTTAAACTGCCCGCAATTGAGTATATCTTTAATTTTTCCGTAGCTGATTTATTAGATCAAGGAAAAATTTTGCCAAGTGATTTTTGGGATTTTAATACGGAAGATTTAACCGATTTTGATGCATTTTGCGAAAAGGCTTCCTATAAAATTTTGTCTTTGTTACCGAAAGAAATGGACAGCAGAAAACGAAAATTATTTGAATTGATGTACGCTTCAAAATGCGAAATAACGGTGAAGGAGCTTTCCGGAAAGATACTTTGGAGCAGCCGTCAAATAAACCGTTATTTCAATCAGCAGTTCGGGCTTTCATTGAAGGTATATTGTAACATTCTGCGATTCAGAGCATCTTTGGAACATATTGCGAAAGGGAAGTTTTTCCCTGAACTTGATTTTGCAGACCAGAATCATTTCATCAAGCAGGTGAAAAAATTTTCCTGCGTTGTGCCGACAGTATTATTCAGACATAAAAAAGACCGATTTGTACTATTGTCAACGCTGACAGAGACCTAATTTTGTACCAAATGTAAAATTCAGGACTATGTTATTAAAAGACAAAAAAGTAGCCATTATTGGTGGTGGCCCCGGCGGACTGACACTGGCACGATTACTTCAACAAAAAGGAGTTGACGTGAAGGTTTATGAAAGAGATTTGAACAGAGCTATACGGACACAAGGCGCAACCCTTGATCTCCACCAAAACTCAGGATTGAAAGCGCTGACTTTGGCAAACTTGCTCGACACCTTCAAAACAAAATATAGAGCTGGTGCAGAAAAAGGACGGGTACTCGATAAAGCGGGCAATATCCTTTTCGATGAACATGAAAAAAACATATTCAGCATTAATTTTGAAGACTCCGATGCAAGACCCGAAATTGACCGCAGCGATTTGCGTGATATGTTAGTGGATAGTCTAGCGTTTGATACCGTTGTGTGGGACAGTCATTTTGTGAGCATGGTACAGGTTTCTACGCAATGGGAAATCACATTTAAGAATGGTAAAACGGCATGGGCAGATGTGGTAATTGGCGCTGACGGAGCTAATTCTAAAATTCGTCCGTTTGTAACAGAAATTCAATCTTCTTATGCTGGTATCACCATTCTTCAAGGAAACGTTGAAAGTGCAAAAGCAAAAGCTCCCCATATGCATGAATTGCTAAGAGGCGGAAAAATTTATACGCATACCGATGGAAAATATCTGCATGTATCCGCAAAGGGCGATGGCAGTATTGACTTTTACATCAGCAGCAAAATGGACGAAAATTGGGCAAAGGACAACAATAGTATCTTCTCAGACAGAACACAATTAAACAAGTGGTTTAAAGCAACATTTGGAGAATGGAACAGCCTATGGTTTGAGTTATTCGAAAATGTAGATTTGCCCATGCTGATGCGTCCGCAATATTGTATTCCTACCGACCAAACTTGGGAAGCGCAATCCAATATTACGGTACTTGGCGATGCTGCTCATATCATGGCTCCTTCGGGTGAAGGTGTAAATTTAGCAATGCTTGATGCGCTTGAATTAAGCGAGTGTCTTACCAATAATAAATTTGATGATTTACAAACTGCCATTGCAGTCTACGAAACCTCAATGCGCCAAAGAGCCGCAGAGGAAGCTTTGGCATCGTCTGAAATGATTGAATGGATGCATGCTGAAAATGCCCAAGAAAAACTGATTAATCTTTTTAATGGGATAGAAGAATAGAAGTTAACAGATCTTGATCAATTGTCTATCGAGGTGAAAAATATACTCTTCAAGCAGCTGGATAAACAGCTGGAGGCACATGATGCCATTAAAATGTTGCGTGACGAGGTAACCTTGTAAATAATGGATATTTAATCTCGAAACAGTAATCTCCGCTGAATAAGCGATCAGCATTACGATCATAAAAATACCCGGTCATGCCGGGTATTTTTTTATTTTAACGTTTTTAGCAAAAGCTGAAATACTTATTTCAGGCTTGTTAATGCTTTGGAATTTCTTAATAAAAAAACATATTGAAAATAATCTGTTGTAAACGTGCCCTTTTGAGGTACAATATTTTCACCAAAAACTCTCGATTTTATACTGATTAGGTGTTGCGATTTTAGAAAGGGTGAGTTCTCTGAATTTAACTTGAATAGCGTAATTGAATTTGGTTTACTCAATTCCTTTAAATCATTGATTCCCTTTACAAGTTGTAATGGACCATCTGCATTACTCCAGTCCACTCGTTCATTTTCTGGCGTGGGAAATTGCGGAATTTTAGGAAGGTACATTTCGCTGTCTAAGGTATAGCTAACAAAACTCGTGGTTTTTATACCCGATTTTTTTAGTTCAGAAGCGAATGTTTGTTTTCCATTTTCAGTTGTGTTTTGCAATACATGGAAATAACCAAAAAGACCGTAGAATTTTTCATTTTCAAGTTTTAAATGCTTGATTGAATTCTTAAAATTAATGAGCATTGCCGAATCTCTGGCTACTTTTGAATGATCATCAACATTCTTGTCAACTCCTATTACTGTAATTCTTGAAGAGTCGGTTAGCTGTTGATTATAATCGTAAATAGCATTCCATTTTTCCAAAAGCTCCTGACTTGATTGTTGCGGAATTCTTTTACGGATTGCCAATACAACGTCCTTTAAAGTTTCTTGATTTTTCAAGCTATCTGTCAGGAAATTATTCAGTTTTGCAGCTGTTATGCTATCCATTTCTGCAATGTAATATTTAACACCCACATTTTTATTTAAGAAAAAAAGCAACTCCCTGTCCAATGTCTGATTGTCAGCGTAGCCATGAATTTCTCCCAAAAGGAAAACCTTTGATTGATAAAAATCATCATCAAATAATTTGTCATTAATTGAATTTGTGATTTCCGTACTATTTTTCATCAGATAGCTTATATTATCCTCATTTTTAGATTCTAAAAATAATTTATTGCTGATAAAAAAATATAAGATAAACAGCACGCAAATACTTAAAATAGTAATCGATGTGAATTTAAGGACTTTTAAAAATTTCTTCATGTGTATTTTGGTGGTTTTTTGGTTCAAAAGTGTTGTCAGTAAATCGAATTCTTAAAAATAAATTACTGATTGATGTTTTTCTGTACTGAACAGTTTTTAATTGTGATGTGGGTTAACATTACCTTGAACGGTTTAAGGTTGGCGTTTGTGCTTATTTGTTTCATTTTAGGTTTAATAATGCTATAATTTCTTGCGCTGACAAATATATGATTTTTGAATTCTCTTCACACACTTCAAGTTCTAAAAGATTATTATCGGTCCAGCGCTTAGCACTGCAAGTTCCATCATGACAGTGGTCGGCTATAATTTTATAAAGATTTTTAAATTTTAGAGGCAGTATTTCCGGGTTGGTAAAATCACAGACGGTTACCGTCGAACAGTTCATTCCATCTTGTCCATGAATGGCAATCAGATTATTTGCCGGGTTATAAAGCCATTCTTTTATATACCAAAATTCGTTGTCGCAATCCTCTTCAGAATTTTCGTCAATGCGGCATTCACTGACAAATTTATATGCTTTGTTTTTTGTGATGTTATAAATAGCATACTCCATCAGGTCGTTACCTGAAACAAAATACTCGTTGTTATTTGAATGCCTGATATATTGATAAAATATTTTTCCAAAAGCATATCGAGTGGTATATAATTGATTGTCATGGTTATCGTACAACGTTAACCTTTGGCAACTAATTGATTTTCCATAATTGTGCGTGAGGTTATAAGAATGATTGTAATTGTCAATAGTCAATTTGATTTCGTCTGTCAAAAAATGGATTTCTTGATCGATGAAATAGTCTTTATCAAATATGTAATTGTATTGCTCCAAATATTTTTTGTATTCAATACTGTCAGCATAATTTTTCAATCTATTGTCGTTTACGTTTGATTTAGTCACGCCCGGTTATCGTATAAGGCATTATACACAAATATCTAAAAGTTTTATTAAACCGGGAAATCAAATGGTAATTCCTATGTCTGTCCGCATACCGCTACAAAATTCAAAAAAAATAGCGCAGTCGGAAACAGATATAAATACTATTTGTTAAGCTATTATGATTTTAAACTCTTCTAAAATTCCCTTTCGTTATATGTTTAACAAAGTTAAAAGGGAAGTGGCTTTGGTGGCCATTTTTGGCTTAATATTTAATGGATTGACTTATATTTTGCACGACGAGCTTCCGGATATGCCCTTGGGGGTTCCTGCATTTTTAGGTACCGCCATATCGGTCTTACTGTCTTTTAAAATGAGCCAGTCGTACGAAAGATGGTGGGAAGCACGCAAAGTATGGGGCGCTATTGTCAATGACTCCCGGTCACTTGTTATCCAGATGCAGAGTTACCTCGCTGCTGAATATGCAGGAGTGATCAAAGATATCGCTTATAAGCAGATTGCCTGGTGCTATGCATTAGGGGATTCACTTCGCGACCTCAACCCGCTTGCAAGACCATTGGAATTGACACAGGAAGAACTCGACCATTTACAGGAGCATCGAAATGTACCCTTGGCAATTACCCAGATGCAGGCACTTACAATCAAGGACTTATCAGAAAAGCAGGCAATACCTGATTTTTTTCGTGTCCAGCTGGATCAGACTTTGGTGCGTTTGGTAGATGCGATGGGTAGAGCCGAACGGATCAATTCGACGGTATTTCCGGTTACTTACCGCCTTTTTCTTCACGGAGCGATCTATCTCTTTCTGATTACCCTTTCGATCGCGATACAGGATGTCAGCCCGATTTTCGAAATTCCGCTATTGGTGCTGATCGCTGCATTGTTTTTCCTGGCAGATAAGACCGCCTATAATCTGCAGGATCCTTTTCGCAATCGGCAAAGTGATGTACCCGTAACCGCGATAGCCCGTAATATTGAAATCAATATCAAACAATTGCTTGGAGAAGATCATATACCGGAGCCGTTGAAGCCAAAGACTTTTTTTATTCTCTAATTGTGGGAATTAGGAGTTCGATTCTAAGGATAGCAGTTCCAGATTTTTAGAACTGCGAAAATCGATTCACGTATTGAAATAAATAGGAATATAAAAGCAAGCATCGATTGGTGCTTGCTTTTTTTTGCGCATCGCCACTTTAATAAATCATCTTAACGGATCAATGCGGCAATGAGGAGCAATCCGCTAAATTTTTGTCCCGGAGGCTTTTTATATGATCATGAGCCTGAAGCTGCAGTATCGCCTGGTGCCGAATAAGATGCTCTGCTTCTAATGTCAGCACTTCTTTCTCTTCCAGGGTGTGCTGATACACGCGCTTATAAATATCTTCTCTTTTTTCGCAGTCGTTTAAGATGCTCTGGATCGTATTTTCCACAAAACTATTCTTGAGATCCAGCCACATGTTGCGTAATTTGCTTGAAATCGTAGTATTTATCTGTGGAAATTCACTCGCCTCATAGACAAAGGGCTTGAGGTCTGTAATAAATTGCTCCGACTGGTCCCGGTATTGCCTAAGGTACTTATCAATATCGTTGTGGGTATCTTTTGGTAACAGTTCAATATATTTGGTATAACCGGCAATTCGGTCATTATTGGCCTCTACTAAATTATTTAACAGATAGGCCTGTTCCTGCAATAAATTTTCCATCGTATATGCTCTTCATGTTTATTTAATAAACAATCTAAAAGAATGTTAGTTCATTATTTAAACTTATGGTGAATGTTAAAGGGTAAAACATGCCATGAAGCTGAAAGATGATTATGCCATCTGATTGATTTCGCGCATTTTTAAGAATTTAATCGTTATGCCCATCTGTCCGAGATGGTATAGGTCATGATGGATAAGTCCTGTTACTAAATATTGGTAATCGTGTGGAAATGCAGGACCTGCATAAGGGTAGGGTGTCGATAGAAATACATCGTCTTTGCCTTCCAGAAAGTAGATGATGCTTTGTTGTGTGCCATGAAATTCCTGCAGCATATTTTTCCATCCTTTTTTGGCAAGTTCTGTATTGGTTCGCCAATTTGCGGCATCGGTCATTTCAAGTCCGCGGGGATTTCCATGGAGACGGCTGAGGACTTCCTTTCGCCATTCGATCAAATGCGACATCAATTCGGCGATGCTGTGCATGTCTGGAAGCGGACGCTCGAACGCTGTCATTTCATTAACTTCAGTAAGCTTCTTTTCGAAATTTTCATCGATCCATAGATCAGCACTTTCGATATCTCGCAATTGCTGCATCATATTAGTTATCAGTATTTTTTCCATGATTTTCGTTTTAAGTTGTCATGATTTTAAATTTATGAATGATCGTATGGAAGTGCGATCGCTATTTCCGAGTGGCACCCTGCCTTTATTTGAAATAGCCTAAACAAATTGGAATAATAGAACTCAAGCATTGTCTCTGTTCTATTATTCCAAATTTATTGACAATCAGTGAGATTACAAGAATGCAGGATGATCCAGTTTAACCGCTATGCGGTTTGCTGCATTGACCAGTCCCACATGACTATAAGCCTGCGGGAAATTGCCCCATTGACTACCGTCTTGCTCATCGACATCCTCACTGAATAATTTAAGGTGATTGCCGTAACCGATCAACTGCTTGAATACCTGTTGCGCTTCTTCTAATCTACCCACACAGGCCAGTGCTTCCACATACCAGAAGGCACATACCAGAAATGTTGATTTCGGTTTTCCAAAATCGTCTTTATGCAGATAACGGTAAAACAGCCCATTTTCTCCTTTCAGCTCTTCTTCCAAAGCTTCGAGGTGACGTTTTGCTTTATCACTAGCGGGATCCAGATAGTTCATCATGATCAGCTGTAGGGTAGAAGCATCTAAATTGGGGTTTTTCGTAGCCGTTGTGTACACACCGCGCTCTTCATCGTAGCAGCTTTCAATATGCACACTGGCGCGTTCCCGTAATTCTTGTGCCTTAATTTTGATTTCCTCAAAACCGTACTGTTCGGCAATTTTTAAAGCTGCTGTCGCACCGGCCCACTGAAACAGATTGGAATAGCAGTGTCTGTTTTCAAAATTCCGGAATTCCCAGATCCCCGCATCGAACTCATCGATGGTGCTTTCAATTTTCTTCAGAATATAGTTGGTCCAGGATTTGGCCAAACCGGTATTCTGATGACTGAAGCGGTGGTCGGTAAACATCGGCAACAGGGCAAGCAGTGCCTGTCCGTAGACATCATTCTGAATATGCTCAAAAGCCTGGTTCCCTAAACGTACGGGCTTATTCCCTAAGTACCCTTCCAGATGGTCGAGTGTGGTTTCTGTCAGCTGATGCTGACCCATGATGCCGTAGAGCGGTTGCAGCCGTCCGCGATCGGTCTGTGTAATGTTGGCAATGTAAGAGGCGTATTTCTCCATTTCTTCAAATTGCCCGATGTGGCTCAGGGCAGTCAGTACATAGTAGCTGTCCCGCAACCAGCAGTAGCGATAATCCCAGTTACGGCCACTTCCCGGATGTTCGGGAAGACTTGTCGTACTGGCCGCGATCAAAGCACCTGTATCTTCATATTGATGCAGCTTGAGCACGAGTGCAGAACGGATCACTTCTTTCTGGCAGAAGGACGGTATAGAGGCATTTTTTACCCAACGTTGCCAATAACCTTTGGTTCTGCTTAAAAAATCTTCTGCGGTACGTTCAATCGGAGCCTCAAATGGGCTCCCGAATGTCATGACCAGATAAACCGTACTGCTCAGCACATGTGGAATATCATCGAAAAAATGGCTGACCGGCATATTGGTGGCCAAGCGCATTTTGATGTCCTCCTGCTCAAATTGGATATGGTTGCTGCCTCGGTTTTTCGTAAATCCCTGTTTTCCGTATTGATATTTGGGGGTACAGCGAACACGGATCTTTGGTCGTCCCGAAATGGGTTCTACCTTACGGACCAACATCAGTGGTTTGTAATAGCGCTCGTACTGCTCAAAACGCGGTGCAAAATCGGTGATCCGGTAACTGCCTTCAGCAGTGGTCAACGTCGTACATAGAATATTGGTGTTTTCGATATATTGCTGATCGGTGTTTGTAATTTCGGAAGTCGGCAGGATCGAAAATTCTCCACCATTCTCCTGGTCCAATAAACTACCGAACACAAATGAATCTTCAAATGTGGGCCAGCATAACCAGGTAATATTGCCGGTGATATTGACATGCGCAATATAGGAGCAATTTCCAATGATGCCGCTGTTGTATTTATGCTTCGGTGTTTTGGTCATAAGTTTCTATTTTAATTTCAGATTCTGATTGACTGATCAGTTTTTGATTTTTTCTATTATAAGCAAAGTACTCGATGAGCTTTACAGCTTCCTGCTGTGTATCTACATAAAACTGCGCAGCGGACTTTTTATTGCCCACTTTGATGGTAATGGCATCGGCAGGTAGCTCTAAAAACATATCTTCGTCGGTCGCATCATCGCCGATTGCAAAGATGAAATCCGGATTATAGCTGTTCACGATTTCCATGGCTGCTTTCCCTTTATTGAGTTCGCTATTTTTAACTTCGATCACTTTATCGCCCATCAGCAGCTGCAGGCCATGTTGCTGCACTAAGTAACGTAAGCTCTCCACCAGTTCGAGCGCGCGAAGCTGTCCTAATCCGGGCTGTGCTTTACGGTAATGCCAAGCTAAAGAGTATGACTTTTCTTCAATAACACAACCAGCGGTGTTATTGGCAAATTTGGTCATGATATGTTTGACAGGAATTTTCCATCGGGTAGATAAGATCGCACCGCTTTGCCATTTGTGGGTCGGATAATTGCTCCATGCGCCATGTTCTGCTACCAGAAAATATTCTTCATTGGCAAACCAGGTATCGAGGGTTTCATGCGGTCTTCCACTGATAATGACGACTTGACTGGCATCGTTTTCCTGCAATAGATTGAGTGTATTGTATAACGATTCTGTAGGTATCGCAGCGGCCGCATCATTTTGGAAACCAATAAGTGTACCGTCGTAATCCAGAAAAAAGAGTCTTCTGGTAGCGCGGTTATATTGATCGAGGATCGCTAGCTTGGTCTGCTCATTGATTCTTCGGGCCATTTCATTCTGCTGAAATAACTTGATTTCGCGGAGCCTGTTGAAAAATAGACGCACCCAGTGTCTGACATTAAATTTCTTGACGATTTCAATGCTGTCATTGAGGCGCATGCGCTGTTCAGCAACCGGCATATGCAATGCCGCATAAATGGCTTCGGTCACCTGATCTGTTGCATTGGGATTAATATGGATGGCCTGTGTCAACTCTTTTGCCGCGCCTGCCAGTTCGCTTAAGATCAGCACACCATCGGTATTCTCCTTACTGGCGATATATTCTTTACACACCAAGTTCATTCCATCACGTAACGAAGTGATCAGGCAGATATCTGCTGCCACATACAGGGCCGATAATTCCTCCAATGGAAATGAATTGTAGAAATAGGCGATAGGTGTCCATTCGTTACTGCCAAATACAGCATTGATATGGCCAACAGTACGGTCAATTTCATCCAGTAACTGTTTATATTGAGCCACATGATCACGTGAAGGAACGACAATCATGTAAAGCACGACTTGTTCTTTTAATTCCGGGTATTTAACCAAGAGATTTTCATATGCCACTAAACGTTCAATGATGCCTTTGCTGTAATCAAGACGATCAATGCTGAGTATTATTTTCTGATCTTTATAATAATCTTTTATTGCCTGTGCACGGGTTTGGATCGGTTCGCTATTGGACAACTGTGAGAATTTATCAAAATCGATACCCATTGGATAGACTTCAGTAAATATACTGCGCCCATCGGTATGCAGACAATTGTTCTGTACATTGAGACCAAGAATATGGGCACAGGAGTTGAGGAAATGCTGCGTATCATTAAAGGTGTGGAAACCGATAAGATCTGCTCCCAGTAGTCCTTTGAGTAATTCATTTCGCCAGGGGATACTTCTAAAAACTTCATCATTTGGAAAAGGAATATGCTGGAAGAAGCCGATTGCAATGGTAGGATGCGATTGGCGAACCAGTTGTGGGAGCAGCATCAGCTGATAATCATGGATCCAGACTTCATCTTTTTCCTGTACATTTTGCTGGTCGACTACTGCTGAAAATTTTGCATTCACTTTTTGGTACATTTCCCAATCTGGTGTACGGTACACCGCATAGGAAGGTCTGTAATGAAAAACCGGCCATAAGACCTCATTCGAAAATCCTTCATAATAACCTTTTAGTTCCTCTTCGGTTAAAAAGACCGGAATAAGGTTGTGTTCAGCCAGTCCCTGGGTTATGATTTCTTCTTCTTGTGTGTTTAAGGGAATAATTCCGGGCCAACCAATCCATATGTTCTCATCGCTTTTGTAAACCGAACCTAAGCCTGTGGCCAGACCGCCCTCGCTCGGGATAAACTGCAGTTCGTTGTTTTTACGTTCAATGCGTATGGGTAATCTATTGGAAACGATAATTGTTCTTTTCTTATACATGTTTTTCTCTAATTTTTGATGGTCTCTTTACAGATGGCCATCTGTTGTTAACGGGCTCGATATTGACTAAGTTTTTGTTCTAAAATGGGTTTTAATTTTCATGTACATAGCCTGGACTACTGCCTACTTTTGCGTTATGCTGTGCGTTTAATGCCCAGTGGTTGTGTTGAAGCAGCCTTGGGCTTGGAAGCGTGTCATCTGTATTTTGCATCGTGATTATAATTGCTGTATTTATAAATTATGATGTGCTGTCGTTTACTGTTACCCGATGCAACTTGAGTCGTGCCGAAAATGGATAGCGGTAAATTACAGCCATATACAAGCGAATTTCCAGCCAAAAAAGCCTCTTGAAGCGGTAAAAAAGAGGTGGTTGTGCCACCAGGTATTTATACCTAGATCATGCGTTATTTTAGTATAGGGCTTGCTTCACAGCACATTAGCGCCTAGTCTGACGATTAAATGCTGTTTATAATCGGGGTGAGGACAAAATAGATTTTATCGTTTGGGAAATACATGTGAAAATTGGGTATTTATACCCGTTAAGATAACCGGGCTGTCTACTAGTAAATGAAAAATTATCCTATGCGGAAATGATAAAAATGAACTTTTAATGATCGGTGGTTGTTTGTAATTAAAGATTTCATGTAGTACCACTAACAATTAAAATATATGATGGAATATATTGATACGACAACATTAGACAAAGTTGGTCAGTTTTTAAAAGATAACCAGCTCAAGGTCTTTATAGGAGAAAGTATGACGGGTGGTTTTCTCGGCAGTGTGCTGAGTATGCAGACGGACTCTGGATCTTATTTCTTAGGAGGAGTGACGAGTTATGCGACAAGTGTCAAAAAGTCGTTGTTGCAGGTAGATGAACATAGCATTTCATACTTTACTCCAGAGTCATCGGAAGTCACGTTTGAAATGCTGGAGGGGCTTAAAAAATTAGTGGAGGCCGATGTTTATGTGGCGATAACCGGGATGGCTTTTCCGGATTCATCCACTGAACATCAAGCTGAGGTGGGCGATATCTTTATAGCCATATGCTTTAGTGGTATCCATATGCGAAAAACACTGCACTGTGTAGACTGCGATGCTGCCCAGATTTATATCACCGCAGTCAACCATATTATCCATGAACTGTACCGGTTCACCCTTGATCTGGATGATTAGCAATTTTTTTACAGATCATCTAAAAGCATACTGGGTGGGAATTCTTCAACAATAGGGAAGTAGAGGTAAACGGTCGTTCCTTTTTCTTCTTCAGAATCTATTTTGATGGTTCCCCCTAATCTTTCCATAATACGCTTCACTAAGGAAAGACCAACACCTGTTCCTTCGATGTGATCCACATTTTTTCCCCTTTTAAAAATCTCAAATATGCTGTGCAGGTTTTCTTTGGGAATACCGATACCCTGATCTTTTATCTTATAACAGACCTGCTCATCTTCAAAATAGCTGTCAATGTGAAGCTTTACGCCGGCGGTGCCAGGACTGTACTTGATCGCATTGCCGATGACATTACTGAAAATCTGATATAAAGCACTTTTTTCACCCCAGATTGGAAGAAGCCTACCATATTGAATATCCGATGCCTCAGGGTTGTGCAACAAGATGTGCTCTTTGTAGATCTGGTCTAAGCTGTACGCCATCGGTATCGGATCTTTGGTAAAGGTACCCGTCTTGCGCTGTGCCAGTAATACGACGCCATTGATGATATTTTCTATGCTCTCCGTGCTGGCAATAAGATTACTGTACCATTTTTCAAGTGCGGTCGGATTGAGGGATTCTTTACTGTTCTGTAAAAATTGGATACCCATTTTAAGTATTGATAATGGGTTTTTTAAATCATGCGAAAGTGTGAAGGTTAACATCTCCAATTCATTATTGAGTGCTAACAGCTGTTCACTCCATTGTTGCTTATCTTTTAATTTACCAACAATCGATTCTTTTAAGATCTGATTGAGACGCAGGACAAAACTGACCTCAACATCGTTCCACGGAGTAGCGATATCATAATTTACTTTTTCGGTTAGCTTGATCTGTTTAGCAGCATTGATATCATCTGTTGCTGCATTGACCTGCATTTCCAGAACATTGCTCACGGTCTCTTTTCGGAACCAGATCAAAATCTGATCATTAATAAGTCCAATTTTCAGATACATCAATCCGGCAAAAGGTAATTGTCCTTTTATTTTTGCTCCATGGCTCTCTCTAAAGTTATTGTCTTTAAACAGTGCCTTTTCTGTGTGCGCTTGAATAAATGTTATGATCTCATACAGCTGTGCTTTACTTGGACAGTTTCCCTGAAAATAAACATCGCCCTGATTAAAGATGGCCAGGCCGTCAGCACCAACCATATCCATGATGGTTTCCATATGTTGAACAAGCGCACAGTTGGCGGTCTTGTATTTTAATAAGTCGATTTTTAGATTGATTTCTGCATCTTTCAAGAGCTTATTCCGCTCTAAGAGATCTTGTTTGAGGTAATTCTCATATTTGCTTGTTGCATTCTGAATCATGAAGGTGCATAGTTTCCGCTGCTGCAGATCGATATTCTTTTCTTCATGATGGTGACCGATCAAAAGACCCCAGAACTGCCCATCAACGTGAATGGAGAAAAATAAAGCGCTTGTGACTTCTTTTTCCGATAAAAACAGCCGGTGCAGTTGAGGCACAGGCGCCAGCTGACTTTCTAATAAATTGATTTCCGGATCAGTAGAATAGAATTGCTGACAGTTGTTCTGTAAATTGGGGCTATAGCGGTAAGAGCACATGCTATAATATAAAAACACGTCCTTGGGCATAAAGCTTTTTGAAAACTCCATGTTCCTGTAGTAGTCTTTACCATCTAGGTTATCTTCTGCAATAACCTGGCTATAGCCGGTTTCCTGGATCTGTACTACAAATACATGGTCATAATGGAGAATACGATTTATCCCATGACATACCCGGTCCCAGTTATTGGGCTGGATCGTATCCAGCAGGAAACTAAACTCATTGATTTTTTTGGCAGAGGTATATTTTTTAAACTGTTCTTCCCACTCAATGAAAAGATGATCGTGATGTAAACTTAATTTAAGATATATTCTTTTATGGTCTAATTTTATAGGTAAGATCTGTCTCGGATATTTTTTATCCCGGATATTTTCCAATATCTGATTTATTTTCGAAAACTGTTTTCCAAAAAGAGTGCTGAAATAAAGGTCAAATTTGGAACCTAGAACAGCATCGCAGTCTTTCTGATCTAATTTTTTAATCACATTGTCGCTGACTCCCGTTACCTGAAAATCAAAATCAAGCACGATGAGACTGCCAAATTGTTGAATAAAGCCAGATAGGGCAGGTCGTATGTTTTCCATTTTTGTATTTTGCTTTGAGGCGGACTATAAAATTAGTAAAAAGTTACTTCATATAGTATATCTTAGAAATCATCCATTATATTCGCCATATGAATGAATAATCATTTTTAAATATAAGGATTAAATTTTGGAAAAAAAATATATACACTTGACTTATGCTTGTTGTGATTTCATGTTGTGACATTGAATTTCTTTTTCGATTGACATTTTAACACTATCAGGCAAATAATTACCATATAAATTAACAAGTATATATACTTGCTTTGATTAAGTATTAATCTATTTATAAACGGTGCGATCTTTGCTTAATGCTATCTGCATCTTTAAGTGTTATGTGAATAACCTTATTTACTGACATCCGAGTATGAATAAACGTGAGCAATTTTATAAAATAGTAATTAAAGAATATGAAAAGCGGAATTTGAAGCACGGACAGGTTCTCAGGGAAAATATTGCCCAGGATCTTTATGCAATACGGTTAAATTTACAGCGGTATGCGATTGAACATGGCAATACCGCGGGACTTGAGGAAATGAGAAGTATGGTTACCGAAACCATCAGTAAAGTACAATACTTATCTAATGTACTGCTGAATGTGGTTTTAAGAGATTTTGGATTAAAAAGAGCATTGGAGGATCATTTTTTAAGTATCAATAATAATAATGAGGTAATTGTAGATAAACACGTTAATAACCTCGATTTTAGTTGTCAGCTGCTTATTTTTCATATGGTAAGGTATGTTATTTCAGCTATTGTAACCGAAGATTTGCCATTTTTTGGTATCTATCTCCATGTGGAGGACGAGAACCTGCATCTGGAAATAATAGGCGTAAATAATAATTATTTAAATAAACTTAAACAGACAAATAGTAAGAAAATTAAAAAATTGCAAGACCGCGTTAATCTGCTTGAAGGAACGCTTGCTTTTAATACCGATCCTCAAGAGCATAAGATAGTAGTTATTGTAAAACTAAATTAAATATGGTTAAAATTGTTATAGCAGAAGATCATTTAGTCGTCCTAAACGGAGTGAAACTATTATTGGAATCACAATCTGATCTTGAAGTTATCGATCAGGGTACGAATGGCAATGAGGTTTTAGAAATCATGAGCAAAGGAAATATTCCTGATGTTCTGATAACGGATATTAACATGGCGGACATGGATGGGCTGGAATTAATCTCCAAGGTTAAAGCCCAATATCCATCAGTAAGAATAATCGTGCTCTCCATGTTAAATAATCTCCAACATGTATTGCAGGCCTTTAAAAATGGCGCAAATGGCTACCTTGTTAAAAATGTGGGCTATGAAGAGATGCTTTATGCCATTAGACATGTCGCTAAAGGAGGTCAGTTTATCTGTGAGGAGATCGGCGGTATTATGCTCGATACGTTACAGAAATCACCAACAGCCTTTTTAAATATTGAACAGATCATGGAAAAAATGGGTCTTTCAGAGCGCGAGATGGAAGTGCTGGAACTAATAGGAGAGGGCTATACCAATATGCAGATAGCAGATAAGCTTTTTTTAAGTAAGCGAACTGTTGAAGGGCATAGACAGAATTTGTTGGAAAAAACAGGTGTCAAGAATACGGCAGCACTGATTAAATATGCCATTAGAACGGGTTTAATGCAGTAATTTCCAATGGTTATCAATAATAAAAGAAGCGCAGGTATTAATACCTGCGCTTCTTTGTTTTAATGCGTGTATGACAGACTTTGGCAAACAATAGCACCGTGCCACATGTTATTTATATGTGAATCAACTATAACATACTATGAGAAATTTCAAATTAGCTGCATTATCGGGAATTATTGTTTTAGGAATCATGGGCGCATGCCAGAATGCTTCAAAAGATACTAACAGTGAAGGTAATAGCAGTACGATTGCTCCATCCGCAGGTGATGAAACCCGCTATAATTTAAGTGAACAACAGGAAATGACCATGCAGGGTGATACGATAAAAATAGATTCAACAAAAACTGACTCTATCCATAAAACTAAGTAACGATCATGGAAAATAATTTTGATAATAAGACTAAATCCTCAGAGGAAGAAGTCCCACAGGAAGCTCTTGAAGAGAACGGTGATAAGCCTGCTGCCAAAACGATCCCATGGGCGATTTGGATTGCGGTCATTGTCATGATCATTGTCTTCCTTTATATGTGGCAACGATAATTTTTACCATCAGGCATTCCACATCGGCATTGTTTTAAATCTTTAGGTTGTTAGCGCCAACCTGAAGATCAGGTAAAACACAGTGTTGATCGTGGAATGCTTGCATTTATTTCGCGCTCAAATTAATTCTTATAACCCAATATAAGAAGTTTTACTTACCCGCTTATAATCTCTTGTATTGGACGATTAACGAAGTTTACTAAACTATATTCTTATGAAAGTAACGACACCAAAACACCCTTCTTATCCGCGACCTCCGTTCAAGAAACAGGATCAGCCTGTTCCAGGTGTATCGAAGAAAATGGATCCCGTGCCCGATCATGGCGAGAAGACCTATGTTGGAAATAACCTGCTCTCGGGGCAGGTCTGCTTAATCACTGGCGGAGATTCAGGGATCGGTAAGGCGGTTGCCATAGCCATGGCACGTGAAGGTGCTGATATTGCAATTATCTATCTGGATGAAATCGAAAGTGAAGATGCTGCTGACACAGCGAGCTGGATTGAAAAGGCTGGAAGGAAAGCACTCCTGATTCAAGGAGATATACGGGAAGAATCTTTTTGCGCGTCTGCTATTAAGCATACGATCAAAGAATTTGGAAGACTGGATATTTTAATCAACAATGCGGCTTATCAGATGAGTTATCAGTCTGTGACCGATATCTCTGCCGAAGAATGGAATAAGACATTTGAAACGAATGTGAGCGGGATGTTTTATCTGACCAAACATGCCAAGCCACATCTCCCCAAAGGCGGGAGTGTGATCAATACGACTTCGGTCAATGCCTATGATCCTAATCCTTCTTTGTTACCCTATGCCGCGACAAAGGCGGCTATACAGAATTATACAGCAAGCCTTGCGCAACAATTTTTTGAGGACGGTTCCGAAATTCGGGTCAATGCTGTTGCGCCTGGACCGGTGTGGACACCACTTATCCCGAGCACAATTCCTGATCATGAAAAATTTGGTGCCAATACACCGATTGGCCGACCTGGTCAGCCTGCAGAATTAGCACCTATTTATGTGTTTTTAGCGTCGGCTGCAGCTTCCTATATTTCGGGAGCGACAATACCGGCTACCGGCGGACGTGTCACCATCTAGTATGATGCATTTGTAAAAACAAAAAAAAGCTAGCATTTATAAAATGCTAGCTTTTTTTTATCTGACCGGAAGACTAAACTGCTCCGCGTGCGGCAGCTAGACAGTCATCAACATATTTCAAAATATGATCTTTATCTTGAGCGGAAATTTTCTTTTCTAAGAATGCTTTCTCCACATCAGTTCTGTCCTCAATGATATCTTTTTCGGCTTCAACAATATCATCGTTTGTTTTCGCATTGATGCGATCTACAATTGACTTACCTAAATCTGAAGCCAATTCTTTTGCTTTACTATTTGATAATGCAGGCATCGCAATTTTAGCTACCGCTGCATTTGCCGCGGCCATATTGGCATAGACTGTTTTTTCCATATCAATATTCGCTGCTTTATCAGAAGCTTTTTCAGCATCAGTGGCAGCATCCATTGCTTTCTCTTCTGTCTGCTCCATTGCTTTTTCTGCTTTTTCCTGTGGTGTGTTGTTACATGCGTATAGCGTAGCGGCAGATAACGCCATTGTCAATAATGCTACTTTTCTCATAATATATGTGTTTGTGTGAATTTCTACTTTTTTAATACTACCAGTTATACCAGGATGTCACCTTCTCTTCCTTGATCACCCAGATCGCCACCTATGGCATTAATCAGTGTGACGGCATAGGAAACAAGTTTATGATGTTTGGTATCCCAGTAATGTGCCTTTTCAGGAACGATCTTAAATAAAATGATATTGGGATCTTCACGGCCTTTTTCAAACCAACCTTCTACAAATTTGTTCCAGTATTTGTCAATTCTTTGCTGATCATCGACGGCTTCCGCACTTCCGTATAAAGCGAGGTACTCTATGGAAGAAGGATCTGAAAAGTACAGCTGCACTTGTTTGTCCTGATTAATATTTTTGTATTTATCGCTTTCTTTTGATGCAAGAAACCAGATATTGCCCTGATCATCCACTTCTTGAACACTCATCGGAGTGGATTCGAATGGTGGCTGTTTCAGATCGGTACAGAAAAAACAATAGTTGATGCCTTCGGCAAGCTCTTTGATTTTTTGTAGAGCTTCTTCTCTGTTTATAATATTCTCTTGGCTCATATTAATGGCGTTAAATGTTTGTTTAAAATGATATTTGGATACCTTTTGCGATAACTAGCAATAAGGAGATACAGATTGATCTCGAACTTGTTATCTTCTGGATTTAAGTAAGTCGGTCGGGCAAGAGCTTTTACCGCCATCCAACATGGCTAGCAATCCACTTTTTTTATGATTTGATTCGCAGTATTTCCATATCGCTAGGGCTACAATTGCTCCGCCTAACCAGAAGAGATTCTTATTACATTTTGCTTTTTTCTCTTTTCTAAAAGCTTCTTTACCGTAACGATGTGGGGAAGTGCCACTGCTTTCGTTGACTTGTTCAAATTCTTCTTTTAATTGTGAGTTTTCCATGATTGAATCTTTTTTGTTAACTATTGCGCTTCATTAATAAAACAACCGGTGCGGGGTAAAAGTTTGTTCTAAACTTAAAAACACATTTTTTTGATTGTATATCCAGTTGTTTTAATGAACTTGTTTCATCTTCAGTAATCATCCTATTTTGAAGTAGGAGGGACTGTACCACTTGGTATATTGGAAGTTGTATCCCGGTAGTTGACCGTGGTGGAGTCCTGATTGACGCTATCTGGATAAATGGGATTTCCCTGATCATCGATCGTGTCTGAATACTTTTTATCAGCGTCTTTATTATCATTATTGGCATTGCCACATCCTGTGACCATAGCAAGGCTTATAAAAGCTCCTAAAATTAGGGACGTCATGTTCATGATTGAATTGTTATGTTAAAAAAATATGATCTAGTTTGTTCATCTATTTTGATCGATCGCCAACATCAGTGAGGTGATCAATTATTGTGATGACTTTTAAATGAAGTTGTTTCCACTGCAATGCCGTGGAATCAGGATAGCTGATACATCTTGAGTTTCTGTTGCAAAGTCTTTCTGGTCTGGTGAATGCGTGATTTAACCGTTCCTTCCGGTAGGTTAAAGGCTTCGGCAATTTCGTGATATTTATAACCATCGAGATGAAGCTTAAATATTTCTGCATTATCGGCCGATACACTTGCCAGAGCTTTTTGGATATCATCCTGTATCATTTTATCTTCATTTAAATTTTTTGATACGGTATTGAAATAGTCTGTATGAATATATTCTTCATAGATTAAATGCTTACGTTTTTCTCTTCTATACTGGTTGATATAGATATTTTTCATAATCACATACAACCAGGTCATTAATTTTGGATCATTGATGAAATTATGAACTGATTTTAACGCCCGAATAAACGTTTCCTGTACCAAATCCTCTTTTTCATCGTAATCATTGGTAAATTGGCTAGCGAAATGATTCAGTTGTTGTCTTTTTTCCTGGAATAAGACATTTAAATTTGCATGTTCCATATTTTCCTCCATTAATTTAAAAGTGTTACTAATTTAACGGTCATTTGGCATTAAAAGTTTAGCCTTTAATAGGGTATAGCTAATGGTTTTATGGGGCTAGGTATAAGTACCACTGTGATCCGTACGGTCAAAATCTGCATCATTTCTGCCATAGATCATATTTTTGATAATTAAAGATTTTCCCTGCCCGATCGTATCCATAGTGAAAGGGGTGTTTGTTCAAAGCGATTGCGCATTTACCACATACGCGGTATAACACATAAAATCAGTCATTTATAGGTGGAAACACCTGTTGTCTCGGTGTGAAATACCCTTAAAGTAATATGAATTGAACTTTTACCTGTTCGGATTGATTCTTTATTTAAGACATCATAATGTATTACTTAATCAAAAAAAGGAGTAAGATGGAAAATTTAGAAAACAAAAACCTTCAAGAAGGAGAGATGACCAAGGAGATCGAGGAAAAAACCGCTCAGTTGCCTTCAAAAGTATTCTTATGTGCAGCCATCACGGCCATGATCGGCGCAGCGGCTTTAAAATGTGTCGGGCACAAACATAGTGCACTATTTGTTGGGCAATGGGTAGCACCGTTTCTGCTGTTTGGAATTTACAATAAGATCGTGAAAACTCAGGGACACGATCAGCAGGATAATAAAAATGCATAAGGTATATTCTTACTATAGATGAAGATAAATCACTAACATTCATATTAAAATCATGATCAGAAATTTAAAATTATGGGGTATATTTCTAGGAATTATTGCCTTGTTAGCCTTTAAACAGCAAAATGCTGAACAGGAATTTATAACGAAAGCTTATATGTCCAATCAATATGAAATTGCTATTGCTAAATTGGCCAGTGAGAGATCGAATAATGATGCGGTTAAAAATTATGCCAGCATGTTGATCGATGACCATCAAAAATTAATCGGCGATTTGCAAAAGATGTCAAGTACACTTGGCTTCACATTGACGGATGGCCTGGATGCCGATCATCAAAAGAAGTGGGATATGGTAAAAGGGAGTGACAGTACCAGCTTCGATCAAGCTTTTAAAGATGAGGCGATTGCCTCCCATCAGCAGGCGATCGATTTATTTGAAAAAGCAAGCAGCAATGAGCAGATCAAAGATGTCGGTCTTAAAAACTGGATCATTGGTACCTTACCTTCTCTTAAAGCACACTTGGACCAAGCCCGTGTATTAGTGGCAAATGGAGCAACTGAAACAGCTTCGACTATTCCGCCCTATACTAAGGGGGGATAGTGAAGAAAAGAATTAATTTTATAATAAGCTTAAGTCATGTTTAGATCACGTTAAGAAGGTATTTATGCTTTCCTTAACGTGATTTTTTTGGCAAAAGGGTTTTCCCTCTTTACCCACTCTTATGCATGATCATACATCTTCAACTTTTGCTGCAGCGCTTTACGCGTCATATGAATGCGTGACTTGATGGTGCCTTCTGGAACTTGAAGCAGTTCCGCAATTTCATGATACTTATAACCATCTAAATGCAAACGGAAAATCTCTGCATTTTCGGTGGATAGGCTATCAATTGCTTTTTGAATATCTTCGTTAATCATTTTGTTTTCTGATAAATTAGTACTTATATATGCATTGGAACCAGCGTGTAAAAAGTAATCATAGATCACATTTTTTCGCTTTTCTTTGCGATATTGATTGATGTAAACATTTTTCATGATGACATAGAGCCACGTCACTAATTTCGGATCATTGATAAAATCATGGATAGATTTTAATGCCCTTAAATACGTTTCTTGTATCAGATCTTCTTTTTCGTCATAATCTGATGTAAATTGACTTGCAAAATGACTTAGTAATTGTCTTTTTTCCTGGAAAAAGACATCTAAATTTACATTCCCCATCTGGACCTCCTTCTTAACACCAACTTGATCCTTATATAACGTTAAATTTAAGATAATAGTTTGATAATAAGTAAGGTAAAGGGTGTGAGATGTAATAATACGTATAAAGTGCAAGAAGTGTCTTTTGATAAAAAAGGGGATGGTTAGCATTTTTACCTAGATATTATCCATTTTAAGAACATTGTAAGAAATAGGTCAGATTTATAGAAAAGGTATTTAATACTTATAAATGGCAGAGTCTCTCCATGTGGGTCAAGAGCGATCTCTCTTGTGGTATTGACCTTTGGTTCTACCGATTAGCTGGTTAGGCATATATGGTCGTCGGTTGTACATTTATATAGCTTGTGATTCGATTATTTTACCATGTAGATCAGGACATACGGATATGACAACCTACATGGTAAAAAATGTGTACTTAAAGTTTTCATCGATCGGATTGACATTTATCAGGAAAGCACCTTGATCATCGACTGATTTAGCGATTACAAGAAATTGCCTCGATTATCTTCCGTTTCGAGTCCTTCTGCTTCCAGATCCTGATCATTATGATCGAAGTCTTTATTTTCATTATTATTTTGATCAGAGAAATCTCTTTCTTCCAAAAATTCATCTTGGTCTTCTTCCGGAAATTCGCTCGGTGTATCTTGTCCAAGATCATCTTTTTCCTCAACCGGCAACTCATCGTCAGGTTCTATTTCTTCCAGTTCATCTTCATCTTGCTCAGGAAGTTCCAACGGATCTTCATCATCGGGATCAATGTCACTTTCATCAGGACGCTGATTTAATGGATCGATGGGGTCAATTAAATCATCACGATCTCTGCGATCATCACGATCCTCATCCTCTAAAGCGTCTTCATTCAGTCCTGAATCTTGATCATCTGCTTCGTCCGGTACAAAATTTGGATCCTCTAACTCCGGATCAGGATTGGAGGATGGATTTTCTGCCTGCTTTTGCTCGCGAAGATCGTTTTCATTGTTAGCAGATCTGTTCGGGTCGGTATTGGTAAGAATTGCTGCAATAATAAGACCTAGTCTTTTTGTTGCTGTTGTTTTATTTAAGTCCATAGTTCTAATTTTTTATGATGTGATTTGTAAGAAGAACAGCTTTCAGAATGAAATAGTTGGTTCGTTAAATACCTGAAATATTGGAGAAGTACGCAGGTGATTTGCGAGAAAAAGGTAATGGCATAAAAAAAAGAATGCAAGGTTATCTTGCATTCTTTTTTATGTACATGTGCTCAATACCAGCACAATAAAGGCAATTTTTTAAAGGAAGTCATCTTCCTGTTCAAGTTCATCCTCATCAGGTATTTCTTCTAAAGGATCGGGTTCCTCGAAATCGTCATCATAGAGTTCTTCATCTTCCTCCAGTTCGTCGTCATCCTCGGGACCTCTGTTTTGTAATGTTGCTGTGTTTTCATTTGCGAAAGATTGATTCGCATTTCCCAAAATTGTTGCAATAATAAGACCTAGTCTTTTATTCGTTGCGTTTTCTTGTAGATTCATCATCATGATGCTTAATTAGCTCTATACTTCAATAACAAATGACATGGCTAAATTGTTGTGTCATTACGACTTTAAAAAGGTAAAAAATAGCTGCAATAAAATGAAGATAGGTGATTTGATATATTTCTGTTTATCTTCGGTACCTAAGGGAAGGCTAGGGCTATGATGGATGATTAGGTTCCAATACTTTGATTATTCATTTCAAGTGTTACAAGCGACAATAAAATGTTTTTTATGACAACTACAAGTCCACAAATTGGAAACGATAATTACGCGGAGCTTTCGGATGAAAGGATCCTATTGAGAAAAGTTGAAGCAACGGATATTCCAGCTCTTGCTGCAATATCTTTTTATGACGGCATCCAGGCTTCGGACATCGCGATGGCATTTGCTATGCAAACAAAGATTGATCAAGATATCCTGAATGGAAATTCATTTCACTGGTGTATAATTGACCGGCTTAGTGGACAAGTGGTTGGCACGTGCGGTTACTACCGGGGGTTGGAAAGTGGGGAGGGGGAACTGGGTTGTGTCTTGTTATCTCCGTTCCGTGGAAAAGGATACATGTCTCATGCGATGCGGCTGGCAATTACATTTGGTCAAAAAAGCCTCAGATTAGGTCGTATATGGGCGGTGACAACGAAGGGAAATTTGCAAGCGATAAAACTATTAGAACGTTTAAACTTTATAAAAACCGCCGATCACGATGATGAGATTGAATATGAATTAACGAATTTATTAAAATAGTACGAGCTAAGCGCTGTCTTAAACACGCTTTACTACTATTTATATAAGGGTATTGATCGATTCTTCTTTCAATACCCTAGTTAAAATGAAAAATTGTAATTGTCAATTAGCGATATCCTAAAATTTGCAGGAGCTGATCGCTCGTCTGTTTTTCTGAAAATGTTGTAAATTCAAGTTCATCGTTGTCGCCCTGATCAATAATAATATGTTTTGGAGATGGAATCAAGCAATGATTGACACCTCCGAATCCACTTAATGCTTCCTGATATGCGCCTGTATGCATAAATGCTACAAACTGTTCCTGATCTGAGTGAGGCAGCATAACGGTTTTATGTTCCTTGAAATTCGGATAGACATCTGCACTATCGCATGTTAAGCCCCCTAGGATAAAAGGTTTATTTTCTTCCTGGAGATTATTCACGGCAAACACCGGATATTCTTGCTGTATGGCCCATGTATCCGGGAGATGGGTAATAAATGAACCGTCAATAATCCCCCAATTTATCTTTTCACCCTGTTTTTTCTCCTGTATTTTGAAAATAGTTGTGGTCGCTTCAGCGACGGTGTATTTACCAAATTCGGTCACGATATCGGGTTCTGGCACACACTCTTGCTGACAGATACCTAAAATCGTTGAAACGATACGTCTCACTAAATATGGAATGTCAAAATTTTCATTTGCAGTACTCTGAAAAGGCATACCTCCGCCGATGTCGAGTGTCGTTAAATGAGGATTTAATCGTTTTAACTGGCAATAGAAGCGAACGATCGCTTCGAGAACGTCCCAATATTGATCATCAGAAGATAGTCCATTTTCATTAAAAAAATGCAAAGTGGTCAAGGTAATCTGCTGGTTATGTTTAATATCGCGCTGATAGCAGGTGATAATATCTTCCGGAGATAAACCAAATCTGGATTCTTTGGGATAAGCGCTTAAAAAACTAAGATTGACTCTAATACCGACATTCAGGCTTGTATTGCTGTTGATGTTGTTGCAATAATAGATTAACTCGCTAGGACTATCGACCATCGGGGTAACTGCACAATGGTTCTGTTTGATCAGCGACATAATGCCCCGTTGATAATCGGAAGTCTTATAACCATTGCATATAATTTTAGTTCCCTTTTTCACATGTCCATCTTCAATAAGCGACTGTATTAAATCAATATCGTAAGCGGAGGAAATCTCAATACCAATATCCGCTTGCAAGGCTTTTTTGATGATATGCTGGAAATGTGAACTCTTTGTACAGTAATAGTACGTATAAGTTCCCTGGTAAGATGTTTTTCTAATGGCCTTATTAAAATTTGACTTCATTTCATCGATCTTCTCCAGAATGGAAGGAAGATAGGTGAATCGTAAAGGCGTACCCTGTTTCTTGGATAGTCTGAATAGATCTATGTCTCTATAAAATAATTTAAAATCTTTTATATCGAATGCATTAGGCAGATTAACCTCCTGATGGATCAATAGTTTTTCTTTCATTCACAAATACCTGTTTTTAAAAAATAATGCGAATATATCACAAATCTAAGCGTCACTTAAGGTAATAAATGTATAATAAATAGTACTTTCTAGGGTTTGTTTTTTATGTTGCCGCCGAATCTCTTTTTTAACTCAATGTGTCAAAAATATTTCCAAATGTTTATGTTTTTTCCAATTAAGCTCCTTAAGTTTGCCTGCTGTTATATAATTTGAAATGTCAATAAACAAACAGAATAAATGGATTATTCCTGTCATGTCTTTTTCAGCAGGAACTATTGTTGCTAATGTCTATTATAGTCAGCCTATTTTAAGGAATATTGCTGAAAGCTTAGGGAAATCTGAAAATGCCGTGGGTAAAATTGCGGTGCTTGCTCAGCTGGGTTACGGATTAGGGATGTTCTTCTTACTACCCTTAGGTGATAAATTAAATCGTAAAAAACTGATTTTAAGCATTTGTCTCACTCTTATCGTGATGCTTCTTATACTTGCGAATACTACTAATTTTACGTTATTGCTTGTCCTTAGTTTTATTATCGGTGTTTGTTCTACACCTGCACAGATTATCCTTCCTATGTCGGCAGCTTTGGGGAAAGAAAACCGGGGTAAAAATGTCGGTATTGTATTTAGTGGCATCCTATGTGGAATTTTGGGTTCACGCTTATTGAGCGGGGCTTTGACTGATCTATGGGGGTGGCAAAGTGTATTCCTCTGTTCAGCAATTTTGGTATCCATAAGCAGTTTATTACTTTTTTTCCTTTTACCCGAGATGCCTGCTAAATTTAAGGGAAGTTACTTTGGCTTACTGAAATCAACGATTTCACTGATTGGGCAGTATAAAATACTTCGACAGGCTTCTTTACTGGGATCTTTCACTTTTGGGGTGTTTTGCTCTTTTTGGACTACGTTAACTTTTCATCTGAGTGAAGAGCCATTTCATTATCCTGCATCTACCATTGGCCTATTTGGTCTGATCGCTATAGGAGGTGCGCTAGTTGCACCTTATTTTGGGAAAATGGCGGATAAAGGTCAAGTGTTTAAAAACTTATATCTTACCGTAGGGATGTTATTTTTGAGCATTTTGGTGATGTGGTTTTTCCCACATTCGATCTGGGTTTTGATCATTGCTATATTTTTCCTGGACATCGGTGTTCAGGCCACTCAGATTACAAATTTCACCCGGATCTATTCGTTGGATGAACAAGCGCATAGTCGCCTGAATACGGTGTATATGACCACTTATTTCATAGGTGCCGGAACAGGTACCTTCTTCGGTCTGCTAAGCTGGTCGTTAGGAGGGTGGGATTTTGCGCTCTCGCAAATGCTGATCTGGAGCGCTATAGCTTTAGGGATTGTTTGGTTATCGAGTAAAAATAAACTTTAAAATACTGTTGTTTCTACACTTGGCAACCCCTCAAAGATAATTTGAGGGGTTGTTTTATTTAAAAAATCGATTCCACTACAACAGGTTCGAAAAGTTTGCCGATGCATGTGATACGAACCCGTTAAAATTTAATTGAATTAGGTGCAATATGCCGTGTGGGGGTGTATTTTCTTAAAGATGCGATAATTAATGTAAAATTTTATTTTAAATTTCCTTATGATAAGAAAAATTGTTTATGTTTGCTTTATAATGATTTATGATGCGCAGGCACAGAATCTATAAAAAAAACGATATTACCAAAACCATTATAGAAAAGAACCCCTCAAATCGCTATAGAATCCAATTCTATAGCGATTCTTTATTTGGTACCCGTTAAGAAAAGTATGGATAAGCGCTGACATACTTTTTGAACATTCATTTAAAATTATATCAAATATTTATGGTGCTTATTTAAAGTGTTTTATGTATTTTATTTGTACTTATTCTTGATGAATAAGCACCCTTACTAAAACAGCAAATCGAGTGTACCAAAAACTGCTATTCCAGTAATTATTGTCCAAGATATCCAATCTTTAAACTCATTTTTTTGATGTCTGAGATAGAGGAGGTGCAATGCAAGATGTAAGATCGCAAAAATATCAAATCCCATGATGAAATTTTCTGAGGGTTGCGTAAGTCCCCATATTATGAATAAAAAAAGTGGGATATGAGCCAGTATAAATACAGGATATCCCCAACTTTCCTTTAGCAGTGCTAACCCGGGGAAAATACGCCACTCCTTACAACGTACAGCATCCATTTCGTGCATAAAAAAAAGTACAAGTGCGAGATAAAAAAAAGAATGTGCGATCATATTATCCATTAAGTTGTGCTTATCCATTTATGAAAAATAAGCTTATCAAATATAAGGGCTTACTTTAATATGAGAGCATTTCAGAGTAGTAAAAGTATAATCCTGTTATCATTATAAACAGATTGTTTATATAAATATGATAATTGCCTTTATATTCACTTTAATACGACATAGATAGATAATAAGTTCACTAAAAACACAAACGTTAAAGTCTAATTTTTTTAATCCTGTCATCAAAAAAAATGAACACCCGATAGAACAATAATGGGATCATGCTGTTTTTATAATCTGAAATTATAACTTAAATTAAATGACCATGAAAAACAAGATTCTTTTCGTATTATGCTTATTGACAGGCTTAATGTTTATCAATGCCGGCTTGGATAAATTTTTTCATTACATGCCTATGCCCAAGGATATGCCTGAGAAAATGATCAACGCAGGAAAGGCATTTATGGAAATCGGCTGGTTAATGCCACTGGTGGCGTTCGGAGAGATCACAGGCGGTTTATTATTGATCTTTAGTACAACGCGAGCGCTGGGAGCAGTTATTCTAACGCCAATTCTGACCGGTATTTTGTTATCGAACATCACTACCGCGCCATCAGGTTTACCTATTGCGCTTGTTCTGGCTGCAATTGTTCTTTGGGTTATCATCGAAAACTGGCATAAGTATCTTCCTATGCTCCGCAAGTAGTAAAATAAGAGTCTATTTGTGTCTTTATATGTTGATATCCCGATCAAAAGGCACAAATAGCTTTTCAGCAAGCTTGATTAACCGATATTTCCAGCAATACGGTTATATATATGTTCAAATTTGACCGCTATCTCTCGACCGATATACATGCGTTTAGCGCTGGCATAAGGTTGATACTGATGCTCTTGTAAAAAGGCTTGTGCGGCTATATTCTCTTTCGGTACGACCACAGTTGTTATTGTTTGTAAGTGAAATTCCGTAAGTTCCTTACCTGCAGCTGGATGAATAGCTATGATTAAACCTTCGCCGAAGGTCGGTAAGTAATATCCTGCAAGGGAACCATCGATGACATAGAGGTAAGAAGACGCTAAATGATCTTCGAGCTCCCAGGCTCTATTTTCTCCAGATACCAAACTGTCCAATGCCAGCATTTGATCTTTATAGATCGCATCGTAACTGCTGATATGCGGATTAGCGACTTGGCGTACAGGAATAGTGACATCCTTAAAAAAGAGATATTCTGTATCTGTGATGAAACCGATACTTTCGTATACTGTTGCTCCCAGTTCTGTTGCGATCAATTGAATACTAGTACAATTCTCCGCTTTTGCCGTTGCTATGAGCTGTTGTGTCATCAGCTTTCCATAACCTTGTTTTCGATGATCGGGATGAACAATAATATGTCCCAGCCAAGCAACATCTTGATGAACGATAACCGATCCTATAGCTATGATTTCTTGATTTTCAAGTAGCTTGATGGGGATACAGTATTTTTGATTGACATAATATTCAAATTTGGGTATTATATCATGCCAGCCCTCAGGTTGTAAGTTAACAAGCTGTGCGAAATCACTTGATACGATCGGTTCGAAACTTAAATTGCTCATTTGCGTTTACAATTTTTGCGGTTTTAATTAAACGAATGTAATACTTTAAATTTATTTCAAAAAGCAGCGGTGTTTTTTGATGACAGTTTGATCTATAAAAATAGGATGAGCGTGTTAGGTATAACTCGCAATTTCAGATTAGGGCTGGATTTCTTCATATTAAAGAACGATTAGAATAGCGAACAGATTTCGTTCAAGAATAATATATTCTCTACCTTTGGCTCTTTAGGCAAGAAAGTCCAGGTGGCTTTCCTGCATTTAAATTTTGCAAATATGACTGTTTTAACGTTTACACTCATTATGCTCCTTGGAGCCATATGTGCAGGTATTATTGGTTCGCTTTCCGGGCTTGGTGGTGGAATTGTAGTAATACCTTTGTTGACTATTCTGCTTGGAGTAGATATCCATTATGCGATAGGAGCTGCTTTAGTTTCTGTAATTGCGACATCTTCGGGATCTGCCGCCGCATATGTTAAGGAAGGGATCGCAAATATGCGGCTCGGCATGTTTTTAGAGATTGCGACTACTGCAGGTGCTGTTGTCGGTGCACTTATCGCAACATCGGCTCCCAGTTCGCTTATTGCCGTATTATTTGGTCTAGCTTTAATCTTTTCTGCGGCAAACTCGCTCCGGAAAAAAGAAGAACATATCGTAGAGCAGTCCAGTAAGCTGGCGATCAGCCTCAAGCTGCCTTCCACCTATCCTGTAGTAAAGGGCACAGAGGTGTCTTATGGAACAAAAAATGTCATCGGCGGATTTAGTATGATGGGACTTGCCGGAGTACTTTCGGGTATGCTGGGAATAGGATCGGGGGCTTTTAAAGTGATCGCCATGGATACCATTATGCGCATACCCTTTAAGGTGTCGACCACAACGAGTAATTTTATGATGGGCGTTACGGCTCTAGCAAGTTGCGTGATTTATCTTCAGAAAGGGTATGTTGTCCCTGATATCTGTCTTCCGGTCATGATTGGTGTCCTAATAGGCTCGATGATCGGTTCCAAGATATTGATGGCGACAGATCCTAAGAAATTAAGAGTATTTTTTGCTTTTATTATTTTCTTCTTGGCTTTTAACATGATTTATAACGGTATTAAAGGAAAATTCTAATGCAGATGACAGATAAAACGATACAAAGAATTATTGGAGATGTCTTAAAATACGGCGTAAGAACAGTATTGGCGATCAGTACCATCGGAGGATTGATCTTTCTTTATAACCATGCGAATGAACAGGCTGATTATGCCCGATTTACAGAAAATGATCGAAGTATTATTGAAGTCGTATCGGATGTTTTCAGTGGAGTCATCAACATGCAAGGACGTTCGATTATATTTTTAGCGATCATCATTCTTTTTTGTACCCCATTGATCCGATTATTACTTTCATTGGTCAGCTTTATCATCGAGGGTGATAAACTATATGTCTTCATCACGACGCTAGTGCTGATCATAATTGCCTTTAGTATGTATTTCGGATTCGGACATTAACAACTTTGAAAAATTCTGAAATGAATTTTTTTAAAATATAAAATGAAAAGTTCTCCAAAATGGAGAACTCTTCTATATAAAGGGTACTTAATTGTCTATTTTCTTGCCTTTTTTATTTTTTCTTCTATAGGCATATCCAAAATTGCCATAAGTAATAAGTAATATCCTTTTTTTAATCCTAATTTTTTCAAGTTTCCATCTTGCTTTTTCATGATTGATAATTTTTTAGTGCTTACTAGATATAACTATGGGATTATTTTCAAAGCATATGCCATTTTCTTGTCATGATACGAAGAAGCGTATTTTTTTTGCGCCATTTACGTATTTAGATTTCAGCCCGGTTATTTATACCTGACGCATGTACGATTTATCGCTTTACTGTGCGCTATTCATTACAATTTTATAACAAAAAGTTTTCATTAACAGTCGATTATTGCTTAAAATAATGCTAAATTGCTAACAGTATTTTTATAATGTGTATTTACCTATTATCTTGTAACTCCGATGATGCTAAACTATTCTAAATTCTTGACTACCTGCTTGGCCGCTGTCCTTATTTTTTCGATGAGCGCCTGTGATAAAGAAGATATGGGGCAAAAAACTGCATTATTTAGTCCAGACTATAAGAGTATTCAGGTCAATACAGGTTTTGTAGACAATGGTATTGAAATCAATGCTAAAGAATGGTCCGTAGCCTATGTTAAAGATGCGCTTTCAGGAGAAATACTTCAGGATATAAATGATAATCCAGTTGTCTTAAATGCTGCAGGTACTGTTGAAGTGGCCGGTGGCTGGTTGAAATTAGAGAAAATAGCAAGTAGTCATCTGCTTAATCTAACATTAAAAGAGAATTTCAACGCAGAACCCAGAAAGTTTGTAATTGGAATAGCGGCGAATGGAACGGAAGATGAACTTTCTTTTACACAGAGCAGAGGTGCTGGTTATGAGATTGTGAAGAAAGAAATCATAGAAGTACCTGGAAGC
The DNA here is from genome assembly GCF_004342035.1 of Sphingobacterium sp. JUb20. Lineage (NCBI taxonomy): Bacteria > Pseudomonadati > Bacteroidota > Sphingobacteriia > Sphingobacteriales > Sphingobacteriaceae > Sphingobacterium > Sphingobacterium sp. JUb20. The sequence continues at coordinate 263,202 of NZ_SLYV01000001.1, read as the reverse complement.
CGGAAAGAGTTTACAAGTGATGAAGGCTGTTATACCATAACGCTTTCTAACAATACCTCCACGGCAAAAAATATGGAAACGGTTGCCATCTTTAAAGACGTCAATTACCTGTCCGAGTTCAGTAGTACTGATGAAGACGCTTTTAAATGGATAAATGCTCAGGATTCACTTATATTCATGGGTGAAATCTTGAAAGACGGGGCAATATACTGGTCGAAACAAGTACCATATAAAGAAGGGAAATTTTTTGAACCTTATATAAATTCTGCAAGCAAACAAATGATATTAGTACAGCCGTATTCAAATATTCAGGTCAAGGGAGAGATCAAATACCTTACACGGGAATGCCAATATACGTTTACGATTAAAAATCAATCTTCTGGGCATTTATTTGATGTATCGGGCACCTGGAAGCAAAAAGTACCGCTATTGCCAATTACAAAGATTTTTTAATGTTCCTCAACAGGGACATTTTCATTTTGTTTTTTAAACATTGCGTTTCTATAGGCTTCACCCCATTTTGCAATTTCGTCAATAATAGGTTCTAATGTGCGGCCGTATTCGGTCACTTCATATTCAACGGTAATGGGTTTTGTATTCATAACCGTACGGCTGATAAGGTGATTCATTTCCATGTCCTGTAATTCCTTCGAGAGCATCTTGGCAGCAATACCATCTACTTCACGCAACAGGTCCATGAATCGCATCTTTCCACCTTCCATCAATGTTCCCAAAATATGAAATTTCCATTTTCCGGATAAGATTTCCATAGTATCTGTGATCGCAATAATCCGGGCTTTACATCCTGATCTATTGTTTATGGTTGGATTTTTCTTCATGATCTTTTATTACAATACAAAATTACGCTGTAAAATTACGGAAACGATTATTAGTTTCCTATAGGAAAGTAGTTTCAAAAAGGAAACCAATAGCATTTGTATACTAATCCTATGTTATTTTTGCACAAGATTTATATAATTAATAATTTAAAAATGAAAAAAATAGCAATCTTAGCAGTATTCGCTTCTGTCATCTTAGCTTCATGTGGTGGTTCAAATGGTGATAAAGCTCAAACAGGAACAGAGCAACAAGTTGCCGAACAAAAAGGTGCAACTTTTGCAGTTGATACAGCAGTAAGTTCAATCAAATGGAAAGCATATCACAAAGGTGGATTTGATCCAAGATTTGGTACATTGAAAAGTGAAGGTACTGTATCTGTAGAAGCAGGAGCGATCACAGGTGGATCATTTGTTATCGATATGAATTCAGTGACAACAGACAAGAGTGCGGTTGATCCTGCAAAATCAGGTGGTAAAACTGCAGCTGATTTAGATAGTCACTTAAAAACGGGTGATTTCTTTGAAGTGGAAAAATATCCAACAGCTAAATTTGAAATTACAGCAGTTACAGCTTTTGATGCTGCTAAAGACAAAAGTGTCATTGCGGATGCAACAAACATTATCAGCGGTAACTTAACAATCAAAGATAAGACTGTAAATGTTACTTTTCCAGCAAAAGTTAGCGTAACGGATAATGAAATTAATGTACAATCTAAATTCACTATCAACAGACAAGACTGGGGATTAGCGTACGGTACTGAAGGTGATCCTAAAGACTGGATGATCTCTCAAGAAGTAGATATGGAGCTGAATATCGCTGCAAAAAAATAATTTTATAAAAACACGCTTTAAAAAATTAAAGCGTGTTTTTTTTACTGCGAAGTAGCTATACTGCGCGGTCAATAGGTCGAACCTTTTCAGGGCTTAGCGGCATCTTATGCTGTTTCGATATTGCTTGAAATTTGACTACATAAACCAAATAAACCGAACATGAAGAACGAGTCTAACCAGAATCCACTTTTGTGCGATCCTGAAACAGGTAGCTGTGAAATGCCTGTTTTAGCGTATGAATCAGCAGCAGTACACCCTCTTGAACAAACAGATAAACCCCTTAAAGTCATTTATTTCACAGATCCCATATGTTCTTCCTGTTGGGGAATTGAACCACAATTGCGGAAACTAAAACTTGAATATGGTGATTGCTTATCCATGCACTATCATATGGGCGGGTTACTGCCCGACTGGAACTATAACAGTGGGGGAATTAGCAAACCTAGTGATGTCGCCGGGCATTGGGACGAGGTGAGTATTTATTATGATATGCCGATTGATGGTGATATCTGGCTCGAAGATCCTTTAGACTCTTCCTATCCGTCTTCTATTGCCTTTAAAGCAGCACAATTGCAGGATAATGATCAGGCTATTCTGTTTTTAAGAACATTGCGAGAAATGGTTTTTTTACAGAAGAAAAACATCGCTAAATGGGAATACATAGCTGCGGCGGCAAAAATGGTCGGGTTAGATGAAGTTCAATTATTGTCAGACTATCAAAGATCAGCGCCTGTTCAATTTGAAAAAGACCTTAAATTGGCGAGAAGTTACGGTGTAAGAGGTTTTCCAACACTTTATTTTGAGGATATGCATGGAAATCGCGAGATGGTGTATGGCGCGAAACCTTATGCTTTTTATGAAGCCGCAATTTTAAAATTAAATCCGACAGCTATAAAAGGGAGTTATCGTCAGGACTGGAAAAGTATTTTTTCTACATACAATTCGCTGACTGCTAAGGAATATGCTGAACTGACAGATACGCCAAGATCAGCAAGTGAGGAGCTGTTGAACGAACTTACCGCAAATAAACTGTTGCAAAAAAGCACAACAAAAAATGGTGCTATCTGGCATCTGAACGTCTCGTAGTCATTCTCTCAGAACAAGGTACTACGTTGTGTATGGCTTTATATAGCGTTTTAAGCTAATACCTGTGCTGTAGATGTCGAAGAACGGAACTATTTGATCGGATTGGGATCGCACAGTCGCACGTACAATTTGATTGCAGACTGCACCAATTAAGATAACGCGCTATGTTTTTATATAGGCAGGATTTTAGTGCATAAAAGCCTGTTTATATAAAAAGGGCTTAAATGAGATTTAGAAAATTATCCCGATACTGCCTAGGTTGCAGGCCTATGACACTCTTAAACTGCTTATTGAAGTTGGTTACTGAAGGATAGCCGCATTCGTAGCTGACTGTTTCTATGGAAATACTATCGTCTTTTAATAGTTTGCAGGCGTAGTTTACTCTTATTTCCTTCAAAAAGTCAGAAAATGATTTGTTGAGGCGTGTCTTAAAGTATCTGCTAAAAGAGGTACTGGTCATATTTGCAATTTCTGCAACTTTCTCCAGACGAATCTGCTGATCAAAGTTTTTAATCACGTAATCATAAACCTTGTGTATCCGTTCGGTTTCGGCCTGTTTATAATTTATGGCTTCATCAAACTCATTGATGTAACGGCAGTCTGTGGACAGCACTAAAGTGTCCAATATTTTCAATAGCAGAATTACGCTTTCCAGCCCATCCTTATGTAATAATTCAAACATCATCCCTCCAATAATATCTCTGGTTTCTCCCGTTATTTCGATCCCGAGATTGCTGGTGAGAAAGAACTTTTTGAGCCTGAAAAATTCTTCCTTATCGTAGATTTCTTCAGCAAAGAAATTGTTATGAAAGTAGATCACTATAACCGACGTATCGAGCTGACTGTCCTTTTTAAAATAAGACAAATGATTTTTCCAGACATGGGGTAGATTGGGACCAATAAATACCATATCGTTTGCATGAAACGGTTGCAAACTATTACCTACAATTCTGTTTCCTTCCCCTTTTATTACGTACGAAAGTTGAAATTCCGGATGTGCATGAAAGGTTGGATCAAAATGAGGTTCATTGATTTGTTTTATCGAAAAAGTTTTATTCTCTGGAATAAGCGATTTTGAAATAACTCTCTTATCTAGCATTATGATTTCAGTTTATTGGGGTAAATATAGTTAAAAATGATACAATATGTCTGAAACTTGATAAAAAAGCTAAGTTCCAAGCTACTTCATATCTCTATATTTGCTTATAACAATTATAGATAAAACCAAATTTCAACTAAATCATGAATAATATTTTAAGAGTTTTACTTTTATTTTTAGTGTTTTTGACCTCTTGTAGAGCTGATGAACCGAGAAGGGCAGAGGTACTATTTATTGGTGCTGGAAATAAGCAATCTTCTAATCAAGCGACCTGGTTATCGGTCGAACTTTTTAAATCGGGCATCAATCTAACCTATACCGACACCTTAGCAAGTTTAGAATTTGATTATTTAAATAAGTTTGATGGGGTTGTCTTATTGGTGAATGAAAAAGAGCTCAGTGAAGAAAAGGAGCAGGCATTAAAGAAATTCCTGAAAGAAGGAAAAGGGGTTGTGGCCTTGAACTCGTCTGCTAATTCATTTCAGAATTCCGAATGGTATACCAACTTGGTACAAGGTGGTTTTACCGACGCGGGTGATGGACAAGCAATTGTTACGATAGAAAACGCCAAACATGTACTGGATTCATCCATTAACACCATTCAGGTTAACAATGAAAAATACATATTCAAGAAAAAAACAGATCAAACTGTTATCGGTAGCGCTGCGATAGATGGTTCAAAACAAAACTACATCTGGTATAGTGAGGAAAACGGCGGTCGTTTTTTATATCACGCGTTAGGGAAGCATGATGATACCTGGAAAAATCATCAGTTTCTAAGAACGGTCAGCAGTGCGGTCTGGTGGTCACTTGGAGAGCAGGTTCAAAGTATGGTGAATAAATTGGCTATTCCGAATGTAAGCATATATCCCGATTCCATATCCGATTTTACAGCACGTTATGATGTTCCTAAAGTGCAGGATCCGCTTAGTCCAGAGCAGTCGATGAAACTGATACAGAAACCTGTGGATTTTGAATTAAAACTTTTTGCCGCGGAGCCCAATATCACCAATCCGATTGCGATGAGCTGGGATGAAAAAGGCAGATTATGGGTCATTGAAGCTGTAGATTATCCGAATAGTTTTGAGGAGGTGAAAGGTAAAGGAAATGATCGCATCGTCATCTGTGAAGATACCGACGGCGATGGTGTTGCGGACAAATTTACAGAGTTTGCTAAGGGCTTAAATATTGCAACAAGTTTAACTTTTGCCAATGATGGTATCATTGTGGCGATGGCTCCCAATTTTGTTTTCTTAAAAGATACTAATGGTGATGATGTGGCCGATCATGAAGAAATCATCATGACCGGTTGGAGCAAAGGAGATACGCATGCCGGTCCATCAAATCTGCAATACGGCTTTGACAACAAAATCTGGGGTGTTAACGGATATGCAGGTTACAATGGTATTGTTAATGGTGAAAAGCATATTTTCTCTCAAGGTTTATACCGACTTAATCCAGATGGTTCGGATCTGGAATATCTAGCTACAACCAGCAATAATACTTGGGGTCTTGGTATTTCGGAAGATAATAATGTCTTTGTATCCACGGCGAATAACACGCATTCTGCTTTCTATTCGATGCCAGAGAAATATTTACAGCGACGTGTAGACAATATTCCTGGCGCTAATCCGATCAATTCTATCCAAAAAATTGACGGGCATTATGAAGTTCATGCTTTAACACCAAATCTAAGACAAGTCGATGTTGTAGGCGGATTTACATCAGCGGCAGGCCATCAGATGTATACCGCACGGGATTTTCCACAGTCTTATTGGAACAGTGTGGCATTTGTAGCTGAACCTACAGTAAGATTATTGCATAACGCAATTATTGAGAAAGATGGTGCCGGTTTCAAAGAAAGAGATGGATGGAATTTACTAGCAAGTTCTGATGAGTGGTTTGGACCTGTCCATGCTGAGGTAGGACCAGATGGAGCAGTGTGGGTATTAGACTGGTACAACTTTATCATTCAGCATAATGTTTTTGTTCCGGCTCAAGCGCCATCAGAGAAAGTCCTTCCTTTTAAGGATCAGGTTGGAGGACCCGGAAATGCATTTGAAAGTAATCTGAGAGACAAAAAGCATGGCCGTGTATATCGCGTTTTATATAAAAATGGCAAGCATAATGAAAGTTTCAAACTATCAAAAGATAATCCCAAAGGGCTGATAGAAGCTTTAAATAGTAAAAATAAATTTTGGAGAACCCACGCACAAAGACTTTTGGTCGAGCGAAAAAAAGCGGATGTGGAGCAAGATTTGATCAAAATAATCAACAATAAATCTGTTGATGAAATTGGATTGAATGCACCTGCTATACATGCGATCTGGACTTTAAAAGGTTTGGGTCTTCTAACAAAGAAAGAAGTGAATGATGCAATATTAGCTGCATTATCGCATCCATCGGCAGGTGTGCGAAAAGCTGCTGTTCAAGTACTGGATTTAAATGCTAAATCTTTTGATAAAATAGCACAGTCTAATATTTTTAAAGATGAGAATCTAAATACCAGGCTTGCCGCTTTTGTCAAAATAGCAGAATCGGCTCCATTTGCTGCAGTTGCAACAGTATTAAAGGCGGCAATCAATGATCCTGTCAACGCGAAGGATAGATGGCTGTCTCCAGCTTTATTTGCGGCGATCCAGACCAATCATAGTCATATGTCGATGGCTGCTGATCAGTCTTCGTCCAATGCATATCAAAAATCTGTAAATCAGGCACTAAATGAAGAGATTTATACATTGGGTAGAAAAAACCGTGTTCAGTTTTCACCAAATGTGGCTGATAAGAATATAACGATTGAAACAGAGGTGTTACGCCGTGATCAGGATGCTTTCAAAGGATTAATTATAGGGCAAGGTGATGCGAAAAATGGTTTTGCATTATACATGCAGGGTAATAAAATATATTGGGACGTATATAATAATGGTGAAATACAGCGTATAGCGGCTACAGACGGAATCGGAAATGGATTTAAAGTCAATGCAAGCATAACAGCAAACCAAGGATCTAGTCTTTACATCAATAACAAATTGGTCGGTAACATCAAAGAGGTCAAACCGTTCAATAAACCACTGCGGGCTTATCTGAGGTCGGGAGAAGATCTGGATGAATCTGTTGCACTGACCAAGTACGAGCAGGGATCTGAATTTATCGGAAATATCAGTGAGATCAAAGTAAAGCTTCAATTAAACGGCGAGCATGCGCATCATCATATACACAGCGCGAGTCCTGTGGAAGTGAATCAAAACGAGGCACCTGCTGAAGTCATTGTGATTAAAGCGGTAAAAGATATTATGCAGTATGATAAACGGTCCATTACGGTGAAAGCAGGAAGTCAGATTACGTTGATCATGGAAAATCCGGATGCTATGCCCCATAATTTAGTGATCATCAAACCTGGTACAACAGAGATCGTTGGTAAAGCGGCAGATGCCATGTTGCAAGCGTCTTCGGCGGCGGAAAAAGACTATGTTCCAGAAGTCAGGGAAGTACTGTTTCATACCAAACTGGTGAATCCGGGACAAAGCTATACGCTTAAATTTCAAGCTCCTAAAGTAAAAGGTGAATATCCGTTCATCTGTACATTTCCGGGACATTGGAGAGGAATGAACGGAATAATGAAAGTTGTGGAATAATATAAACGAAACATATGAAAAATAGAATGGTAATGCTATTACTTACTATAGTAGTAAGTAGTATAGGAACTTTATATGCCAAAGCAAGTGTACATTCACTCCCTAATGCGCAAAAAAAGAAGAATATACTGGTTGTCGGTGGTGGTGGATCGCATGATTTTAATCGCTGGTACAAAATCGAGGATACACAGCTGATCAATACCATTGAAGGTGTACATGCGACCTATACAGACAATACGGATTCCATACGCTTTTATTTAAAAACGACAGATCTTTTGGTGTTGACCAATAATCAACCGATCCCAAAAGCTTCACAACTGGCGATTGAAAAGTTTATTGCACACGGTAAACCGCTCGTGCTTCTGCATGCTGCAGTATGGTACAATTGGCAAGACTGGCCTAAGTACAATTTGGAATACGTAGGTGGAGGAAGTAATAGCCATGAAAACTTCCAAGAATTTAAAAATCTGGTGGTGAACACGGCACATCCGATCAGTAAAGGCGTTTCTCCGGAGTTTACATTCAAAGACGAACTGTATCGCCACCAACCAGATGCTGCTGGTAAAGGGATTGATGTACTGGTGATCGGTCAGTCTTTAGAAACGGCTAAAGTATACCCAGCTGTATTCACTGTCAATCATGATAAATCAAGAATAGCGGGAATTACACTGGGGCATGATGAGCATAGTCATCTAAATAAAGACTATCGTAAAATTTTAATCAATACAATCCATTGGGCATTAAATATTTAAATCAACATAAAATAATCAAAATGAAAAAAATCACTGTCGTTATCGTAGGAATGGGGTTTGGAAAAGAATTTATTCCAATTTATCAAAAGCATCCTAATATTAAATCTGTTGGTGTTTGTACTAGAAATCCTGAAACACTAAGAGAATTAAAAGAGAAGTTCAATCTAGACGATGATTTACTATTTACAGATTTTAATGAGGTCATTAAAAGAGATGATGTCGATGCCATCCATGTGGTGACGCCTGTGCCAGAGCACGCAAAAATGACATTAGCATCCTTAAATGCGAATAAGCATACGGCTTGTACCATACCGATGGCCATGACCGTGGCCGACTGTCAGGCTATCGTGGAAGCGAAGAAAAGAGTCAATAAAGTTTATATGATGATGGAGACAGCCTTATATACCCGTGAGTTTCTGTACGGATTGAAACTTGCTGATACGGGGAAATTAGGGAAAATACAGTTTGTTCGTGGTTCACATATTCAGGATATGAGTATGGAGGGCTGGGCGGAATACTGGAAAGGCTATCCACCGATGCTAAATGGTACACATGCCATTTCCCCATTATTACGTATCAATAATACCATAGCGGAATCTGTGGTTTGCCACGGTTCAGGTCAACTAAGTGCTGATCTTGCTGCCCGGTATAATTCACCGTTTGCAGTGGAAACAGCCACCTTTAAACTGAAAGATTCCAATGTGGTCGCTGAGGCGACAAGATCATTATTTGATGTTGTGAGACAGTACCGCGAAAGTTACGATGTGTATGGTGATAAAATGTCTTTTGAATGGGAGCAGTTACAGGATGAGCAACATGTTATATTCGACGGTGGCGAAAATGCCGTACGCATGGAGGCGCCGGATACAGATGATTTATTGATTCCGGAGATTGCAGACTTTACTAAAAGGGAAAGAATAGATGATCCAAATCATGTTTCATTTTTACAGGGAGCAGGTCATGGGGGTTCTCATCCACATTTAGTTCAAGAGTTTGTTGCAGCTATTGTGGAGGGAAGAGATTCTGCCGTTGATGCGTCCTTAGCGGCAAATTATACCTGTGCTGGTATCTGTGCCCATGAATCGGCGATGCAGGGTGGAGTCAGAATCGTAATCCCTTCATTTGATTAAATGTAAAGCTATGAAAATAGGAATAAGCTCTTTTGTATGGGTATCACCTTACACAGCAGATCATATTGATATTCTTTATAAAGCAAAGGATTATGGCTATGATGTCATGGAGATTGCTGTCGAAGATGTAGCATCAATTGATGTGAAGCAACTGAAGAAAGTGGCGCAGCGTATTGGTTTAGATTTATCTGTGAGCGGTGCATTTGGTACAGAAAGAGACATTTCAAGTGAACATAGCGCATACCGTAAAATTGGTCTTTCTTACATTAAAGATTGTATACAAATCGCTAATGAATTAGAAAGTCCAATTTTTGGAGGACCGCTTTATGCTGCTGTTGGAAAAACACGATTAGTTTCAAAAGAACAGAAGGAATTAGAACGGAATTTCTGTTTAGAAAATCTGCTTGAAGCAACGCAGTATGCAAAAGAACAAGGTATTGTATTGGCATTAGAGCCACTAAACCGCTTTGAGACAGATATGATCAATACAGTCGAGCAGGCTCTGGAATTGATCAATCAGATTGATGATCCTCACTTAAAGATCTTGCTCGATACATTTCATGCTAATATTGAAGAGAAAAGCATTTTAAAATCAATCCATCTTTTAGGGGATAAACTTGCTCATGTTCAGGGTAATGAAAATGATCGCGGAACACCGGGAACGGGACAGGTTGACTGGTGCGGAATACGTGATGCATTAAATGAAATCGGGTATCAGGGAAGTGTCATTTTAGAAACCTTCGGATCGCCTTCTAAAGAACTGGCCCGTGCGGCAAGTATCTGGCGTCCATTAGCGGAAAGTTCAGATATTCTAGCTCGGGATGGAGCTAACTTTTATACAGAAATTTTCAAAAATAATCCATTACAATTATGACCGCTACACAAGATATAATCCAACCAGACAACCACGCTAAAAGTACCCTTTTTTGGGGTTGCTTTATTGTACTGGTTGCATCGGCTTTTGGTTTTGTTTTCAGATCCTTTCTTATGCCCACATGGGCAGTTATGTTTGATTTGAGTAAAACACAGCAGGGCGAAATCTTTGGTGTTAGTTTCTGGCCATTTGCACTGAGTATCGTTGCCTTTAGCTTAATTATTGACCGGATCGGCTACAAAAAGTCCATGATCTTTGCTTTTATCTGCCATCTGATTTCTATCGTCCTGACTATTTTTGCTACAGGTTACTGGATGTTATATGCAGGAACCTTTTTCTTCGCATTAGGAAATGGTGCAGCCGAAGCGGTTATCAACCCCGTTGTCGCATCGCTATATCCGAAAGAAAAAACCAAATGGCTGAATATTTTACATGCAGGTTGGCCTATGGGTATTGCGATATCGGGCTTGTTGGGTATTGGGCTTTTAGCACTGGATATCAATTGGCGAATCGTCATTGGTTTTATTTTGATTCCAGCAGTCGCTTATGGCGCATTGATCATCAATCAAAAATTTCCAGTAAATGAGCGAGTAAAAGCCGGTGTTGGCTATTTGGACATGTTAAAAGAAGTTGGTGTTTTAGGAGCCCTGATTATTGTAGCATTATGTGTTTTTCAACTAGGAAGTTTATTTAGCTGGGATTACAAAATCAATATTGTACTAAGCATCGCCATTGTAGCCATATTTGGATATTTCGTGCGGTCATGGGGTAAGGGACTTTTTGTATTGTTACTACTGGCTATGGTTCCTTTGGCGACCATGGAGCTGGGTACCGATAGCTGGATTACGGATCTTATGACTCCAGAAATGAAAAAAATGGGCTTTCAGGGAGGTTGGGTGCTTGTATTTACAGCAGTGATCATGACCATATTACGGATGTACAGCGGTACAGTTGTTAAATTTTTGTCGCCACTGGCGCTCTTATCCATAAGTGCGCTCGTCTCTGCTTTCGGTCTGCAGTTATTATCCGTTTCTTCCGGGATTTATATTTTACTGGCGGCTGTTCTATATGCTTTTGGAAAAACCTATCTATGGGGTACGATGCTTGGGGTTGTTTCAGAACAATTTCCCAAAGGTGGCGCCTTAGCTTTAAATATCACTAGCGCTGTAGGACAACTAGGGGTAGGAATTATCGGAGCTGTTTTTCTTGGCTTTATCCAAGACAGTAATATTGATAAAAAACTGGTTGAGTATGATCAGATTCACCAGACACATTACCATGAAAAATTGGTGACAGGAACGAGATCAAGCATATTCGGGGAATATAAAACGATTGATTATTCACACTTGTCAACCCTAGACGAAGAGAGTCAGCAAGTGGTTGAGCAAATGGAAAACAAAGCCAAAAAAGCGGCACTATCCACTGTTTCCTTATTGCCAATCGGTTTGTTTGTATTTTTTATTCTATTAATTATTTATTTTAACAAGAAAGGAGGGTATAAGCCGATAGATATTATTTAATTAAAAAGCATCCTATAATTGAAAGACTATTTAAAGTGTTTTTGCAATCACCTATTTGCAAAAACACTTAAACTTTATAACCAAAATAAATTTAAAATTATGATTAAGTTTTTCTTTAAGATTAAATTCCTGTTGAGGGTATTTGATCTAAAAACAGACTATGTGCCTTATTTTTTTATAATTTGGAGTATATGTTCCATAAACCTAGCATATGCACAAAATAAAGAAGTAAAAGGCTCGGTTAAAAGTTCGGACGGCACACCTTTGCAAGGCGCAACAGTTTTAGTCAAAGGAACCACTGCTGGAACATCAACAAACAATACAGGTGTGTTTTCATTAAGTATGAATCCCACTAATGCAACACTAGTTGTGAGTCATAAAGGATATGAAACGAAAGAAATCCAGCTCAATACTTCATCCCAAAACCTGGATATAACCCTAGTTTCCAGTGCACCTGAATACATTGATGAAGTTGTCGTAACGGGTTTTGGACTAACACAAAAAAAGGAATCGTTGACATCTGCCATTTCAACATTAGGATCCAACGATATCAAAAGATCTACTGCTTCAACAACTTCAGGAGCTTTGGTCGGTAAGATTCCGGGTTTAAACTCGCGGCAATCGGATGGCCGTCCCGGCGCAGGTACTGCCTTACAGATCCGCAATATGGGTGATCCATTATATGTGATTGACGGTGTCCAAAAAGATGCGGGTCAGTTTAATAATCTTGATTTTAACGATATAGAAAGTGTTTCTGTACTAAAAGATGCATCTGCCTCTATTTACGGTGTCCGTGCGGCTAATGGAGTTATTGTCGTCACAACAAAAAGAGGAAAAAGAAATTCTGCTAATACGGTCAATCTAATCGCTAATTACGGATTTCAGAATTTATCTACCTTTCCTAAGGCTGCAGATGCAGTCACATACATCGAAAACTATATCCAATCGGAAACTGTGCAGGGAATCAAAGATTATAAATATTCGCGCACAGATCTCGAAAAATGGAAAGCGGGTACAGAAAAAGGCTATGTTCCATTTGACTGGTATGATTATATCTGGAAGACTTCACCACAACAGTATTATTCGGTCAATGCTTCTGGAGGCTCCGATAATATTAATTATTACTTCAGTGCAGGCCATATGAACCAAGAATCTATGATTGTTAATTATGGTGGTTTTAAACGGACCAATGTGCAGATGAATGTGGATGCGCAGATTTCCAAAAAACTTAAAGTGGGCGCTTCCCTTAATGCGCGTTACGAAAACCGGACGAATCCCGGAGTGCCCGGTGGTGATGATTATTGGTTGCCAATTTTTGCTACTTATCGTAATTTGCCAACTGCTAGACCATTTGCAAACGATAATCCAAATTACCCGACATTAACCTCTACCGATCCAGGTACTAATTTCGCCTGGTTAAATTATGATTTATCTGGAAAATATACAGAAACATGGCGTGTTGCCCAATTAAATTTCAATGCAGAATATGATATCATTGATGGCTTGAAAGCAAAGGCTTTGGTAGGATATTATTATGCAAATCAAAATCTGAATAACCACGAATATACCTATAAATTATATGGATACGATGAAGCCAATGATACCTATCCGGTGATTTTTGAAAATAACAATCCATGGCGAGAAAGAAGAATGGGGCATAATGAAGAGCTAACATCCAATTTTCAGTTGGCTTATACAAAACTGTTCGATAAGCATAATTTGAATGTGATTGGTGGTTTTGAAACCATTGTCCGTAATACACCAACCACGTGGGTGCATTCCATTCCGACAGCAAACTCGTTGAACTTGATCGATTATGAAACAATGGACACTTATAACGATGATGGAAATAGGACAGAAGGTCGATTAGGTTATCTGGCCCGTATTAATTACGATTATGATAGTAAATATCTGATTGAAGTTTCGGGTCGATACGATGGTTCCTGGAAGTTTCCTCCAGGACAGCGTTGGGGATTTTTTCCTTCGGCATCATTAGGTTGGAGAGCTTCAGCTGAGAGTTTTTGGAAAGATAATTCCATATTGAATAAAATCAATGATTTTAAACTGCGTGCATCTTATGGTTTGCTGGGCGATGATAAAATTGAAGTGAATAATACTGCTGTTTATAATGCATTTGATTATTTACCAGGTTATGATTATAAGTCAGGGGGTGCTGTAATTGATGGAAAATATGTTATTGGCTCACAACCCAGGGGGCTACCAGTGACGACATTATCATGGATTAGAGCGAAAATATTGGATATCGGGCTAGATTTTGCCCTAATCAACTCTAAACTGACAGGAAGTTTTGATTATTTCAGAAGGTTGAGAACTGGATTACCAGCAAGAAGATATGATATATTATTGCCGTCGGAAGTGGGATTTAACTTGCCGTATGAAAACTTAAATTCAGATATGCATAAAGGTGTTGAAGGGATGATCAAGTGGTCAGACCGTATCGGTGAATTGAGTTACAGTGTCGCTGCGAATGCAACTTACTCTAGATTTTACGATTGGAACCAGTATAAACCGAGATTTAGTAATTCCTGGAATGTGTACAGAAATTCAATCAACGAGCGTTTCGGTTACATCAACTGGGGGCTGGAATCAGCAGGTCAGTTCCAAAGTTGGGAAGAGATCGCAAACTGGACAGTTGATAATGATAGACAAGGGAATAAAACTTTAAGACCAGGAGATATCAAATATGTAGATCAAAACGGTGACGGCGTTATCAATGGACTGGATGAGCGTCCTATTGGATACCGTGAAGACGCGACACCGATTTTGAATTTTGGTTTTAATTTTTCATTCGGCTATAAAAACTTTGATTTAGCCTTTGATTTAACTGGCGGTGGTCTGAATTCTTGGTACCAGGACAATGAGCAAAGAAATCCATTTCATGATGGGGGTAATAATGCACAATACTACATGGAAGATACCTGGAGACTTTCCGATATATATGATGCAAACAGTGAACTGATACCTGGGAAATACCCCATGTTACTGATCGGCAATACATCGCATAGTAATTATTGGAACAGTGATTTCTGGAAGCATAATGTAAAATACATTAAACTAAGAAATCTTGAATTTGGTTATTCCCTTCCGGAGAGTTTCCTGAAAAAAGCGAGTATCAAAAGAGCAAGGGTCTATTTTTCGGGACAGAATCTATTGACGTTATCTAATGTAAAAGGTGTGGATCCGGAGATCAACGCAACAAGTGGTCTGGTCTATCCGACAACGCGGATCTATAATTTTGGTTTAAACCTGACTTTTTAATTAAGGCTGTTAATTTAAAATGATAAATATGAAAAAGTTATTCAGTAATAAAATTATATGGATCGCGCTGATCGGTTTACTATCTACCGGCTGCAATAATATACTTGACCAGGACCCGGATAAGATCATCAGTGATGAACAGGTTTTTAGTGATGAAATCATGATCAATTCTGTTCTGGCTAATTTTTATGGACGTGTTCACTGGGGACAAAATACAGCAGATTCGTACAGCTATACGATTTTGGATGAAGCGGGTAAATCTGATGGCGGTCCTGATAATATCCAAAACTATGGCGATGATTTATGGCGGGTGTATGACTATACGCTCATCCGGAGTATCAATCAGTTTTTAGCTGGATTGCGGAGTACAAATGCGCTCAGTATGACTAAGAAATTGAGTTATGAAGCGGAAGCACGCTTTTTAAGAGCCTGGGTTTATTTTAATATGGCCCGCGGGATGGGCGGTATGCCGATCGTGGGGGATGAGGTTTTTGAATATACCCCTGGAGATGACATTACAGCACTGCAATATGCGCGATCAACAGAGTCGGAGATCTATAGCTATATCATTAAGGAAATCGATGAGATCCATGCTAACTTGGGTGACAGTCCGACGATAAATGCGGGTCGAATAAATAAATGGGGAGCATTAATGTTAAAAGCAAGGGCGGCTGTGTATGCCGGATCATTGGCGAATTATAACAATAAGATGCCCAATCCGATTAAAACAACAAATGGTGAAGTTGGTATCGCGGCGTCTGAGGCTCAGAAGTTTTACGAATTAGCACTTGGTGCGGCAGAGCAGGTGATCAATGGCGGTAAATATCAGCTCAGCTTGAAGAAACCGGATGATCTAAGCCGGAATTTTTACGAAGCGATTAATCTCAAAGAGAACAATGTGGAAGTGATATGGGCCAGAGATTATAAATATCCGGGACAAACGGTAGAATTTACCAAGAATAATATTGCGCCATCGCTGGCGGAAGATATTGACCGTGCATATGCAGGACCGATTTTAAATTTAGTTGAAGATTTTGAATATATCAATGATCGAAATGGGATTTTAAAAAATAAAGATGCGAACGGTAATTATATCTTCTATGATAATCCTTTAGCTATTTTCCAGGATAAAGATCCAAGACTAAGTGGTTCTATTATTTTGCCTGGATCGGTTTTTAAGGGCGAGGTGGTTACTTTGCAAGCTGGTCAGAAGATATTGCAGGGCGGGTCTTACGTAACTAAAATCGGCCAGCCTGGAACAAGTGATGCTAATGGTCTGATCACTGCGGCAAATGGGCCAATTACCTCAAACTTGCAATATGTCAATAAATCAGGCTTCTTTTTCCGGAAATTTTTAGATGAAAATCCCGGAGCTTCAACAAGAGGCCGTAATAGTGAAATGTGGTTCCCGCGGTTTAGATTTGCTGAGGCCGTCATGATCGCCAGTGAAGCGGCTTTTGAGTTAAACAATATGAGTAAAGCACTAGGCTATCTTAATCAGATCAGATCTAGAGCAGGGTTAAAGGCATTAAATACGATGTCTCTAGCAGATATTGTGCAGGAAAGAAGAGTCGAATTTGCATTTGAAGATCATCGGTACTGGGATTTAAAACGATGGAGATTGGCCGATAAAATATGGAATGGATCTACGCAAAATCCGGATGCTATACAGTATGCTTTGTTTCCCTATAAAGTTGTAGCTCCGGGAAATGTTAATCATGGCAAATGGGTTTTTGATAAACAACCTTTTACAAATTCACCGAATCCGCGATTCTTCCAAATGAAGAATTATTATAATTTCATCAATCAGGACTGGATTAATAATAATCCTAAAATGGTTAGAAATCCGTATCAATAAAACTAAATCAAAGAATATGAAAAATATATTGATTATTATGACTGTACTGTCATTACTGTTTTCTGCTTGTGGTAAAGATAATTATGACCAACCTACTTCGACAATAAGTGGGCAGGTTAGCTATAAAGGAAAGCCGATTGGGGTCAGAGGGACAGGTGAGGTTGTTAAATTACAGCTTTACCAAGAAGGATTTGAACTCAATGCTCCAGTTCAGGTTTACGTAGGCCAAGACGGAAGTTTCAAGTCTAAAATTTTTGATGGCAAGTATAAACTAATCGCCACTAATAATAATGGCCCTTGGTTAAACAGTACCGATACCGTTCGATTTGAATTGAAAGGGAGCACGACTGTCAATTATGAAGTGACTCCTTATTACACCATTGAGAATGTAAAGTTATCCTTAGATGCCAACCAAAAGCTATCAAGCAGTTTTACAATAAACAAGGTTTTTGACAATGCAAGTGTCAATTATTATATGTTGCTGGTTAGCCGTACGGCCTTTGTCGATGATGCCACAAATATTTTCCGAAAGGATTATCAGGATGGTAAAACGGAGATCAGTTTATCAGAAGATCTCAGCCAGTTAAAAGAAGTGAGTGGAAGCGGACCTCTTTTTGCCAGAGTAGGTGTTCGGGCAAATGCCGGAGATCAAGCTGTCTATTCAGAAATAATAAAAATTAAATAGTTGATGCAGTGAAATTGTGTTAAAGACCTCATGATTCATGAGGTCTTTTTTTTTCCTAAATTCTTCAGCTTAGCTATCCTTATTCACTTTCCATCCATTTGATTTCTGCTGTATTTCCCACATTTTTCTGTAAATACCATCCTGTTCCACTAATGCTTCATGTGTTCCTTTTTCTGCAATACCGCCATTATTCAATACAATGATCTGGTCTGCATTTTTAATGGTAGCCAATTTATGCGCAATTACAATTACGGTTTTAGCTTTTACAAGTTCCTGTATGGCATGCTGGATATAAATTTCATTTTCAGGATCGAGACTTGCTGTGGCTTCATCCAGCAGTATAATCGGTGCATTTTTCAATAATGCACGGGCGATGCTGATGCGCTGTTTTTGACCTCCTGAAAGTTTACTGCCACCTTCACCCACCATGGTATCCATCCCTTTCGGAAATTCCCATACGAAATCCAGTATCTGTGCTTTATCGGCCGCATCAATGATTTCTTCTAGGGTTGCGTCTGGTTTACCAATTTTGATGTTGTTATAAACAGTGTCGTCAAAGAGATATACATCTTGAAATACTTCGCTGATAAGTGTATAATACTGATCTTGATGAATATCGCGAATGTCCATGCCGCCGATTTTAATGACGCCGGTATTTACCTCCCAAAAACGAGCAATGAGCGAGGCAATTGTTGATTTTCCAGAACCAGAATGGCCTACCAAAGCGAGCATTGATTTTTCAGGAACAGTAAAACTCAGATTCTGAACGGTTAACTTATTTTGATAACCAAAACTAACATTGTCGAATACGACATCATATCGATTGGGGACAGCTTCTTTTCCCGTTTCCATGGTAGGTGTTTCCATAATAGCAACAATACGGTTGAGACTTTCATTCATGTATCGAAGCACCAGATAATCGACCATGACCACTTTAAGCGGGTTGTATAAATTATAGCCCATAATGAGGAACGTAATTAATACGGGAATGGTGATGGTATTGTTGGATAAATAGTATAATCCTAAGGCGACCATCAAAATAAAACCGATCTCGAAAACAATGCCTGCTGTGACAACAAACGGACCAGGAATAGCCTCCATACGGATACTTTTTTTTCTCAGATCTTCAAATGAATTTTCCAATCCCTTATGCTTCTCACCGGTTAATCCATAAGACTTTAAATGTCGTATGCCCTGTACATATTCTAAAAATTTTGCTCCAACAGTATTCCGGGCCGCTATTTGTTTTTTCCCTAATTTGCTGACGAAATAATTGGCCAAATATAAAAAGGGATAAATGAGTGGCAATGCTGCTAAGAGACAAAGAGCTAATCTCCAATCATAGATAAATAGGAAAATAGAAAGCACCGTGGTTCCAAAAATAGCAGAAGCCAGATTTCCAACGCTATGCCCAAAAATACCTTCAAAATTTGATACATCCTGCAGTACGATGGATGCAATTTCCCCTGGATCACGTTGTTTGAAGAAACCAAGGGAAAATTTCTGGATGCGATTTCCTAAGGCAATACGAAGTTTTGTGGACAGGTCATAGACCCATAAGTTGGATCTGACCATCGACTGCGATGCAATAAAAAATTGCACGACCAGCATGACAGCCATAATACCTACTACCGTCCATATTTTATGTACATCGGGTTGAGGAGAAAACAATTCCCATATGATGACCAGTAAAATTGCTGAAGGAGCGGCAATGAACAGGCTATGGAGTATTTCCCAAAGTATGATTTTACGCGTATCTTTTCTGTTAAAAGCGGTAACGTATTTTAGGTTCTTTATCATGTTTACTGATTTCTATTGTATGCTGTAATAAATTGAATGAATGATCGCCCTTATCATGTGAACGATGAGGCGGAATTTTATGAGGCGAAATTCCCCATGTGCACTAGATCACAAATTCCTTTGCTCTGGTATGGGCATTCCACATGCGTCCATATAAGGCACTGTTTTCCAGTAATTCATCATGTTTTCCATTATCGATTAATTCACCATGGTCAAAAACTAATATTTGGTCCGCATCAGTAATGGTACTCAATCGGTGCGCAATGATTAATACTGTCTTATCTTTGATCAACTGACTAAATGCTTGTTGTATTTTGATTTCGTTTTCGGGATCAGCGAATGCTGTTGCTTCATCTAAAATTAAGATAGGCGCATCTTTAAGAATAGCTCTGGCTAATTGAAAGCGCTGTTGTTCACCACCACTTAAGTGTACACCGGACTGTCCGAATAAGGTATCGTATCCGTTGGGTAAGCTCAAAATTAAATCGTGTATCTGCGCCGCTTTGGCCGCATCTTCGACCTCTTCACGGCTTTTTTTCATACCCATACAGATGTTTTCATACATAGTGTCCTGAAACATAAAGCTATCCTGAAATACGAATGAGACCAGACGCATGAGCTGTTCTGTAGGATAATCTCTGACATCAATACCGCCGATGCGTATTTCACCCTTGGTGACATCCCAAAAGCGGGCGAGCAATTGTCCGATGGTACTTTTTCCTGCCCCCGAAGGGCCGACCAAAGCTGTTATTGTTTTTTCAGGTACTGTAAAATTAATATTTTGAAGTCCCCAGTTTTTGTCTTGATAAGCAAAACTTACATGTTCAAATGTAATGGAGTAGTCGATAGGGTGCTGTACAGCTGCATTTTCAAGTAAATGTTCTGTATACAGCAGTTCATCGATCTGTTCAACACCACGATTGATGATGGATATTTGTATACCCATATTATTGAGGGCAAACAAAGGCTTAATGTATCCGGTCCCTAAGATCAGGAACAAGAGAAGTGTGGCAAGAGTTACACCATTCTGAAAATAGAGATAGAGTCCGAGAGCCAATACCGGTAACATCGCATTGCTCGTGAAACTCATAAATATAGCGAAACCGGGCGTACTGCTTTTAACCCATTCGCCCACAAATTTATTGAACCGTTTTATGGTGTTGCCATACTTGTCAAATGTTTCTGCAGACTGACCGAATATTTTCATGACAGGCATAGCTCTGACATATTCTACAATACCGGCATTCATTTCTTCTAAGGATTGATGATAATCCTGAATCAGTTTTTTATTTCTTCCACTGTACATTTTTGGTAACATGACGGCTAAAACTAAAAGTGGGACACAGCTGATTGCAGCCAGACGCCAGTCCTGAAAAAAAAGATAGACAATAGTAATGATGGGTAAGGCGATACCTTTTACAAAATCGGGTATTTGATGGGCGATAAAATTTTCAATGCGTTCAACATCATCAGAAAGTATTTTTTTTAATGTTCCTGAATTACGGTTATTGAGATAACCCATGGGTAATTTGCCGACCTGAGCGGTGATAAATTTACGCAGTTCAAATAATATATTGTACGCGGCGATATGGGATAATACGCCTGATAGAAAAAATACAAGCATACTGATTATGGCCGCTAAAATAGCATAGATGACATAGGTATTGACTAAGCTGAAATTGATGTTTTCTTTCGTGAGTTCACGGATAATATAAAAAACAAGAACATAGGGCACTAAGCTCAGTAGGGCATGCATGACGGATAGAAATCCTGAGACAAATAATAAACCCTTTTTTCGGCCGGCTATCTCAAGCAGACGGGCGATACCGCTTTTTTTATTTTTTTCTTCTTTCATTTGATTCGTGTTATGGCAACTATTATTAAGAATAGTTCTACATAATATTACTGTTTGGGCAAATATAGTGTGTTAAGCTAATCCGGGAAGTCTGTTAAAGGGAGTAAAAAGTCCTTGAAAGGGAGAAGTTTTTTTTCCGCAATAAATCGATCGGGCTTTATTTTTCTATATTTATGTAAGCCTTTCGTACGGAATATTTATTGCCTTCAGCATGTTAACTATTATCTTCCATTAGCACCGATCATGAAAATAGCACTTGCATCACCACCTTTCCCTAGTTAAATAGATCATGGCCTTCAACTGCTCGAAAAATTCGCAGGCGATGCCGCACGTGGAGGTGCCGGAAATCATCTGTTTCCCTGAATCATTTATACCGGGCTATCCAGGTATGGGTTATGCTATTGAAAGCCGTACTCCCGCAGCATTACAGATGGCTTTGGAAAAAGCACAACTCATTGCAAAATCGCATAACATTGCGCTTATATTGCCGATGGACGGATATATTGCCGATTGTATTTATAATTTGGCTTATGTCATTTCGGGTATGGGTGAGCTTTTAGGTTATCAGACTAAAAATCAGCTTGATCCAAGCGAAGATGAACTGTGGACAGCAGGAGTATCGCGTAAGGTTTTTGAAATAAACGGATTAAAATTTGGAATAACGATCTGTCATGAAGGTTTTCGTTACCCCGAATCTGTGCGATGGAGTGCATGCAATGGAGCTCATATCGTGTTTCATCCGCATCTAACAGGCAGTAATGAAACAGGTCAACACTATCATACATTCGGAGCGAAGGAGAATCCCTATTATGAAAAGGCCATGATGATGCGTGCCCTGGAAAATACCATTTACTTTGCCAGTGTCAATTATGCCTCCACTTATCAAGAGTCTGCTTCAGCTGTAATTGCACCGGATGGTTCCTGTGTTAAGCATCAGCAGTATGGAGAAGCGGTGGTTTTAATTGTTGATATCGATCCAGCCAAAGGTTCAGGAATGTTAGCTAAAAGGTTCAAAAGCAATTTATATTTATAAAAGGTTAAGTACTGTCTTTCAATTTTATCGGTATCTGAAATGCTGATTTAATTCAAAAAAATCAACTTTGTTATAGATAGTGTAATAAATACACAATTATATTAGCAAAATTTAAATTAATTGTATACCTTTATGATAGAGTAATAAGGGAATATATATTTTTTTTATCAAAGTAATCTGTTTTTCCAAACATTACCACTAACCTTTTTCATTAAAATAAAGTAAATTAAAAAAGAAAAATGAACTTAGACCTAAAGAGCATTTTTTATTCTGAAGCGGATATTCCGTCAGAATTTAATCTAGCTGAACAATTGGATCAACGTGTTTTCCTTTCAAATGGAGCATTACTTCCTTGGGCAGGAGAGGTGAACGAAGTGTTTTCGCCTATTTGTATACAGACAAAAGACGGACTTCAGCGAAAGCGCATCGGTAGCTACCCGGTATGTACAGTTAAGGAATCGATGGAAGCATTAGATGCTGCTGTAAATGCTTTTGACAACGGACGTGGCGAATGGCCGACGATGAGTGTTGCCAACAGAATTGCCTGTGTTGAGCGTTTTACACATAAAATGTTAGAGCAAAAGGATACTGTTGTTAAATTGATTATGTGGGAAATCGGTAAGTCGTATGCAGATTCTGTAAAGGAATTTGATCGTACCGTAGAATATATCTATGCCACTATCGACGCTTTAAAGGATATTGACCGCGATTCATCCCGCTTTCAAATCGAGCAAGGAATTATTGCCCAAGTGAGAAGATCGCCACTTGGTGTGGTACTTTGCATGGGACCTTTTAATTACCCGCTGAACGAAACTTTTACAACGTTGATCCCCGCTTTGATCATGGGTAATACGTTATTATTCAAACCACCTAAGCATGGTACTCTTTTACACTATCCGTTGTTAGAGGCTTTCCGTTCTAGTTTTCCTAAAGGAGTTGTCAATACCATTTATGGTAGAGGAAATAAAATCGTACCGCAACTGATGCAATCTGGCAAGATCAATGTACTGACTTTGATCGGATCAAGCAGAGTTGCTGATGAGTTAAAAAAGCTTCATCCTAAAGTGAACCGTCTACGTGCAATTCTAGGATTAGATGCCAAAAATGCGGCTATAGTAACCCGTGATGCTGACTTAGACCTTGCAGTCAAAGAAACAGTATTGGGTGCGTTATCTTTTAACGGTCAACGATGCACTGCGATTAAAATCGTATATGTGCACCGTAGTCTAGCTCAGGAATTTTTGAAAAAACTGACTGAAGAAGTGTCACGACTGAAGTACGGTATGCCTTGGGAGAGTGGAGTAGCACTTACACCGCTTCCTGAAGTGAATAAACCAGCTTATTTAACAGAGTGTATTGAAGATGCAAAGCAGTTCGGAGCGAAAGTGATCAACCCGAATGGTGGTGAAGTATTGGAGTCATTTGTTTATCCGGCTATTGTTTATCCTGTCAATGAGCAGATGAAATTATACCGTGAAGAACAATTTGGTCCAGTTGTTCCAGTTGTTCCTTTTGATGATCTGGAAGAACCAATTGAATATTTAATCGGATCCTCTCACGGACAGCAGGTGAGTATATT
Organism: Sphingobacterium sp. JUb20; assembly: GCF_004342035.1. Classification (NCBI taxonomy): domain Bacteria; kingdom Pseudomonadati; phylum Bacteroidota; class Sphingobacteriia; order Sphingobacteriales; family Sphingobacteriaceae; genus Sphingobacterium; species Sphingobacterium sp. JUb20. The sequence continues at coordinate 239,347 of NZ_SLYV01000001.1, read as the reverse complement.
TAGTAATAATGCGGCTGTTATTTCTTCTTTGATCGATCCTTTGGTCAATCAGGTAAGTCGTGTAAATATCAATTGCCAATGTCAACGTGGACCAGATATTTTTCCATTTACAGGAAGAAAAGATAGTGCTGAAGGAACTTTGTCTGTTGTCGATGCGCTAAGATCTTTTTCTATCCGATCATTAGTAGCTACTAAAAATACAGAGCACAACAAAGATTTGTTAAATGATATTGTGAGTGAAAATAGATCTAATTTCTTAAGCACCAAGTATATATTTTAACGATATGACAGCTATGCTCATCTCGATCGGGAGAAGCATAGCGGTGTATTATTGTCATAAATCGGGGCGTTTCCCTTGAAAATTTACGTACAGACTTGTACGAAAATAACTTGGAATCACAACGGTAACTATCAAAAAGGCGAAAGATTATCTTTCGCCTTTTACTGTTAACTATATTTCTTTTTTACTGCTGCTACACCATCTTCTACGATCTTTCTGAGAACAGCTTCATCAATATCAGAAAGCCGTTTGACGTATATACAGGATTTGCTCATTTTATATTTCCCGAGTTGCTCAAGATCGTATTTTTGTTCATCATCACAGGTATAGAGATACAATGATATCGCAGGTTTTCTTGGAGAAAAACCGACCAAAGGCGCATCACCTTCATGGCCACTGGCATATTTGTAATGGTAGCTGCCAAAACCAATGATACTTGGTCCCCACAAAGTTGCGGGCTGTGCTGTAATCTCTTCCATAATTTTGATCAGCTTATAACTGTCGACCCTTTTCTGTTGATCAGGTATCTGTTCAATAAATTGCGTAACAGATTCATCTGTGGGCATTGTTTTGTTCTTCGCCATATTTTATAAGATAGGAGTGAGCTTATAACCTTTCGCAGTTAAGAGTTTCAATAAACCTTCATTGCCAACCAGATGTCCTGCACCGACTGCAAATAGATGTGAAGATTGCGTCATCTTAGCGGGCATTTTGTTGATCCAATTGTTGTTGCGCTTGGTTAAGAAATCAGCTTGTTCTTCTTTGGACATATAACTGCTGTCATAAATTACTGTTTCCAAATCTTTTAGATTTTCGGCCTTGTAAGCAGTGACCATCTTATTCGATACAGCTGGCATTTCATCAATTTTTTCAAGGTATTTTAGTAAATCGGATGCCTTAAACATGCTGTTTAACATGTCGATCTGAAATTTCAGTGTTTCTAAATCATCTATTTTTTTGTTTGCTGACGCCGCTAATGTCTGGATGTCCGCCTCCATGGTTTTAACATTTCTAGGGTCGGAGCAATTCATTGATTTTAAACTCAAGATAGAAACAAAGACAGCAGGGGACATCATCTCTAACATTTTAACGGATAGGCCCTGTGAAATCAGAATGCTGTCAATTTTTAATAGTTCACCCTGACTTAATCCTTTCAGAAAACTCGTGTCAGGTTTCATCATTTCAGGAATAAGTGCTTTATTTTCTTCTGATGCAAGATTTACTTCGAAAGTTACAACATCGACCTGCGGTATTAGGTTTTTAATTTTATCTTTTAATATATAATCGTCCTCACACATAATGTGCATCGTACCCAATAAATAAGAGTCTTTCTTTAATCCATTTCCTGATATTTTCCACAGGACGGTATTATCTTGTGCGTGAACAGTAAAGGTGGCTACGATAAAGGCTATGATAGCCATAAGGCATATTTTTTTCATATAAATAAGTTTTTAATACACTATAAGTATGTGAAAAGCATAAAATGTTACAGCGTGATAGCAAAAAAGCTTTATAAATTAAATTATAAAGCTTTTTGAGGCATTTTTTTACGCTATCACTCGCGTCTCAACGGTTACTTGTGAAAGGAGTATTTTATGAATGGGGCAGGCGTTGGCGATCGCTTCAATGCGCCCCTTCTGCTTATCATCAAGATTGCCTTTGTAGCTAATTTTTCTGATAAATTTCGTTTCTTTTTTATCTTCTGACTGTTCAATATCAACTTCTACATCGATAGGACCAATATCCCATTCCTTTCGGTCAGTATACATTTTTAAGGTAATGGCTGTACAGGATGCCAAAGATGCCGCTAATAACTGCTGCGGATGAAATCCGAGGTCAAGACCACCTTTTTCTTCTGGTTCGTCTACAATAATGCTGTTTTTTCCTGCAGTTACTGTTGTTTTATATTTATCTATACCGATAGTAGCTTTAGCGCTATTCATGATGTTTATTTGTTTAAATAAAATTCTGGAAGTGGAATATTTCCTGTTTCATTCGGAACTTCTGGAAATCTATTGTTGATCCAGTCTTGCTTTGCTTGTTCTAATCTTTCTTTGGAGGAGCTCACAAAATTCCATAAAATATACCGTTCCTCGGGTAAAGGTTCTCCTCCGAAAATATAGATTTTTGAATTTTCACCGATTTCAAATTCACATAATTTAGCATCTTTAGCGACCAATAAATGTTTAGATTCAAATGTTGTTCCGCTATCTGTAATGGTACCATCTAAAATATAAAGACCCGATTCGCCGTATAAATCGTTGCCGATGCTGATCTTTGCCTTGTTTTTAGATTTAATTTCGATGAAATATAATTTGCTGTATACGGATACAGGTGATTTTTTTCCAAAGGCTTCACCCGCAATTAAGGTATAGCTGACCCCATTTTCATCTTCCCAATGTGGTAAATCTTCGGCATTGGTATGTTCAAAAGATGGTTCGCACTCTTCAAGTTCTTTTGGTAATGCTACCCAGATCTGAAGGCCATGTAACACTTTATCGGTATGTCTTAAGTATTCGGGAGTACGCTCAGAATGGGTTACGCCTTTACCCGCAGTCATCCAGTTTACCGCTCCGGGTTTTATCTCCATTTCGGTACCTAGACTATCGCGGTGCATAATTGCTCCTTCAAAGAGATAGGTTAGGGTTGATAAGCCAATATGAGGATGTGGACCGACATCGAGGTTTTCATATTCATTTAATGCCGCAGGGCCCATATGATCAATAAAAGTAAAAGGCCCAACCATTCGCTTTTGACGAAAAGGCAATAAACGACCAACCATAAAATTGCCGATATCTGCGGCCCGTTCTTCTATAATAATACCAATGTTAGACATAGCTATGTTATTTTAAAATCTTATTGTATGAAACAGTTGTCATGTATTTTAGTTTTGGTGTCAGCAAAACCATATTCAATAGGTTATCGCTAGGGATACTGATAAACACATGCCAGAGAACGCCTCGTTCTTCTGCTAAAGATAAGTACTTGTTTTATTTATATTATTGATCTAGATTAAGAAAATGACGGCAACCAGCAATTTATTTAAAATTCAGGAAGTTTATCCATGATATGCCGCCTATAAAAGAACAATGCTAGATTTTTGTATGAAGCGTGGTGGTACAGTAATCATACGTTACTTTAGGAAAAAGATAACTTTTCGACTCCACTTACAATAGGTCTGACGTGGAGTCGAAAAGTCAATTTTTATAATGCCAAATAAACTAGAGCATGATTGTTCGCTCGATATTTATCTCCTGTAAAAAGTACTCATCATGAGATACGACCAGTATGGTACCCTGGTAAGTTTTTAAAGCGGTAGTCAATATTTCAATATTCTGAATATCTAAGTTATTAGTCGGTTCATCCATAATGATGAGATCGGGTGCTAGATTCTGAATTGTTAAGCAACATAGGCATAGCCTCATTTTTTCTCCACCGCTCAGGGTATTGCATCGCTTATCCCAGCTGTCTTTACCAAATAAAAATCGATTTAATCTGATTTTGATCTCATGTTCCTGTAAGCTAGTGTCATTAAATAACTGTACCTGATCATATATGGTCAGATCATTGTTGATCATGGAATAATCTTGATCAATATACACTGATTTATGTGCTGCACGATACACTTCACCTTGGTAATCTTGGATCTTATTGAGCAAAATCTGAATAAGAGTTGTTTTCCCAGATCCATTTTCTCCTTTTAAAGCAATACGTTCTGTACTTGAGATTTCAAAATCTAAATTTGTATTCCAAAGCGGCTTTCCATTAAAATTGCCATTCAGCTTCTTTACGGTAAAGAGTTTTTTGCCTGCGTGTAAATTGGAGTCCGTTAGACCAAACTTTATTTTGTCAATATCTGGAATTCCCTTTCTTAAGCTCTGCAACTCCTGAGATAGACCGGCACTTTTTTCATGATGCGTATCTTTTATTTTAGCGGTGCTTTTTTCAGCATTATTGCGCAAGGTATTCATCATGATTCGGGAAACGCCCTCTTTCTGCTGTTTATTCTTCCCTCTAGCATCTAATTTTTGTTGCCGCTCTATGGTCTCGCGCGCCTTGATCTTTGTTTTTCTGATTTCTTTTTCGACATGTTTGATGTCATGATGCAAGGCCTCTTGTTTCATCTTCTTTTCTTCCAGATAGAAATCATAATTACCGGCATAGTAAATCAATCCAGAAGAGGTCAATTCGTACATGGCATCGAGTTGATTGAGCAAGGAACGATCGTGACTTACGATAATCATCGTGCTGGATGAAGAACGGATGAATTGATACAGCAGCTTACGGCTCATGGTGTCTAACTGATTGCTTGGCTCATCGAGTAAAATCAGTTTGGGCTGGTGAATACTGATCCCTGCTAGAAAAACTTTCGTTTTCTGGCCACCGCTCAGGCTGTCTAGCTTTTGGTCCAAAGCGAGATCCGTTAATTTCCAGTAAGACAATGCCTCCTGGCATCGATCTTCAATGTTCCAATCATCATCGAGTACAGTTAGATTTTCTTCTGTTACAATTCCTGAAAGTATGGCATGAAGTGCACTTAACTTATGATCGATTTTTAATGCCTGCGCTACCGTTAAATGATTGTACTGACCGAATAGCTGCGGCACGTAATATAAGGTGCCATCAATACTTTTTTGGCCATGAGCGACGGTTAATTCACCCGCAATGATCTTTAACAGTGTGGATTTTCCGACACCATTGTTTCCGATCAAAGCAACTTTTTTATTGTCCTGCAAACTTAGACTGATGTCCTGAAACAGCACATCTTTATTTTGATGTATATATGAAATGTTTTGTAAAATAAGCATAATTTCTTTTTTTAGCATGAACGATCGTGCGCATGGAGTATGCGTCACATTAATTTTTTGCAAAAAGAAATTATTTATTACATGGATATGTTGCTTTTTAGTTACTGATGCAAATCTAGATAATTTTGTGCGGATATGAAAACAAATTTTTGTGGCTGTTTATTTTTTGCACGACAAAATTGACAGATTTGTAATCTCCAGTCGGATGATTTCACTTCGGGTCATCGGCTTTTCTATTTTATACTAGTGCTTACTTTACAGCTAATTAAGTATTCTTATTACTGTTTTACGGCAGGTCATATTCTTTATAAAAGGAAAAGTTTAGATATCTTATTAAATGGTACATTTCTAGGGTATAATCACGTAACGGCACTTTATTAGGGTGAAGCTCGGTGCAAATTTCATAAAGTTTTACAAGATTTACCCATAATGTTATAAAAATCTAAGTTGCCTATTGCGCTAGCTTTGCACCAAGTATTATGAAAAAACTATTCGTCATATTCCTCTCATTCGTTTACCTGATCTTGTCCTCGGGCTTTGCTCAGTATGCGCATTTTTGTATGGGAACCGCAACGAAAGAAGTAACCTTAACGAATATCAATCATAATACCAATACGCCTTGTGCCATCTGTGCTTCTAAGGAAAAAGGACTGGAGAAGAAAAAGAAGAACTGTTGCAAAGTAGAAACGCAGATCTTTAAGACCGATAAAGCTTCAAGTAAACAAGCTGGCTTTGATTTTTCGCTAAAAATTTGGGGAGATGTTATTCCCAACCGAACATTAGGTGCTGTTTTCGATAAACTATCGATCACTAATGTCTCTAATAATCCTAATTACCTGTCCGACAGAATACTTCCCCGGACAAATCCCCTCTATATCTTCCATTGCATCTATAGAATATAGAAAGTCATGTATTGAATTTGACATTTACCATTCCCAATGAAGAGGAATCGGTACTCATTCTTTATATAACTTTTTAAACTTTCGTCTATGAATCTTAAATTCATGGCGTCAGTAGGCTTTATGCTTGCTCTTAACTCATCGGGTTTTGGACAAGTACTAAACTTATCTGATGCATTGCAACGTGCAGTTGACCAGCATGATAAAATAAAATCAAAAAGAACTCTTGTTCAGTCTGCTGAACAGAATACTATTTTTCAAAACAAACAATTTCTTCCCGATGTGACCTTGGGTGCACAGCAAAGTTATGGAACGATCAATGCACAAAACGGGCCCATGTATGCTCATGGAGGTTTAGCTTCTGCCGCAACTTCAATGCCTTTGGCTGAACAAAATTGGAATGCTGCTTTTGGGTCTCTGTATTTTGCTAACGTCAATTGGAATGTATTCACCTTTGGCAAAAAAACAAATCAAGTGGCACTTGCCCGTACAAAGGAGCAGACTGCAACTGCTGATGTCGATCAGATCATATTTGAACATCAGGTCAAAGTTGCGGCGTCCTATGTTAATCTATTGGCGAGCCAACGTATTAAATTTGTTCAGGGTAAAAATACAGAACGTGCCCAGGTGTTTTTTGATATGACCTACAGTCGGGCAACAAGTGGTTTAATTCCAGAAGTTGATGTTTCGCTTGCGAAAGCAGAGGTCTCTCATGCGAGATCGTTAGAAATCAAATCTTACGATAAAGAGCTGGCCTATTCAAAACAGCTTGCCGTTTTGTTGGACGATGATTTTCAAACGTATGAACTGGACAGTGTATTCAATACCAGTGTACCTATTATGCTATGGGATCAAATTCAAAGTAAAGTAGCGAGGCATCCTTTATTGGAATTGCAGCAACGCAAGATTGATGAAAGTGCGCAATCTGAAAAATTTATCCACAGCCATAAAATGCCCAACATCAATATTTTTGGTGTGGTGCAGGGACGTGGTTCAGGTTTTGATTGGAACTATGTCCAGGATAACACCGCATATTCATCTTCCTATTTTAAAGGTGCAGGAATTCAGCGTAGCAATTACCTTTTGGGAGGTACATTGAGTTGGAATTTGACAAATATCTTTCGGTTTGCCAGTAAAATAAAGGAGCAACAGTTTCAATCCCAATCCTTAAAGCAAGATTATACTTTATTGGAGAAAGAACTGAATGCGCAAACCAATTTAGCGAAAGTACAGTTTCAAAATGCGGTCGATAATCTTGAAGAAACAAAAGTACAGCTCACCGCTTCACAGTTAGCCCATCGTCAACATACAGCATTGTATGAGAATGGTCTTACAACATTGGTTGATTTCACACAGGCATTGTACAGCCTCAATAGGGCTGAGGTCGATTATGAAATTGCCCAAAACAATGTTTGGCAGGCGATGCTGCTATTAGCATCTGCACAAGGAGATATTTCGATTTTACTTAAAGCGACTCAACACTAATTTTTCTTCGAAAATGAATTTAATCAGATTTGCACTTCGCAAACCAATTTCCATCATGGTTATGGTATTGGGCCTTTTATTCTTCGGAATACGGGCAGCAAAAGATATACAGGTAGATATTTTACCTGAGATGAACTTACCAGTGGTTTATGTAGCTCACTCGTTTAACGGCTATACGCCACAACAGATGGAGGGTTACTTTACCAAGATGTATGTCAATATGATGCTTTTTACGAATGGAATAAAAAGTATTGAGACGAAAAATACACAGGGATTGACATTGATGAAAGTCAATTTTTATGAGGGTACTGAGATGGGAGAGGCTATTGCGCAGCTGACAGCCCTCTCCAATCGCTCGCAGGTATTCTTACCGCATGGTGCTCCGCCACCTTTTATCATTCGGTTTGATGCTTCATCACAACCGGTGGGTCAATTGGTTTTCCGCAGTGAAACCAAAACGAATAATCAGCTGCAGGATATTGCCAATTTTACAGCACGGCCTTTCTTGATTGCCATTCCGGGGTTAACAACAGCGCCACCATTTGGCGGTAGTCCACGGACAATTGAAATTAATATTGATCCCAATAAACTCCGTGTACACCAGCTTTCGCCAGAGCAGATTGTGGAAATCATCAGTCGACAGAACATTACATCACCTTCAGGAAACGTGTATATAGACGATATCAACTACTTGACGCCGACCAACAATACCTTAAAGACGGTCGAAGAGTTTGGCGATATTCCATTATTCAAAGGACAGGTAGATAATGTATATTTAAGAGATGTTGCAACTGTTAAAGATGGTGCAGATATTACAGCTGGCTATGCCTTGATTGATGGCAAGCGTTCGGTATATATCAATGTCGCCAAATCAGGAAAAGCGTCAACTTATGATGTCGTACAGAACCTTAAAAAGGTCATTCCTAATATTCAAAAAAACCTCCCTGATGATGTGAAGATTTCTTATGAATTTGATCAGTCAGTCTATGTGATCAATGCTGTAAAAAGTCTGATTGTAGAAGGGGTCCTGGGAGCATTGCTAACGGGTTTAATGGTGATCCTATTTTTAAGAGATATGCGTGCCGCAATTATCGTGATTTTAACAATTCCGATTTCCATTATTTCAGGTGTGCTTTTTCTTAAATTATTTGGACAAACCATCAACATCATGAGTTTGTCGGGATTAGCGCTAGCCATCGGTATTCTGGTGGATGAAAGTACGGTCACGATCGAAAATATCCATCAGCACTTTGCAATGGGAAAAACAAAAGCAAGGGCCATCTGGGATGCCTGTATGGAGATCGCTTTCCCTAAATTATTGATCTTACTTTGTATTCTCGCCGTATTTGCACCTGCACTGGTGATGACGGGGATACCGGGATCACTGTTTATGCCACTGGCTCTTTCAATTGGATTTTCTATGATCACTTCTTACCTGATGTCTCAGACTTTTGTGCCGATCATGGCCAATTGGATGATGAAAAACAATCATGTAGCGGGTGAAGTGCATAAAGAAACAGCTTTCGATAGATTTAAAGTTCGCTACTCGAATCTGTTGGAACGATTAATGGCCAGTAAGAAGATCATTGTCTCGATCAGTTTGGTGCTGATCCTAGTCCTAGTTGCTGTTATGTATCAGTTTACAGGAAAAGATGTTCTTCCGAACGTCAATTCGAGCCAATTCCAGGTGCGGATCACTGCGCCTGAAGGAACGCGTATTGAAAAAACGGAAGAAAAGGTAAAGGCCGTATTGCATCAATTGGGTACTTTGATCGGGAAAGATAAAATTGCGATCTCCTCTGCCTACGTCGGCTTACATCCATCCTCATTTGCGGTAAGTCCCATTTATCTTTATAATGCGGGTCCACATGAAGCATTACTTCAGGTTGCGCTAAAAGATTTTAAAGGGAATTCGGATCTCTTAAAAGATGAAATAAGAGCGCATCTCAAAAAAACGATGCCAGAACTTAAGCTTTCTTTCGAACCAATCGAATTAACCGAAAAAATATTAAGTCAAGGTGCGAATACCGCTATTGAGATCCGTATTTCGGGTATGATGAAGAAGATGAATGCGATGTCTGCCAATAAATTGATGGCGAAGCTTAAAGAATTGGATTACTTACGTGATGTCAAAATACCACAATCCATGAATTACCCAGCTCTGGAAATTAATATTGACAGAAATAGAGCCGCACAGTTAGGCTTAGATGCGCAGGATATTTCGAAGTCTTTGGTCGCCAGTACTGCTTCTTCACGTTATACAAGTAAAAATATGTGGGTAGGCGGTATGATGGGGATTGCTTATGACGTGCAGGTACAAATGCCTCAAAATATTTTAAACAGCCAAGATGAACTGGCGAACATTCCATTATCTAAAAATGCGGACAGACCTGTATTAGGCGATGTCGCAACCATAACACCTGTCAAAACATTGGGCGAAAGTTATAATTTGGGAACAATGGGTTACACAACTGTAACAGCCAATGTACATCAGACTGATCTTGGCCGAGCTAAAAAAGATGTACAGGCTGCAATTGATTCTTTAGGAGAACTACCAAAAGGTGTGAATATACAAGTAGCGGGTATGGCTCCAGTTTTGGATGATACCATGAATAGCCTAGCAAGCGGATTATTGATCGCAATCGTGGTTATCTTTTTGATGCTGACAGCTAATTTTCAATCCTTCAAGGTTTCAATGACCATTTTAACCACAGTCCCTTTCGTGGTATTTGGTTCTTTGGTTTTACTGAAATTGACCGGATCAACTATCAATATGCAATCTTATATGGGGATTATTATGGCAGTAGGTGTTTCAATTGCCAACGCTGTACTATTGATCAGTAATGCGGAGACCTTGCGGTTAGAAAATAAAAATGCCATGCTATCTGCTATTACAGCAACGGGACTGCGTATCCGTCCGATCATTATGACCACTTTGGCGATGACAGCCGGTATGTTGCCGATGGCAATTGGATTTGGCGAAGGTGGAGATCAAGTGTCACCCTTAGGTAGAGCGATTATCGGTGGACTGGTAGCTTCTACTTTTTCCGTACTCATCATTTTACCCTTGGTATTTGCTTGGGTATTGGGTAAAACTAAAGTTCAATCACCTTCTCTAGATCCTGAAGATGAAAACAGTGTACATTTTAACAATTAGAAAACAGAAAAAAATGAAAAACTTAATTTATATAACACTTGTATCGGCATTTATTTTCACGGGCTGCGCTGAATCTAAAAAAGAAAATAAAGAAGAGCAGAAAAAGGAAATGGGGGGTATGATGATGATGAATCCTTTCGAAAGCGTTCCTGTGAAGAAAATTAATCCTTTGGTTATCCTGAAACTAGCGGGTGAATTGCAACCTGATCAGAGCACAGAACTATTTGCTAAAGTAAACAGTTACGTTAAAAATATCCGTGTAGACATCGGTGATCGCGTTTCTGAAGGACAGATCTTGATGACGTTAGAGGCTCCTGAGATCCAGTCGCAGGTAGCAACTGCTAAAGCGAAATTTAAGGCCCAGCAAGCTGTTTATGTATCAACGCTGGCTACTTATGATCGCATGGTTAGAGCCAATCAGACTGCGGGCGCTATCGCCCGCGACGCAATGGATCAGATCACTGCCCGGAAATTATCGGATCAGGCACAATTGGCCGCCGCAGAATCAGCGTATCATGAAATCAAAAATATTGACGATTATTTAGTGATCCGCGCACCTTTCAATGGTATCATCACGGATAGAAGTGTTGATTTGGGTGCTTATGTGGGACCAATGGGTAAATCACCGTTGTTAGTGGTTCAGAATAATCAGAAATTGCGTCTGAATCTTTCCATACCAGAAGCAAATACTCCTTTTATAAAACTGGGGGATACCATTCAGTTTTATGTGAGATCGCAACCGCAACATAAATATTTTGCGAAGATAAGCCGTAAATCGGGTAGTCTTGATTTAAAATTGCGATCGGAGAAAGTTGAGGCAGATTTTATCAATACCAATAATGCTTTGAAACCTTTTATGATAGCCGAAACACAAATTCCTTTACAAAATAGTGAAGCGACTTTCTTTGTCCCAAAATCTGCCGTTGTAGACAGTAATATGGGGATGTATGTCATTGCCGTTGAAGGTGGGAAAGCAAGAAAGATTGCGGTAAGCAAAGGACGTGTGATGCCTGAGATGGTCGAAGTATTGGGCGAATTGGCAGAAGATACGGTGATCCTTAAAATGGGCAGTGAAGAGATTCAAGATGGTTCAGCAATTCCAAATAAATAAAATATTTAAAATCATGATAAAACAATTCAACACAATAGCGATGGTGGCAATAGCTGCCATCGTACTGGTATCCTGCACGAATGAAGCACCGAAAGAAGCGGGGGCGATTAGTGGTACACCGGCTCAAAAGCCTATTCTGGTTCCAGCTCCTGCAGGAACTTCAACTCCTAAAAAGGGAGATCAGGTACCCAATAATCTGGTCTGTATGGTGAATGATGCCTATATGGTCAAACAGCAACTGGAAGTTCCGTTCGAGGGTAAGCTATATTACGGTTGTTGCGAGATGTGTAAAGAGCGTATTCCAAATGATGCCAAGGTCAGAATGGCGGTCGATCCTCACACTTTAAAGAAAGTAGATAAAGCAACGGCCTACATCGTGTTGATCGGAGATCAGGATGAAGTCGCATACTTCGAAAGCAAAGATAACTACGATGCATTTCTAAAAGCTTCGCAATAGGAAGTAGAAAGAAGGATAAAAGGTGCTTTTCATTGACTTGAAGAGCACCTTTTTTAGATCTGTATTTTGGACGATTCTAGTAAATAGCTGTGTTACTTATGGGCAAAGTGAGATTTTACCATTCAAAATTTGTATTTTCATATTGGTATTTCAGAAAACGGGCATTCATATAAAATAAGAGCGGTAATGAAGAAAGTAATTGCAACGATCAATATGACACTTGATGGTGTTTTTGATCATACGGCCATACAACCGGACGAAGAAGTTCATCAGCATTATACAAATTTATTAAAGGATTCTGAGGTAATTCTATATGGTAGAATTACATTTGAGCTTATGAAATATTGGCAGACGTTTTTAAAAGATCCTTCAGAAGAAAAATCGATGAATGACTTTGCCATAGCAATAGATCAGATTCCAAAAATAGTCTTTTCGAATAAACTGAAAGATACGGATTGGGATACCGCAAGATTAGCAACTCAGGATATTGAAAAGGAAGTTTTAGCACTGAAAGAAAATTCTGAGAAAGATATTTTACTGGGCAGCAGGAGTATGATTAATCAACTCATGAAATGGGATCTGATTGATGAATACCAGTTTTGCGTGCATCCGCTTATCGCAGGTAAGGGCTTGTCACTGTTTGAGGAAATGCATGATCGAACTTTATTGAAGCTCATCAAAACGAAGATTTTTAGTAGCGGTGCGATCATCCTTTACTATGAACCGCTAAGGGGGTAATTGTATTTCTAATTACTTTTTAGAGCAAAAACGGGGTTTGGTAAACAAGATTAACAATATGTATGTTATTATTCCGTACTGATACCACATCTTTTATTTTCATATCTGCAAGTAAATTATAGATGTACTCTTTCTAATGCGATTGACTTTTTATATTTAAATATTTTAGCACTGTAAAGATTAATACAAATTTTTAGATTCCGTACGCATTATTATTTAATTTATCTTCTTTTACTTCAAAAATTGATATCTAAGTAGGTACATCAACTCAATTTCTTCACCAATGCTATCAATCTTTATTAACAGAAGTATTCTTTTTGTTATACCACTTAAGTCATTATAATTGGTCAGAAATTATCATAAGTTATGTGAATACTATCACTAACCGGAGCTGCTACACAAGCCAAAATTAGACCTTGCTGTAGATGAGTTTCAGATAAAACAAAATTTCTTTTTAAACATACTTCACCAGCTTGCAGTTTGCAAACGCAAGTACCACATTTACCGCTACAACAAGAATGGGGCGCATCAATTCCGGCATTCAACATGGCATCTAGTAATGACATCTCCTTGCGCCATTGTATACGCTGTGTTTTTCCACTAAATGTTACAGTGGCTTCCACTTGATCTGAAAATTCGGTTTCTCTTATTGACATTTTATTGGTTTCATTTAAACTCATTATTACAAATCACACCCAACTATTACGATCCAAAAGTATTTCATCTAAGGCTTACTGCCATGGTACAGTTCGAAGATAAAACAGCTGGTCCAGACACGTGAAATTTGGTATATGGTTATTCTTTTTAAAGCTGATTCTTAATTTAGATTATTGAACTAGCGTATGATGTAATTTTTTATGTTTTATAATGAATTAATTTTCAGTGTGTTATTTTGACTATTTTTAATATGTAGATTTAATTGGAATAGTCGTTCCAATTATATACTTTTGTCATCATTATGGCACGCAACAAAGAATTTGATCCAACAGAAAAGTTAGAAAAAGCTCGCGCTTTGTTTTGGGAAAAGGGGTATCATGCCACTTCAATGCAAGAGTTAGTAAGCCAAATGAAGGTGAACAGGGGTAGTATGTATACGACTTATGGAGATAAGCATCAGCTTTTTGTGGAAAGTCTTCAAAACTATGCTTTGGAAACGTATAGTGCATATCAAAAGGCTGCGGTTGGAGAAAATTCACCACTTAGGTGCATTGAACTCATTGTGAAGAAAGCAATAGCACGATCCTTTGAAGAAAATAAAGTTTGCATGATTGTCAAGTCTTCTTTCGAGATGGCACCCCAAGATGAAGAGGTTAAAGTATTATTAAAAAAGCTAAGTAATGCGCTGATAACCATTTTCCAAGTATTCATTGAAAAAGCGCAGCAAGCTGGTGAAATTTCTGCTGGTAAAGATGCAAGACAATTGGCACAGTTTATTGTTGGAAATTTTGCAGGTTTATGGCAGATGCAATCTTTATATAATGATAAAAAAATGGTGGAGCAAATGGCAGAAAATATGCTTGCAATTTTGAGATAATATTTTTTAAGGGCGGGAAATCGATTTTTTTTGTTTATTAATAGAACGATCGTTCCATTAATAAACGATATGAATTTTATATATAATAATTAGAGCTTTAGTTTTTTTTGCACAATAATAGAATGATTGTTCTATAATAATAAATCAAAATGATATGGAATTAGGAATTAGTATGTTTGGTGATTTGCACATCGATCAGGTGACCGGAAAAATGCAATCTGCTAAACAGCGGTTAAAAGAGCTTATAGAAGAGATAAAACTTGCAGATGAGTTGGGAATTGATGTGATAGGAATAGGAGAGCACCACCGACCAGAATATGCAGTACCAAGTCCGGAAATTGTCCTTGCCGCGGCAGCAGTGGTAACAAAGAGAATTAAGTTAACCAGCTCAGTTACAGTCTTAAGTTCATCAGATCCCGTGAAGCTCTACCAGAATTTTGCGATGGTAGATCTGCTATCTGACGGCAGAGCAGAACTAATGGCAGGAAGAGGAAGCTTTACGGAGTCTTTTCCTCTTTTTGGCTATGACTTACAAGATTATAGTGCTTTGTTTGAAGAGAAGTTGGATCTTTTATTAGAAATCAATAAAAATGAAACCATTAATTGGAAAGGCCGTTTCCGTGCTCCTTTAGAAAATCAGCAAGTATTGCCTAGGACGGAAAATAGTAAGCTTACTGTATGGGTCGCGGCAGGAGGAACACCCGATTCTGTTATTCGTGCAGGCAGACTAGGATTGCCCTTAGTATTTGCCATTGTTGCCGGTACATCTTTGTTAAGATTCAAATCGCTCTATGAGTTGTATAAAAATACCTATCAGCAATTTGGACATGATATGGCAAAATTTCAAGTGGGAATGTTTTCACATGCTCTATTTGGAGATAATAGTAAAGAAATCGCTTCTTATTATTATCCTCTTTACGGAGCGCAAATGGACCGTATTGGAAGAACCAGAGGTTGGTTTCCATTTCAACGAGAACAATATGACTTTGGAAGATCTCGAGAGGGTGCATTGTTTGTTGGCGATGCACAGGAGACAGTCGATAAAATAATATATGCGCATGAGTTATTTGGCATTACACGTTTTTCAGCACACTTGGATGTAGGAGCGCCTTCCCATGCACACCTGATGAAATCAATAGAAATATTTGGGACTAAAATAGCACCAAAGGTAAGGGAAGCATTAAAGAAATAATTACTATAATGAGCGAGATAAAAAAAATAAAACTTTGGGATGGTAATCCCCCAACTGCTAGTGGATTGTCCGAAGCGGAGATTGTAAATTCAGAAGAAATTTTGGAAATTGTCAATGTTACCGAAGCGGAACTTATCATTTATAGTCCAGAAGAAGCAAACAATACAGGTGTCGCTGTGATTATTTGTCCCGGAGGTGCTTATGCTGGCTTAGCTATCACCAGTCAGGGCTATGATTTTGCAGACTGGCTAGTGAACTTGGGTATTACTGCAGCAGTTCTGAAATACAGAATGCCTAATGGTCATCAGGAAGTTCCGCTAGATGATCTTCAGGAATCAATTAGGTATTTACGTAAGAATTTTAAAAATTTAGGTATAAATAAAAATAAGATCGGCGTAGCTGGTTTTTCAGCAGGAGGACATCTTGCAGCATTAGCATCTACATTGTTCTCAGTCGAAGGTATCAGCACCCGTCCCGATTTTTCAATGTTATTCTATCCTGTTATTTCCATGGGAGTGCATACACAAGTAGATACTTATCAAAATTTACTAGGTAAACAGCCATCACCAGACACAATAGAAAAGTATTCCTGTCAAAAGCAGGTTCGTGCAGATACTCCGCCTACGTTAATTTTGGTTAGTGATGATGATACGGTGGTTTCGACACTCAACAGTACCACATATTACGAAGCATTGAAAAAACATAATATTCCTGCAACGCTTTACCTATTTCCTCAGGGAAATCATGCGTGGGGAATAAAAGGAAATAACATGTTTGGTGGAAAGTTTGACTATTTAGAAGAGGCAAAAGCATTAATCATGAAGTGGCTCCTTTCTTATTATTAAAGACTCCTTCAAACAAACCTGCAATCCATGGATTTGGACTTGCCCCGGAAAGTTGAACACTTTTTCGGGGCATTTTTTATGGTAGAAAACAGAATACGATTATGAATTTAAACTAGCTGTGATATATTAATAATCATTTTTAACTATTTATATCAACTTTTTGCATATATAGGTCCTATATTAAGATGTTTAAAGCTATAATATCTAGCTATTCATGATGTTTTTTGTATTTACTTTGTATTTTACAAATTCAAATAAATGTGTACATGTTAAATCCAATTGATGATACAAGTAAAACTGGCTCCATGAAAAATGTAATTTTAATCCTAATTGCGATCATTGTGCTGATAGCACCGTCAAGCGCACAAATCAATCTTTCCAAACCATTTGAGGATTGTAATCTAAAGGGGAGTGTTACGATATATGATCTTAAGGAGAAAAAATGGATTTCTAGCGACATAATTGATAGTAACAGTCCAACTTTACCCGCTTCGACTTTTAAAATTATCAATACATTAATTGCTCTCGAAACGAATGTCGTTTCAGGTGAAGAACAGATCATCAAGTGGCCTGGTTCAACTGATACTATAAAATATGGTTATCGACCTGATATTTATCACGACATGAGCATGAGAGAAGCATTTAAGCAATCTGCGGGCTGGGCATATGTTGAGATGGCTAAAGTGATTGGTAAAGAGCAGTATAAGAAATATTTGAAAGCCAGCCATTATGGTAATGTAGACCTTTCAGTTGCGGACGATGATTTTTGGAATTTTGGAAATTTTGCAATATCTCCCGTCAATCAAATAGAAATATTACGGGGTGTATATGAAGAAACATTACCATTTAAAAAAAATTCTTTTAAGATTCTGAAAGAAATGATGATTGAAACCAAAACCAAGGCATATACGATTAGAGCAAAAACGGGCTGGACACGAGACGATGGAAAAGATACCGGATGGTGGATCGGATATGTAGAACGTAAGGACAATGTCTATTTTTTTGCGACACGTCTCCTAAAAGATCGAACGGATATCAATACTAATTTCGGTAAATGTAGAAAAGAGATAACAGTTAAGATCTTAAAGGAACTACATATTTTGTAATATTTTTACTTTATCAATGATTGAGATATAAGACAGTAAAATTTGTTTTTTGTTACTTTTGTATCCGCTATCGTACTCGTCTTTTTTAGAGTAGGAACTCATAAAATAATTAGGAAAGACTTGAAAGGATTTTATGATGAAAATCATGTAAATAGCCCGTTTATTCCGGATGATGCAGAAGCATGATCAATATACTTTATACAATTTAGATCAAACCGCTAGCCACTTTACACCAGGATTTACATTTAAAATATACAATTCATTGATTGCACTGGAAACTGATATGCTTAAAGCATTAGAAGTGTGTTAGTCCTGTTTTAAGTTCCTTTTCATCATGATATTGATATGTTCATCATTTCCTAGCTTGAAGATATGGCTGTCGAACTCAAGAAATCCATTTTTTTCATAAAATCGAATTGCTCTTTTATTCTCCGTCCACACCCCCAACCAGACATAATATGATCCAATGTCCTGGGCAACAGCTATAGCCTGCTCACAAAGGAGCTGTCCAATTTTCTTTCCGTGATAAGCGCGAAGTAAATATATGCGTTCGATCTCAAGCGCTTGATCATCTTGCAATTCAGTCTGTGATGATCCTTTATTCAGCTTCATGTAGCCAATTACTTCGTTTAATCGTACAGCAAAGTAAAATTGAGAAGAAATAACGTTCAATTCCTGGGTGAGTTTTTTTATAGAAAAGGCTTCTTCTAGGTATTTTATTAGGCTTTCGTTCTTACTACCATCTGAAAATGTTTCGGCAAAAGTAGCTCTTCCAATCTTCTGTAAAGTTTCCACATCCTGAAGAGTTACTTTTTTTAGCACTGTATTTTCCATTCTTAAGTTACTTGTTGTATTTAATTACAACATAAGAGCAGTGACAGTTTTACATTGTAATTTTCTAATTATTATACAAATTTACAAAACTTGCTCGTTATCATATTGTGAATTTCTATGTAGATGCATTTTTTCGGTGTCACATTTAGGATTTTGACTCCTCTATTTTTTTGATCTAAAAGGTTTACTTTTTAAATAAAGCAGATTTAAATATCTTTAAACAATCAATCCTTATGGAATGTAAAAATTACAGTGTTTTGATTGTGGGATAATTCAGATTATGTCGTTATAATAATCAGCTAAAGCGAAAAAAATAAGTTTTGGAACAATATTTATTTAAGAAAAAGTTGATAGCTGGAATGGCTGGGGAAAAACGATGGATAATAAAGCTTATCCAGCAAAAAGATATATTAATATTGGAAATGATGTTTGGATTGGCTATTATGCGAAAAGTATGTCGAGGATGATGATTGGAGATGGAGCAATAATTAAAACCAACTAAACCGTTGCCAAGGTTGTTGAAACATACGCTATTGTTGGAGGAAATCGTGCTCATGAAATTAAAAAGGGGTGCGATCATGCTTTACTATGAACCATTAAGGGGGTAATTATATTTTATTAATTCGTATTATTCAATATTTCTTTATTTGAATCGATCAGGAATTTATAGTTTTCCTCAATTTCTCATTCATTATTTTTACAATTTTTCCCGTACCAATTATCCTGCTTCCTTCACGAAATTCAAAAAACATTCCATCTTCCAACCTGCCACTGAAATATTCTTGTCCAATAATTCTAAGGGTAGCTTTAACTTCCTCCCCAGGATATACAACTGTCTTATTAATAAAAGTCTGTTCCCCGGATGTTTGCATGTCGTCAAAATCAAATTTTACTTGTGGTCTATATTTTGAAAAAGCTGGAGTTGATCGACCTCCTTCTTCCAGAGTTCTATATGTTAATTCAGCAACAAAATCAATCATTTTAATTTTATTTTGGTAATAAATGATTATTTGTTCGATGATATAAGAAAAATCAGATCGATTATAAAGTACTTCTGCATATTCAATCATTTCTATTAATGAACTTCCAGCTTCGCATCTCCAAGCATCGAGATATGTGGAACCGATAGAATTCTTTCGGATTTTATCTATTGTAATAGGCTTACCAAAATAACTTTCAAACTCTTGTATAAATTCCGAGATTTTTAATGAGTGAGCATTAGGCCAATCATTTAATGCATTGATCAATAAGGATGCTGTTTTATTAAAGCTATCTTCATTTTGATATAATTCGGTTAAAAAGACCAATTGATCAAAAGTTTCAAACTTGGTTTTATTTTCCATAAATGCTGTTGTAAATTTATTTATCTTTTTTATTTTGAAACTTTTTAACTTGTATAATAGCATTTAGTATTCTCTAATCTTCTTTACATTATCTAAATAGAATAACTCGAAATAAGAAGAATATTACCCCAATGAATAGAAAACATCCTTGACTCTGATAATTTACTGAGGTAAAGCCATACTGCTCATCATAGTAAATAGGGGTCTCATCATTAATGCTAATATTCGATTCGTAAAGGGTGTTTGCATTATTACATGATGTTTTTATTTATAAGCGTAATAACAACTTTGACTGTAAAGGCGTTTTAAATTTTTTGCAGATACCCAATGATACTTATTTAGCATAAACTTTTCAAAAGCTTCAAAAGCAATAAATGTAATCTCTGTCCCTGTATGAACTGGGTTTTCTTGTACATAGCGATTTCCCATTTTATTCACAGTCTTACAAATTAAATGACACTCTTCCAGTTTTTGTGCACTTAAATTCGGAAATACACTTGACAATCTTTCATTGATCGGTTGCAACCAGTTTTCACCAAAGTCCATTGAAAGTTCTAGACCGTAGTTTAGTATATCAATTGTTAGTGACATCTGCTTCATTGATAATGATTGTTTTCCTTATAAAGCTACCAATAAGCGCTCATGAAAGCAATATGTAGTTAAGTACAATCATAAATTAATGCATATTCTCTTCTTTATCGTGTTTGCAGATACTATCTTAATCTGTATTTTCGTTTGAGAAGAGAAATGACTTCCATGCTTAGATCATTATCAAACTATGTTTACTATTATAATTGACAATATAAAATGACAGAAGAACAAAAACATCAGATAAAATTAGAAAACGATAAAATAATTAAAGATAAAGGTTATCGTGTTAATGATTGGCTTCCCATTTTAGAGACATCTTCTTTTCGGACATTGGATGAAATAAAAGGCAGAATGTCGGTTATGAATGCGCTCATAAATATTGCTTTTGAGGCTCCAGTTTATATTATTAAGGAATGGCTTGAAAACCAAAATCTTCTCGTATTTCTTTCAGATGCTGAAAAAGAAATCTTAGAAAAAGACAATGATGAGCTAACGGATATCGAAATTAATAGCCTGAATTGGTATTTAGAAAGTTTATGGGCTTTAATGTGGGCAACTGGTATGATTGAGCGTCTAGAAGCAGAGGACTTTGTCGGTGATCATATGGTCTCCCTGTTACCTAATTTACAACATGGTGAAACGAATATTAAGCTTGAGCGTCTGTCAAAAGTACGGACAGAGATCGAGCTATATACGATGCTGGATTACTATTATAGATTGCATTGGTACTGTGTAGATGAAAGACTAAATGGCCGTCAAGCTAAGTTAAATGAAGGACTGATCTATGAGCGACGGAAATCTTTGGAATGGGCATTCAACCGCGAAAATGACTGGGATAATGTTGAAATGGGAACGTAAAAACCAATATTTAGTTCCGGCTTTTTCCTAATCACTTTAAAAATAAGATTGAAATAAATGACACAGAGAACAGCTATACCATGTCCTGAATGTGACAGAGAAAAATATTTTGAGGGACTGTGCTATTCTTGCAAAAACAGAAAGTTGCGAGAATATTATGAATCGATGAGCAGAGGCCAGATTCTTGAAACGGTTGAAAATATTATTGCAAAAATTGAAACCATTGACAAATGGGAAGAAGTCTATAAAGATTTCTCTGGATTACTGGCTTATCAGGATATTGATACAAGTAAAATTGCTGATGCAGCATTTCAAAGAAAGATCTTTTATCCGCCAACCTTATATAGAAATGCATCAGATGAAATCCAAGATCAATTAATCGCATTAATCTGTACACCTGATTGTGCTTATGCAGGCCATATATTAAGTTGTCTTGCCGTGGTAGGTGGTGAAAAAGTAAGAAAGACTTTCTATGAACTGGAGAAAAATCCACTGCCTTGGCGTAAAAATCTGTATGTAGATCCTTCATTTTATGCCGCATTGGGCGGATGGACTTTTGATCAAGAAGGAAACAAGGTTCAACTTAATTATGGAACGTGTTATTCACTTTTAGAAGGTGAACAACATGAAGATAATGCAGTCAAAGTAGCTGTGCCAAAAAATGAGAATTGTCAGATCTGTAATTGTCAAACGGTCGATATTTTAACCCTAAATGGAAACGACGAACGGCTATCATTTCTTGGATTACCAGGGCTTGTAAAAATTCCAATATGTCCGAATTGTGCAAGTATGTGTGAAAGGACAATAGTTCGTTATCAGATTGATGGAGCGAGCACTTTTGAGATCGTAGAACCGTATACAGAAGAAAACTATTTGTCGTTAGCAGATTTCAAAGAATTGACAACAAACAAACTGGCGTTATCAGTTTCAAAAAAACCGGTTTATTTTGCTTGCGGAAATGATGATGTATCAATAATAGGAGGGAACGCAGAATGGGTGCAGGATTGGCAATATGAAAACTGTCCTGACTGTCAAGAGAAAATGAAATTACTAGCGGCTCTTTCTTGGGATCAAATCATGAACGGTTCAGAAGGAACACTTTATGTTGAAATTTGTACAGATTGTTCTCTTGTCGTAGCTTTTCACCAACAAACGTAAGTGAAAGATTAGTTTTTGTTCCTACCGCGAAATATAATCCCATAAGTGGGCTTCCTGCTGAATTGTGCTGCTGATCTTCATTTCAGCAGGAAGCCAGCTTTTATTATTGCTTTTTACCAACATAAATGGTAGCTGCACCAAAAAGTTGTGGATAGGCTTTTACTTTAACAAAGCCGGATTCTTCCAGTATGCTCAAGAATTTATCTCCAGAAGGGAAGTTTATAGCCGATTTGGATAGGTAAGCATATGCATTTTTATCTTTGGAAAAGATTCGGGCTATCCTTGGCATGAGGTGTTCCGTATACAGGAGGTATCCAAATTTTATTAATTTATTTGAGGGAACCGAAGTTTCTAAAATAACAATCGTTCCGTCAGACTGCATTACTCTATACATTTCTCCAAGTCCTTTTTCAAGGTTTTCAAAATTCCTTACACCGTAGCTGATATTGACTATATCAAAAGAACAATCAGCAAAAGATAGAGATTCAGCATGCTGCACTTCAGTGTGAATGCGTCCGTCTAATTTATTGGCACTAATTTTTTCATTTGCGATCTTAAGCATTCCTTTAGAGATATCAACGCCGATTATATTTTCAGCTTGCGTCTTTCCTAAAAGAATTGCCATATCGCCAGTCCCGGTTGCGACGTCAAGTATGTGACGGGGATGACATTCTGAAACTATTTTTAAAACTTTACGTCGCCAACTTTTATCCATCCTAAAGGTGATAATATTGTTTAGGAGATCATACTTTTCGGAGATGGTATCAAACATGTGTTCAACCTGTTTACTTTTTCCTTCTGTCGAGTCTAAATAAGGTGTAATTTCGAGTTCATATTTTTTAAATGATGCCGATCCAATTTAAGTTGAATTATTATTAGTTACTCTGGATGTGTGAAATAGGGATACATTAAAGCCTTGATGGAACTGACATAGGATTCATACGCCTGGAGACCTTCAAGTTTTTCATTAATCAAGTTATGTGAGGGCCAAAAGTCAACCACAATAAAAATATTGTTGATCAGATAATCCCACACTTCTTCAGGGATATCATTTCTTAATACTTTCTTTTGAACCATCAAGTTAAAGAAACGTTTGGTTTCCTTTTTACGTTTAATCACTATTGCAGCATATGATTCGCGGATTGAAGGGATCCATAAGGAGATTTCAACAAAGTTTATGAATATAAACTGATAACGAGTGAGGAGATTATAAAAATCTTTGAAAATAGTAAATACTAATTCCATGTCAACACCTTCTACATAGTTTTCAAGAGAAGCCATTAGCACATCTGATTCTTCAATAAGGCGGTCAAATAAGGCTTGTATGATATCCTCCGTATGTTTGAAGTGATAATGTAAATTTCCTGCACTGATACCCATTTCTGTGGCGATGTGGCGGGTACTGGTATTCCGAAGACCTCTGGTATTAAAGACCTGCAATGAAATTTCAAGAATGCGTTCTTTTGTATTCATATTCAAAATTAGAACTTTTGTTCTAATTTTGAATATATTTTTTACTTTTGTGTATGAAAACGCAAAAAGAGAACTGGTTCATAAGAAATCTTAAAGATATTCGAGAAACTATTTTTGGTTTTAATACCACAGATAGTACTTTGAAAAGAGCCAGTAAAGTTATGGGATGGTATATGTTTTTAACCTTGATGACATGTGGAATAGTCGCTACCTTGATCGCAATTTCTTTTGCACATTAAAGCAATACTTATCTGACCCATTCTTGCTGTTTTATGGTCTATCGTGGATTCTTATTCGATATTGCAGGCAGACAGGACAGCCAATCCCGGTTTTAAATAACTGGTTGACAGATTTTGTCTTTGTTCCATTAATCGCATATATCGCATTTTGCATTGGCAATCTCCTTTTAACTTTATACAGCGCACCACATTATTATCCATTATATCAGATACTTGTATTAGCGTTTTTCGTTTCCATTGTTTTTGAATATATCATGCCTCAATACACCAATTACAATGTCAGTGATCCAATAGATACCCTGTGTTACTTCGCAGGTGGATGCTTTTATTATTTCTGTCATCAAAATTATTTGAAAAGTAAATTTAGCTAACGATTATCCATAAGATTCTTGATTAACACGAAAGGACATAATTTAATTTGGAATATTTCACCCTTTCTTGAAACAGAAAAAATAAATGTTTTTTGGGAATTAATGTTAGATATTATCTAAATTGAACACACTCTAAGATACGGTATAATAAAATTTAAAAATCTCAATATCAATTGGATAGACTTGATAGCATCAAAATGAAGATAAAATACGATATAGATTGGTTAATTGAAAGATTTGAAAGTGGTGAAACCTTGAAATATATTTTCTTTTGGGGGCATGAAAATAGACATAAAGATGTGGTAAGTAAATCTTGTTTTAGCCAATGGTTTGATTGCCCTTTTACGGTTGACAGTGTTAATTATAAAACTTCTGAACACTGGATGATGGCTCACAAAGCTCTACTGTTCGGTGATGATAATCTTTTTGATAAGATCATAAATTGTGAAAAACCTGGAGAAGCAAAAGAACTAGGCAGACAAATCCTAGGCTATGATCAACAAATCTGGAATGAGCATAAATTTGAAATTGTAAAAATGGGAAATATACATAAATTCAATCAACATCCAAGATTAGCAAATTATCTATTGCAAACAGAAAATAGAATTTTGGTAGAAGCAAGTCCGGTTGATGTAATTTGGGGAATTGGTATTGCTGTAGATAACGATGATATTGAAAATATTTATAATTGGCGTGGAGAAAATCTCTTAGGTTTTGCATTAATGTATGTGCGTGATTTTTTTAAACAATTTGGACATTTCAAGCCACTTGAGAATTCCATTCAACCGCCGTGGAAGAAATTCCCTAATATGGATATTAATGATATGTTTTGGAGGATGGGAAAAGGAGAGGACTATCTAACCCAATTTTCAGAATATTATAATGGACTTGATGACAGAGAGAAAATGATTTTTAAAATGACGAACACATGCCCATATGAATGGCAAAGCTTTTATGATTGAATACACAAAAGAGAAATTACTATAATATAGAGGAGGTTTCCCCTCTATATTATTACTACAAAAATATATTTAAAAAGTTAATCCCCTTTATACCACCTATAAGTCAATCCTCCAATAAACAACCGTCCAGCCTGTCCTGGCATCAACATATTTTTGAAATTTAAAAGATTATCCACAGTAAATCTTAAAGTAACATGCTGACCATATAGTTTCTTTTCTATATAGGTATTGATCAAATAGTGACCAGGAACAAATGTATCAAATCGATCAATAAATTGATTGCCATTATAATCTTCAAAAGCATATTTACCGCGGTAATTAACTCGCAATGACATACTGGTATTCCATGGTCTATAGGTGTAAAACGCGCGGATATTAAACATGTGGCGCGATCTATTTTCTATCCCCCAGTAATCAGATGTACGAGGAACGAAGTGATTACCGGTCTTTGGATCTCGCAGATTTTGATTATAGGGCCAATTTCCTGCACGGATGCTATCGATTACACTCATATCTTTTGAGATTAGGTACTGATAACCAAATTGTAGATTTAGATCGGTGATCGGATTCCAAGTGCTGGAAATTTCTAATCCCTTATTGATGGCTTTAGGTAAATTCTGATAGGAGAATATCTGACTCACACCAGTCCCTGTTGCGACTTGAATAGCATTTATTTGATCTCTTATTTGGTGGTAGAATACACTAGATTCAATAGAAAATGTGGCAGTTGGTTTCCAAGTAAGTCCCATGTTATAAGAAGTACTTCTTTCAGCAGAGAGATTGCGATCTAATTGATTCACGACATAATTTCGAATTTCGCTGATCTGTCCCTTATCCTGCATTTCATTTAACGTTTTTCCCAAAACCTCATTTCCAATAACAAGATAATTAGCCGCTGGATTGAAGAAAATTAAGTAACGCATGCGGAAATCTGGTGTTTTGAATCCGGTACCAATACCTGCTTTTAATGTTAATGATTTGGCAAGTTCATACTGCAGACCTAAGCTGGGGTTGATCTTGTTACCATAATTACTGGTAAGATCATATCGAATACCTCCTGATAAATTAACTTTAGATGATAAACGTTTATCACCTTGTATATAGCCAAAATAGGTAATCATATCTTTGGCATTTTCTATGGCTTCATCATCCATTACTTCTAATCCAGCTCCAATACCGGCAGTAATCTGTAATCCCTTTTTAAAGTGACGTGCGAATTGTTGTTCAAAACGGTGTATCTGCTGTCTGAATTGTAGACGATTGTTAGCGGCGATCTGATCTCCTAATTGAATGAACTCATCAGCTATATAATTACTTAAATAGTAACGACTTATACTCCTCCATCCGGAGCGAAAGTTATGGTCGTAGGTCAAAGAAACATTGAGATCTTTTTCATCTTGACTATCTCCTGATATCCAGCCATCACCCCAGTTTTTAGGCATGTATGATTGTCTTAAGCCATAACGGATACTACTGCCTAATGTACCATTTTTACTGGTACGGTATCGGATGCGCGTCTGCATACTATAATTTTCATATGGAGGACTGCTCAATCCATCTTTTAAATAAGGGTTTGTGTTAAAACCATCTGTCCGATAGTAGTTCGTGCTGAAGTTTATCGTACCGCGTTGATGTGCAAATGGGAGTTCAGCATCTACAGTGGCATCAACAATATGGAGGGTACCATAATTGAATGAAGCTGCAATTTGTGGATCTATAGCGCCATGTCGGGTAATGATATTAATCGCTCCCCCTAATGCCTCGCTACCAAATAAACAGGAGGAAGCACCCTTTACGATTTCAATGCGTTCGATATTGCTAACGCTAATACGGGAAAGATCAAAATTACCATTATTACGGCCTACCATGGGCTGTCCATCAATTAGGATCATGATATATTCACTTCCGAATCCCTGTATCTGTACACCAACAGAGCGGCTACCTCCGGTGACATTATTTACTATAGCCATCCCTGTTTGCTCTTTAAGTATTTCATCAAGTCTACGACTTCCCATTAGCTCTATCGTACGTCTAGTGATAACCTGCATGGGCATACCAGCTCTTTCCATTTTTATCAGATTATCTGGAGATGGATTTTTGACAGCTACTTCGCCCTGAATCTGCACCTCATCGATTGTCCTACTGCTGTGGAACAGGTGTATCTGTTGTTCAGTAGTGTCACCAATTCGTATCGTTGTGGAATCCATATAAGTTTCAAAACCCACGTGAGCCATTCGTACCTGATAGACACCAGGATAGAGTTTCGGAATTATAAAATTACCCTGACTGTCTGACTGCGTAATCTTTCTATCAGGCTCTAAGGTTATAGTGACCCCAGATACCGGTCTTTTCATGTTGTCAGATACTTTTCCTCGAAAGGTTCCTGTATGTTGGGCCTGCACTTCCATAATCGCTACATTTGCAACAAAAAACAAGATATATTTCAGGTTACGGTATCTGTGGAATAGCATGTAATCATTTTTTTTGAACGCGCAAATAGCTGTAATTGAGCTGAACATGGCTAAGGAATATATATTTTTAATGGTTTGATACACTGGCCTATTGTCAATCTTAGATAATAAACCATAATGGCAGAGTGGGAGTAAAACAATAGCTATCTTGCAACTGTAATAGCATCTGTATTTATGGTGTTGATCGTTGTCATAAATACAGATGAGCTCTTATACTTTTCACTATTTTTAAAAATATATTGTGTGTAAATAAAACTGTTAAAGGGTCGTAAATCGTAAAATTCTGATCAGGAATTTATAGTTAATATCCCGCCAGATGCTTGTGTCTATTTTGTTGTCATGCATTTTACACATATTCTAGTTGTATTATTTTGTATTGAGGTTTTTGCTTCCATCTTGCTGTACATAAAATCTAAAGGACAGATAAGGAGCTGGCCAATACATATCCGTAACACCAGGAGGATTACCCTTATATGCACTTAATATTTGCAACTTGGCATATTTACCATCAGACAGTCGCAGTACATATGTTTTATCCGGAAAGGCCTTCATAATATGACTGGTTAGATTGTAAGCATACCAACCATGTGTGTTTTTACTATCAGCCATACCAACCATCCGAATCGTACTTTGATTAAATTCACCATCAGAAGGAGCCGTATTTACAATATTATAGGGTTGATCGACAAATAATATGGCCGTATTATTTATGGAATTTTTATATCCAGGACTACCTATTATAGTTCCATTATTGATATAGATATCACTGTTATAATTACCTGTAAAAGCAATATCCCACTTATCTGTATTGAGCCATTGCGCCGAGTCTGCCTGATTTCTGATCCAGATCTGTTTTTTATCTTTAAAACTGTATAAAAAAGTGTAGAAAGGACGTTTTTCTTTACCATCAACACCATCCGATATGGAAGCGCGTGTATCACCTGCTAAGTCGTTGATTACGGTACTTTTTCCATCGTCAAGTTTTGTTGCAGGTTGATCATCCTTTGTACAGGCTGAAAAAAGCAATGCTGCAATAAATATTTTATTTATATTAATTCTAAATAAGGTCATGATGCAAAAGTGTATAATTTATTTTAAAGATTTTATATGCGATCCGTATTATTTTGTATGCAATCTATATTTTCTGAATAAATGATGAGAAAATGACCTTGTTTGTTTTGGGTATGAAGTGGCAGCAGACAACCTAAACTAATTAAAAGCCGCACAGTTGTATGTACCGTAGACCAACCAATATGATGCTTTTTTCTCAATTCATACCAGAAATCATCAATGCTTTCAATTTTCTGAGCTCGGCAAAGAGCGGCTATAATGATATGACGTCTCTGGCTAATCATGTATCCCTGATCAGTCAATTTAGCCAGTATCTGATTCAAGCTATTTTTCATAATGAGCAGATTGAGTATCGATAGCAGATTGGAAAACAAGTCCAAAATTTTTGAAAGTCTGCTCTGCAGTTCTGATCAAAATTGTTTTTTCGACTTCGGTGTGGGCAATATTGTTCAAGACTTCGATAAAAGAGTTCCACATTTTTTCTGTATTTTCTCCATAGCCCGAAAAGAAGCTAAAGCCATTTTTCATACCATATTTTTTTAACATTTGCACAATATATGGTCCCCCCATAATTGAACCCTCCAAAACATATAAAGCTCCCAGAGCTTCAATGTGGCTGTTAATTGATGGAGCTATTGCATTTAACTTATCATCGGTATGTTCACCTAATGCTTCAATATCATGTTTAATGTATAAGGAATTCCGACGGTCAGTATAGTGTGGCATTAATGCCGGAGTGACATAAGGTTCTATAGCCTGTTCTACAGCTTGAAAATAGGCATAAAATTTCTTTAGTACTTGCGCATAATCGGCTTCCGAACGAATGTTTTTCATTTCAAGAATGACCGCTTTTTCTAATTGCTGATGAGCAACCTGAGTGGCTCGTTTTATTTCATTACTTATCATAATACAAATTAGACCACTCTTTTTAGTTGTTGTTATATGCAATCCGTATTTATTTATATGCAATCCGTATTATTTTTAATAAGTCTATATAAAAATTTGTTTATAGCTCCCTGAAAGCTTTCCTTTGTAGTACAATGAAACATTATCCTATTCTATTTCTCGTCTGCTTCATTTTTATAGGGGAGACGCTACATGCTCAAGCAAAACGTATAATCACACTAAGTACTGCATTAAGTGAGGTCACCTATGCCTTGGGGGCAGGATCAAAGATTGTTGCCGTTGATGTGACCAGCGAGTATCCTCAGGAAATTAATAAGAAGCCACGGGTTAGTAAGGATCGAAATGTTTCCCTTGAAGGTTTATTGTCATTTAGACCAGACCTGGTATTAGCACCACCTGCTGAATTATCGATGGCAGTAGAGACAAAATTAAAAAAGTTGGGAGTCCGTGTGGTGATTATACAACAAGAATATTCGGTAAAAGGTGCACAACGTTTTATTCGAGAAGTTGCAAATACCATTGGAGAGCCACAAGCTGGTGTACAATTAGCGAATAAAGTTAATGCAGAATTAGGAAAGGTGATGGTAAAATTGAATGGTGCAAATAAAAAGCCGAAGGTTTTATTTGTATATGCGCAGGGAGTTGGTTTAATGAGTGTCGCAGGAAAAGGCAGTCATATTGAAGCTATAATTTCATTAGCGGGAGGTCGAAATGCTGTTCAGGAATTTAATGATTTTAAACCTTATAGCACAGAATCCTTGATACAAACAAATCCGGATATCATCCTACTTTTTGATTTTGGTGCATCGAGCCTTGGAGGAAAGCAAGGTATTTTGCGTATGCCAGGTGTTTCGTTGACCAATGCAGGAAAAACAGGTCGGATAATCTCTATGAACGGTCCCTTATTGATCAACTTTGCCAATAGATTGCCTCAAGCAATAGCCGAATTAAACAAACTATTATACCCATAATAAACCATAAATGGCTTTTAAAATTAGGAAGAAAAACTTCAGTTTTATTGTTCTTACAATTTTACTTCTTATCGTTTCTATACTTTCACTTAGTCTTGGTGCTATATATATCCCAATTAAAGAAGTTCTTTTATCACTGGCCCAATCGATGGGATTATTTTTAGATAACCCTTTGGACAGTTTATCCGATGGCGTGATTAAATTAGTTCGTTGGCCACGCACACTGATGGGAATACTTGTTGGCGCAGCCTTAGGATTAGGGGGAGCATCAATTCAGGCGGTTTTTCGAAATCCTTTAGCAGAACCAGGCCTCATTGGTATATCGGCAGGGGCTTCGTTAATGGCAGCGTCTATTATTGCTTTTGAATCGTTGTTATTTACAGCTATAGGACAATTATTAGGGCATTATATACTTGCATTTGGAGCATTTTTAGGTGCTGGAATTGCAACATGGTTTGTGTATAGAATTTCCCTGTATAAGGGACGGCCTCATATCGGAACTATGCTTCTGGCAGGAGTAGCTATTAATGCATTGGCAGGTTCATTGACAGGCTTAATTTCTTATTTATCTAATGAACAACAGTTGCGTACAATTACTTTTTGGCTATTGGGAAGTTTAGGAGGGGCGAGTTGGGAGGCTGTATTTACCTTATTACCATTTGTTATGTTGGCCTTCATACTATTACCGATGCAAGCTAAGGCGTTAAACACTTTTGCATTGGGTGAGCAGGAGGCAAAGCAAATGGGACAACGTCCGGATCGGGTAAAATTCAGAGTAATTATTCTAGCGACAATGGCTGTTGGAGCGGCAGTCTCGGTCGCAGGTATAATTGGTTTTGTAGGCTTATTGGTGCCACATGCTGTTCGAATGTTGGGTGGATCAGATAACCGTTTTGTATTGATTGCTTCAGCATTATTTGGGAGTATTATACTTACCCTATCCGATTTAATAGCACGTACCATTGCTATACCTTCCGAAATACCTATTGGTGTTGTGACAGCTTTATTGGGGACACCTATGTTTATTTATATTTTGATTAGAGATAAAAAAAAGATCATCGTTTAATTTCAAGTCGTTATGCTTATTGCTGAAAATATATCGCATACTATTAATGAAAGAGATACCTTAAAAGGTATTAATTTTATTGTAAAGCCAGGTGAGCTGGTTGCACTTTTGGGTGCAAATGGTGCAGGGAAATCTACTTTAATTAAACTTTTAAGTACTGAATACAAGAACACCAAAGGTGCCATAAGACTACATGGACGCTTGTTAACCGAATATAACGAGCTTGAACTCGCCCTGATACGAGCCACTATGGTGCAACAACCACAGATTGCGGCAGATTTTACTGTTGAAGAAGTTGTATTAATGGGGCGCTATCCACATTTTACTAATTCTCCGCAAAAAAGAGACCTAGAAGTCGTTCAACAAACGATGTCTCTATGTGGGATCGATCTATTTGCAGACCGCTCTATTTTAAGTCTTTCAGGAGGGGAAAGGCAGCGGGTCCATTTAGCTCGGATTTTAGCGCAGGTATGGGATACTCCTCAAGCATTGCTTCTATTAGATGAACCGATTTCAGCGCTAGATCTACAATATCAGCATCAGACATTAGCAATAGCAAAAGCTTTGGCAGAAAAAGGATGGATGGTAATTTGCGTATTGCATGACATCAATATTGCGGCACAATATGCCCATCGGTTATTGCTAATGAAAAATGGGCGGAAAATGATGGATGGTACACCTCATGAAGTGCTGAATACCAGAAATGTATACACCATATTTGGAATAGATGCGGAAATAGTCGTTAACCCGCGGACCTTACGTACTTATATTATCCCCAAAGAAGTAACTATCGCATCATTAAAAATTAATAAAGAGGAAGCAAACGAATTTGTAGCATAAAACATCAATCTAATTTTTCAACTCACTTGGTGGGAGACCAAAGTATTTTTTAAAAGCAATACTAAAATTATTTTGATGAGAGAATCCGACTACCGCTGAAACCTCAGAAATACTCATTTGATCAATCAAGAGTAGATCTTTTGCTTTTTCCATCCGGAGCCTGGTTATAAAATCATATACTGTAATACCGAAATATTCCTTAAATCCTCTTCTTAATTTAAATTCATTGATTCCCACCTCACGGGATAGATCCTTTTGAGTAGGGGGAACGGTGTAACGTTGTTTTAAAATATCGCGGGCCTCTTCTAATTTAAGGATATCATCACCGCGTATGATTTCTTGTTCTTGACCTCGACCGCCCAATTGTTCCAATTGATACATCAGTAATTCCAAAATATGTGCCTCCGTATGCATACGCTTTAGTTCTCCTTCTTGTTTGCAATTGATCATATCATCAATAACACGGCGCATTTCTAAAGTAACGAAAAAATCCTCCGGAGCGAATGAAGTGTAATTTCCAAATTCTATTTCCCTAACAAAGTCTTCGTGTAATATGGAGTGCCGATCAATCAAATTGAAATAGTAATCTTTACTTAAAACAATCAGAAAATACATATAATCTATATTTTCCTTGATCTCATGTTCATTTGTCGTGGTAGGAATATAGCGTATATTATGTCTACTTTTTCCATACAGAGCATTTGGCTTACCTTTCATCTGGTCAATGGCCTTTTTATAAAATATAAATTGACTCGTAATTGTCTCACCCTGTACCTCTGTGTAAATCTGAGTAGGGGAGTCAAAACGCATTTCTGCATGGACCAAGAATAATCCACCCGTAGTAAGCTGCTTTGTTCTTAAAAATTTATTATCGCTGCTAATGAAAATATCTTTTTGATCCAATAGATAATTAGGGATATAATGATCAGGAACCTCTTCATTAAAAAGGTAATCATCGATATTTTCAATGCGGGATTTTATTAACATGATTGTCTTGGATGTTTTAACAAAAATAGTTAAATATTCTTATTTATACTAGCAGTGTAGACTAATTAAAAATAATAAGCACGGATATTACCATAGAATGACAGCATTCCTGGTTGTATAAAACGATTCTTCGCTTTTCCACTGTAATTTTTGAATTAAACATGATTTTAGAAAGAATAAGCTTAAATAATACGGTTAGCATATAAAATAATACGGATTGCATATAAGCTTTCTAATATAGATTAGGCACATTTGCAATGCCTTATTTAGAATTAGATTTAATAACGAACACTTTGTGAAATGATGTTCTAAAATAACCTGTAAATACACGTATTATTTAACTTTTAGTCAGGTAAAAGGTCAATTAGGCAGTAAAAAAATCAATTTGATTGCAACAGCAACTATAATAAATCACGCAGTATAATAATATACAATTTAAAATGATAAACAAAGGAATACATACAAGGATAAAATATGCCACCGCTTTATTTGGGATTATGATGACTATGATTTCTTGTGGCGATGTTTACGATCTCAATGGATTTGATTGGGAACCTGAAACACCTTTGAGTGACTCCGTATTCAATAGAGAGATTTATATTCAAAACTATGGCGATAATCTTCCATTGGGACACAATCCTTTGGATCAGATGGATCCGATGTTATTTAGTTTGGAAAAATTTTCTTCCATTAATCTAAATTATAAAAGTACAGAACGTTGGGATTTATCTTTTTCAGGAATATTTCGAAGCAATATTTCGGTCAATAATGGTCGTGCACCGGGTATTGGTTATGGCAGTTCAGCAATAGGAGAGGTTGCTATTTTAGATACACCATATAGTAAATTAACGCATGTACCAGACGATATCAGTTTTGCTGTTCCTGGAAATGTTGGCCTAGATGCACAAGGTACGCTTAGCTATGAAATGGGCCATGTCGTTTATACTTTTGGAGGCAATTTTATTAGGCCAGATAAAGTAACGGGCTATGATGAATCTAATCCTAAAGCGGCCCAAGAAGCTAATCAATATAGACACATGTTGTACTGCCTATCCGAAGATCTGGTGAAAAGTTTTCCAAAGGCTAAAAATCTACAAGGAAAACCTCTAAGACCTCGCACCATGATCATTAAAACTGCAAGAGGAAATTATGTTAAACTAGAAACACAATCCGTATACAAAGGAGTCAGCGATCCTTTGGTCATGCGTCGCGGATACACCGTACCCATTTACACTTTCCGCTATATGGTGATCAAGGCAGATGAAAGACGTTTTGGATTTGTTGCTAGAAAACCTTCTCTAACGGTGAATATGTCCAATAAAGAAGTAACAGTAGGAAAATAATAATCGATTTAAATATCAAAATAATTAACAATAATGAAACATATAATACATGCAGTACGCCTAAGTTTATTCAGTATGTTGGGTCTTATTTTTTTAAGTTCATGTACTAAGACAGAGCAAGTAGATTTCGAAAAGGAACCTCAGAACAAAATGATCGAATATAAGATCATAAATAGTCAACAGCAACTTATGGGCGCTATTGATCAGGATCAAAATACAATCAATATTTACATACCTTATTATTTAGGCGTTGATTATCTCGTGCCACAAATTAAAATGGATAAAGGTGCCATATTAATTGATGAGAAAGGTGAAGAAATTAATCTCGACGGTGGTGTAGAACCGGTGCGTGTCGGTGATGCGGTCAGCTATCGCGTCAAAGGTGAGGATAATGCCGTTCGTACCTATACCTTAAGT
Organism: Sphingobacterium sp. JUb20; assembly: GCF_004342035.1. NCBI lineage: Bacteria > Pseudomonadati > Bacteroidota > Sphingobacteriia > Sphingobacteriales > Sphingobacteriaceae > Sphingobacterium > Sphingobacterium sp. JUb20. The sequence continues at coordinate 203,834 of NZ_SLYV01000001.1, read as the reverse complement.
TTACATTTTCTTCCCTTTAATCAGGAGTTGACAGCTAGCTACACCACTGCTATGACCGATACAAAAACGGAACGGAAAGCAGCAACAGATCCGTTTAAGGTTTATGGAAATTTTGCTTCAACCAGTACATTTGCCCACTTTACTTTTACGGATAAAGCCACTGGGAAAAAGTATAAAGATTTTACTAAAGTTATTTCAGTAGCTCCTAGTGAGGCGTATTATACCATGAGTGTCGATATCGTGCCAGAAGCTATAGCAGGAAATTACGAAGTTGAACTTGAACATCAAGGCAGAACTGTAAAATTGCCGGATATGGAGATTTATTACGGGATGCCTTTCCCATCATTTTTTGATAACCCAAAAACTTATGCTGTAGGTGATAGCATCACTTTTATCCCTTCTTCTTTCGGCAGTACTTCTGGGCAAGGTGTATACTTAGAGATAGAACGCGCGTACATGGTTATACTTGAACCAGCCAAAGTACCAACAGGATTCCCACTGAGTTCTTTTGGTAAAGAAATAGAACTTAAAGTTGCTTCACAGAATAGAAGAGAGGTGAAACTGCTTATGCCTGATTTACCTAATGGGACATATCAATCTACAAGTAATCAGATACTTATTTATTTTGACTATGCACCAAATACGGGTTATGGTAAAGGTATTCGTACTGGTGTTTTTAATACAAGCTTTGAGATAACACCTAAAAAATAACTAATACGACAACAATATGAAAAATATATATAACTTAGGTCTATCGATCTTAGCAACGGCTTTAATCGGTTCATCTCTTTTGACCGTATCTTGTGAAAAAACAAAATACGAATATCTAAAAAAGCCCTACACCGATATTTTAAGTTTTAAAATAGCGTCTCCAATCGAAGGGTTAGATTCTTTAAATGCTGTTATAGCGGGAGATAGCATTAGTATTTATTGGGATCCTTCTTTAGCGTTGCCCAATACCATTAGTCCTAGGATTTCTGTGGCTAATGCGGCAAGTATTAAACCTGCTTCTGGTGAGGCGGTTCCATTTTCTGACAAGACCGTATTTACTGTAACCGCAGAGGATGGTACCATTAAAGAATATCGATTGATACCTTTAGTCAATACGCCGATACCAAATATTTTCAAGAAAACGAGTGCACCGGCAGTTATGGCCTGGGGACACGGGATATTGGATCCTTATCAATCTTTAAGAGCTCCAGATCCGGCAGGTTATTATTTCTTTGTAGGTAAGGATCAAACAGCAGAAAAGGTGGAGATGCTATATGCTAGATCTGGTAAGACCGAGCTAATGCCCTTAGAGACTTTTGTAAAAAAACATCAATTTACAATTGAGGGCGAGTACTTTCTTTCTGGACAGGGTCCATCAAAAGATTTTCGCGTGTTTTTAAGACGTTTAAGTGACGGTTTCGAGATCGAATCCAATATTGAAACCTTGACCGAAAATAAGATCAATTCAGATTTCCCAAAATATACCTCCGTGCTGGACACAGGAATGCATCAAATGATTCTTAAAATGAACGGACGTACATTTGAAGGGGATAAAATAAGCATTGGACCTCCACCACCAGCCTATTTAAAAGGTGATTTTAAATTCAATCAAATTGGACAAGCTTTGCGTGTTGGAGATGAAATGAGTTTTAATTTTGATAACATTCATGATGATTTTGATGGTAAAATAGTTGGATATTACCCGTTAAAGAACTTGAGTCGCATTGAATATATTTTCCATAATCGAGGTGCCAATGTTGTTTCTTATCACAATGTCCTCGCGAAAGACTTGACCATTGTTGGCAATCAGGTTAAACACAAAGCAACTCTGGCCGTGATCCAAAATCCCGCAGATTTGATATCGGTATCTTTTGCATTCGCTTATAAAGATAGAAGGTCTACCACTTCATATAGTTTAGCTAAAAAAGTTTTTCCTATGCCAGAAGGGACAAGGATCACGAAAGCTCTGGATAATTAATTACTAAATATTTTGAAAAAAGTATCTTGGGTAGCGTTTTCTACTGGAAAATCTACCTGAGATATACTTTTACTGAAGACATACCTCATGTACATAAAATCCTTAAGTAAAAACAAGCTACTTCAATTGTTTAATATATCTGTATTGTTGCTGCTGTTGAGCTCCTGTTATAAATTAGAAGATTTAACACCAAATTTTGAAGATGCCCATAGTACTGTTGTGTATGACTTGCCAGGAGATACTTTGGCCACAGATGGTTGGGAACAAAAGCTAGAGTCTGGAGATATTTATTTGCGACAACGTTATTACACATCACGTTGGACAGATTCTATACGTTTTGTACCTATTAAAAATGAAATTATCAATGCTGCAGAAGGAATAGAGATTGCTCAAGTGGACATGTCTGCTCAGGAATGGAAAGATGCAGTTCTAGCTCGTGAAGCCCAGATTAAATGGCTACCCAATGCAACTGTACACCCAGCTAATGCGGTTAATAATAACGCATATTTAAATACACAAACCAATCTACATTACATTCGTCGTTCAAACCATTGGTATCAAATGGAAATTAAAGTGAACTTCAAGGAAGAAGATCGGAAAAATATAACGATTAACTGGAGAGGTTTTTCAAGTATACCGCCGGCTGCTCCAAGTTTAGGTTGGGCATATCGGGACAATGAAAATTTCCGTGTTTATCGCTATAACGGTATGGCTTGGGAATTGATCACAAATAATGCAAATTACAATGAGAATACAGATTTTGTGCAAGTACAATTTGGTAAGAGCGGTAAGGAAGCTGGAAAATATAGCATTTTTTTATTCCGTTTTAAGGATGGCTGGCAACAGTTTATTCGCGATGCAGCAGATTCTGCACGTTACCTAAAAACTTCAGAATGGGATATTGCTTTTACCGGCGAAATGAATAGCACTATCTTTTTAAATAATGGACGTAATAAAATAGGACCAAGCACAGGAAGTCCGATTACAAAATCATCTTTGATTATGTATAATTATGGCTATGACTTTATGAATGAAGCTCCTGAAGATGAATTTTTCGATAATAGGCCCGCCGAAAATCTATTGATCAGTTACACATCTCAATTTGGTCCTGGAGTTAATTCATGGTATGAATACGGAAGTACTTTTATTGCCAAGCCATTTCCTTACAGAGCCTACTATCTCCGATTAGAACAAGCTGATGGCACATATCTCTATGGAAAAATGCAATTGATCAGTATGTATAAGGGAGCTCCTGAGGTACTGACAGACCCCAATTGGCCAAATCCCTACATGACCTTTAGGTTTTTCATCCAGAAAGATGGAAGTAGAAATCTGAAAACAAAAAATTAATGAACAGCAATTAAAAAAATATGAAAATATATATTACGATTATAGCTTTCATGTTTTCCATTATTACTTCGACTGAAGCCCAAACTTTTAGAATTAAAGGTCAAGTGATAGATCGTGAAGGTAAAGGGATACATAAGGCCACCATTCGTATCCAACCTAGTGGAAATACAACTTTGACAGATAGCCTTGGCAATTATACTTCCCAAATTCCGAATAGTAGTGTAAGCCTCGAAGCCTCGGCAATAGGATTTAAAACTTATAAAATAGCTCTTAAAAATGCCACCGCAAATTACCAGATTGTACTGGAACATGATCAACAGCAAATCGATCAAGTAACCGTGCAGGGTCGTCGGATTAATGCCAATACCGAAACGTTAGTAAAAATTGAAAATTCCATCATGCCAGTGACCGTAATTGATAGACGGACCATAGAATTAATGGGTAGCCGTCGATTGGATGAAGTGGTTAAGGAGCAGACAGGTATAGCGATCGTCAATGATATTGGTGCGGGAGCAAGAGCAGTAGGAGTTCAGATGCAGGGATTCGGTAGTGAATACATTATGATCCTGATAGATGGACAGCCAATTGTTGGACGTAATAACGGAAACTTTGATCTATCGCGGATCAGTGTTAATAATATAGAACGGGTTGAAATTACAAAAGGTGCAGCCTCCAATATTTACGGGGGCGATGCCTTAGGCGGTACAATCAATATTATTACCAGACAAGTCATTCTTGATCCGCAGGCATTATTTTCCGGAAGCTATGGGAGTAACGAGACCTTCGATGTTTCTTTAGATGGAGAAGCCCCTATATTAAATAAAAAAGGTGCAATCTCTCTCGGGGGAAATTATTACCACACAGGTGGATTCAATACTTCCAAAGGGTTGATCAAGGGCAGTACCATGCCTCCATATGATAATTACGCAGGGCATGCACGCTTTCGATATAAGTTTAATGATCATAACACTGCCTCCGTTAGTGCGCGATACGGTTTACGAAGAAGTTTTATGGATAAGGCTTTTGCAGGAACTGATTATCAGACAAAGGACGTTCTGGATGAAAAAGATTTAAATCTTATGGTCAATTTTGATCATCGTTTTAGCGAACGCTGGCGCAGTATGACTCGCTACTATTATACACGTTTTGATGTCGATATGTTTGTTTCTTTAGTACAAGGGGACAGTCTAAATCAGACCAATTTTGGACAGAATTTACATCGCTTGGAGCAACAGATCGCCTATACCATTCCTAACCGTTTGGATGTCATTACAGGTGCGGGTGGAACTGTAGAAAGTATCGATCAGAATATTTTGGATAACATCAATGAGATTAAATCCTATTTTGCATATTCACAGGCCAATTGGAAAATACTTCCTAAATTGGAACTTACATTTGGTCTACGTTATGACCATATTGTCAAATACGGTTGGCGCTTAGACCCAAGTGCAGCTTTACAATATAAAATATTACCGACTTTAACAGCCAAGATGGCCTATGGAACAGCCTTCAAAGCACCGGATATGAAAAAATTATATCAGGTTTCATATGATCCAGGAATTAACAGTATGGTTTTAGGAACAAATACCATGCGCGATGTCATTAATTCCTTAAGAGAATCAGGTCGAGTGAGCCAATATGAACTGGAGCCTATCTATGATGAAATTAAAGGCCTTGCTCTGAATGCTGAAATGAGCAAGTCTTATAATTTTAGCTTAATCTGGGAACATAGCAGTAAGAAGCTTCGCGCCGAAGCAAGTGTGTTCTATCATGATATTAAAAATCAAATCAATCGTGTTTTAATCGGTACAGATGTAACAGGAGGATTAATATACTCTTACCAGAATAATCCAGAAGCATATTATAAAGGAGCTGATTTTTCTTTTACCTATAGTCCTTTGCATGATCTACATATCAGCGGCGGTTATCAGTATTTGATCGCTAAAGATAGAAGTATAGCCAGAGAAATACGTGAAGGAGGAAAGTATTTTGATCCCTTATTTGATCCGGTCGGTGGTACTGTGAATTATACGCCATCTTCAAAAGACTACTGGGGAATGGAGAATCGATCCAACCATATGTTTAATGCTCGTGTATTCTATACCTATCAACCGGTGCAGATGACTTTTAATATGCGGTTAAATTATAGAGGTAAGTATCCGTTCAGTGATCGTAACAATAACGGTTATTTGGATCGCTTTGATACATTCGTACGTGGGCATTATCTCTTAAATGCAGGTATTGAAAAGAAATTCCCCGTAAAGCGTTTAGCTCTAAGAACATCTGTAGAGAATATTTTGAATTTTATTGATTCCAAAATGCCTTTTCAGCCAGGAAGAATATATTTTGTGGGACTAAACTATCAGTTATATCGTGATCAATAATAAACATTTGGATAGATTATATAAACGTCAGGACATGTTTTACTATAGCCTATCGGATTCGATTGTTTCAAGATTATCCAAAAAATTAGTCGCAAAGGAAAATAAATTGTAATAGTATACTTGCTTGATATTAGTTTATGTTTGGTTTTTAAAATCCTTGTCTGTTCATTCAGATAGGGATTTTTTAATTACTTTTAAGTCTTAAAACGATAACGAATGAGCAAATATAAAATCTGGATTACTATCTTCATTAATTTAATGATAAGTGCTTTGTACTTTAAACAGATTTTATACAGCGAGAATCTGTTTCCGATACTTAAAACGAAAGAAATATTATTGACACCATTTTTATTATTTTACACAGTATTAGGAATCGTAATCTGTCTTTTTCTAGATAAAAAAATAGTTAAAAATCAGCATATTACTTCAGTTATTTTATTGATGGTTATACTTGGTTTTTTGATTTTCCCAGTTTCGTTCCTACATCATAGAAGTGGATACGAACTTGCACTACCGTTCCTATCAACCCTTGTAGAGCCCATTAAAGTCAAGTACTTATTTGGCCAATCTATCAAAGTTTTATTGCAGAAAAGCATTGTTCTGATGGTGATCAGCTTTTGCTTGCTCTTTTTTGTATCCTTCTTTTTTAATATGGATTCGACCAATTATCTTTATGCTTACGGAGGAATGTATTTTCTGATGTTGGCAATTCTAGACTATTATTTTCATCAAATAAAATTCAGTTCTCAACCACATTGATTGTTTAAGACTACAATAGTTAACTATGGTTTTACCGACATGAAACTACATTCAATTGAAGCAGTAATTGATCCCGAAAATGTGGCCTGCCAAAGTATTAGAGAAATGTAATTTTATTAAAGAAGGATATTTTAAGGAAAATGAGTTCTACAACGGACAATTTTTGGCTACTGTCATTTATTCGAAAATAAATGGATAAGTAACATACTACGTATGAAGAAAAAAAAGCCATGTACATTACATGGCTTTTTTCGCTTTAAAAGCATATTTCATTGTCCTTTCTTTGAATGAACAGGTCACATTAAATATGCTTCCTGATATCGTGAGCGAACTATAGGCAGTCAAGCATAACTGTTAGCCTATAAATTATTTCAATTCAATTATTTTATTATTATCCATTGCTTCTTTAACCTCTTGTTCAATCGAAATTGTAAGTTTCGAAAATATCGTAAATGCTAATAGTACGATAAGTGCAACCGGAAATATAATTCCGATAATTATTGAAAAGAGCAATGAAATGCTCAAGTACACTTTTCCCGTACTAGAAGAAACTTTTAATTTAGAATTTTTTAGCGAATCAAATGCTTTTTGAAAGCCATTTGTGATTGTTTTGCTATTGATGTCGAAGATTGTTTTAGTTTTCATGATAAATCTGTTTATGTATTTGTTTATGATTCAAAAGTAGCGCTATTGCGTTTCAAAGCTTAGTGGAAATAGGTGGATGAAGGAAGAAAATCGGTAAACCATTATTTTTTAGCGGTCAGTAAGAATAACTATATAGCTCTTTAGTATTTAAACATAATAGATGTTATGATCTATTTTAATAGGTTTAAAAACTCATTTCTCTTTGTCTCTGAAGAGAAAATGCCACCATATTCAATGGAAGTTGTACTACTTGTACTGTCCTTAATACCGCGGGCAGATACACAAAGATGCTCGGCATGGATCACCACAATGATATCATCGGTCTGTAAAGCAGATTTCAATTCATTATATATCTGCAAGGTTAATCTTTCCTGCACCTGAGGTCTGTGTGCATAATAATCGACCACACGATTAATTTTAGAGAGACCGATTACCTTATTCTTTGCAAGGTAACCGATGTGCGCAAGTCCTACAATGGGCAGAAAATGGTGTTCACAGGTTGAATTTACACGGATATTCTTTTCAATCAATATTTTATTATAATCATATTTATTGACGAATGTAGAAAGCTTTGGCTTATTTAAAGGATTGAGACCATAGAACAATTCCTTTATGTACATTTTAGCGAAACGGTAGGGCGTGCCACTTAAACTGTCATCATGTAGATTTAATCCAAGTTCCCACAATATTTGTTGAAAAAGCTCGGAAATGCGATTCATTTTCTCTTCATCAGTTCTGAGAAATGCATCCGGTCGTAAAGGCGTTTCGATAGAAGTCATGGCATGTTGATCTCCGATATCCTCTGTATTGGAGATTGTTTCTGTTTGTGATAATGAATTCATCATGATTTATACTGTTGTTATATTAATTCAAAGTGCTATTAAATATTTAACAAATATAAATCTAAATTCTTCAAATGCAACTAAATTGCTTTTGTGAATTATCTTATCTATATTTGAGCATTGATAATCCAATTGACATTTTTAATTATTATAATAAATGAATGCTATACTTATTGTTTCTATACTTTTTTTATCTCCATTTGTAAGTGGAATTTCCGTTTTATCAGTCAAACGGGATCGTTCAACATTTTTAAAATTGATTCTTTCCTTCAGTGGTGCCTATCTTTTTGGACTGACGATACTTCATCTTATTCCGCACGTGTATGCAGAAGCGTCGGAGCATATGGATACCATTGGACTGTATATACTTGGCGGGTTCATGTTCCAGCTTTTGTTAGAACATTTCTCCCAAGGAGTGGAGCATGGACATATACATATGAAGAAGGAAAATATCAATTCTTTTCCAATAGCTATTATGTTGAGCTTATGTGTCCATGCTTTTTTAGAAGGTATGCCTTTGGTTAGTGCACAGCGTCAACATCTTGTTTTTGGTATCGCGATCCATCATATTCCAGCAGCATTTGCATTGGGATCTTTACTTCTGGCCTCTCAAGTTTCAAAAAGAACATTACTGATTGCTATTTTCGTATTTGCTATGATGACTCCAGCAGGTTTTTTGACCAGTCAGTTTATCAGTCAGCATGCTGTGGGTGATCTTGCACAATATTTTGATAAAATTATGGCTGTAGTGATCGGTATATTCCTTCATGTTTCCACTACAATCCTTTTTGAGTCCGGATCTGCAGACCACCATGTTTTCAATAAAAAGAAGATGATTGCAGTATTGTTGGGAATAGTATTATCACTGAGCAGTTTAATCATTGGCGGACATGATCATAGCCATTCTGAACATGATCACCATAATCACGAATCACATCACGAACATTAAAAAAAACTAAAGAATGAATACAATGAATTACAAATTATCGATTCTCTTGATGATCCTCATATTCCTAACTGGATGCAATAATTCTCAAACTGGCATAAGTACGATTAAAGTCGGAAAAACAGGTAATGAGGTTAATGCGTTTATAGGCCAAGATCTCCATTTTAAAACAAATATTTACTTTCCTGAAGGAATTAAATTGCTGACAGTGACATTTGAACCAATAAAAAAGACAGATTGGTCCTATGTGAAGGATTATACTACCGATGTCAAACAACATAATCAATATCATTTAAGCGGGGTTATACCTATTCCAGTGTATTTAGCAGTCGGAATTTATAAATTATGTATCAAAGCAGTTTCGGAAGTAGGAGAAATTGCGGAGGAAGAAGCTGAGATCAATCTAAAGGTAGATAGTTCGATGCCATTTGCGTCGAAAATTGATGTCGGTCTTAATGCAAAGAAAGATAATTTGCATCTAGAATCAGAAATTACTGCCTCCAAAAAGATTAAAAGCGTAAAGGTTCAGCTTAAATGGGGTTCATCTTCCAAAACCTATACTTATAATACAGGAGCGATGATCGGCGCTCTACAACATACCTTTCATGAGCATTTGGACCTAAAAGACTTTAAAAATGGGAAATATGATGTTATCTTCATCGTAGAAGATCAAGAGGGGAGACTATTTGAAACAAAAGGAGATTTTATAAAATAACAACGCTCATAATTTTTCATACTCATTTTTAGGAGGTTACTTGATTTAGTAATATTTACCAATGCCCTAAGATAGTTTGTAATGGCTAAAGTCTTAAGCTGTGAAATTTGTAGTCAATAGAAAAGTTTGTTTAAATCTTTATATTGACTGCAATATATTAGCGATCAGTCAAGACAATGGCATAGCAATTATCCATATTTAGACTTATTTTTTCAAATTTTCCAAGTAAAAGCATTTTGTCGATTATTCTTGAACCATCAGCGAAATTCTCAAAAATATCAATAGGCAGTGGTCTGTACTTTACTGTTGTTCTAATAAATTGTGAAAAGAAGTAGGGGTCTAAGCCACCAAATTCATTCGGGACGTTAAGAGAAACTTCTATAATTTGACCTGTTTTGCTGTTTTCAAATCCACAATGAATCCCATGAATGTCGTATCTCCAATCGTCAAGTTTTCCTATTTGCCTTTCATCCCATTTATATTCATCAAAAGTATCCAATGGAAAATCTCGATTTAATTTCACCTTGAGTTTACCCACTAGTTTGAGTATCAACTCTTCACCCAACTTCCTGTAATCCTTTGCACATTGCTCAAAGAAATCTTGATGGTCTTCAATATCCTTATCAGCGATAAGTTTCGCAATATTTATCTTAGGTTCAGAAATGTGTATTCCAACCTGAAAACCTTGAAGTTCTTTTTTTAGGTCGTGCCCTGTGGTTTCTCTTTCATTTTGAACGCTTTCCCCGAAGATAAGCATTAGTTTTCTTTCTCTGGGAATGGCACGAATTGTTTCAAGATCAGGAATTTCCGCAAGCGAATTTATCGTAATTATATCGATTAATCTATTCAATGGTAACGATTTTAAATTGGTATGTAATATAAGTTTATCTAACATTATTTGTTAAGTATAAAAGTAGTAAAGTTATGACAGAAATACCTTAAGCTGGAAGAAAGATAGGAGGGTATCTATTTTAAAATTTTACATCAGCAATGACAGTTTAAAGAAGATCCAGTAAAATTCCTTTTTTAGAAACTGTTATAATTTGATTAGAATTGTACAAGGAAACTTTATCGCTTACGCTGGTGTCAGAATCAATGATCATACTAGAATGGAAAAGTTAAGACAACTTTTTCTACGAACAGTTTTAAAGCATTAAAACAGGTGAAAATCTAAACGGGCAATTTATGAAAACGATATTCTTTCTTTTAGTTATGGGTATGGGGGTTACCGGATGTAACGGGTGGCACAAGTATTCGGACTCTGATAATAAAATCATCAACAAAATACACCGCAGAAGCGGTTTGCAGGAAATTGATACACTTTGGGTTTCGCAAAATGACACAGCAGTTTTTAGGTCGGAAGAATTAATACAGCGATATCCTGATCGAAACGCTCGATTAGGGCTACGTTATGAATTGCGTAATCCTAAAGATGAAATGTATTATTTCATTTATAACGATAAACAACAGTTAGTGCAGGAGGGAAAATATACAGCACAGTATATTTATGAAGGAATAACATACGATGGGAATTTCTATAACACAAAAAGATATTTTTATAAAAAGAATGGACGTCTGAATAGTGTACATTATCAGGAAGACGGCAGAAATTTCAAATTAGAACAATTTGCTAAGGACGGGCAACTTACTAAAATAACCTATTTCAATAAGAAAACAGGCGAAAAAGAAAAGATTGAAATTTATAAAAACAAGAAGTTAAAAGAAACACGGATTTATACAGCATTTAAGACTTATCGCACGGTAAAATCTTTTTAATATTTAGCTTTACATCAGTAGCTTAGCATATGCAAGATAACACATGCTAAGCTTATGAATCAAAAACGTTATGATTAATCATGTTGTTTCGACACTGGAATTATGGTCAAATAACTAACTTTTCATATTCAATCTTTCTTCTTGAAGATCGAGTAATCGCAGATGTTTTCTGATAATTTCTTCATCTAACAGAAGCTCCTCGCGGTTTTTATTGATAAGCCATGTTCTTTGCGTTTCGATTATGTCAATATAAATACTTCGATATTCAGCAAAATTAATGATGATTTCAGAACTGCTCAATTGATTTTCATATTTTTGCAATTGATCTTTCAATGTTGGAAAACTGTCTATTTTGTGAGCATAATCTTTACGAATTTTATCCACTGCCACTTGAGCGAGGTTGTTCTGAATTTCATAATCGACTTCCTTTTCACTTCGAGTAAAATCTTGGTCTATTTGAGGGAATTTCCTTAATAAGAAAGGAAGTGTAAGTCCCTGGACAAGTAATGTTAAAAGAATGACGACAAATGTGATGAAAAGTATGAGATTTCTTTGAGGGAAAGGAGTTCCGTCCGCTAAAGTCAGGGGAATTGAAAGTGCCGCGGCCAATGAAACAACACCTCTCATTCCGGTCCAGCCAATGATTAAAGGAGTTTTCCAGCCAGGAGATTTGGCATCAGCAACGGTAATGTAATTTCTCATAATTAAAGTCGTTATCACCGCCGCATAACCGGAGAAAATTCTAACAAGAACCAGCACTACAGTAACAGCTATTCCATAACCGATTGCTGTATAAATATCAGTATCTCCCAAACCAGAAACAATTTCAGGTAAATCTAAACCAATGAGCATGAAAACAATTCCATTTAACAAAAAGCAAAAACTTTCCCAAACTGTTACAGTACGTATTCTAGATGCACTGCTCAAAAAATCATGACTACGATAAGATAGGAATAATCCGCCACTTACCACCGCCAAAACTCCCGACGCATGCAGTTCTTCCGCCGCCAAATACATCGAGAAAGGGGCGATAAAAGTGAGCAAAATATCAGTATTAGAATCTGTCGGAAGTATTTTATGCATTTTCAGAAAGATGTACGCAAGTGCAAGCCCGATGCCTACGCCACCAATGCACATCCATACAAAACTTCCCGCCGCTTCGTACCATACAAATTGCCCGGTTGCGGCAGCAATCATCGCAAACCTGAAAATGATTAAAGAAGAAGCATCATTCAGCAAACTTTCGCCTTCGAGGATTGACGCCAATCTTTTAGGCACCTTTACAAATTTTAAAATTGCTCCAGCACTTACTGCATCAGGTGGTGAAACGATTCCGCCCAATAAAAAACCTAAAGCTAAAGAAAATCCGGGGATGAAATAATTAGCGAAGACCGCTACCGATAATGCCGTAAAAAAAACGACTACGAAAGCGAAACTGAAAATAATTCTGCGCCATCGCCATAGCTCTTTCCATGAGGTTGACCAAGCGGCTTCATACAGCAACGGCGGTAAAAAAATGATAAATATTAACTCTGGTTCTATTTTTATTGGGGGTACTCCCGGAATAAAACTTATGGAAAGACCAGCTAATACAAGCAAAACAGGATACGCGACCTGAATCTTTTTCGCCAACATGATCAGCATGGTGATAAGTAGCACCAAAAAAAGATAAAATTCGAAATTTTCTAGCATGTGTAAATTTTAGTTACATAAATATATATTAAATTTTTAGCAACATTTACAACCTATTTACAATTTAAATGAGTTGTAAATGTTATCATAGAAATAATGTGTGATGCGATTTACCAATTTCCATATTTATCCAGCATCTAATAGTTTGTGGTGAAAAAGGTTGTTACTATAATTTTTATTCCGTACAGATTAAGCAGTTCCGGCCTTCATTACCAACTATGGTATTTTTAAACAATTAAAACAAACAGTAAGGTCGAGCTGTATTACTTATTTCACGACAAAAAAATATCATTATGAAAGTTGCCATCATCGGAGCATCCGGATTTATCGGATCAGCTATTTTAAATGAAGCACTGAGTAGAGGTCATGACATAACCGCTATTGTCCGAAATCCAGAAAAAGTAACGGTTTCCGAACCACGTCTTAACGTCAAAAAAGGAGATGTTATAAAAGAAGAGGAGTTGATCAGCCTTTTGAAAGGAAACGAAGCTGTTATCAGTGCTTACAGCGCAAATGACTCATCGACCTATGTAAAGGCTATCACAGCTATTATTAATGCTACGAAAAAAGCAGGTATTACGCGATTATTAGCTGTTAGCGGTGCCGGAAGCCTCGAAGTAAAACCCGGAGTACAATTGTTAGATACCCCAGAATTTCCCGCTGAATGGAAGGGCGGTGCTACTGCTACACGTGACGCATTTGATGTTATCAAGCAGGTGACCGACCTGGATTGGTCCGTCTTGAGCCCAGCCATGGTGATCGAGCCCGGCCCGCGTACAGGTGTTTTTCGCTTAGGGAAAGATCAAGTGTTATTTAATGATAAAGGAGAAAGTAAGATTTCTACAGTCGATTTCGCAGTAGCTTTGCTCGATGAGCTGGAAAGACCCGCACATATCAAACAACGTTTTACGCTTGCTTATTAAGCTTGGAATAATTTTAGGTATATATATTAAATAGGAAACAAAGCTGTAATGTATCATAACAGCACTGTTTCCTATCTGATATACATTATGCGATTGAAATGGTTTCATCCAGGTAAATATCTTGTATCGCTCTAAGAATTTCTATGCCATCTTTGAGCGGACGTTGAAAAGCTTTTCTACCCAATATTAGCCCTGTGCCTCCGGCTCGTTTGTTTATAATCGCTGTTCTAATAGCCTCAGGAAGATCGCGTTCACCTTTCGATTCACCTCCTGAATTAATAAGACCAATTCTGCCCATATAGCAATTTGCTACTTGATAACGGCAAAGGTCAATAGGATGCATGGATGATAAATCCGTGTACATTTTAGGATTGCTTTTGGCAAAATTAATGGTAGTGAATCCGCCGTTATTTTCCGGAAGTTTTTGCTTAATGATATCAGCCTGTATGGTTACACCTAAATGATTGGCTTGACCTGTAATATCTGCCGCAACTTCATAATTAACGTTATCCTTAGTAAAACTATTATTACGGGTATAGCACCATAAAATGCAGGGCATTCCTAACTCATGAGCTCTTTCAAAGGCTTCGGCAACTTCTACAATTTGCCTGTTTGAATTTTCTGAACCAAAGTAAATCGTAGCACCTATTGCAGTTGCTCCTAAGTTCCAAGCATCTTTTATACTCCCAAACATAATTTGATCATACTTTGTAGGATAAGTAAGCAATTCATTATGATTTATTTTAACGATAAATGGAATTTTATGTGCATATTTTCTAGCCATTATAGCAAGATTCCCAAAAGTTGTTGCAACAGCATTACAACCTCCTTCGATAGCAAGCTTGATGATATTTTCTGGATCAAAATACAAAGGGTTCGGAGAAAAGGAAGCACCAGCAGTATGTTCTATCCCTTGATCAATTGGCAATATTGATAAATATCCGGTATTAGCCAGATGTCCATGTTTGTAGAGTGCCGCAAGATTTCTAAGTACCTGAGGATTGCGGTTGCTTTGCAGGAAAATCTCATCGATAAATTTTGGGGAGGGAAGGTGAAGTTGTTCCTTCAAAATTTTTGGTGTATTAAAGCCTAGTAGATTTTCGCCTTCGGCACCTAATTCTAATAAAATATTTTTATAATTCATAACGTGATGATATTATTATAAATAAAGTACATTGTGATAATATGCAGTGATTTAAACTGTTATTACAATTAAAGTTAACTAATGATTTCGATAGTCCCTAGTTTTTAACATATTATTTGAAGGTTAATTTACAGTCTTAATTAAAAAGACATCTTGTGCAGGATTGCATTCGGAATAAGAATTCTTATAAAAAAATTCAGTGCAGAAGTTTTTGATTCAAAGGGTATGGAGGACGATTGGGGAAATCGAACATCATCATGCTTTCCAATACATTACAAATGACATGATGAATATATATAAGATAGTTGCTTGAGATCTCAGGTTAAAAGAAAGTAGAGGTATAGCTCAAGCCAAGCACTTCTAGCTATTTAAAATCGGCTGATCGGTTTTCTATTTCAAATCCGCATTTTTGAAATCAAATGGTATCCGCTCAATCGAATTTTCATTTTCGATCATCAGTTCAATTTTTATTTCCTCTTTTTCGGTTGTTGACATATTTTTTTTCAATTTAATCAGCTTATATTTCATATTTGTATGCTTATCTGTCAAAGTGAGGTTATTGTAACCGTGGTCTAAGTCTTCATTAACAGCTATTATTAAATCTTGATTTTTAGTAGATCGATACGCATACATTAAGTCATAAGACTTGAAATCAATGCTTTTATAATCTTCCCCATTATTGGTTTTATACCTAAAATCTGGAAATGCTTTTTGTATGTTGGCAGAATCTACAATTGAAAAATAAACAGTTGGATTTGCTTTTAATACACTTTTATCTATTAAATTGATGTTTTTTTCTAAACCTTTCAGTTTACCCAAACTGAAATACGATTTTTTATTTTCTGATGGCTTGAAGTATATGATCGTGCCTTTAATATCAATTTTATGATATTTTTTATTTTCCTCAAGTTCGAACCTTGCTACAACATTAGCTCGTCTGAAAGAATTTTCAAATATATTATTGTGCAATATTTGTCCCTTATTATAGGTCGCAGTAAGCGTATCTATTTTAATCAGGTGAAATCTGTCGTTGGGCTTATTTTCAAGTTCTAAACTTATCTCAATTTCATTGTACATCTTAATGGTGTGAGATAGTATTACTTTTTCTTGTGAATAAAGACAAATAGGAATCATTAAAACTAAAAGAGTTGTGAGATTTTTCATTTATACTTTGGGAATCATTAAAATACTGTCATTGCTTCATTTAGTTATGCTTAGAGATCGATCGTGAGTTAACGATAATTTTATTTAGCCGTTATTTAATCCCTCTTGATACTATAAATCTTACCAAATTCACTATTTGTATCATGTTGCATTGACTTTATTTGATCTTTAGTAAATTTTATTGTTGCGTCTGCATAATCATTTTTATATTTCTTTAGCAAGTCGGAAAGTCCAGAATACTTTTTCGTTGACATACTATGTGTTTTAAAAATCAAAGTATCGCCTTTTACTTCATAAACCTTATACAGCGTATAGGTATCATTTTTTTCTATTTTGTATAAATCATCAACTTTTGGATTTGCCAAATATTCAGTTTCATTAACCGAATTTTGATAAACAGTAAAGATGATCATGCAGCATAACAATCCTATAACAAATAATCCAAAATAATGTGTAATCGGTCTTTTTGCTTTGGCAGATGCCATGAAATAGTCTTGCTTCATTTTTGGACTCATTTCATTTGCATATAGAACTTGTTTGCAATGACTGCATTGGCTCATTCCTTTTTTTGAAGTTGGAAAAATAGGAATCCAAAAAATATGAAAATAGCGGGCTAAAAATAAAAAAGTAACAGTCCCTTTGCTATTACAGTTCTCACAGTCGTAAGACAGCATTTCTTTTGAATTTAAGATCTTTGCTCTTGTTCCAAATATGATCATAGCTTGATTTTATTAGGTTTAATTTTTCAGGATTCTATTCTTTAGTTCTTTTAACAGTTTCGTACGACTTTTAGTTTTTATTATATAGTCCACTAGTGCATTATTGTTGATATTTTCTGCATTTGGGCATAGTTATACTAGTAATAAGTTTTAAAGCAGTTATCTAAAGTGCATCGTTGCTGTTAGCAGTAATAAAAATACATGTAATAATCAAAACCAAATAGTAGATTTACAATTCGCGAAACATGTTTTACAATTCGTGTAATAAGTCAGTTTATTCCCTTAAACTAACTTAATAACAGTATTTTAGTAAATAGAAGCTACTTCGAAAATTGCGTTTTACGAACCAAAGTCTACTTGTATGTACTGATCAGGTTGTATACTTTGGCAAAATATATGCGCTGTAAGAGTATGGATGCGAAAGAAAAAAATGGAAAGTGCAATTTTACAGTAAATTACATCAATACTTATTGTATATAGACATCGTTATCAATGATTTATTTAGGCTTATGAAAAGTAAAAACGTATTACTGGTTGTAGTTGTTTTGTTGTTCCAGACCTTGTGTTTGGGACAAACTCATGAACATACGAAAATAGACTTCATTGTTACTAATGATTATATGTCCGAAAGAAATCTTTCTTTGATGGGAGGGCCGATCCCAGTAAATTATAAGAAAGAGATTAAAGAAAGTTTACGAAATAGTTTTGTTGAGTTTTATGATGACAATAACAATATTACAGCGGAAAAATACTACAATAAAATAGGTGCATTATATCACACGAATCAAAATTTCTATGACAGCAAGAACCGATTAGAAAAAACACTTGAAATTGACGAATTTAAAAACGACACCTGCGTTATTCAGTATCAATATACGGACAGTTTAAATCTAGTGGCTCATAAACAAGTTAGTCGTTCATGTTCAAGTAATTTTCTCGATTTTTATTATAGCTATAATGAAAAAGGTCAGAAAATTAAAGAAGTACTGAATGAGAACAACACGTTACTCCGTAAAAAAGTCATTCTGGAAATTTCCAAAAATGAAAGACAAATAAGCTCGTATGATCAAGCAAACCGTTTATCAAATTATCAGTATAAGTATAATAACAAAGATCTGCTTATATACGAAAAACGTAAAGAATGGGATTATGTGCAAAAAGGAGAATATTTTGAAATTGGTGGCGAATATGAGTATTTGTATCAGTATGATAAAAATGGCAATTGGATAGAACGCATTAAACAAACCTATTGTCCAGCAAAGAAGAAAGTCGCAACAAATAAAAAAGTGGATAACAAAAAAAGTCTAGTTAAAACAGAAGAACCAAAACTGCTCGAAAATATTGATTACAATTGCGAACCTGAAATCAAAGAGAAGCTGATCAGAAAAATATATTATAAGTAGAAATTTCCTTAAAAACAGAATGGTTATTTTCGGCGAGAGTTTCAATATTTACATGAAGAAGTCCTATCAGCAGGAGTCGATATGATAATAGGGTTGATTTCGATAAAAAACATTAATACAGAAACAAATGACATCTTGGAAAAATTATTGTATGCTCTTCATTATACTTCATTTTGTCACAAATGCGTGTGCACAATTTACAGGATATTTTAATTTGCACGATGGAGGTGTAGATATGCCATCTTCCTCACTCTTTGTTTTACCCAATAATGAATTTCTTCTTTTTTATTATGATGGATACCAAATCGGAAGTTGGAAAGAAATAGATAACAGCACGATAGTCTTAAGTGTAATCAAAACGAAGACTGTCCCAATTACTATTTATGGAAAGTATAATAAGAATCTGACAGGTATAAGCATAGATGTATATGGTTTGGCAAAAGCAAACGCATTCATAAATTTTTCAAAAGATACTACTTCAAAAAAAGAGTTTCAACCTATTTTTAACGATTGGGCAAACTGTCTTGGTGACGACTATAAAATCAAAAAAATGGTCGGTGAAAGTAAAACTTTTTGATCATTAAATTCGAAAGCATCTACATTAAAAATAGTCTTTAAAGCTGTTGGTTGTAAATAAACTCCAATAATCCTAAAATTACCTATAACCCGATGCTCTGTAAACTTAGTTGACTGCCCCTGTATATACAACTGGGGTGCTGCCTGAGCATTCATATCAAAAAATAGGTTTGGCTTTTCTTGAAAGATCAATGTAGGTATGCCATCTGGGATGATCTTAAATGACTTAATGCTAAAATTATCTGTGTCGTCTTCCAATACCCAAAAATATCGGATGTAGTCTTGTAAAGACGTTTCTGGAAGGAACTCTTGATAATGCATTTGTTTTACTTTTAAAAGTTAAAAATACAAAAAATGCTGAAAAATACGGAGATCCTTTTCTTATGATCCAGCATCTTTTCAAAGCTTCTATAGAGTCTTATGTTCCAGTTTATTTAGGAGTTTCCGTTTATAATTATCATTTTTAATCAAATAAATTGAATTATACTTTTTGCAATAAAAATTTATGGAATTATCTACACTTATTAGAAGAATCAAAAGCACAGATTTTAACTTTGTTTACGATTGCTTGTGTGCACTTGCAAATGAAATCTTAGATAAAGAAATTATTGAAGAGATATTCAATAACAATATTAAAAACCCAAATTATTATTATTTGATTGCTGAAAATTTAGATGGGAAAATGGGATTTATAACTTTCCATACGCAGTATCTGTTACATCATAGTGGACTGGTCGGCGAAATTCAAGAATTCTACGTAACACAGAATTTCAGAAACAAAGGTATAGGGCGAAAATTGATTCATGAAATTATGGAGATTGCTGATCAAAATAACCTGAAAAGTATTGAAGTAACCACAAACAAAAAGCGAATTGAGAATATTGCCATATATGAAAATCTTGGATTTAACCTGTCTCATAATAAATTTACGATATACAAATAAGCTAACTTGAACACAATTCCTAGAGAAATGCAATAATAACCAATCATTAAAAATTAAAATGAAATTTAGAGTAGCAAGAGTCGGAGATATCCCGCAGATACAAGTTGTGAGAAATGCCGTCAAGGAAAATATGCTTTCAGATCCTAATCTGGTAAGTGATGAGGACTGTGAAGATTTTTTAATAAGAAGAGGGAGAGGCTGGATATGTGAAATTGACCAGAGGATCGTTGGCTTTTCAATTGTTGATCTAGTTGACTATAATATTTGGGCATTGTTTGTACATCCAGACTATGAAAAACAGGGCATTGGAAAACAACTGCACGATGTTATGCTGAATTGGTATTTCGATAAAACAAAGCAAACTGTTTGGCTGGGAACTGCACCCGGTACAAGAGCTTCAATATTTTACAAAACTGCGGGTTGGAAGGAGGTGGGTATGCATGGAAAAGGTGAGATCAAATTCGAAATGACATTTGAAGCTTGGAAAACCTTAAATTCTGATTAACAATGTGACACATGATTAATATATTGATTTTAAATTTATTGATTTCGTTTAATTAAATTGATAGTTTATCTATTTTAGGCGTCAAAGAGCTAGTTTAAATTTATATAACACCGATCAGTGTAATGATAAATCAGTAAAATTGGTAAGAGATTCCGTGATTTATATACCATATATTTTCTATTAAATGAGGATTTTTGTACTGGATGTAAATAAATAGATTGTCAAAGACCTGAGTTAAAAACAATTACTCTTAGAGAAGGTTATACCTGTAGTCATGACTACCGAATGCAATTTTCATGTAACACCAATAAATAGAAGGATATGGAACATATAATAAATGAAATATTTGAAAAGGGAAATCAAATAACCAATGGATATTTTACAGGAAATGCATTTCTAAATCTGTTGCAAGAAAAAGATGAAAATAATGATTTTGCCCTCGGCAATGTTACTTTTGAATCAGGAGCAAGGACAAACTGGCATACACATCCAAGAGGTCAGGTATTGATTATCACCGATGGTACAGGCATTTATCAAGAAAAAGGTCAAGTCGCCCAGTTGATTAAAAAAGGGGATATCATCAATATTCTTGAAGCTGTGGAGCATTGGCATGGCGCATCTGCAGTAAGTGGCATGGTCCACATTGCGATCACCAATTATAAAGATGAAGAAAATGTGACCTGGTTACAGGCCGTTTCAGAGGAAGAATATGCTATTGCCAACAAACAAATACAAAGATGAAAAATATATTCAAATTACCATTTTTGACAATCCTTGTGATGCTAATAAGTAGTCAAATCATATTTGCACAAAGCTCAGTTCAGGATACTACGATTAATAGCAATAAACAATTGGTGCGAATTTCGGAAATTGAAGTGTATCCGAAAGATTTTGATGCATACTGTGCTATTTTAAAGGAAGAAGCAGCTGCCTCTGTAAAATTAGAACCAGGTGTAATAGCCATTTTTCCGATGTACATTAAAGTTGATCGATCACAGATCCGTATTTTGGAAATTTACGCCAACGATGAGGCCTACCAGCAACATCTGAAAACTCCACATTTTCAAAAGTATAAAACGACTACGCTTACCATGGTAAAATCGTTGAAACTACTTGACATGGCTGTATTAGACAAGGAAACAATGTCTGATATATTCAAAAAATAGAGAGCAGCAAACTGTGGAATGATCATCAACTTTGTGTTTTTATGATCAAACTTTAAGATAGCTGAAGATTTGAATTGACAGCTTAATATTTAATGAACTTAGTGCTGCGTGATTAGTGTAAAGCACTATAATCGGAACATGACAGCGGTGAGCATAATACTTTTAGATCGATGTCGGCGCTGCCGTCAGTTCTGTCATCCTATTTTGAAAAGGTTTAAACGGAAATTCTTATATTTAACGTTATGCTAGCCATTAAAAAGATCTTTCTTTTTCTAATCATTTGGTTTTTATACCCATCAAACGGCTATAGCCAAAAATCTGTCACGATAACACAGCTCCAAAAACAATATGGTGGAACATGGATTGACAGAAAAACGACCAGATGCCTGCAGATAACTTTTGATAATGACCGATTTGCGACGATCATCGATTGGACCCGTAAATACCAAAGCCGAGAGCATGGCGATGTCTATAAGGCATATATCAAGAAAGACACATTGGTCATGCCCGAGGATAAGGATCACCATGCACCTTACAGTGAAATTACGATAGAAAACAATAAACTGATATACCGGACCAAGTCTATCGGTATACAGAAAATATCAATCTGGGATAAACAGGTATTTTCCCGGAAGTGATACCTTTGTGCATTTAGCCCATTTGCAAAAATTTACAATATGGATGAGTAATTTCTATTTTTGGGAACTTAAAAAAGCTTGTCAAATCTAAATCTAAGCTATTCACCATCTTGTTTTCACTTCATGAGTAATAGGTATTATTGCAATAGATATTCCTAATGCGATGACTCCCTATCATAGGCATGACTATAAAAGATTTTAATCCTAGACGGAATTTTTATCTCCTGCTCAAAAATCGTTGTTCTAAATCGTGACTCGATAATCTATGTGGTGCATAGTGGTCCTACGCTGATCAGTGAAATTTCACATTTATCTTCTCTCCAAATTCTAATAAATTTCTAATAAATTTCTGTTGATCCTCTAATGGCGTGTTAGCGGTATGCATTTTATATTTGCAACACATTTAAACAAAAACAATATGGACTCAGGCCCCCATTCAAAGACACAAGAGATAATTATTTAATTGCCCGCGAATCATCATAACCTTGTTTTATGCCGATTGCAGGCCAAAAACAACGTTATGTTTCATTTTTCAAAACTATTTAAAAAATATACACACGATCTTGTCGTGTATGACTACTCAATCGCTTCAGTTATAAGACCAATGATGGTGGTCGCTATAGTGGATCGCATCTGTGACAAGCAAAATTACCCTTTCAGGCATCTCTTTTTAAGATTATCATCCTCACTGTTATATACGGTCAGGTATAGCCTCACGCACACTAAAAATAGGAGGGCCAATGACACTATTTGAATTTATTTTAAGATTATCTATCGCATTTGCACTTGGTGCAGCGATCGGCACTGAACGTCAATGGAGACAGCGGATGGCCGGACTAAGAACCAATATGTTGGTATGTCTTGGCGCCTGCATGTTCGTTTCACTTGGGGTGAAAGTTGGCGGAGATGCTTCCGGTAGAGTAATATCTTACGTCGTAAGTGGCATCGGATTTCTTGGTGCAGGAGTAATAATGAAAGACGGTGTGAACGTAAGGGGACTAAATACAGCAGCTACCCTGTGGTGCTCAGCTTCCATAGGAGCATCCTGCGGATTGGGTTTTCTTTCTGAAGCCACCATCTTTACCGTCTTTCTGATCATTACGCACGTGCTGATGCGTCCTTTAGGTACAAAGTTAAGCCGTATACCTGTAAATAGTGCTGATAATCCAGTCGCGTATCTCTTAATTATAAAATGCAGACAAGATGTGGAGAATCATTTGAGAGTATTATTACTTCAGTTCACTGGAAGTGATGAAAAACTGTTGTTAAGATCGCTAAAAAGTACTGATGATGGAGACGCAAGCAGAGCAATAATAATGGCTGAAATACTGGCAAATAGCAATGAAGATGCGATTATGGAGCGGATTGCGGGACGATTAACGATTGAACATGAAGTTTCTGAAGTTAGCTGGAATAAAGCTGGTATGGAGAATGATCTTTAGCCCCATCGTAGATAGATTAATAACCCAAGGACCAATATCCAAAAACTAATAATTATTTAAAATATCTGATAATGATTGGGGTGATATCGCTTCATTTCCAATTGTATAACTAACAATATCTATTTAATATCATGATTAACGTAAAAGAGCGCTTAAAAGATAAAACGATTACTGACAGAAGAAAAATTATGTCAAAAGGTAGTGATGAGGCTGCTGCGACCAAGCTGCAAAATGTTTCAAGATCGGATCAGGATTTTTATTTCGCCATGCTGGAAAGCCATATCGGCGGTTTATCTTCTATACAAGCCAAAGAGAGGTTAAGTAGATTTGGCTTTAATGAGTTGCACCATGAACAAGCGCCTACATGGATAAAGCAACTATTTCAGGCATTTATCAACCCCTTTATTGGCATACTTCTTATTATTGCCACGATCTCCTTTATATTGGATGTATGGTTGGCCAGTCCCGGGGAGACCGATTATAAAACGGTTGTAATGGTCGGTATTATGGTGATGGTAAGCTCTCTACTCAGGTTCTTTCAAGAATACAGGAGTAATCGGGCCGCTGAGCAACTTAAAAGCATGGTAAAAACTACCGCGACAGTTGTAAGGAATATGACTGAAAAGGAAGAGCTTGATATTAAGAAATTAGTGCCTGGCGATGTCATTTTGCTTTCTGCGGGAGATATGATTCCAGCAGACTGCCGTATCGTAAAATCTAAAGATCTCTTTGTAAGTCAATCTATGTTGACAGGAGAGTCTCTGCCCGTAGAAAAGAGAAGTTTGGCTGTTCGGGACGCTGAAGAGAAACCAC
Organism: Sphingobacterium sp. JUb20; assembly: GCF_004342035.1. Taxonomy (NCBI): domain Bacteria; kingdom Pseudomonadati; phylum Bacteroidota; class Sphingobacteriia; order Sphingobacteriales; family Sphingobacteriaceae; genus Sphingobacterium; species Sphingobacterium sp. JUb20. Next base: position 179,320 of record NZ_SLYV01000001.1, on the reverse strand, counting down.
TGGTAGAGCTGGATAACATCTGCTTTATGGGAACCAATGTGGTAAGTGGTTACGCGACAGCAGTTGTCGTCAATACAGGAAATCAAACTTATTTTGGCACACTCAGTAAAGTTATTGTGGGTAAACGTGCCGAAACAAATTTTGATATCGGGGTTAATAAAGTGAGCTACCTTTTGATCAGTTTTATGGTCGTCATGGTGCCCTTGATCTTCATGATCAATGGATTCGTTAAAGGAAACTGGTGGGATGCACTGCTTTTTGCAATTGCCGTTGCCGTAGGTCTGACCCCAGAAATGCTACCCATGATCGTAACTGCAAATCTTGCAAAAGGGGCAGTGAATATGAGTAAGCACAAAGTGATTATCAAAAGGCTCAATGCCATCCAGAATATAGGAGCGATGGATGTGCTGTGTACAGATAAAACGGGTACGCTGACTATGGACAAAATCGTTTTGGAAAGACACTTGAATATTTTCGGACAGGAAGATGAAGAGGTACTCAAATGGGCTTATCTGAATAGTTTTCATCAAACAGGCCTTAAAAACCTGCTCGATGTTGCTGTTCTCGAACATGTGGAATTACATGATTACCTGAAAGTGGAAGAGCATTTTTTAAAAGTCGATGAAATTCCTTTTGATTTCCAAAGACGTAGAATGTCTGTTGTGTTAAAACAACGAAATGGTAAACATCTGCTCATCTGTAAAGGAGCGGTAGAAGAAATGCTTAATTTGTGCAGTCACGCCTTTGATCCGGGAGATGATAAACAGCTACATATTCAATCAGATCAGGTAATGCCTATGGATGAAGCGATGCGGAAGATGATTTTAAGAACTTCAAATAAACTAAATGAAGCAGGGCTACGGGTTTTACTGGTTGCTATACGTGAATTTGATGACAGAGCACTGAATTATTCTTTAGAAGATGAACAAAATATGACGCTCACTGGATTTATCGGTTTTCTTGATCCTGCTAAACCTTCCGCTAAAGCAGCAATTGAAGCTTTACAGAAGTTAGGTGTGAATATTAAAGTATTGACAGGTGATAACGAGATTGTCACCAAGAAGATATGCCAAGATGTAGGTATTCCTTTTGATCAGGTACTTTTGGGGGCTGAAGTTGAAAAAATGACTGATATGGAATTAAAGGAACAGATTGGAGAGGTTTCTATTCTGGCAAAATTAAGCCCGGTTCAAAAATCTCGGGTTGTTAAAATACTTAAAGAAAAAGGTCATACAGTTGGTTTTATGGGTGATGGTATTAATGACGCAGCAGCACTTAGAGATGCCGATGTAGGAATCAGTGTCGATACAGCGGTGGATATTGCTAAAGAAAGTGCTGATATAATTTTGCTCGAAAAAGACCTGATGGTTTTGAGAAAAGGAGTAATTTATGGGAGAAGAACTTTTGGAAACATCATCAAATATATCAAAATGACTGCGAGTAGCAATTTCGGAAATATGTTCAGCATGTTGGGCGCCAGTGCTTTTCTGCCATTTCTACCGATGCTACCGGTGCAAATATTAGTGCAAAATTTACTATATGATGTATCACAGGTATCTATTCCATGGGATAGAATGGATGAAGATTTCATTGAGAAACCTAAAAAATGGGATGCTTCAGGCATTAAAAGATTTATGCTTTATATTGGCCCAATTAGCTCCATCTTCGATTATGCGCTATTTGCAGTTATGTTCTTTGTTTTTAAAGCGAATAGTCCAGAACACCAAAGTTTATTTCAGAGCGGCTGGTTTATTGAAGGACTACTTTCACAGACATTGATTGTTCACATGATTCGCACGCGAAAAATTCCATTTATCCAAAGTTGGGCTACTGCGCCTGTAGTGGCGTTAACTTCACTGATTATGGTTATCGGAGTATTAATTCCGTTTTCACCTTTTGCAGGTGCATTATATATGCAACAATTGCCACTGAGTTATTTTCCTTGGCTTATAGCCATACTAGCTTCTTACTGCACACTGACACAGTTTGTTAAAACATGGTATATCAAAAAATTCAATCAATGGCTATGATAACGCAATAGTCAAATGGCTTAATCCGTTTAAGAATTTGTTTATCAATGTTGTATTGCTTCCTATCTATAGGGCTTTATCGGACTCAGGGATCATTTGAAATGTTAGTCGCTAAGACGTTGTATACATACGTCTTAGCGTTTTAAAGAAGCGATATTATTCCTCATTTCCACTTCAATTGTTTCGCTTTAGCATTATCGTAAAAAATAAATAGAAGATCTTTTTAAAATGATCACATTTTTACAACTAAAACAAGTGGTACTATACTTCCATTCTGCTTATATATATCCCAACCATAATTTAAAATTTTAAGTCCTGTTATAGGATAAGAAAAAAGGCGACAGGATTCTTCACTTTTTTCCTTTAAAATGGTGTACGAGAGGATGATCGTTTCTTTTCCTTGAATCTGGATCTTAAAACTATGGTCTCCAGGGGTATCGTTGAAGAATATAATCTCCATAAATCCATTCATTGGTGAATTTTCTGAACCTTTAATGATACGCCAGTCATAGAATGGTATGCCAGTTTCTCCAACACTGACACTTATATTCTTTTCGCCAAAAGCATCTGTCAAGATGAGGTTGGAACCACTTTCCTTATCTGTGAAGGTAAGGCCAATACGTCGAGGAGGTGCTTGGTTTAAGATATTATCACAATTACGGTTTTTTTTACAGCTTGCTATTAAGCAAAAAGTTGCAACTAGGATTAAAATTGGTGTAATTAATTTCATATTCAAGATTATAATAGATAAAGATACTGAATTATCCCGCTTGCGGTAATTTTTCAAATAAATATATTCGTTGATTTATGATAACGATAGGGATGGATCAATCTCTTGAATGCAGTTGATAGGACTTCTCACATTTCACCGTTTTTTAACCTCCTGTGATTGATAGAATTGACAATACCTACAATTTCTTGATTATTTGGCATAGCTTTGGCGATGATTTGATCAGTAAAAAGCAAATAAACTATTTATTATAAGATCGTCTTTTGTAAATACACAAATATTCGACTAAGTTTAATTAAGAAGTTTGTTTTTACATCATGACTTAAATAATAGAAAGTAGTATTTTACATTTAATGCATTAAGCATGCACAATCAGAATCTTCAGTTGATATATCTTAATAATTATTTAAAAGGATAGCATGAAACAAGTAATGCTTTTGATTACAGTATATGTGGTTTTCTCTTGTAGTCATAGTGCTAAAATAGAGGCTACTCATAATGCAAAGGACCACAATTGCGACTGTGAAAAGACGGTCGGAATAGACCGTGTTTTATTTGCCACGAACATTCGGTTGAAAAATGAGAAAAATAGGAAGGTATTACTGTTTAATTGCGCGACTATCCATACAGCAATTGCATCTATTAGTGATGCCGATGGTAAGAATGAACGTGAAAAATTTATCTATGAGTTGGATTGTATCTCCACAATAGAACAAAGCCAGGAACTGTCTGATGATTTTAAATATTATACGGAATCGATGCAATCTTCCGAAGATTTTTTTCAAAGCCTGAATGAGGAGAAGAAGTTCTTTTATGAGCTTACTTTTGAGAAGCAAAAGATCAAATCAATCTTAAAAGTGGAATTAGATTGAAAAAATTGTACACCTGGATAGATAGAGTAAAATGGGATCAGGCCAAATGAATATAAAGTTCACGACGTGAACACTACAATAAACTAAGGAATACTTACTTATTAATTTTAAACTATTCGTCATGGGAACACTATTGTTAAACGGAACGTTTCTCTTCTTATTATCTTGGGCAGGTCAAAATAACGTTGCTAAGTATACCTCTGCAGATTCAGTCGTTACTGTTCAAGTCGAACCAAAACAAGAAAATAAACCGGTCATTATTTTAGAGGCATTTCAGATTCTGGATAGCGATGGCGGTTCTGCTGAAGCTGTATTAAGTATGGATAAGGAAGGAAAGTGCTATGTGGGTAAAGAATTTATCGGTACTATTACGGCAGCAGGAGAATTGAAGTCTGACACAGGAAAACTATTGGTCCATTTAAAAGGTAATGAGTTACTGTCCAATGACGGAAAAGTTTTACTCGTCATCAAAGAAGATGGAACAATCTCTAATGGCTCTGGTAAAGATATCACTTGGGGACCGGATGGTGTTTTAAAAAATATGGAATTGAGTCTAAAAATTGTTCCTGTAGACACTAAAGCAAAAAGAGCGGCTTCCCTTCTCTTATATTCCTTTTTTGGTTCCGCAGAAACGGAAGTTCAGAAATAGAGCTTCAAGTTGCGATACCATGACAGATTAAGAAGTAATATCAGTTATCTAAACTGACATTAAGAAAGAAAAGATTGCAAAAAACGGGGTGAATCAATTCCAGAAAGTAATACCGGAAAACAGTCTTTCACAAACGTTAGTTGGCCGTAATTGGCATTATCATCAGAGCAAAATTATTGAATATATAATAAATGAAAGAAATAAGCATAAGACAAATTAAAGAACCCGATTTTTCAGAGGGATTTGCTATTCGGGAGATTGAAGGTATGCTTTCTGAAAAAGATTTGGTACAAGATCTTCATAGGCACGATTTCTTTTTTGTTTTATTTTTAGAAAAGGGAACGGGTGAACATCGTATTGATTTTACAAACTATCCTGTTGACAATTATGCTGTTTTTTTCATGCGACCTGGACAGGTGCATGAACTCATTTTAAAAAAAGGTAGTAAAGGCTATTTGATGCAATTTAACCGTGATTTTTATACACCAAAAGAAGAACCGATTAATTTTGTTTTACGAAAAGTAAGTCATAAAAATTACTGCCCACTTTCTGTCGAGAGATTTGGTCGAATTCTAGCACAACTAGCTTTTATTTCTGAGGAGTATATAGGTAAACGTGAGCATTACAAGGATGTTATAAAAGCAAGTCTTGAAATACTTTTTATTGAACTTGTCAGACAGAGTAGTAGTCCTAAAGAAATTACAAAGAATGGTAATGATTATTCTCAAAATCAGTTAGAAGAGTTTTTGGAATTATTACAGAAGAACATTGTAAACTATAAGCAAGTAACGAAATATGCAGAATTGATGCATCTTACTACATTTCAACTCAATAAAATAACCAAGGAAACTGTTGGTAAATCGTGCTCACAACTCATTAATGAACAAATTGTGCTTGAGGCAAAAAGAAATTTATTAGCGACCACTAATCAGATAAATCAAATTGCATTCGATTTAGGTTTTGAAGATCCTTCTTATTTTATCCGTTTTTTTAAAAAGAATACCAACTATTCGCCAGAAGCATTTCGCAAAAACTTTAAATAAGTACCACTGGATTACACGTTTGTCCTACAAAACAAGCTTTATCATCAAGTAATTTTGAAAAGAATTTAAAAACAAGATGAAATATGAAAATTGTAATTGTAGGTGCTTCAGGTACTATGGGTACTTATTTAGCTGATGTGCTAGAAGGTGAAGGTCATGAATTAATAAGAACCAGTCGATCAGCTAAAGAGATCCAAGTCGATACGACATCCACCCAGTCTATCGAAGCAATGTTTGAAAAGATAGGCCCCTTTGATGCGTTGGTTACTACCGCTGGAGAGACTTTTGTCGGTCCATGGAAAAATTTGAACGACCAAACTTTCAAAAAAGGAATTGAAGGTAAAATGATGGGACAAATAAATTTGGTACTAATCGGCCAGCATTACATTAATCCTAAAGGTTCGTTTACCTTGATCACAGGTGCGCTAACACACGAACCTCAAATTAATTTTGCAAATGCATCAGCAGTAAACGGAGCTGTAGAAAGTTTTGTGAAAGCCGCAGCTATTGAGTTGCAAAATGGCATCCGTATCAATGCAGTCAGTCCTTCAGTCATTGAAAATTCACCCCATTATTTTCCTTATTTCCCTGGAGAAATTCCAACAACGATGAAACAGCTAGAATATCTTTTCAGAAAAAGTTTATTTGGCGCTGGAACAGGACATATTATCAAACCTTAAAATAATTGAAATGAATAACAAAAGTAAGATGATCCAATCGATTAAAATATGGTTAGTAATTTATCCTTCGATAACGCTTTTCTACTTATTATTTGGAAGCTTTTTAGCGGAGCTTCCATTGTATGTGAGGACACTCATCTTAACTGTAATATTGGTTCCTTGGATGGTCTTTTTGGGTTTGCCTTTTATACATTATGTATTGATGAGTATAAATAACAATGACAAATTTTAACCGGAGAACTTTTATGAAGCAGGGTGGGATTTTGGCGTCCGTATTTCTCCTGCCTCTTACTTTTAACTCTTTTGTAGATAGAAAAATAATGAAAACCCAAAATCAATTTGATGTAATTATTATAGGAGGCAGCTATTCTGGACTTGCCGCGGCAATGGCGCTTGGAAGAGCTTTAAGAAATGTATTGATAATCGACAGTGGTGAGCCTTGTAATAGGCAGACACCGTATTCGCACAACTTTTTAACACAAGACGGAAAAACCCCATTAGAAATTTCTTTAATAGCAAAGCAACAGGTATTGAAGTACGATACCATTACATTCTATAGTGGTTTTGCCACAAAAGGTATGAAAATCGAAAAAGGGTTTGAAATTGAAACCGAATCTGGCAACAAATTCACAACATCTAATTTAGTTTTTGCTGCAGGAATAAAAGATATAATGCCCGAAATCCCTGGCTTTTCCGAATGCTGGGGAATTTCTGTCCTGCATTGTCCTTATTGTCATGGTTACGAAGTGAGAAATGAAACAACTGGTATACTTGGGAATGGTGATTTTGGCTTTGATTTTTCAAAACTGATATCAAATTGGACAAAAAAGTTAACCCTTTTTACCAATGGAATAGCAACACTGACTGACGAACAAAAAAATCTACTTGAAAAGCATGCTATTGAAATAGTAGAAATAGAAATCGAGAAATTTGAGCACCAAAACGGAAAAGTCAAAACCATCATCTTTAAAGATGGTTCAAAGCAAATGGTAAATGCAATTTATACAAAACTGCCTTTTGAGCAAAATTGTAGCATTGCTGAACAACTGGGATGTGAATTAACCGAAGACGGTTACCTGAAAATTGATTCTTTTCAAAAAACTACCATAAACGGTGTGTATGCTTGTGGCGATACAGCGACACGAATGCGAACAGTCGCTAACGCAGTAGCAATGGGAACATTGACAGGAATGACTGCAAATAAAGAGCTTATCGAAGAACGTATTTAAATAATAATACGAGCTTTTGTTTTGACAGTCAATAGAATGAGTTGAATGAATTACTAAGACTCTTCATATCTAATGACCGTTTTTTACTGAATCTGAAATACTAATCTTTCTGCGTTTATTGAGATCAACATATTTTGTCGGCATCAAGGATATGTGAAGCTGCTCACATTAGAATTTGTGATACTGGCGTTAGATCAAAGTCATTGAATGAGACTAACACTATGAAACTTTTGTATTAAATTTGGATTAATGAAATTGTAATACCGAATTTCGTAAGGGTCCAAAACATTGGCAATAATTTTTATTGAATCCGAAACCGATAAATAATGGCAAAAAAGAAAAAAACACTTCCAAAAAACTTCAGTGAATTAATTACTGAAAATAATATAGACAATCTTAAAAAAGTATTTGATACGTGTGAATTCGATGCAAGAGGTGGTTATGGAAAAGCAACAGCTCTTAGTTTTTTTAATGTTCCGGATGAACTTGTTCGCTGGTTGTTGCAAAGCGGAGCGGACATCGAAGCTATCGATAGTTATGGACGTACGGCACTGCATCAACATGCGATGATGCGAAGTGGCAAGTTAGCTGTCTTCTTAGAATTGGGTGCAAATATCAAGGCAGTGGATAGCTATGGGGACACACCCCTACATTTTGCAGCTGGAAGTAGTTTTAATGTTTCATCTGTAAAACAACTTGTAGCCTATGGTGCAGATACCAAAGCGCTAAATTCATATAAACAAACACCCCTCGAGCGAGCTTTAAGTAGTGCAAACAACATTGACATTGTACATTTGGTGGAAATATCGCGAATATTACTGCAAAGTGAATCCGAAATCACTCAAAAAATGAAGGATGAAATTATTCGAATAGGAGAAGGTTTTGAATTTCATCGGAAAAATTTTAATAAAGACTATCTACAGGAGACAGACCATGCACTAAGTAATCTTTATGAAATATATCAAGTTATACCTGTCAAGAAACGTATTATGCATGATGGTGTATCACCAATAATTGCAAATGGAACAAGCTGGGAAAAACAATTTGAAGAATTGTGGGAGTTATTAGTGCCATCAAAGGGAAACGCTGACACAGTGCAAGGGGAGGTTGTGCGAATTGCAGGGAAAGTACGTGATGAAATATACCGTAATGGGGGTGGAAACTGGAACATTGATTTCAAAAAAATGTTGGATGCATTTTACCTGCACTTAACTTCTGAGCACGCTTTATCTGTTGCTGAACTTGAAGAGGCAAAGACTTATATCAAAGATATTCGTAATACTGGATTTGCTGATGATCTTAATTGCCTATGTGAACTTGCAACGAACTGGGTACGTCTAAATCCGACACCAATTTTGCTTAATAAGCCAAATTACAAGAGATAAATTAAATCACTATAGTCGACGTTTCTTACGACATTTCATTCTATTTAAATAAGAGAGGCCAATCGAAAGATTAGCTTTTCTTATTTACTATCTAATGCAAGTTTTATTGCGATAGAATCAAATTGAAATGGGGAATAAATTGCGAAATAATTAACAACCTGAATATTGTAGTAATAGCGATTTATGGTGAAATATTAAAAATTTAACTTTTAATAATACTTGTTTTTTAAAGATAAAAGTTTTAAATTCTGTATAGAATACTACATTTACTATTTCAAACACTGCCTTTGCTGTTTTATGGTTTTAGTTTTATTACTATTGCAATAAGTTTGAGACAAATTAAACTTAATATTATGAAACGGATCATCTTCACACTTCTCAGCCTTATTATTACGCTATCTACAGTAAATGCACAAAAAGGCATTAATTTTTCACACACCTACGCTGCTGGAGGCAAGCTTCTTATGTGTCTTGATAGTACTGCAGAAAATTTCTATTATGATAATACCTTCGCGAATCAACCTAACACTTACTTTAATTATTTACCTGAAATCAGCAATGTAAGTATCCAAATCTATTTCAGAAAAAAAGACCATGTACAGAATTATCGGTATAGCATTTTAGCCGATGATAAACCAATAGTTGTAAATAAGCCAATAGACCTACCGCAACTTAGAGATATCGATAGGGCAGACGAATCATTCAGATCGACAACACTTGGTGTTTTTCCTATTAACGGAAAAACCATTACAACCTTAGTCTACAGCATCGAAAAGCCTCTAGATATAGACAAGTCTGTTTTTTACGGAAAGCCTATTCCAAAAGCTAAAATAAAGGTTATTGCAAAGCGGTTCGAAATTGATCAAGGAGTTGACTACAGTTATATAGTCGATCCAAAACAAACAACAGCTATTGTTTTTACAGAGAAAGACGATGAACTTACTATTGTTAAAGACAGATCTGATATTGATTATGTTTACTCTATCTCCATAAAAGATAAGCAAACAAATAAAACAATCTTTGAGTCAGTTTCATGGCAATATGGGGGCTATGTCGATGAACATAAACTTTCACCTTATGTTAAGATGAACAAAAACATTTTCAAAAAATCTGGAGATTACGAAATTAGTATTCAACCATTGATCAAGTGGGGTACTTCAGCATCAAAAGATATCGACAAATACACAAGTAGATATACTCTTTCCATAACATTAGATCAAGAGAACTATAGCAAAAAAGAACTTTTAACATATACGTTAGTCGTTTTATTTTCTATTGGATTAGCAGTTCTTATTATCCTTTACTTTAACAAAAAAAGAAATAAGAAAATGCTGGCTGAAAATGAACAGCAAAAAGATAAGGCGAAGCTTCAAATTAGCTTAATTCGGTCTCAATTAAATCCTCATTTTCTATTTAATGCACTTTCTGGTATTCAAAATTTAATGAACAAAAACGATATCGACAATGCCAATAAATATCTATCTAAATTTGCTCGGTTAACTCGTAATGTACTTGATGATAAAGAACTGATTAGTTTATCTCAAGAAAAAAAATTATTAGATGATTACTTACAAATGGAGCAATTGCGATTCGGCTTTAAGTACGAAATTAATCACTCCGAAGACTTGGATTTAGATAACACTGAAATTCCCAGTATGTTGCTACAACCTTTTGTCGAAAATGCGGTGAAGCATGGCATATCGCAAAAAGCTAGCGAAGGAAAAATTGTGATTGAATTTATTAAGCAAGCGAACAATTTGGTGTTACATATTACTGATAATGGGAATGGTTTTGACACAAAAAATAAGAATAATGGATTAGGGTTGCTGTTGACTAATCGTCGAATAACACTATTGAATAGTGTTTATAAAGAAAATCACTTTACCTTAGCTATACAATCAAATTCTAACGGTACTAAAATAAGCTTAACATTAACTGATTGGCTATAATATGATGAGAGCAATTTTAATAGATGATGAAAATTCTAACCTAGAAAACCTAAGGATTTTGCTAGAAAAGCATTGTCCGCAGGTAACCATAATTGCAACAGCACAAAGTGTACGTGATGCAGTTGATGTTATTGAAAAATATGTGCCAGACTTAGTGTTTTTGGATATTCAAATGGGTGATAAGACAGGTTTTGATGTGCTAAAACTACTTCCAATGCGTAATTTCGATGTTATTTTTGTTACTGCTTATGACCAATATGGAATAGAAGCGATAAAATTTGCTGCCTTGGACTATCTTTTAAAACCGATTGATATTGAAGAGTTAATGCATGCGGTAAAAAAAGCCGAGCGCAAATTTACAAGGCAAATACAAACCTCGCAACTCGATTTTTTATTGCAACAGCTTAAAAAGCCAGAACCGACCATAAGCAAAATTGCCTTACCGATGCAAAGCGAAATAAGGTATGTTTCACTATCAGAAATTATACGTTGCGAAGCAGATAACACATATACCCACTTCTTCCTTTCGAATGGTGAAAAGATATTGGTTTCTAAATCACTTAAAGAGTATTCAGATTTGTTACGACCCAACGGATTTTTGAGAACTCACCAAAGCCATTTAGTAAACCCGAAATATGTAAAAAGTTGGCTAAAAGAAGATGGAGGTATTCTACTCTTAATATCTGGAGATAAAATACCTATTTCTAAGCCCAACAAGGATATTGTAAAACAAGCCTTGCAACAGTTTTAAATGTTAGATAGCTATCCCCGAACCCATACCAATGCTGATGTTCGAATCCTAATATTTTTAAACAAGAAAAGCCAATCTTGCGATTAGCTTTTCCTTTGTGATCCCGCTGGGATTCGAACCCAGGACCCATACATTAAAAGTGTATTGCTCTACCAGCTGAGCTACGGAATCTTACTCTTTTTTGAAGTTTCCTTCGTTGTTTGGAGTGATGCAAAGGTAGAAAAAACTAGCATACAGTGCAAATAAAACGACTATTTAATTACAAAGTCCTTTCTTGTCCTTTCATTTATAGGGAATTAATTTTTTTTAATTAAGAAATATAATCCCGATCTTCATTACTTAAAGTTGAATTTGGAACTGAAGATTGTTCAATTTCTGATGGATTAGTTGGATTTACTTGAATCACTTCTGTCTTTCTTTTCTTAGGTCTCAACAAAATACCCCCAATGATGACCCCGATAAAAAGAGTGATCGCAATAATTGATGATAATGCGAAGATGTGCTTACCAAAAAACCAAAATTCTACCGGAGCAGTGTTCTGCATAAAAAAAATCGTAATAATGACGACTAAAATTAAAAGTATGATCGTTTTGAAATTCATTTTTCGCGTTTTTATTTACCAAAAATAATCATTGTCATTGATACTTTATATTCTTAGAGGTGCAGGATCTATTATTCGTTTTGATAACGTTCTGAAGACTAGAATGAATATTGCACAAGGTTACTAAATTAATTAACTTGTATTAATATATAAATAAACTTCTATAAGCATGTATGACCGTCTAAAAAAGTTATTGTCACCGCTTTTTATCTTCTGCCTCGTACTATTGATCGCCAATGATTTTTATATGAAAGCAACTTTCCACAATGCGTTTACCGGAAAACTTTCTGATTTCTGTGGGTTATTTATTTTTCCTATTTTTTGGTCAGCGATCTTTCCCCGTCATAAATTATGGATCTTTATCTTTACCGGAATATTGTTTGTCTTTTGGAAAAGTGAACTTGCCTCAGGATTTATAGAACTGCTAAATAGCTTATTTAACATTCAACGAACGGTAGACCTAAGCGATCTAATTGCGTTGCCAATGCTGTTTGTAGGTTGGTTTTACATAAAAAACGATTCTATCGTATTGATTGCTGATTCCTTAATAGCAAGATTAAGTACTTTGATTGTCGCAGGTATTACAATTTTCGCTTTCTGCGCAACCAGTCAGCAAAGGTATGTCCAATCTTTTGATCAGCCACAATATGTTCTCTTAAAATCAGCTACAGTTCCCGATTTAAATTTATATGATGAATTTGAATTTTACCCAAAGGATTCTCTACTTGTCGTTAAGGTCAATCATTGGTATATTAATCGGCCCATTAGAAACGATGATTATAACAAGAACCATTCACTTAAAGATCTAGATAAAAATGTTGTGGCAAGGCTAGCAGATAGCGCCACTGTAATTCCTTACGGAAAAATAACTACTCTCATTATTAATACAACGGAGGGTGAGGATTTTTTAAGATTTAATGGGGGACGCCTCGATGGTAAATTTAATAGAAAATTAAATGATAAATTAATCATTGAAGGATTTTACAAAATGGGAGTAGAAGACTCAACTTGGACTTTTACTTCCGGTGACAGCGATAACGTCGTTGTACAAACATTTGTAAATGGAGAACGGACAAGTGTCAAGCAGTTTGATCATGGTAAATTGGTTGCTAAGACTCATATTAATACCAGAGCAGATACTATCCGAAATACATATGTTCAGATCAGTATTATGATTTTGGTTATCATTTTCATAATCCAATTCTTAATCAAAAAGTACCGTAATACATTTCCTCAAGAACTTAAACTAAAATTAGTTTGGAAATGGTTAATATGTCTTATATCGCCAATATTTGTCTGGCTATCCTACATTGGAATTAGGATTTTGCTCATGGATTTCAATGAAGATATTTTTGTGATATTAGCATCATTTTTATTTATTTCAGTAGTTGTGTGCCCGCTTATGTTTCTTGTTGTATTTTGGATCAAATTACGAAAGGAAATGGATATCCTGTTATACTGCCTAATATTTGGACTTTTATGTAGCATATGGACTTCATGTGGTACACTAATAGCTTTATATAATTAGTTTTTGTCAAAATTTGACGATGGTAATGCTCTTATCGGATTAAAAAAACGGAAATTCTGAATGGGGATTAAAGCAGAGACTATAGTATCAACAGAAATTTATACCGCAAATTTTGAACCTCTCCATAATGTACCAGAAAGGATCCGATAGAACTTAAATGCTACTATTTATGATCTTTTTTTAATTTCTTAAATAGGAAGCAAACTGCTGCGTAAGTAAGCAAGGAAAAAGCCAGATCTATGGCAAACGCCATTAAGGAATAATTACTGAAATCCTGCATTTGACCTGTAACCAGACTTTGTCCTGCACCTTCACTGTAATACGTTAACGGAAATCCTACTGTAGTTAAACCATCATAGGCCATACCATTGTGATAAGAAAGCCAGCTCAGTAAAGCGAAGATCAGTAGCGTTCCTAACAGATAGGCCAATACTGTTTTATAGTTACTATAAGGTTCTTCGTACATGATCATTTAATTTATAAAAAGTCGCCTCTTAAAAAAAGAGGCGACTTTTTCAGCTGTGATGGACAGCTATATGTTTTTATTTAAATTTATTTCGCATCGATATTGACCGCATTCAATCGTAATGAATTGAGGATAACGGATACTGAGCTTAAGCTCATGGCAGCGGCAGCAAGCATTGGCGATAACAAGATACCAAATGTAGGGTATAAAATACCTGCTGCAATCGGAATGCCTAAAACATTATAAAGGAAGGCAAAGAGTAAGTTCTGTTTAATATTGCGCACTAATTTATGACTCAGTATTTTAGCTTTAGCGACACCCATTAAGTCGCCTTTCAATAAGGTTACTTCAGCGCTCTCGATAGCCACATCAGTACCTGTACCCATTGCAATACCTATATCTGCCTGTGCTAATGCTGGAGCATCATTGATACCGTCACCAGTCATTGCGACTACTTTATTTTCCTGTTGCAGCTTTTTAATCTCCATCAACTTATCTTCTGGTAGCGCTTGTGCTTTAAAGTGTTTAATACCCAGTTCATCCGCTACAGCTTTAGCTGTTTTGGCATTGTCACCTGTTAACATAATCACATCAACACCATGATCCATCAGGTAATGGATAGCCTGTTTTGCCGTATCTTTTATTTTATCGGCAATAACGAGATAACCTAACAGTGTTGTTCCTTTAGCTAAGTAAGATACTGTACGGCCTTTTTCCTGTTCTACAGCAACTTGTTCTTTAACGCTTTCGCTGATCGCAATACCATCGTCCAATAACAACGATTCATTTCCAAGAAGCACTTTATCATTGGCAATATAACCAATAACACCTTTACCGTTTATGGTATCAAAACGATCTGTCTCTTTTAATGTTAGTTTTGACTCCTTTGCTTTCTTCACTACCGCTTCGGCTAAAGGGTGGGAGCTATTGGCATTGACTGAAGCTGCCAAGATCAACAATTCACCAACCATACTGTCTGACGTACTGAATACCTCTTCCAAACTCGGCCTTCCTTCGGTTATGGTTCCGGTTTTATCTGTCACCAGTACATTCACTTTATCTAGCTTTTCGAGCGCTTCCGCATTCTTTATCAAGATACCATTTTTTGCACCTTTACCGATTCCGACCATGACCGACATCGGCGTTGCAAGCCCCAGAGCACATGGACAGGCTACGATAAGAACCGCCAAAGCATTGGCTAAGGCAAAGGCCAGTTTAGATTCCACTCCATAGATCATCCAGACGACAAATGTTAAAATAGCGATGGCAATTACTATAGGAACGAATATGCGGGATACACGATCGGTTAACTTCTGTATCGGTGCTTTACTTCGGCTTGCACTATTGACCATTTCTATAATTTGTGCCAATAGTGTATCATTACCGACCCGGTTGGCTTTCATTAAGAATGACTGATTACCGTTAATCGTTCCAGCACTCACTTTATCGCCTTCATTTTTATCGACAGGAACCGGTTCGCCCGTTAGCATGGATTCGTCAATCGAGCTATGTCCAGAAGTTATTTCTCCGTCTACAGGAATCTTTTCTCCTGGTTTAACGCGTAAAATTTGTTCTAATTGGATGTCTGCGACCGAAATTTTCTTTTCCACTCCATTTTCAACTAGATTAGCTTCTGCAGGAGAAAGTTTTATAAGTTCTTTAATAGCTGAATTCGTTCTTGAATGTGCTTTCGCTTCCATTAGTTGTCCCAATAGTACTAGCGTTAAGATAACGGCAACAGACTCAAAATATAGTGCAACCTGACCATGATGACCTAATAATGCATCCGGAAATAGGGATGGAAAGAATAAAGCCACTACGCTGTATAAAAATCCTGCTCCGGCACCTAGACCTATCAAGCTGAACATATTTAAGTTCCAAGTTTTGAAAGAGGTCCAAGCACGCTCAAAAAACATCCAAGTGGCATAAAAAACAACTGGAATGGTTAAAAATAACTGGATCCAGCCTGACATCTTTGGGGTGATGACTTGCCCGATCGGGTTGCCAGGAATCATTTCACCCATTGATAATATAAATAAGGGAACGGTGAATAACAGCGCTACCCAAAATTTCTTTTTCAGTGTTTGATATGTGTGATCATCTTCCTCTGTGTCGGCATTTGCTACTAAATCCATACCACAGATGGGACAAGAACCCGGTTTATCACTTTGAACTTCTGGATGCATCGGACAGCTGTAAGTTAAAGCTGCTTTCTTTTCTGGCATTTTCTCTAAGTTCATACCACAGACTGGACAAGATCCTGGTTTGTCATACAGTTTCTCGCCCTCACACATCATAGGACAATAATATTTACCCGCTGAACTGGCCGTGACCTTTGGAGTGCCAACTTTTTCATGCGAAGAAAAGCCTGTGGATTTAGTATCATGGTGATGCTTATCTGCTTTATCAGCTAAAGATTCAACTGGAACGAGAAACATACCACAAACAGGGCAGGAACCTTTTTGGTCGTAAGTTTTATCATGACCTTCACAAAACATAGGACAGATATATTTACCTGATGGTGCTCCTGCAGTTTGGACTGTCTGTTCATCTTTATTTTTTGATGAACAGCAAGAGGCGTTCGCACTTTCATCCTGTGTGTGTTTATTTTCCGATAATGGCTCAACAGGTACTAAATGCATCCCACATATGGGGCAGGAACCTTCTTGATCGTACGTTTTATCATGACCTTCACAGAACATAGGACATATGTATTTACCTGATGACTTTTCCACCGTTTGGTTTATCTGTTCTCCGTTATTTTTTGATGAACAGCAAGAGGCGTTCGCACTTTCATCCTGTGTATGTTTACTTTCCGATAATGATTCTGCGGGTACTAAATGCATACCACAGACAGGACAGGAGCCCGGTAAATCGTACGTTTTATCCTGACCCTCACAGAACATGGGGCAAATGTATTTGCCTGAAACAGCTACTGCACTTTTTTTCGATTGATCATCTGCTTTATGATAGACTGAGCTGTTTCCGTTGTGATGACTATTGTCTTGCACGATGTGGTAATCACCAATTTCTGAAAGTGCTTTATTGAATTCATCTACATCAACGCGATCTTCACTATCAATAATGACTTCGGGTGGAGCTAATGTAACAGTAGCTTTTACACCTGGTATCTCATTTAGCTTATCTTCGACATTTGTGCGACATCCATTGCAAGTCATGCCGGATATTTGATATTTTTGATTCATAATCTGCTTTAAATTAACCTATACAAATATCCCTCTTTAGACAAAAATTAATGCTGTAACATTTGAGGTTTAAATTATAAGATTTTAATTGGGCAAGAAATATCCTTTATATGGATATTTCGATATTAGTAAAAGAACAAAGAAATTATTACTTTTTTTGTAAATGAAAATAGACCATGGATTTAAATCATAACAGAGAGAAAAGAGACAGCTCGGGGCGGACTTCTCATATTTTAAATACTTCAGCCAATTTACTGGGAATTTGTTTTCTGGTCTTAACGACAATAAAAACGATGAAACTCACAGAGGGAAGTTTAATTGATGAATGTGCCGCTATTGCTATTTTCATATTTATGTCCAGCTGTATTATTTCCTTTATTGCGATGAAAAGAGGTGATCTAAGGGAAGTTAAAAGACTGGAAAATATTGCCGATATCATCTTCTTAACAGGCTTATTTGTTCTGTTTGCTGCTTCTATATTACTAGTGTTTAATTTGATATAGCAATATGACATGACAGTCAATGCTAATTCGGTTTTTAACCGTAAATTATTGCACTGCAGCCACCATTTATAAGGGTAATAGAATGAGAAAATTCTTCCGGTATCATTAAGTAATGGCTCGTAACTTATTCGCCCTTTCTTCGGGAAGGCTTCGGGAATTGTCTATTGTGCCTCTACTGTTTGTCTACTGTTTGTCTACCTTTCCTCTACATAAACAGTAGAGGCGGAGTATAGGCATAGTAGAGGATTAGTATAAACTACCCGAGGAAGGGGCGAAGCAGACCCGAAGGGCAGTCAAATAAAACTCGAATTTGCGGAGAAAAGTTCTTGCCGTAGATAACTTGATCTTTTTTTTAGTGATGTATAAATTTTATGCTTTATTACGAAGAATGTATAAGCTAAAAGTCCAAAGAAGTCCGTGAAAGTCCATGGAAGTCCGTAAAAGTCCTTAGTCTTCTCGAGAATGCTTGCACAACGGCTCGATAATGATAGGGAACAACTCCGGGATTGATTCGGGTGCACTTCGACTGTTCTTCGACTCGGCTTCGACCATAAGACGAAAACAAGTCGAACAAATGGCGAACAAAACACGAACCAGTCTGCTCGTAATCTCAAAGAAATCCCGAACATCTCTCAAAAAAAAATCGATCATTCCTAATCTATTATTAAAACATACAACAGATCGCCATCACTATGTCTTTACAATAGATCAGATTAGTTGAAAACAAGAGATTTAAGCAATTTAATCCACCAAGACAAGTCTTTGCTAGATTGGTCTAACAGAACTCTTTAAATCGCTTAAAATTAGCTTCAATATAAAGCGGTTAATTTTCAGAATGTGCTGTTCTATAGATATATTGATCAATAGATTGCGACAGTAATTTCAAGGATATATGCCTCAGAATCTTATTCCAGAAAAAAGTAATGCTTAAATGCCTTTGAAAATAATAGGATTGTTTGAAAATTACATAAACAGCATAACCTCAGGATGTTTGAGGATCGTTTTGATCAAAGGTTTTGTTTCTCCCTCAATAATGGTTTTGTAGTGCGGTTCTGGAATGAAAAGTTTAAAGGTTTTCTTTTCAATTTTTATAACAAAAATTGCACCGTGTACCACCTGCTTATCATCGATAACCATTGAAAATTCATCAACCGGTTGATGAGCAAGCTTATTCTTTTCAACTAATTTTATAAGTTTTTCCATAGCCAAAACTACATATTCTCGTCAATATAATGCGATATATTGACGAGAATATCATTAATTTTTAGCGATTAAATCTCTTAATGCAACGGAAGCAATTGCTCCTCCGAATGCGGCTGGCAGATAAGACATCGTTCCGTATGCAGATTTCTTATAGTTACTGCCATCGGTATACAACAGGGATGCTTTATCTGGTAATTCTGTAGAAAATACCGCTTTAAAACCACTTCTTATCCCATGTTTATATAACTTTTTACGAATATGATGAGCAAGTTTACAATTATAGGTTTCTCCGATATCTGCAATTTCTATTTTTGTAGGATCCATTTTTCCCCCAGCTCCCATAGAACTTACAAAACGAACTTTACGCTCTAGAGCCTGACGGATAAAAAATAATTTTGGCGTGATACTATCAATTGCTTCCACTGCATAGTCGGGATTAAGATCCAATAGATCGGAAATCTTTTCAGGAAGAACGAAATCTTCAACAATAGTCAAATCCAGTTCAGGATTTATAGATAACAACCGATCGCGCATGATCTGTGCTTTAGATTGACCATGATTGGTTGCCAATGCTGGTAGCTGTCTGTTTCTATTAGAAGGATCTACAGTGTCGCCATCAATGATGGTCATTTTGCCAACACCGCCACGGCAGATAAATTCCGCTGCAAACGATCCTACGCCTCCCAATCCCAAAACCATGACATGAGAATTTGCCAATTTTTCTAAAGCTTCACGCCCCACTAATGCCTCTGTACGCGATAGCCAAGTTAAGTCTTTCATATTTTACTCAAATACAAGTTGATAGTTTCTTATTATGTTTTCTTTTAATTCATTTATTGATATCTTTTTCAATTGTGCTGCATAAGCGTACAATTCTCTGATATCGGCATGCGCATCATCCGTCTCCAAAAAGAGCTGTTCAAGAGGAGTCGCTACAAGCGTTTCATCTAATTTTCCCGTGAGAATTGATGAACCAAACGAGAGGTAATATCCTTTTTTAAGCAATTGCTCAGCAAGTTCTTTATTCTTGTTAAATCCATGAAAAATGGTGTGACCTGTGAAATTTTCACTTTTTAAAACTTGCTGTACTTCGTCAAAAGCACGGACGCAATGAATGATCAATGGCTTACCGTATTCTTTTGCTAAGCTAACTTGTTTTTGAAAAACGTCTTGCTGCACATTTAGGGGCACAGATATTACTTTATCCATACCACATTCCCCGACAGCTAGAATTTCATGATCAAGAAGCAATTCTTGCAGGATCGATATGCCTTTAAAAGGGTCACTTTCACTGATGTGCCATGGGTGTAACCCCGCGGTTACTGGCGGTAAATAATGATCATCTGGATCAGCATTCAGTATAAGATTAAATACGTCAAAACGTTCAGTCTCTGACGAGTGATGCTGATGGGTATGGATATCAATGTATATCTGTGTCATAATCAGGCGCAAATTTCAGAAAAAAAAATGATGTTTGAGAATTTTATCTACTAAAGATATAGATATTTATTGAATATGTGTATCAAGAACTTGCAACATTCCATTTGCTTTTAACAAGCATTCTTGATATTCGTCTTCAGCATTTGCCTGAACGGTAATAGCTCCCCCTGTCTGAAAGGACAGATATTTACTTTGTGCATTGTATAAAATGGTCCGGATCACAACATTGAAATCAAAATCACCTTCAGGACCGAAATAACCGATGGATCCTGCATATAAGGAGCGTCTTGTTGCTTCAACTTGATCACAGATCTGCATGGCAGCAATTTTAGGAGCGCCGGTCATTGAACCAGCAGGGAAGGTATTTTTAATAACTTCAACATCCGCTACTTTTTCATCGATTTCACAGGTAATGGTCGAAATCATCTGATGAACGAGTTTAAATGTCTGAATTTCGAACAGACGATCTGCTTTGACAGATTTTGGTACTGCGCTTTTCGTGAGATCATTGCGAACTAAATCTACAATCATCACATTTTCAGCAATTTCTTTTGTAGAGTTTAACATGCCTTGGACAATCTTTTGATCTTCTTCAGCAGTTTTTCCTCGTTTTGCAGTTCCTTTTATAGGTTGGGAAATGAGCTGTTGATTCCTTTTCGCCAGAAATCTTTCTGGAGATGCGGAAAGGATGTAATTCTTGTTGAATTTAAAAAATGCCGCAAACGGCGTAGGGGAGATGCTGTTCAATTTTTCAAATGCCGCTACGGGATTTAAGTTGACCTGGTCAGCATAAAACTCCTGGCAGAGGTTGACTTCGTAAATATCTCCTCTTTGGATATGATCTTGCATTTTATTAAATGCAAGCATGTATTCGGCCTTAGACCATCTGGTCTGTATCTGGCCATCAAAACCCACAGAACCGGTCTGCCATGTGAAATCTAAAATGGTTTGATAGATTTGAGCAGGATTTTCAGCTGTTATCCAAACGGTATTTCCAATTGTTTTGATCGTAACTGCAGGAACAAAGAAATAGGCTAATGGAAATCCTAAAGGATCATCATGATGTGTTTCCAGTTCTTCGATTTCATTTTTCAGATCGTACGAAAAAAAACCAGGAATATAAGTATCTGGATATGTGTCTATATATTTTTGAACATCCTGAAGTGTATTACCGGAAGTCGAGGTGTAAGAGGAAGTTGCTTTTACTGCAATTAAGCAGTCAAATGCAC
Source organism: Sphingobacterium sp. JUb20 (assembly GCF_004342035.1). Classification (NCBI taxonomy): domain Bacteria; kingdom Pseudomonadati; phylum Bacteroidota; class Sphingobacteriia; order Sphingobacteriales; family Sphingobacteriaceae; genus Sphingobacterium; species Sphingobacterium sp. JUb20. The sequence goes on along the minus strand of NZ_SLYV01000001.1, from coordinate 157,826 downwards.
TCCACTGATCGCTATGTCCATTGGAATGGAGATAAGCTACTTCATCAAATTGCGCTGCCCATTGCAGCGCTTTTTGATGAAAATTATTCGTTGAATCTATAACAAAATTGTCTTCGACCCGCATTAACTATTTAGTCAATTTTAATGTTTGTTTACGATCTGGACCAACAGATAGGAACGTGATAGGCACTTCTAATGCTTTCTCTAGATACGTAATGTAATTTTGTAATGCTGCAGGGATTTCACTTTGTTGAGTGATACCAGTCAGATCTTGATTCCAGCCGTCGATTTCTTCAAGAATAGGCTCAGCCTCGTTCGTGATAATTTCATATGGCATGTAATCGATTACTTTTCCTTCATGTTTGTAGTGTGTACAAACTTTGATTTTTTCGAAAGTATCCAACACATCAGCTTTCATCATGATCAATTCGGTAACACCGTTTAACATGATGGCATATTTTAAAGCAGGAATATCAATCCAACCAGTACGACGTGCGCGACCTGTTGTTGCACCAAATTCATGACCTAATTTACGTAAGTTTTCACCTACTTCATCATGTAATTCAGTCGGGAATGGGCCTCCACCTACGCGAGTAGCATAAGCTTTGAAGATACCATATACTGCACCAATTTTATTTGGAGCAATACCTAAACCTGTACATGCGCCCGCTGTAGTTGTATTTGAAGATGTAACGAATGGATAAGAACCAAAGTCAACATCTAACAAAGTACCTTGAGCACCTTCCGCCAATACTTTTTTACCATCCTTTAAATATTGATTCACTAAATGTTCTGAATCAACATGTGGAATAGTTTTAATGAATTCGATAGCAGCTAAGAAAGCTTCTTCTTTTTCAGAGAAATCAGGGATTTCACCGTAGTGTGATAAAATAGAAAGGTGTTTTTCTCTCAATTTTTCGTAACGCTCTTTGAAATCTGGCAATGTAGTATCACCCACACGTAGGCCATTACGACCTGTTTTATCCATATAGGTAGGACCAATACCTTTTAAGGTAGAACCAATTTTACCATCACCCATTTTAGATTCTGAAGCAGCATCTAGTAACTGGTGAGTAGGAAGGATTAAATGCGCTTTACGAGCTAACACTAAATTTCCTTTACCTACTGGATCAAATCCAGCAGTTTTCAAATTGTCTAGTTCTCTCTTTAAGATAATCGGGTCGATAACAACACCATTTCCGATTAGGTTAAGAGTTCCTTCATTGAAGATACCCGAAGGGATCGTGTTTAAAACGAATTTTTTGTTATCAAACTCCAATGTGTGTCCGGCGTTAGGGCCGCCTTGGAAACGAGCAATTAAATCGTATTGTGGACAAAATACATCAACGATTTTACCTTTACCTTCGTCTCCCCATTGTAAGCCCAAAAGCACATCAACTTGCATAGCTTTTAAAGTATTGTGATTAAGAATTTATGTTAATTTTTTGAATTATCTAAAAACAAAATGTTCAGAAAAATGAGCAAATCATTTTCTGAACAAATGTACTATTATATTTCGCCAATCCTGAGATTAATTTGAAATAACCTCTTCTTTTGCTTTTGAGGCAGCGATTTTTTGTTGGCAATCATTACAAACACCATACAGATTTAACGAGTGATGTTTGATATCGAATTTTAATAAATCACCCATTAAGCTTTGAATCTGGTTGATACGTGGGTCACAAAATTCCACCACGATATTACATTCAATACAAATGACGTGATCGTGTTGTTTAAAGCCATAGGATTTTTCAAATTGAGCCATATTGCGCCCAAATTGATGTTTAGTAACTAAGTCACAGGATACCAACAATTCTAACGTGTTGTATACAGTGGCACGGCTAACTCGGTATTTTTTATTCTTCATATGGATGTACAATGATTCTACATCAAAGTGATCTGTACGGGAATAAATTTCTTCTAAAATAGCATAACGCTCTGGAGTTTTTCTTAGATTTTTATTTTCTAAGTAAGCTTCAAAGATCTTTTTTACTGTTGCGTAATTTTCAGCTGCGTTCATATTAATCAATAAGATTCTTTACAAATTTACCAATTTTGATTCAATTATTGTAGTATTAAAAAAATGTGATATTCAGCTGATGTTTAACTCTCAGATTCATATCGTGAAACAGTGGTAATGCCGCGCACTTGTTTAAGCGTTTTCATTAAATTTTCCAATTGTTCTGTATCATTTACAAAGACCATAATATGCCCTTCAAAAATTCCTTCGTTACTGGTAATACTTAAGGAGCGAATATTAACTTTAAACTCCTGAGATATGACGGTGGTGATCTTATTGACCAAACCAACATCATCGATACCGACAATACGTAATCCGGTCAAGAAAGATACATCTGTTTGGGATGTCCACTTAGCCTTCATAATGCGGTAACCGTAGTTCGCCATTAATTTGGATGCATTTGGACAGCTGGTACGGTGTATTTTTATACCATCGTTTACAGTTAAAAATCCAAATACATCATCTCCAGGTATTGGGTTACAACAAGGAGCAAGGGTGTAATCGATTTTCTGCAAATCATCACCTAACAAGAGGGTATCCTGATCTTTTTTACTGAATTTCTCTACTAAACCACCAATATGTGTATTAAATTGGGTGTTTTGGGTACTCAGTGTCGCATCGTTGTTTTTTTCGTGCGCCACAAATTCGCGCAATTGTTTAATATCAACGAGTCCTTTGGCTACATTATAAAACAGATCCTGCGAACTTGGAAATTTAAGGAAATTCGCAATTTTATTAATATTATCAGTGTTATAGGTAATCTTTAACGTTTTCAGCTTACGCTCCAGAATTTCTTTACCATCTTCCGCCACACGACGTCTTTCTTCTTTCAGTGAAGAACGGATTTTGGATTTTGCTTTTGCTGTCACGACAAAATTCAACCAGTCTTCTTTTGGTGTCTGTTTGCTCGAAGTTATGATCTCTACTTGATCACCATTTTGCAAAACATGACTTAAAGGCACCAATTTATGGTTGACTTTTGCACCGATACAGGTTGCTCCGATATCCGAGTGGATTTCAAAGGCAAAATCTAATGCAGTGGCTTCATGTGGCAATTGAATAAGGGCTCCTTTTGGCGTGAAAATAAAGATCTCATCGGAGAACAAATTCATTTTAAAGTCGTCCACAAAGTCCAGTGCATTCTGTTCCGGGTTGCTCAGTACATCTCTAATTTTTTTGATCCACTGATCTAATCCACTGTCCGAATTGGATTCTTTATATTTCCAGTGTGCCGCAAAACCTTTCTCCGCAATTTCATTCATGCGGCTGGTTCTGATCTGAACTTCAACCCATTGACCACGAGGTCCCATAACCGTGGTATGCAGGGATTCATATCCATTACCTTTAGGTGATGATACCCAATCTCTTAGACGGTCGGGGTTTGGTCGGTACAGGTCGGTTACAATAGAATACACTTTCCAACACTCTGTTTTTTCACGCTCATCATCGGTATCGATGACAATACGGATCGCAAATAAATCGTAAACCTCTTCGAAAGGAATCGATTTTTTACGCATCTTGGTCCAGATGGAATGAATGGATTTGGGTCTGCCGAAAATTTGCGCCGTTATACCTTGTTCCTGTAATATTTCTTGCACAGGCTGAATAAAGTCGGAGATAAATTTCTCTCTTTCCGCCTTTTTTTCGTTAAGTTTTCGAGCGATAAACTTGTAGGTGTCGGGATCTGTGAACTTCATGGATAAGTCTTCCAATTCAGACTTGATCGCATATAAACCCAGTCTATGTGCCAATGGCGCATATAAATAACTGGTTTCTGAAGCAATTTTCAATTGCTTATCACGTGCCATAAATTCCATGGTACGCATGTTATGCAGGCGATCCGCTAGTTTGATCAAAATAACACGGACATCATCTGCCAATGTTAATAACATCTTACGGAAATTTTCTGCCTGCATGGAACTGTTCGGATCAAAAATTCCTGAAATTTTTGTCAGTCCATCAATAATACGACGCACTTTTTTACCAAACATCTGCTCGATCTCATCGAGTGTAATGTTGGTATCTTCAACCACATCGTGTAAGAGGGCACAAACTATTGAAGTTGTACCTAAACCAATTTCTTCTGCAGCAATCTGAGCTACGGCAATCGGGTGGAAAATATAAGGTTCGCCAGATTTTCGACGCATTTCTTTGTGACTTTCTAATGCGAGATCAAATGCTTTTCTGATCATCTGCTTGTCACCTCGTTGCATCGTTGGTTTACATGCGCGTAGTAATGCTCGGTATCTTTTACGTATTTCTTTATTTTCTGCTTCTATATCAATCACATAATCTTTCATAAACTTGCAGTTGCATTATGATTTTAAAAATACATTTCTTAAATTAGTTATTGTTAATTTAAAGGAATAAATAGTAAACCCGATTTATTTTTATTAAATGTAATAATTTTTTAATACTATTGACAAAAAAAGACAATTTTTAAATTGTAATGATCAGAATAAACTTACGCTGGATACTATCTTTACTTGCTTTTATCCCTTTTTTGGGGATGTCTCAAGCACTGACAGTACCGCTCTACGGGGAGGGGCAGCAACAAGTAATTGAAGAGTATAATATGACCACATTAGAGAGTGGCGAGAGGCTTCCTTGGTTCTTAATTCCAGAGGTCAAAATATCAAAACCAAGAATATGGACTTCGGAAGATGCTAAAAAACAGTATCTAAGGCTAAGACGAAATGTGTTAAGGGTATTGCCTTATGCTATTTTTGCTCAAAAAAGATATGATCAGTTAGACCGGGAACTTGCATTGGTTTCTGATAAAAAAGAACAGAAAAAGCTGATCGAAACATGTGAGAATGAAGTGAAGTCGATGTTTAATAGGGAAATTAAAAATATGAGTATTACACAGGGGAAAATTCTCATTAAACTTATAGACCGACAAACAGGACATTCGAGCTATGAAATGGTGAAACAGATGAAAGGTGGGTTATCTGCTTTTTTATACCAAGGGGTAGCTAAAATATTTGGACATAACCTAAAAAGTACTTACGATCCGAGAGAAGATTTTGAAATAGAAAATATCATTAGAGAATTTCAAAAAACGAGAAGAGATCCACAGTATTTTTAAAAATTATTAATTTATGAAGACAGTTTATGATTTTAAAGCCCTACAGTTCAATGGTCAAGAAAAATCATTAGCTGACTATAAGGGAAAAGTATTGCTCATTGTAAATACGGCCAGCCAGTGCCTGTTTACGAGCCAATTTAAATCCTTAGAAAAACTTTACCAGACCTATAAAAATGATGGTTTTGAAATTCTTGCTTTCCCATCTAATAATTTTGGAAAACAGGAACCACTAACTGGTTATACGTTAGAGACTTTTTGTAAAATTAACCAACAAGTTCATTTTTCTGTTTTTAAACGTACGCATGTGATTGGCGAATATGCCTCGCCCTTGTATCGTTATCTTGCTCAAAAGGAGGAAAATGGACATGTTTCGAGTAAACCACTATGGAATTTTCACAAATATTTGATCAATAAAAATGGAGAGGTAGTCGACTATTTTTACTCAACAACCTCACCAACGGCGTCTAGAATCAAAAAACGTGTTGAGCAATTATTATCTGAAGGGTAGAAAGAACGAAATGTTTACTACTTTTGTCTATATTTAGTTGGTTAAACATTGAAAATAGACTCGCATGATAAAACTTGATTTATTAGTAATTACTGTGCATCCGGATGATGCAGAATTAGGGGCCGGAGGTACAATAGCAAAATATGTTGCTGCGGGTAAAAAGGTAGGTATTGTAGATCTTACGAGAGGGGAACTTGGTACTCGCGGTACTGCTGAAACCAGAGATCGTGAAGCAAACGATGCAGCAGCAATACTGGGCTTAACGGTAAGAGATAACTTAGCGCTACGTGATGGTTTTTTCAATAATAGTGAAGAAGATAAGCTTGCTGTCATTCAGGCGATCCGTAAATATCAACCAGAAATTATAATCACAAATGCCATTACTGACCGCCATCCTGATCATGGTAGAGCAGGTCACATGGTGAATGAAGCATGCTTTTTGGCAGGTCTAAGGAAAATAGAAACGATAGCAGACGGAATTTTACAAGAAGCTCACCGTCCTAGATTGGTGCTGCAGATGATTCAGGATTATTATATTAAACCTGATATTGTACTGGATATTACGGATTATTATACGATTAAGGAAAAATCAATACTAGCGTATAAAACACAGTTTTATACAGGCGAAGACACGAATCTCGACGAACCGCAGACCTATATTTCGAATCCCGATTTTATGGAATCTACAGCTGCAAGGGCGCGAGAATTTGGTAGATCGATACAGGTAAAATATGCTGAAGGGTTTACGGCAAAGAAAATATTAGGTGTTGATGATATATTTCATCTGATTTAATTTAAAATAATCAAATAAAAGCCGTTTCTTTATTATATTAAGAAACGGCTTTTGCTTTTACAGCATATATTACATGAAAAATCAACAATTCTCGCTACAGGATCGAATAAAAAGTTTTGCATATGCATTCAATGGTTTCAAAATACTGTTGATAGAAGAACATAATGCGCGTATTCATGTAGCGGCAACTATTGTGACCATTGTTGCTGGAATTTACTTTGATATCGCTGCGATTGAATGGATGATCATCTTACTCTGTATTGGTGCTGTTTTTGCGCTTGAAATAATTAATTCCGCTATTGAAAATCTTGCGGATCTGGTTTGTCAGGAAAAGAATGATTTTGTAAAAAAAGCGAAAGATCTAGCAGCTGCCGCAGTATTAACAGCAGCGATCGTTTCTGTGGTTATAGCAATGTTCATTTTTGTTCCAAAAATAATGGCGATATGGTTTTAATTAGGGCTTACGAGCTACGGGATCGGGATGTCGTACTCAATATTATGCAAGAAAATATTCCAGCTTACTTTGCTCAGGATGAAAAAGAGGATTTGAAGTATTATCTGGATTTTGAGATGCAGCAGTTTTTTGTTCTTGAAGTAGACAATAGAGTGGTGGCATGCAGTGGCATTACCGTTGAGCCGGAAGAGAATAGGGCTGTAATCTGCTGGGATATGGTCCTTCCTGCAGAACAGGGTAAGGGATATGGCAAAAAGTTGCTGGAACACCGTATAGCAATTTTAAAAGAGCTGAAAACGATCGACCGCATCATTGTCCGTACTTCGCAACGTACTTATCTATTTTATCAGAAAAATGGCTTTGTTTTAAACCAGATTGTAAAAGATTATTGGGCGAAAGATTTTGACTTATACAGTATGGAATTGGTCTCTTAATCAAGTAAATTAAATAAAAAAGAGATCAATATAAAAAGAGGGATAATTAGAGCGGCAATGATATTGAATCTGAATTTTGGAATTTCGTTTTTACGGTATAAGAAAACAGATTCTACTATTAAATAGATCATCCATAGCAGCAAAAAGATTCCCATATAAAAAATTATAGCTAAGCTATCGGCTGTACCGCAACGTCTATTTGGATCTAACTGGGACAAACCGATGGGAATGGCCATAAATAAAAGAATGATCAATGCGACTATTCTGATTAGAACGTGTTTTGTCATACCATCTTTTTGATTAATACACATACATAAAAAAAGGTAACCTTTCTGGTTACCTTTAGCTGTTTTTTACAATCGAAATTGTTATTTCTTTTTGTCAATTTTGTAAAGACGTCCTAGATCTGTAATGGCATAAAGCGCTCCATCTTTACCTTGTGTGATATCTCTGAAGCGTTGTCCTTCTTTTGCTAATAACCTTTCTTCGCCTACGACTTTATTATCTTTAATAACTAGACGGGCAATATGCGTACTGCTTAGTCCACTGATGAATAGATTGTTTTTCCATTCAGGAATGGCATCTCCTGTATAGAATGTAATACCGCTAGGTGATAATACGGGATCCCAGTAATAAACCGGTTGCTCTAATCCTTCTTTTTGTTGGATAGGTTCTCCAATTTTTTCACCACTGTATTCTAAACCGTAAGTAATGATTGGCCAGCCGTAGTTTTTGCCAGGCTCGATACGGTTTAGTTCATCTCCACCGCGAGGACCAAATTCTGTCTCCCATAAATCACCCGTTTCAGGATGAAGTGCCAATCCTTGAACATTTCTATGTCCATAACTGTAAATTTCTGGTCTTACATCTGCTTTCCCTGCAAACGGATTACCCGCTGCTGGAGCGCCATCTGTTGTTATTCTAACAATCTTGCCTAATCCTGATTTTAGATCTTGTGCCTGAGGTCTGGTGGCTAAATCTGAACGTTCACCCGTACTTACAATTAAATTGCCTGATTTATCAAATAGGATACGCCCACCATAATGTAGTTTACCTTTGTACTTTGGTGTAGCGCGGTAAATAACTTCGACATTTTCAACTGTCTTGTCATCTGCGGCTAATTTTCCTTTCCCGACAGCTGTTAGGTTTCCTTCAGCGCTTGGCTCAGAAAAAACAAAATAGATCATTCGGTTTGTTTCAAAATTAGGATCTATCGTTAGTCCTAATAAACCACCTTGACCATCTGTATCCACTTTAGGTAGACCTGTTATCGGTTCAGAAACTTTACCGTCAGCAGTTGCTATTCTAAAGGTTCCTTCTTTTTCGGTAATGAGTAAACGTCCATCCGGCAAAGACGCAATTCCCCAAGGAGATTTCAATGTTGTATTGAGTACAACTCCTTCAAATGGTGTAGTCGTTTTTACAGCAGCGATACGGGTCTGGCCTTCAAAGGCAGGTTTATATTTTGTATTTGCCGCATTCGTTTCTACAGGAGGATATATACTATCTACTGTATTATTGTTCGTTTCAGCACCTGTAGTACCGTTAGAACAAGAATATAATGCGAAAGAACTAATCAGGATTGTGGATAATTTACTTTTCATAGACAAATTGAATTGTTTCATATCATATAAAAATATAAATAATTTATTTAAAAATTACATGCAAAGCGTTTTATCATGAAATAAAGCCTTTTACATACTGACGTGTAATTTCATGTTTGGGATTTAACAGTACTTCTTCTGTTTTTCCAAATTCAAGAATTTCGCCGCCATAAACAAAAATGATATAATCAGAAACACGGCGTGCCTGTCTCAGAATATGCGTAACCAACACAATGGTATAATCTTTCTTGAGTTCAATAAGTAGATTTTCGATCGTCTGCGTCGATATTGGATCTAATGCAGAGGTTGATTCATCGCCTAATATAATCTCAGGCTTGACGGCAAGCCCACGTGCCAGGCATAGACGCTGCTGCTGCCCAATGGAAAGTCGCGTAGCGGATTGATCCAGCCGATCTTTCACCTCTTCCCAAAGTCCGACATTCTTCAACTGTGTTTCTACGATCTCATTTAATTCCTTTTTTCCTCTTGTCCCATGGATGCGAGGGCCATAAGCGACATTGTCATATATCGACATCGGCAATGGAAATGGTTTTTGAGAAAGTAAGCCCATTTTTTTTCGAATATGTGTTACTTCGGCATTTGGGGCATATATATCTTCACCATTGACAAATACAGAGCCTGACACCTGAACTCCTTTCGTATCATCAATAAGCCGGTTTAAGGTTTTCAGTAATGTCGTTTTCCCACAACCAGAGGGACCAATGATCGAGGTAATGCTGTTATTAGGCAACGACAGATTGATGTTTTTCAAAATATGATGACCGTCAATATGAATATTCAAATCCTGTATCTGAATATGCGGTTGAATAGCCGGTCTTACAATTTGTGTTTGTTCTGTTTCGATGATAGGATGTGCGTGCATATGACAATAATTAGAATAATAAAAGTTAAGATAAGTGCTGATGCGTAAGCACGGCCTTGAACTTCTGGAATAGGACTGCTCAACTGGAAGAAGATCGCTAATGGCAATGTTGCGGCGGGTTCGTCAATATAACGGGGTAAATTGTCGCTAAATCCTGTTGTTAACAAAACTCCGGCAACATCTCCGATAGATCTTCCAAATGCAAGTAAGATTGCTGTAAATATTCCTTGTTTAATGTGTAAAATAAAAACTTTTGCGACTTCCCATTTGGTCGCACCTAAAGATAAAGTAACATGTTTTAAGTCTGTGGGAACTGTTTTGATGATTTCATCGACTGTTCGCACCACAATTGGTATTGTTAGCAGTGTAATGGTAATAATTCCACCTAAAAGGGATGCGCGGATGCCAAAATAAACCATGATGGTAAATCCTACAGCTCCGTATACGATAGAAGGAATTCCGTACAGGATATCAAACATTAATTTCGAGTACTGCGCTAGTCTCGATGATGTTTTGATGTATATATTTAAATATAAGGCGATCGGCACACCGATTAAGGTTGCCAATATAGTTGCTACACCTGCAAGGTAAAGAGATCCTAATATCGCATTTAAAATACCACCTTCTTTACCCATGTAAAAGCCACCCTTTGGTAATTGACTCACCATTTCCCAAGATAGATAAGGTAACCCTTTATATAGGATGGTGCCGATTATAAAAAAAAGTGAACCGGTGACCAACATTCCGGAAAGATGCATAAAACCTTTTGCAACTTTCTCTTTAAAAAGTCTTGTTTTAAGATTATCCATTATGCTTGCCCTCCAATCTGTTTAATATGATGCGTGAAATGAGATTGAATCCGAAAATAATAACGAAAAGGAGTAAGGCTGAAAACATCAGTGCCGAATCGTATAATGGTATTGACATCATTTCCCCAAAATTGTTTGCAATGAGTGCGGGAATAGGATAACCAGCATCAAATATGGATGTCGGTATTTTAGGAACATTACCGCAGACCATCAAAACTGCAATTGTTTCGCCGAATGCTCTGGAGATCGCCAATACAATTGCGGCTATTATACCAGGTTTTGCTCTTCTAAGTATGACTTTTTGGGCAGTTTCCCATTTGGTAGCGCCCAAAGACAGTGATGCTGCTTTAAGTTCTGCCGGTACCGTTTTTAAAACCTCGACCATAATACTGATCATGATCGGGAAAATCATCACTGCGAGTACGATTCCTCCAGCTAAAACAGTGTAACCCGAAGTAGAAACCGCAAAAATGGGCGCAATATAAGATTGTATTGCAGGTACGATAAATAATACACCCCAAACCCCGTATAACACAGGAGGAATGGCTGCCAGAACATTGATAAGCGGTAATATGACATTTTTCAAGGTGTCTGACGCATACTCTGTTAAGTAAATAGAGGTTAAGATACAAAGTGGGCATGAAATCAATAGCGCAACCAATGTGACACTGAGTGTGCCCATAATAAAGGGTAGGAAACCAAAACTTCCTTTCATAGGTGCCCACACATGATTTGTCAATAGTTCAAGAATGTTAAACGATTCAAATAAGGGTACTGATTTAAAAGTCAGTCCGATACCGATTATAATGACCACTGAAAGTGAAATGAGCAACAAAACAAAACTGACCTGTTTTGCGATTGCATTTTTTAATAACCTTGTTTTTAGCATATTACAGTTTAATCAGTTCTTTATTAATTAACGACTCTGTTAATGGCACATATCCATTTTCCAATAAATAACTCTGCGATTTTTTCTTTAGCACAAATGAAATGAATTCTTTAACGAGCAAATTATCAGGCTTCCCTTTTGTGATAAACGAAAGATCTCTGGCTGGTGGGCTAGGGTAATGGTTGTTACTGACAGCATCCGTTAAATCATCTATGGTACTATAAAAATCTTCGTTTTCACTGATCTGCCCATCTGCATTTAGATCGATTGGCAAGACATCAATTTTATCCATTACTTTTTTTGTTTTTAAGTCATAGACGTAATTGATGTTGTTAAATCCTATGGCATTTTTATCGTCTTTAATTGCCTGTGCAATTCCTGGATCACCAAAGATTCCCACGCCTTTTAAATCCTCCTGCTTACTTTTAAAGAAATTGGCCCAAGTTTCGGCGGCACCGGCGGCATCAGCACGTGTGTACACGATCACCGGATCTTTTGAAAATCGCGCGTCGATCTCGTTCCAGGTTTTATATTTTTTATTGATAAAGATATTTTTGAGTTCCGCATGGGTCAAACCACGTTCTTTAAGTAAGGTATAATTTGGATTTTCAGCATTAATGGTACAGATCACAGCATCTTTAGCAACATGGATAGGAAAGGCGCCTTTTGCTATTTCCTGTGGATGAAGATCGCGGGAAATAAGTCCGATGTCGACCATACCGGTCAATGCATCTGCAATTCCTTTGCCTGCTCCGCCAGCTGAAATATTAAAACGCACATGTGGATGTTCCTTTTTAAACTCTTCACTCCATAAGACTACTAAAGGATAGAGTGCAAACGCTCCAGATAAGGAAATATTACCTTCAAATCCTCTTTCTTTTCTATAGCCATTCTCTATTTTAGGAGCACACGCGTTATTCGTAAGTAACAACAATAAGCTTAATATAAGTATATTACGGTTGTTTTTTTTCATTTTATCTATCTCTATAGGATTGGTCTACAATATTATTTTTGACAAATATATATTAATTTAATAGATTTTATAGATTATATAGTTTTTTTTTCTACTTTTGAACCAAATAGAAGAGAATACAGACCAATAAATAGAATTTCAGCATATGCAAAGTTTCCGTACAGAGCTTGAAAACCCTGTGGTTGAGCAAGAGATTATTGATTTAGAAAAGAAAATTAGACTTTTTCAGGAAGGGAAAATTACGGATGAAAAATTTCGTTCATTACGCCTTGCAAGAGGGGTTTACGGTCAACGTCAACCTGGAGTGCAAATGGTGCGTATTAAATTACCTTTTGGAAAAGCAACTTTCAAACAAGTGATTAAAATATCTGATGTATCGGATGAATATGCGATTCGCAATCTGCATATCACGACCCGTCAGGATATTCAGATACACTTTGTTAGTCTAGATCGCACACCAGAGTTATGGGCCAAATTGGCAGAGGATGATATTACTTTACGTGAAGCCTGTGGTAATACTGTGCGTAACGTAACGGCATCACCGACAGCCGGAATAGATCCACAAGAACCTTTTGATGTTTCTCCGTATGCGCAGGCCGTTTTCGAATTTTGTTTAAGAAACCCGATCTGTGCGGAAATGGGTCGTAAATTTAAGATGTCATTTTCTTCATCAGATGATGATACTGCTTTTTCATATATCCATGATCTTGGCTTTATTCCTAAAATACAGGTTATTGATGGTAAAGAAGAACGTGGTTTTAAAGTTCTGTTAGGTGGTGGATTGGGTTCTCAACCTTTTCTAGCGCACTTGGTACATGAATTTTTACATGAAGATCAGTTGATTCCGTTTGTTGAGTCTTCTTTACGTGTATTTGACCGCTATGGCGAGCGTAATAATAGAAATAAAGCACGCTTTAAATATTTGATCCAAAAATTGGGTATTGATGAAGTGTTAAGATTAATTGCTGAAGAACGCGTTGCTAATCATGTAAAATCTTTTCAGATCAACCGCGATACGATCACGCAACCGACTCCACCGGATACGGATGCCGTGGAAAGTTTATCTTTGGATTTAGATCCGGATTACCTGATCTGGAAGTCAACAAATACTTTTGAGCAAAAGCAGCAAGGTTTTTATGGTGTATTTGCTAAAATATCTACGGGCGATCTTCCAACTGAAAAAGCACGAGTTTTGGTTGCTGGACTGGAAGGTCTGGTTGCCGATGAAATTCGTTTCACCCAGAATCAGGGATTATTGCTTAAGTATGCTACCGAGAAAACGCTTCCTCATATTTTTAAATTATTGACGAAGCTTGAGTTGGCTTCTCCTGGATTTGAAAGCACGTCTGATGTGACGACCTGCCCAGGAACGGATACATGTAATCTGGGTATTTCAAACAGTACAGAGATGGCACGGGTTATTGAGTCATACATTCGTGATTTTTACGCAGATTTTGTTTACAACCGTGAACTGAAGATCAAAATTTCAGGCTGTATGAACTCTTGTGGACAGCATGGATTGGCGCATCTGGGTTTTCATGGAAGTTCTGTAAAAGCAAACGGTAAAGTTGTTCCTGCTGCACAGGTCATGATCGGTGGTGGTACTGTTGGTGATGGTGTAGGTCGTGTGGCCGAAAGAATTATCAAAGTACCTACCAAAAGAGTGCTGCACGTGGTTGACCTGGTTTTAACGGATTATAAAAAGAATGTTCAGGAAGGTGAAAACTTTCATGCTTATTATGACCGTCAGACCAAAAACTATTTCTACACTTTATTGAAACCTCTTGCTGATCTAACAACACTATCTGATGATGAATATATTGATTGGGGTCATCAGGAGACTTTTGAAACAGCGATCGGTGTGGGTGAATGTGCGGGAGTCATGATTGACCTTGTTGCTACTTTGATCTTTGAAGCTGAAGAAAAAAGAGCTTGGGCGGTTTCTGCTCTTGAGGAGAAAAAGTATGCGGATGCTATTTATCATGCCTACAGTACTTTTATAGGTTGTGCTAAAGCATTATTATTGGATAAAGGTGTTAATGTGAGTTCACAGCATGCTGTGATCCAGGAGTTCCAAGCGCAATTTGTGGAACAACATATTTTTGAATTGGAAACTACGTTCCCAGAACTGGTTTTGCAAATAAATAAGAATGAGCCTACTCCAGAGTTTGCTGAAAACTACCTTGAGAGCTTGAATACATTCTTTAACGCTGTGTATGAGTATAGAAATGCGATGAAAGTTAATTAATGAGGAGGATAGAAGATGAATATTAAACCAAAAGTAACTTTGGTCGGAGCGGGTCCTGGTGATCCTGAATTGATCAGCTTAAAAGGTATAAAAGCGATAAAGGCAGCGGATGTAATTTTATACGATGCTTTAGTGGATGAGAGTTTATTGGATTTTGCCAGTGCAAACTGCACGAAGGTATATGTTGGGAAAAGAGCGGAACAGCTTTCTACTTCACAAGATCAGATCAACCAGTTACTGGTCGATTATGCGCTGACTCATGGTCATGTGGTGCGATTAAAAGGCGGAGATCCATTTGTATTTGGACGTGGTGGTGAAGAACTTGATTTTATTAATCAATATGATATCGAAACAGCGGTTATTCCGGGTATTTCCTCTAGTATCGGATTAACGGGCCTCCAAAAGATTCCTTTAACTTATCGCGGTATAAGTGAAAGTTTTTGGGTGATAACTGGTTCTACAACTGAAGGAAAACTCTCAGAGGACTTGTATGCAGCTGTTAAAACAAATGCAACAGTAGTGGTGCTGATGGGATTTGGTAAGCTAACAGAAATAGTCGCATTATACAAACAGCATGGTAAAGAAAATCTGCCTATTGCATTGATTCAAAATGGCTCTATGCCAAATGAAAAAATTATTATCGGTACGATTGACGATATACTGGACGAAACTCAGGAAAAACGCATTGGTGTACCGGCTATTATTGTTTTGGGCGAAGTTGTTTCTAAGCATCCGAATTTTAAACATATTATAGAAAAATACGCAACTGTTTAAATGAATACGCTATTTCCAATTTTTGTCAAGCCAGATCAGATTCACATTTTATTAGTGGGAGGTGGACCGATCGGGTTAGAGAAATTTCAAGCAATCATTCAGAATAATGATAAAGCGCATATAACAGTAATTGCGACTAAAATATGTCATGAATTTAAAATCATCATGACGCAATATAAGCATATCGTTTTTGAAGAGCGTGATTTTGTGGAATCGGATCTTAATGAAAAACATCTCGTGATGCTGGCAACAAACAATCATGAACTTAATGATCAAATAAGAGCGTTAGCGAGTTCAAAACATATTTTGCTAAATGCGGCAGATAAACCGGAACTATGTGACTTCTATCTTGGATCGATCGTGAAAAAAGGTAATTTGAAAATTGCGATTTCAACGAACGGTAAATCCCCGACAATTGCAAAAAGAGTAAAGGAGTTTTTACAGGAAATGCTTCCTGAGGAGATTGATGAAACATTGGAATTGATGAGCCAATTGCGGAATCAATTAAAAGGTGATTTTCAGTCAAAAGTCACGGCGCTGAATAAACATACAAAATCATTAATTGAGAGAGATGGAAATTAGTGGAATTAAAGAACTTTTATCAGGAAAACAGGGAGCGGATCTGCTTCAGGTTATTACTGAACAATATCCTGATCAGGTTGTATTTTCGACATCTTTCGGTATCGAAGATCAGATTATTACAGATTGGATAGGAAAGAGCAAAGTGAATATCAGGGTTTTTACTTTGGATACGGGAAGACTTTTTAAGGAGACTTATTCGTTATGGAGCAGAACTGCTGAGCGCTATGCGCTAAAAATTGATACGTACTACCCGAATACCGAAAAGGTTCAGGAATTTGTTTCTGAAAAGGGGCCGAACTCATTTTATGAGTCTGTTGAAAATAGAAAATCTTGTTGCTACATACGCAAAATAGAGCCTTTACAGCGGGCTTTGCGAGGTGCCAAAATTTGGATAACAGGAATTAGAGCGGAGCAATCGGCGAATCGTCACGATATGGAGTATATCGAGTATGATGAGGCGAATAATATTATCAAAATTCATCCGCTATTTGACTGGACTTTTGAGATGGTTACCAATTATATTAAAAGCGAGCGTATACCTTACAATATACTGCACGATAAGGGTTTTCCGAGCATCGGATGTGAGCCCTGTACCCGGGCTGTTCAGGAGGGTGAAGATTTTCGCGCCGGCCGATGGTGGTGGGAAGATCAGAGTAAAAAAGAGTGTGGATTACATGTGACAACAAAATAAAGCAAGATTAAATGGATTATTTAGATCAACTAGAAGCAGAATCAATCTATATATTACGTGAAGTGGCCGGGCAATTTGAAAATCCTGCGCTCTTATTTTCTGGTGGAAAAGATTCTATTACTTTGGTTCATTTGGCATTAAAAGCATTTAGACCGGGTAAATTTCCTTTTCCACTAGTGCATATTGATACAGGTCACAATTTTCCGGAAACCATTGCATACCGCGATTGGTTAGTAGAACAGATCGGTGAAAAACTGATCGTAGGACATGTACAAGATAGTATCGATGCTGGTAAAGTTGTTGAGCAAAAGGGAAAAAATGCCAGCAGAAATGCTTTACAGACGGTGACTTTACTGGATACAATTGCTGAAAATGGTTTTGACGCCTGTATTGGAGGGGCACGTCGTGATGAGGAGAAAGCAAGGGCTAAAGAACGTGTATTCTCTGTTCGTGATGAATTTGGACAGTGGGATCCGAAGCGCCAACGTCCTGAATTATGGAATATCTTTAACGGAAAAATCAATAAGGGCGAAAATGTCCGCGTATTTCCAATATCAAACTGGACTGAACTGGATGTTTGGAATTACATCAAACGGGAGAATATTAAACTTCCAAGTATTTACTTCAGTCACGAGCGTGAAGTGATCACCCGGAATGGCCAATTAATGGCAGCTGCGTCTTTCTTAAACATCGATGAAGAGGATGTTGTGGAAACAAAATCGGTCCGATTTAGAACAGTCGGTGATATGACCTGTACTGCAGCTGTGGACTCGCAGGCTACTGCCTTAGATGATATCATTGCAGAAATAAAAGCTTCTACAGTAAGTGAGCGTGGTGCCCGTATGGATGATAAAGTTTCTGAAGCGGCAATGGAAGACCGAAAAAAACAGGGATACTTCTAAGGAGCAATGCAATAAGGTTTGGTGACTAATACAAAAATCTAGAAAATGAAAATTTTAAAATTTATAACGGCTGGTTCTGTTGATGATGGTAAAAGCACATTGATCGGCCGTTTATTATATGATACAGATTCGATACTGGACGATCAACTGGAAGCGATAAAAAAGGCTAACCGCAAAAATAATGATGGGACTGTGGATCTAGCAATTTTGACCGACGGATTGAAAGCTGAACGTGAACAGGGAATTACGATCGATGTGGCTTATAAATACTTTCAAACAGAGCACCGCAAATTTATCATTGCTGATGCACCGGGACACATACAGTACACACGCAATATGATAACGGGGGCTTCTAACTCTGATCTCATTATTATATTGGTCGATGCGCGTAAAGGGGTTATTGAGCAAACGAAACGTCATTCTTTTTTAGCAAAACTACTTGAACTTAAAAAAGTTTTAGTGTGTATCAATAAAATGGATATGGTGGATTATAGCCAGGAAGTGTTTGAAAACATTAAAGCTGATTATCAGACCTTAGCGGAACGTTTAAAATTAACTGATATTGATTTTATGCCGGTTTCTGCACTAAAAGGTGACAATATTGTGCATCCTTCAGAACATTTGACTTGGTATGAGGGACCTTCTTTATTGTCTTATCTCGAGACGATAGAATTTAAAGAGGCAGATCAGCAAGCTTGGCGTTTACCGGTGCAATGGGTGGTAAGGCCACAGACTGATGAGCTACATGACTACAGGGGATATGCTGGACGTGTTGTTGGCCATGGTCTAAAAGTAGGAGATGATGTGCTAATTTTACCTTCTTCTATTAAAAGTAGCATCAAAAGTATTGAACTGGCTGGAGTAGATTTGCAGGAAGCGGAAGATGGCCAGTCGGTTATTGTCCATCTTGCAGACCATGTTGATATCAGCCGTGGTGATACCATTGTAACGGCTCAAAATTCGGGTCTAGTGGAACGTAATTTTGAAGCGAATATCTGCTGGTTTGACAACAAGGCTCTGGATACGAATCAGATCTATTTGTTTCAGAATTTCGGTAGAACGACAAAAGTGAAAATAAATGAAATCATTCATAAAGTGGATATCAACAACCAGGAATATAAGTATGGTGAAGAGATAGCTCTTAATGATATAGGCCGTGTACAGATTAAGGCCGCTGAAGATATCTCGTTTGATCTTTACCAGGATCACCAGGCAACCGGCAGGGGCATTATCATTGACCCGCGCACTAACTTAACAGTTGCGGCTGTTATGATTGAAAGCGTTGCTTAGCAGGCGAGGGGGATAGAAAGTCAAGTAAATTACTTTTTAATTAACATGAAAAAGGGTGGTCTTATTGGCCACCCTTTTATCATTAACATTTTTTTATTCTTATTTCCAACCTCCACCTAAGGCTTTATATAACACTAATTGATTTAAGATCTTTTCTTCTAGAATATTGACCTGCTCAATTTGAGCAGCAAGGGATTCTCTTTGACTGGTGATGATCTCTAAGTAATTGATACGGCCTGCCAAAAATAAATCATGAGCCGAATTTACGGATGATTCTAAGGCAACGACTTGTTCATTTTTGTGCTGAAAGCGTTCAATAATATGATCTTCTGTCAGCAAGGCATTGGATACTTCGTTATAAGCCTGTAAAACAATCTTCTCGTAATTCAAGAATGAAATACCATAATTTCCTTTGTACTGTTCATACTGCGTCTTTAATTCTCTTTGATTAAAAATCGGAGCTGTAATGCCACCGAATAAACCGTAAGTTGCCGATTTATTGATGTCAATCAGTTTATCGAAGCTAAATGAATTTAAGCCGATAAAAGGAGATAAGACTACTGCGGGTAAAAAAGCAGCTTTCGCAGCATGAACTTCATGCATGGCCGAAACCATCTGATGAGAGGCTTCGCGGATATCTGGTCTCAATGCAAGCATTAATGCGGGATCTCCAGAAGCCAATTTATCAAACAGATGTACTTCTTCCAGCTGAATTGCAGTACGTTCAATAGGCTGATTCACACGTCCAATAAGGAAATTGATGTGATTTTCGAGAATACTGATTTCTTGCTTTGTCTTAGCACGATCTGACTTGGAGTTTGCTAGAATAGCTTTAAACTGCTGAACAGCTAATTCGGTCGCTCGACCCGCTTCTTTTTGTACTTCAATAATAGCTAAGGCTTTTTCCTGCAGTTTTAGATTTCTTTCAAAGACTGCTAACTGATTATCCAGACTGATGAGCTGATAGTAGGCAGAACCAATATTGGTCACCAATTCGGTCGCAATCAATTGCTTTGCTTCAAGCTGTGATAGATAATTCTCGTACGATGACTGTCTCAGATTTTTTAATTTGCCCCATACATCGATTTCCCAAGAACTGCGCAGTCCTACAAAATAATCTGGAATAGCAGGTGATGGAATCTTTTCGTCTGATTTTAAGTTTTCTGAAAAGTTACTATCGTAGTTACCAATGCCTTCTTCTGTATAAAAGCCATACTTTGTCAAACCTGCGCCAACTTCAGCATTTACTTTTGGAAATAGCGCAGCTTTTTTCTGTTTGAAGCTTGCTTGAGCAATCTCTATACGCTTTATCGCCATCTGTAAATCATAGTTATACAGTAATGCTGAATCCACAAGGGCAATCAGTTTTTTATCTTCAAATACTTTTCTCCAAGAAATCTGACCTATCGAACTATCGGTTTGCACATTTGCCGGTGAAAATTTTTCGGGCAATGCTGTCGCTTGCATCGGTGTCAGCTTTTTAGGAACAGAACAGCTCGATATTAAAATAACAGCAAGCACAACAGAAACTACTGTTGCTAATTTCTTCTTCTTAACTTTTGTTGTTTTTTTTGAACAGAGAACATAAAGTGCAGGTATAATCAAAACACCGATTATGGTTCCGATCAACATACCTCCAACGGAAGCGGTACCAATTGTTCTGTTACCGATAGCACTTGCTCCAGAGGAGAACATCAATGGAATAAGTCCCGCCACAAAGGCAAATGATGTCATTAAAATTGGCCTTAGACGTGCTATCGCACCGTCGATCGCGGCCTCCACAATGGACATACCCTGTTTGTTTTTGAGTACTGCATATTCGACAATCAAAATGGCATTTTTTCCTAAAAGCCCAATCAGCATGACGAGTGCCACCTGTGCATAAATGTTGTTTTCTAATCCCAATAACTTTAAGAATAGAAACGCTCCGAACATACCGGCGGGAATACATAAGATAACAGGTAAGGGCAAGAAGAAACTTTCATACTGCGCAGCCAATAGTAAGTAAACAAACAATAGTACTAAGGCGAAAATGTAAATAGTCTGATCGCCAGAAGCAATCTGCTCTTTAGTCATACCTGACCATTCAATACTATAGCCTTGCGGTAAGCTCTTCGCAATCTCCTGGATGGTTTCAATTGCTTGTCCGGTACTGAATCCAGATGCCGGCTGCCCATTGATCATGGCGCTTGTAAACATGTTATAGCGTGTAATCTGTTCCGGTCCAAATACGCGCTTCATGGTAATAAAGGCTGAGTAAGGAACCATTTCGCCATTATCGGTTTTCACAAAAAGATTTAAAACATCTTCGGGCTGTTTCCGATAATGTGCGTCTGCTTGCACCATTACTTTATACATCTGTCCATAACGAATGAAATTGGTGGCGTAGAAGCTACCCATAAGTGTTTGCAATGTATTCATTGCATTATCAACAGATATTCCTTTCTTGGCCGCTAAATCGTAGTCAATTTCCAACATATACTGCGGAAAGTTAACGTCAAATCCTGAAGAAACGCTTTCTATAGCTTCGCTAGCGTTTAGTTTATTCATGAATTCTTCCAATACAACAGCCGTTTTATTGAGATCTTCAGTTCCTGTTTTATCCAGTAAACGAACCTCAAAACCTGCGGCATTACCAAAACCGGGAACGGTAGGCGGAGGGAAGAACTCGATCTGTGCATCTGCGATATGTGCTGTTTTTTCTTTGAGTTCATTCATCACATCATCAACTGTCTGCGCACGGTCTTCCCAAGCTTTTAAATTGATCATTCCCATACCGTAGGATGAACCTGATACTTCTGTCAAAATACTATATCCGGCAAGTGTTGATACCGTTTCTACGGACTCTAAACTTCTTGATATACGATCTACTTCATCTAACGCTTTCTCTGTTCTATCAACTGTGGCTCCTGGAGGTGTTGTTACACTGACATAGACCATACCTTGATCTTCTGTGGGAATAAAACCGGATGGTAGGATCGCACTTGTTCCCCAAGTTGCTACAAAAGATAATACCAGAACAAGTACTGTAAGTCCGCGACGGCTTACGGTTTTCGATAAAAATCCACGGTATTTTCCAGCTAATTTATCGTAAGCTTGATTGAATTTTTTAAAGAAACGTGTCATCCAGTTATTTTTCTCTTTCTGATCGTGTGGATTTTTTAACATGATCGCACAAAGTGCGGGTGTTAATGTCAGGGCATTGATGCCGGAGATAATAATAGCTGAGGCCAATGTGAGCGAAAACTGCCGATAAAAAATACCGACGGGTCCATCAAGGAAGGCCACGGGTATAAATACGGCTGACATGACCAAAGTGATCGCAATTACAGCAGTACCCACTTCTTTCATTGCCGCTAACGTAGCTTCCATAGGTGGAAGATTTTCCTCTTCCATTTTGGCAAATACGGCCTCGACGACGACAATACCATTGTCAATTACAATTCCGATCGCTAATACGAGTGCAAATAGTGTCAATAAGTTGATTGAGAATCCGAGCATCTGCATACAGAATAGTGAACCGATCAAACTCACCGGAACAGCTAAGATCGGGATCAATGTCGCTCTAAAATTCTGTAAGAATATAAATACGACAATAAACACCAATAAGAATGCTTCAAGCAGGGTTTTGATAACACTGGATATCGATGCATCTAAAAAGCGGGAAACATCATAACCCATTGTATATTTCATACCTGCCGGGAATGTGGCTTTTTGTAATTCCGCCATTCTATCTTTAACACGTTTGATAACATCTTGTGCATTGGATCCCGGCAATTGCTTTAACATGATGGAAGCCGAAGGTCTACCGTCAGTTTTAGAAACCATTTCGTAATCTAATGAGCCGAATTCGATCTCAGCAACGTCTTTTATACGGATAATAGAACCATCTGCATTTGCCCGAATAGGTACATTGGCATATTCTTCCGGTTCCGAGAATTTTCCCGGATAACGAAGTACATACTGTTGCATATTGACCATTTTATCCGAGCTTATACCCGTTTGACCAGGGGCAGCTTCGATATTTTGTTTACGAAGGGAAGCAATTAGTTCGTCGGTTGAGATGTTGTAAGCCGCTAACCGATCAGGTTTAACCCAAACACGCATCGCGTAATCACGCATACCCATAATCTGAGCAAAACCAACGCCTTCAATACGCTTGAGTTCCTTTAAAACATTGATATCTGTAAAATTGTAAATAAAGCGTTCATCAGCAGTTTCATCTTCAGTATACAGATTGAGATACATCAACATACTGTTTACCTCTTTTTCTGTGGTAACACCTGCGCGTGTCACTTCCTCGGGAAGCTCATCTAATACTGTTGTTACCCGATTCTGCACATTTACTGCGGCAATATCGGGATCAATTCCAACTTTAAAAACGACTTGAATGAGTGTTGTTCCATTGTTAGTGGAAACGGTATTCATCGAGGTCATACCTGCAACACCATTGATCGCACGTTCCAGCGGAATGGCAACAGCATTGGTACTGACTTCCGCATTTGCTCCTGTGTAATTTGCGGTAACAACGACCGACGGAGGTACAATATCTGGAAACTGGGTAACAGGTAGTGTAAATAAGGCCAATAATCCTAGTAACGTTATAAATAATGAAATTACCAACGATAGGATAGGCCTTTTTATATAAACATCAAACATAAAATATTTTTAAAACAAAGTTTTTATAACTTAACAGGGATTACTTCCACCTTCATACCATCCTTCAAGGATTGTACACCTTCGTATACGATCTGATCTGTATCAGACAAACCTCCATTCACGATATAGTAATGCCCGACACGTTGGCCAGCTTCAAAAGATTTCATCGAAACAGTTTTATCTTTATTTAAGATATAGACGTAAGTTTTATCCTGAATTTCAAAAACAGATTTTTGATGTACAAATTTGGTATCGCCGGTCTGTATTGGAACAGAGATTTTACCTGAAGCACCATGCTTTAACATGCCCTGCGGATTTGAAAACCTAGCCCGTAAAGATATTGATCCTGTGTTCTTCTCAAATTCACTCTCAACAATGGATGCCTTTCCAGGATATGGGTACGGATTACCGTCAGCGAGGATCAGTTTTACATCTTTGTTAAAAGAGTCTTTGTTAAACGATGAGTCAGATACAATACTTAAGTACTCATTTTCGGAAATGTCAAAGTATACATTTACTTCGTTAAGTGAGGAAACAGTCGTTAGTAAAGAACCTTGCTCTAAGAGTGATCCTTCTTTTAGGGGGATACGATCAATCTTACCATCAAAAGGAGCACGTACTAATGTGAAATTCAACTGCGTTTTAGCTTGTTGCATGATCGATCTTGCTTCTTCGACCTTTGACTCCGCAGCTGTATATTGTAATTTAAGTAATTCGACTTCTGTTTTACTTACGATGTTTTTCGCGGCTAGATCTTTCGTACGTTCTAACTCAAGAACCACTTTTTTGACATCTGTAAGTGCTGCATTAAAGTTGGCTTTTGCGCGCGCATAATCGGCTTTGTATTCTTCATCACTTAGTCTGAACAATACTTGACCTTTCTTTACTGCGGCACCTTCATCCACATAGATGTGTTCTAAAAAGCCACTTAAACGTGATCGAAGTTCAATATTTTTGACTGATTGTATATCAGCAATATAGTCTTTGTAAATTGTGGTATCCATAACAACTAAATTGGATACAGGTACTTTTTTAGGAGCTGTACTTACCTGTTTATCATTGCTTTTGGCTGTGCAGGCAGATAAAATCGCTAGGCATGACAATGCATACCAAGACATGGAACGTGTTTTCATATAAAAAATAAAATGTTAACGAATAGAATAAATCAATATAAAATATTGATTATTAGAAAATTAGACTCTTAAAATCTAATTTAAAATTAAAAAATAGGGCAGGGGGTAAACTAGAATAAACTGTATCGGTAGAGATACTGATAGTAACCTGATAAGCAGGCATTTTTCTTACTGTAAAGCGGGTGCTTTTTCTGTTTTAAAATTGATAATGCAGAATAAACAAGTCCCAGAACGAAAATAAAAACGGATAAAATCTGAGGATTAAAATTGAAAATACGATAATCGTCAAATTGAACTTCAGAATCTTTTTCAGGAACTTCAATGGGAATATCCAACACATCGTCAAGAACAAATTCAAGTAATGAATCTCCGGTAAAATATTGTGTGGAAATATTTGATGCACGCGTATTGGTATTGACGCCAGCCTGATAAAAAAGGATGTTCAAGTAACCAAATAATGCCAAGAAGTGAAATATTTTAATCCACATAAAAAACAAATATATAAAATCAAATAGTTATGCTGGAACAACCACATAAATATTACAAAAGAAAAACATTGTCTTAATATTTGCTGCAGCTGTATTTTATCAAAATTCCTAATCGCTGAGATTTCAATAAAAAAAAATGAACGGACAATTGTCCAGATAATCAAAATCTCAGAAATGGTTTTTTAGAATATAATTTCGCTGTTTTTTGTAAAATGTCCGAATTTAAAAATTTAATGAAATTCATATTTTTCATTTCGATTATTGATCGATCCATTTCGACAGGAAATTTGTGTACAGTTTTATTTAGAGTTCATCTGGTTTGAATTGTATTGAAGTTAACCGCATAAGATGAACAGTACTATGCAGGTGGTATTTAGACTAAGTCATACAGATCAATATTGATTGATTCTTTAGCACAATAAGCCTTTGGTGGTTATATCACATGAACAAAGTCTTATAAATAAAATATTTCCACGTATAAATGAAACTACCGCCATTATATGGAACCCTTGTAAATGAGTATATTAATAAGTCATATAATTTATATTATGTTAAATAGAAATTATATGATCATCCCCTGCATACATTTATATCTAAAATTTGTTTACCAAAAATGACTATTTCGCAACATCGTATTTAAGTTCATCTAGGTGTTTTTTAACAAATTATTACTGCGCTATATCAAGCTACTACAGTACAATTTATAATCTTCAGAATCTTTTGAAGAATGGTTTTATACGGGATTTTGATTCATCTATGACAGCTAGGTATATCGATGTCGATTGTTTTAAATTTCATTTCTCTACTGCTATCAGATTGATTCTTTTCGATTCATAATACCGTTATATGCTATTGAATATCATGCTTTTATTTTGTAAATTAGATCATCAATGTATCTGTAAATGTGTAAATCGTATGAAAAAATCAAAATGGATTATAGACTCTGCCCACTCCTCGGTACAATTTCGTATTACTTATTTGGTAATAGCCTCTATTAGAGGAAGTTTTAACACTTTTAACGGTTTCGCTGAATGGGGTGAGCATTTTAAAGAAGCCTCTATACAATTTAATATTGATGCAAACAGTATCAATACAAATGTGGAAGAAAGAGATAAACATTTGAAAAGTGCTGATTTCTTTGATACAGCACAATACCCGACAATTTCATTTAAATCCACTAGTTTTAAAAAGATTAAGGGTGAGAAATTTAGATTGGAAGGCCATTTAACCATGCATGGTCATACAAAATTGGTGGAGCTACAAGTGGAATATAATGGTAAAATAATTGATCCACAAGGTCAGGAAAAAATTTCATTTGAGGTGACCGGAAAAGTGAGCCGATGGGAATTTGATATGAAATATAATTCAGTTTTAGAGGCCAATAGTCTCTTGATTGATGAAGATATTGATATTTCAATTCAATTGTTACTCAATAAAGAGCAATAAATTTATTATTTTGCGTGTGTAAATTAAATACTGTATCAAAATGGCACACGAACTTTTGGCAAAACTGGCGAATAAAGAAATTATTTTTTCAGATGTTTTGAACTACATAGCAGCTCGTTATGAGCACACCCCTACTGCATTTACGAATGGAAATCAAGTAAATCAAGAGACGGAAAATCAAGGCAGTGCAAAGATTCTTGCTTTTGCTAGTTTAAACAATTTAGATAAAGATCAGACTCTTGCCCTATTTGCGGAGCATTATGAGGCTGTTTTAAATGATCCTGATGGTGATAATCATCAAAACATACGTCAATTTATGATTAGTGGCTGGGATGGCGTATCGTTTAGCGGTGTTGTTTTAACACTGAAATTAGAGGCCTGATAATAAAAAAGCCGTTATTTTCATAACGGCTTTTTTTATGCAATAAAACTTGGAACTTGCCATTGATTAATGCGAATGTTCTCCGGAATTAGTCATTTTGGCTAATAAAAAGAATGCCCCTTTTTGAACAATCTTCGTATGTTCATCTAATTCTTTTATAGGAGTAATTGCGGTATATCCTCTTGAGGAAACTCCTTTAACAACCGGAACTCTTTCATATTCGTTACCTACTTCTCCATGGTTGTGGTCCGCATGATCTTCGTGACTATGGGTATCAGCTTCTTTTGTTTCTGATCCATGTGCTTTATGGTCTTCCTTTAATATGAAAATGTAATCTTTACCTTCGGCACTTACAATACAATCTGTGGGAACAGCAAGTGATTTTTCATCTCCAATAACAACTGTACCTTGAACCTGCATGCCATTAATAAGTCCTTCTTTGTTGCCTAAAACCTGGGCATGAACTGCGATTGCATTGGTCTCTTTTTCAAAAGCCTGTCCGAGCTGATCTATTTTTGCTTCATATGAAG
The DNA here is from genome assembly GCF_004342035.1 of Sphingobacterium sp. JUb20. Lineage (NCBI taxonomy): Bacteria > Pseudomonadati > Bacteroidota > Sphingobacteriia > Sphingobacteriales > Sphingobacteriaceae > Sphingobacterium > Sphingobacterium sp. JUb20. The sequence continues at coordinate 130,246 of NZ_SLYV01000001.1, read as the reverse complement.
CATTAGCGTTATTAACAGGAGAAAATAGAATTTTTTGCCCTTTTTTCACTTTTGAGAAATCTTTTTCATATACATACATATCCACATGCAATGCATCATTATTGACAATTTCTAAAATTGGCGAAGACGCCTCGATACGCGTTCCAATCAATCCTTGAATCGAAGCCACCACTCCCGAGATTGGCGCCTTAATCGTAATTTGTGAAGAAATGTGCAAAGACCCTCCACCGGATGACAGCTGTCTTGACAAACTGTTCTTTTGAGCTTTCAAATTGGCCAGTTCGACCTCAACTTGCTGTAGCTTTTTTAAAGGTGCGGCGTTTCCTTCTACTAATTCCTTCTGACGGTTGACTTCAATCTGAGTTAATGAAATCTGATTGTTAATCAGTTGTAATTGCTCTTGCATTTTAATCAGATCTGGATTGAGCACTTTTCCTAAAATCTGTCCTTTCTTAACAAAATCTCCCGGTCTAGCGTAAAGTTCTTCCAAGACTCCACCATATACAGATGTCACGTAGGCTTTTTTATCATTCGGCACATCAAGCACACCATTGAGTACTAAGCCATTACTTAGCATCTGATAGGATAAATTTGTATAGGTTAATCCTACCTGCTTTTCTTGGGCAGCTGTCAATGTAAGCGCCTCTTCCTCATGCTCTTGCTCCCCTTTCTCTTCTGTTTGCTGTTTTTCAGTTGAAGTATTGGTTTGACATCCTAGAGCGATTACGCTACTAGCAAAAAATAAACTATATCGAATTAAAAACTTTAGTTTCATGATACTTAATTTGAATGGTAATATTGATATTGAATCACACTTTGATTGTACGCATTCAAAGCTGTTAGGTAATTTATTTTTATATCAATGGACTGTGATAGAAATTGGATAAGATCTGCGTAACTGATTTCACCACTTTGATAGGCTAAATTGGCAGCTTTCATAATGCCCTCGGATTGCTTTAATCCTGATTGTTCATAAAACTGCAATTGCTTCTCATTTTTGGTGATTTCCTTCTTTGCATTACCTTGTTGCGCTGTAAGGCTTATTTTCAGCTGCTCCAATTCTTGTCTTTCTATTGCCGTCTCCAATTCAGCTATTTTAACTTTATTATGGTAATATTTATTAGAGAATAAAGGCATATTCATCGTTAGTGATATACCGGTAACAGGATTCCGTTGTCCCCAAAGTTTTTGGGAGAAAGCTCTACCAGAAAAATCTGGCAACTTGGTTTTTTGCTCCATTTTGGTATTTGCTTCAGCCATCTCTATTGATTTCTGCTGTATTTTAAGCAAAGGATGATCACCTATTGAATCTGGCAATTGAAAAGCACTTATTTTTTGCAGCGCACTCTTGATCGGTAAAATCAAGTTGTTGTTATTTAATAAAACGCTGAAGTTTTGTGCGGCAATGGCTAAATCCTGCTCATTTTGTAGCATAATGGTTTTATTTTCTTGCCATTTTGTTTCTGCCGCCATCTGCTCCAAACCGGCCGCTTCCCCTGTTTTTACCCGAAGTTTTGCGGATTCAAATAATTTTTGATGGGTACTGTCCAGCTGTAGAAAGAAAGCTTGTCTAGCTTCTAGATAAATAAGCTGATAGTAATTTAAAGATACATCCCTTATCAGTTGTTTTTTCGCATCTTCTCTTTGCTCCAAAACCATTTGGGCATTCTTTTTTAAAAATTCTTTTCTAGCCTTATAAAACCCTGGCCAGGCGAAATCTTGACTTAACCCAACTTTCCATAATCCATTTGGCTCTAAAGGGGAGAAATCTTCATTCTCTACAAAAATTCCTGTTTTGCCATCGAAAGATTTCTGTTGGTCAATCTGTGATTTTTCAAGTTCTAATGCCGTGTTTTTAAAATTGAGATTGGCGTCCAAAGCTTGTGCTATAGCTTCTTCCAATTGAATCCTTTTTGGATTTTCTTGCGCTAAACTTATTGTAGAAAGTGATAAGAAAGCCAGCACTAATGATGTTATGATTGTCGATTTCCCTATTTTCATTTTCTTAGTATTAAAAAATAAGACATATAAACAAGGTAATACAAAAAGTGTCAAAAAGGTTGCAGACAACAAACCTCCTATGACAACTGTTGCCAACGGTTTTTGAACTTCTGCTCCAGCTCCTGTACTTAGAGCCATTGGTAAAAACCCTAATGAAGCCACTGTCGCAGTCATCAACACTGGTCTGAGTCGAATTTTTGTCCCTTCCCATACCCGCTCAAATACATCGGAAATTCCTTCCTTCTCCAATTGATTAAATGTGGAAATTAAAACAATACCATTCAGTACAGCTACTCCAAATAATGCTATAAACCCTACACCTGCGGAAATACTAAAAGGCATATCGCGGATTAATAGTGCAAATACTCCACCTATTGCACTCATAGGTATGGCTGTGAAAATTAGTAAGGATTCTTTAATTGACCTAAAAGTCAGGTAAAGTAATATAAAGATAAGCAACAATGCGCCCGGGACTGCCAGTGCTAATCTTTTAGAAGCTGCATTTAGATTTTCAAATGTCCCACCGAAAGTATAGTAGTAACCTGTTGGCATCACATCCATCTTTGTCAGTTTTTCCTGAATCTCATTTACTACTGAAGTAACATCGCGCTCTTTTATATTAAATCCGATCACGACAAGTCTCTTCCCTGATTCTCTGCTGATCTGTGCAGGGCCATCTTTTATACTAATTGTTGCCAGTTGGCTCAATGGAATCTGATCTCCATCCCCAGTTAAGACTGGTAGGTTTTCAACATCGGCCATTGACGTTTTATATGCGCTATCTAAACGAACAACAAGGTCGAATTTCCTTTCATTCTCATATATCGATCCTGTGCTTGTGCCAGCGAAAGACATAGCAATAACTTTATTTAAGTCCTTGACTGTTACGTTGTGCAGGGCTAACTGTGTTCTGTTGTAAACAATCGAGATCTGTGGTAGCCCTGTTGTACGTTCAATCTGTGGTGCTGAAGCTCCTTCAACACTTTGTACAACTTGACCTACACGACTTGCAATCGTTGCAAGTGAGTCTATATTTTCACCAAATATTTTTATGGCAACGTCCTGTCTCACACCTGTCATCAATTCATTAAATCGCATCTGAATAGGCTGCGATGCTTCAAAGAATACACCTGGAATGACGGAAAGTGAATCAAGCATGCGCTCTGCTAGTCCCGTATATGTATCCCCGGATTTCCATTCTGACATTGGTTTCAAGGTGATAATCATATCTGTTGCCTCGGGCGGCATTGGATCTGTCGGGATTTCGGCACTACCTGTTTTGCCTACAACAATTTTTACTTCGGGAAATTTTTTAATAATTTTCGCAGCCTGCATGGATGTTTCTATACTCTGTGAGAGTGAAGATCCTTGTGGTAAAATACAATGAAATGCATAATCTCCTTCTTGTAATTGCGGTATAAATTCACTACCCATTTTACTAAATAGGAAGCCGGAAAAACCTAAGAGTGCTACTGTTAATAATAATAGTGTTCTTCTTATGCGGACAGCCTTTTGAACTAATGGTGCATACCATTGTTGCAATTTGGCCATCATCTTATCGGCGAAAGTAATTTTGTGGTGAGGCTTTTTGGATAAAAACAGTGCACTCATCATCGGTATATAGGTGAGTGATAATAATAGCGCTCCTATAATGGCAAAGCTAACGGTTTGCGCCATAGGGCCAAACATTTTCCCTTCGACCCCTACCAGTGTTAATATGGGTATATAGACAATGAGGATAATAATTTCACCAAATGCGGCGCTATTTCTGATTTTTGAAGATGATTGGTATACTTCCTCATCCATCTCAGCCTGATTCAGGACATGCTTACTTTTTCTAAGCCCCAGATGATGCATAGTTGCCTCCACGACAATTAAGGAGCCATCGACAATTAAACCGAAATCGATAGCGCCCAGACTCATAAGGTTGGCACTTACCCCAAATAAACGCATCATTCCTAATGCAAACAACATTGATAATGGAATTGCCGAAGCTACAATTAAGCCTGCTCTCAGGTTTCCTAGAAAAATGACTAAAACAAAAATGACGATCAGGGCACCTTCAATCAAATTTTTCTCAACCGTTCCAATAGCACGATTAACCAGATCTGTTCGGTCTGAAAAAGCTTCAACTACAACATCTTGAGGTAGAGATTGTTTAATTCTTTCGAGTTTTTCCTTTACTGCTGCGACTACTTCTGCGGAGTTCTGGCCTTTTAGCATCATAACAATGCCGCCTACGGCTTCTTTTTCTCCATTATAAGTCAGTGCACCATAGCGTACTGCAGCACCTTCACGTACTTCTGCGACATCCCTAATATAAATAGGGAAGCCATTTTTATTTTTTACAGCAACATTGCCGATATCTTCCATGGATGTCAAAAGACCAATACCCCGTATAAAATAAGCACTGGGTTTTTTATCTATATATGCGCCACCTGTGTTTTGATTATTTTCTTCCAGGGCTGCAAATATTTCATTGATTCCGACACCGGTAGCTTTTAATTTATAAGGATTAACAGCAACTTCATACTGTTTTAGTTTTCCACCAAAACTATTGACTTCAGCAACACCAGGCGTTCCATATAGTTGTCTGGCGATAATCCAGTCTTGCATTGTTCTGAGATCTGTGGCAGTATACTTTGATTCAGCCCCTTTTGCAGGATGAATAACATACTGATAAATTTCACCAAGCCCCGTACTAATCGGCGCTAATTCTGGACTTCCGAGACCTTCCGGTATATTTTCCTTTGCTTCCTGCAGTTTTTCGCTGATCAATTGCCTTGCAAAATAAATATTGACATCATCGTCAAAAACTGCGGTAACAACTGAAAGTCCAAATCTGGATATCGAACGTAATTCTACCAGATCCGGTAGATTTGTTAATTTTTGTTCGATCGGATATGTGACGAATTGCTCCACCTCTTGCGTTGCTAAGGCCGGAGAGCTTGTGATTATTTGTACTTGATTATTGGTAATATCTGGGTTAGCATCTATGGGAATGTGCAATGCACTCCATAGTCCCCAGATGATCCATATCAGTGTAAAGAGTCCGATAATAATTTTATTACGGATACTGAACCTGATGATTGCGTTCAACATAATATTTTACTTAAAATAGCTATACAAAATGCTCATCATGAAGATAAGCGAATGAAAAGTAGTCAACTAAGACTTTATCGTAAAATTATGCGAGCTGGGGCGGTTGCCAAATACTAGAGTAATCAAACGAATATAAATTGGTTTCGTACGCAATTTTTCGTTTTGATTCTAGTAATACTATAATAAAGGAAATGGTATTTGTTTGTTCGATATTCAATACAGTAGAACAACAAGAGCAGATGCAAAAAGGTGAGCAATAGTCCTGATGTTCATCAGAATGACCCTTATCTTGCGTTCCGGTTATGTGTATAGCCGTGGCCTCCTGCACTTGGTCTGCACAAGGAACCATCGTTAACCCGATGAAGTATAAGCATAATATATAGACGAATATCTTCAAATTTATCGATTGAATCTACTACAAAAATAATAAATTAATCAAGAATATGAAATTAAACGGCTATTTTTAATTTTCACACATAACTGTAAGTTTTTATAAAAAAAATGTAATGAAATAAGATTAATTTTTATATATTAGCAATTCAAAAGGGAAAATTTACTATAATACATGTCAAACACTTTTAACGAATTCATAAATTACGTTGAGAAACGCAATCCGAATGAACCAGAATTTCTACAAGCTGTACAAGAAGTTACAGAGGATTTAATTCCATTTATTTCTAAAAGTCATCCAGAATTACTTAAGCTGAAAATTTTAGAAAGATTAGTTGAACCTGAGCGCGTTATTTCTTTTCGCGTTGCTTGGTTAAATGACAAGAACGAGGTTGAAATCAATAGAGGTTACCGCGTGCAGATGAGTAGTTCTATAGGTCCATATAAAGGTGGATTACGTTTTGCTCCTTCTGTCAACTTAAGTATCTTAAAATTTTTAGCTTTTGAACAGGTGTTCAAAAATAGTTTAACAGGTTTACCTATAGGTGGCGGTAAAGGCGGTGCAGATTTTAATCCGAAAGGAAAGTCAGATGCTGAAATCATGCGTTTCTGTCAAAGCTTTATGACCGAGCTGTTTAGACATATCGGTCCGGATACAGATGTACCAGCTGGAGATATCGGCGTTGGAACACGAGAAATTGGTTATTTATTTGGCCAGTATAAAAGATTGCAAAATGCATTTACAGGCGTATTAACAGGCAAAGGAAGTTCTTGGGGTGGATCTTACACGAGACCGGAGGCTACTGGTTATGGTTTACTTTATTTTGTTGAATGCATCTATGATTTCAATAATCAGGATTTAAAAGACAAAATCGTTGCTATTTCAGGTGCTGGAAATGTAGCGTATTACGCTGCTGAGAAATCAATCCAATTAGGTGCTACGGTAATTACGCTATCAAATAGTCAAGGAACAATCTATGATGAAGAAGGAATTACTTCTGAAAAATTAGCGTACATCGGAACTATCGGACGTGATTTAGATCAATATGTGGTTAAATATCCGAATGCAAAGTATTTTACAGACAAAAAGCCTTGGGCGTTTAAATGTGATATTGCGCTACCTTGTGCTACTCAAAATGAGCTAACAAAAGAGGATGCGTTAACATTAATTGCTAATGGCTGTCAATGTGTAGCTGAAGGTGCTAATATGCCTTCAACAGCAGAAGCTATCAAAGTCTTCCACGATGCGAAAATTAGTTTTGCACCAGGGAAAGCTGCTAATGCAGGCGGTGTAGCTGTATCTGGCTTAGAAATGTCGCAAAATTCTATTCGCCAACAATGGACTAAAGAAGAAGTCGATTGTAAACTAAAAGATATCATGGTTAATATTCACAAAACTTGTGTTAAATATGGTCATGACAAAAATTACATCAATTATTTAAAAGGTGCAAATATTGGGGGATTCCTGAAAGTTGCCCGAGCAATGACTGAACAAGGCATCGTTTAATTTAACGTTGTATTTTTTCCATATAAACGGTTAATCCCTAAGTGGGATTAACCGTTTTTTTATTTACTTTGTAAAAAATAGCAACATGAGAATATTAGCAGAATTACCACATCCTGATTGTAAGATATCCATCTTTGGTATGAATCAAAAGTTCATCATTAAGTTTGAACAAGGGACATTGGAACAGTCATATAAGATTGCAGAAACCGATATCGTAGGCGGTGTGAATGGTGTCTTCGAATTACTGGATGAAACCTTTATCGCGGAAGTGTTAAACCACTTCAGTATCATGCGAAAATCCTTTATTGTTGCCTTTGATCGATATGATTCATAGGTTAATAAATTTGATACAAAATACTTATTATCAATTCATTAGAAATTGATAACATCTAAAACAAAATTAAATTTGGTCATAAGGTATGCGTATTTCTGTATTTTCTACAACATAGCTAATTTAGTTGTACCTCGAGTATATGTAAGCTGTGTAAAGCATTGTAAAACAAAGAGCTACATAAGTACACAAAATATAATTTGGTATAATAAATAAGTGCTTTTAACAAAAAAAAAGGATATCCGACTGGATATCCTTTTTTTGTACGTTAGCTATTTATTTTTCAAAAAATCATCTATTTCGGGCGGAACCATTTGAGCAATGGAGCCCTTATTTTTCCAGACATCCCGAACGATAGTCGAAGAGATATGGGCAAGTCCACTCCTGCTCATCAAGAAATAGGTTTCGATCTGCGGAGCTAACAATAAATTGTTTTGTGCAATGCTATTTTCAAATTCAAAGTCAGCAGTATTGCGAAGTCCTCTTAGCAAGAAATTAGCGCCGACCTTTTTACAGAAATTAATCGTTAACCCTTCAAATGAAACGATTTCAATTGCCGGATGATCTTTGAAAACAGCCTGAATCGTATATAACTTGTCTTCTACAGTTAATAAGCCCTGTTTGGCACTATTTACTCCAACTGCGATATAAATCTTATCAAAAAGAGGTAAAGCACGCTCCACTAAGTCTTGATGTGCTAATGTAAAAGGATCAAAGGATCCTGCAAAAACAGCAATCTTCATAATTTAAATAGTATAAAATGAAAATGATGAATATCCATACTTCCGTTTTTCAATAAAATTTGGATGTGGATCCATTTCCCGGGTGGAAGGATGTTCAATAATCAATAAGCCTTCTTTATCCAAAAGTCCGCTATCTAAAATAAGGTGTGCCAGCTGCGGCAGTTTTGGAATATCATATGGTGGATCAGCAAAGATAAAATCAAACTTACCTTTGGCTGTTTGAATATACTTGAATACATCTGCTTTTTTAGCTTTTATAGTGGATATGTTCATTTTCTTTGCTGTATCCGTAATATATTGAACGCATTTAAAATGCAGGTCTACTGATTCAACTGAAGCTGCGTATCGAGAAGCTAATTCAAAACTGATATTACCAGTACCTGCAAATAAATCTAAACAATTCAGTTCATCAAAATCCAGTCGGTTTTGTAGAATATTAAACAAAGCCTCTTTTGCGATGTCTGTAGTTGGTCTTACTGGTAAGTTTGTGGGTGGATTAAGACGTATACCACCATATTGCCCTCCTATTATTCGCATAGTATCGCGTCAAATAATGTATTATATTTTTTAAAATTGATTCCTTCGATATCCTTATTGATATGAGCCTTACTTTTAGATTCTAAGTGCGCTATGGTTGTCGAATATCTTTCTAAACATTTACGATAGGTATCATTAGGTATTTCGCCTGATACCAATACTTTAGAAACTTGATCAGTTAGTGAAAATTGTTGTATAATATTTAAAATGTAGTAATTTAAATCATCTGCAAAATGCACATCAAAAGAATTATACAACATGAATTGCCCATTTTGAAACAAGTATAAATCTACCAAATGATCGGATACAAAATGTACACCTAAAACGGAACCTCTAATTGGAACAAGATCTTGCGCCTGATCTAATATAATGCAGAACTCAGGGAAAATTTCTGCATCAGGGAAAAGCGCTTTCCATCTATTATATAAGATGAGATCGTATTCAAACACGGCAACAATTCCCAAATTTTTCATTTCATAGGTGTGAATATGATTGGGAACATGTTCTACCAAGTATGGTGCATATTCGCTTAATCGATCTTCTTGAAAAACCTCCTTAGGAATGAATGTTAAACTTTGATGAGGAATGACCACCTTAACATATCGAAAAGGTAAACTTAGGATTTGAGTAGCATCCAATTTTGGGTTTTCGGCGTCATATTCTAGCAACAGATTCAGATTTAACTGCTTGTCTGTAACTGCAATTACATCTTTGCTAAAACCCGCTTTCGCAGATAAGGTGTATTCTGGCAAAAAATGGATATTAAACTTCTCCGATATATAATTCATATTTATGCTTTCCAAATTCAATTATTAAATTGTACAACCTAACAAAATTAACTTTTCTAAACGATAAGACAAACCTTTTAGATAACTTTGATGGTGCTTATTAAAGATTTATTGATCCAACGCTTTCCTTGGACAGCGACTCCGCAACAAAATTCTGTTTTTGAACTGTTAGCTCAATTTCTGAGTTCTTTTCATACGCAAGATTGTTTTGTATTAAAGGGCTATGCCGGAACAGGTAAAACAACGATCATTTCCGCTCTCGTGAAAACCCTTCCTTATATCAAGAAGAAAGCGGTCTTGCTTGCTCCTACGGGTCGAGCAGCAAAAGTAATGAGTTTCTATTCGGGTAGACCTGCACTGACCATCCACAAGAAAATATACCGTAAGAAAAATGCGGTTTCTTTTCAGCTGGATTTCACTTTAGCTGAAAACCTGCATGAAGATACATTATTTATTATCGATGAATCTTCCATGATATCGAATGAAAGCGTCAACATGTTTTCGAAAAGCTTATTGGACGATCTTGTGAAATATGTACGAAGCGGTAAAAACTGTTCGATCATGTTTGTGGGTGATACCGCCCAGCTACCGCCGGTGGGTCTGTGGGAAAGCCCTGCTCTTAATCCGGCTTATTTAGAGCATGAATTTTATTTTCACCCTTATACCTTCGAATTGACAGATGTTGTTCGGCAACAGAAAAGTTCTGGAATTCTTTTTAATGCGACAAAGATCCGTCAGGAAATAAATCTTGAAGAGCTGGAAGGCACCTACCCTTTCCCTAAATTCATAACAAATGGATTTAAAGATATTTACCGAATGACAGGTGAACGTTTAATTGAGGGAATTAATTATGCATATGATAAGTTCGGAATCGAAAATACAATGATAATCTGTCGTAGCAATAAGTCTGCTAACTTATACAATCAGCATATCCGTAACCAGATTCTATTTCGAGACGAGGAGATTACAGGTGGGGATCATATCATGGTCGTACGCAATAATTATTTTTGGCTTCAAGATAATGGGATTGAAAATGGCTTTATTGCTAATGGTGATATGGCGAAAATAAGAAAAGTAAGCAACGTGCATGAGCAACATGGATTTCGGTTTGCGGATATTACTCTTGAATTTATGGATACTCAAAATCAAGAACCAATAACCTGCCGTGTTATTCTGGATAGTCTCTATACAGACAGCCCTAATCTTCCTTATGAGGAACAGAAAAAACTATACGAGGCAGTGGCGCTGGATTACGAAGATATTTTCTTAAAACAGGATCGACTGGAAGCGATTAAGAAAGATCCCTATTATAATGCGTTACAGATAAAATTTGCTTTTGCGATTACCTGTCACAAGGCTCAGGGTGGACAATGGCCAGCTGTTTTTGTCGACCAAGGCTATTTGACAGATGAAATGTTGACTACCGAGTTTTTAAGGTGGCTATATACTGGAATTACCCGGGCTACAGAAGAGCTCTTTTTAGTCAATTTTAATGAAAAGTTCTACTCTTAGGGCTCTTTAACTAAAATTTTACAAGACTTGCTTCTTTCTCATGTGATTACTTAATACTTTTGATTTATAAATTTCACATAAAACTAAAGAATGAATAAGATTTACTTATTCTTAGGACTGTTGCTATCATGTTTTTATGCTACAGCCCAAGAATCAACCTCACCACCTAAAGCAAACTACCTGTTAGCGTCAAAATTTTCGCCAGATAGGCTTAAGAAAATGATTTTTTCTACTACGGTTAAACCAAATTGGATAAACTTTTCTGATCGCTTCTGGTACGATTTCACTACACCTCAAGGAAAAAACTGGTACCTAGTGGATCCTGCTGCCAATAAAAAAGAAACACTTTTCGATAATGAAAAATTAGCGGCACAAATTACTAAGATTGTGAAAAATCCATTTGATGCTCAACATCTGTCTCTTCAGAATTTAAGATTTACAAAAGATGAGAAGAAAATCAGATTTGAGGTTGCCAGTACGAAAGATACAGTAAAGTCCAAAGAAGAGATTGAGAAGCTGAAAGTGAAAACTGACACGATAAAAAAGAAGCTTTTCTATCTGGAATATGATCTGGCAACACAGAAAGTCATTGAGCTAAGCGATAAATCAAAAGAGAAACAGCCTCTATCATGGGCAACCTTCTCTCCTGATACCAATACCGTCTACTTTGCTAAGGACTTTAATTTGTACTGGATGGATCGCGCCAATTATGAAAAAGCGGTTAAGAATGAAAAAGATTCAACAATTGTAGAACATCAGATCACTAAAGATGGCGTACAATATTATGCTTGGGCGGGTGATGAATATAGCACCACTACAGGCGACGATAAGAAAGATGAAGATCTTGTGAAGCGCAAGCGTGTATGGATGAACTGGTCTCCTGATGGTAAGCATTTTGTTATTACACGTAAAGATAACAGAAGTTTAAACCCGTTATGGGTGATTAATAACGTAGGAAGTAAACGTCCTACTTTAGAGACCTATAAATACCAGATGCCAGGTGAAGTAGATTCTACGGAAACTCAAATGTTCATCTTCAAGGCTTCTGATAAAACTTACAAACAGATAAAAGTTGATGCTTTTAAAAATCAAACGATAAGTAATTGGTCTAAAACCACAGATAAAAATAGCTACAAGGGTGATTATTTTATCAATTACTGGTTAGGGTCAAATGAGGCATTTTACATCGCACGTTCTAGCCGTGATTTGAAACGTATCGATTTGGTTAAGGTTAATATAGACGGCTCAATTAAAGTGTTAGTTGAAGAGAGATCTAACGTTTATCAGGATATCAAAAAGCCTTTATTAATTAATAATGGTGCTGAGTTTATCCATTGGTCACAACGTGATGGCTGGGGACATTTTTACCTGTATGATAATCAAGGTAATTTGAAACAGCAGTTGACAAGTGGATCTTTCAATTGTGAAGAAATTACAGGATCTGATATGGCAACAAGAACGTTGTATTTCACGGCTAATGGTCGAGAAAAAAATGAAGATCCGTATTATTTACATCACTACAGTGTGGGCTTTAATGGTGGAAATCTAAAATTATTAAACCCAGGAAACTTTGATCATCAGGTTGATGTCAGTGAAAGTTCTCGTTACTTTGTTAATAATTTTTCTAGGGTAAATACGATTCCAGAAATCGCTTTATACCATACAAATGGTAAGAAATTAATGACCTTAGAAAAGGCGGATCTATCTTTACTTTTTGCTGCTGGTTATAAGTTTCCGCAACCATTTAAAGTAAAAGCTGGTGACGGTATTACTGATCTATATGGTGTTATGTATAAACCATTTGATTTTGATAGCACCAGAACTTATCCCATTGTGGAATATATCTATCCTGGACCACAAACGGAGGCTGTAAATCAGTCTTTTGGTAGAAGCATGGATAGAATTGACCGATTAGCACAATTTGGCATGATTGTCATTACAGTGGGTAACCGTGGTGGTCATCCTGCTCGATCACAATGGTACCATACATTTGGCTATGGTAACTTAAGGGATTATGGATTGGAAGATAAAAAGGCCGCTGCTGAACAATTGGCAGACCGCTACAAGTTTATTGATATCAACCGTGTTGGAATTACAGGACATTCGGGTGGTGGATTTATGTCAACTGCAGCAATGTTGGTATATCCTGATTTCTTCAAAGTAGCTGTTTCTGGTGCTGGAAATCATGAAAATAACATCTACAACAGATGGTGGAGTGAAAGACATCATGGTGTAACGGAGAAAATTAGTGCCAAAGGCGATACTACATTTGCTTATCAGATCGATAAAAATACAGACTTAGCAAAAAATCTTAAAGGTAAGCTTCTGATTGCAACTGGTGATATTGATAATAATGTACACCCGGCTAATTCTATTAGAATGGTGAACGCTTTAATCAAAGCAAATAAGCGTTTTGACTTCTTGCTTTTACCTGGTCAACGTCACGGATTTGGTGATATGACAGAATATTTTTTCTGGAAAATGGGTGACTATTTTGCAGAATACCTAATCGGTGATTCAAAAATTGAAGAAGTCAATATGACTGAAATGAATAGAGAAATACCGTTGAGTAGATAATCAATGATTACAAAACAAAAATTAGAAATTTTTTCCGCTATCTATACTCAGTATCAGGTAGCGGATTTTTCTTTGGATATTTTACAAGGATTATCTTTACTTGATCTTTTGGCGCTGTCTACATATGAAGCGGATAAGCAACTTGCCTTTAGAAGCGCCTGGATGTTCGAGACCATTGTTTTAAAAGATAAAGCCTTGCTTGACAAGAGTAACTACCAAATGCTGATTAAAAATCTGACAGATTTAAATAATTGGAGCTGCGCTAGAAGTTATAGCAAAGTATTAATATACATCACCTCTCCAAAAGTAAATCATATCCGCTTGTCTGATGAAGAATATGATTGCATAATTGACGTCTCTTTCAAATGGTTAACTGATCCAAGTTGTCCGGTTGCTGTAGCTGCAAATTGCATGGATATTTTAGATCAAATGAGTAAAAAATATGCGTGGGTTAAAGAAGAACTTTATGCACAGGTCGAATATTTATTGAGAATAAACCCTACTCCAGCGATTAAAAGCAGGAGTTTGAAAATTTTGAAAAAGTACATCAAATAGGTTAAACTAAAATGCTATGACTTGCTTTCGCTCTCTTATCTTCAAGATTTAAGAGATGTCCACCATCATCATAGCATTTAATTACTATTTTTCAGATAACTCTAGCACTAAAATAGTGTATTACCTTTATGTGAATATGCTCGCCCTAGGTGCCTAAAAGCAGCTTCAGTACATTCTCTCCCTCTCGAAGTTCGCATTAAATAACCTTCTTGAATAAGAAAAGGTTCATAAACTTCTTCAATTGTACCTTCATCTTCTCCTACGGCAGTAGCAATGGTTTTTAAACCAACAGGACCTCCTTTAAATTTATCTATGATGGTGGTCAGAATACGATTATCCATTTCATCCAAACCATTTTCATCCACGTTTAGGGCATTAAGTGCATATTTTGCTATCTCTCGCTCAATAGAACCTGTTCCTTTTATTTGTGCAAAATCCCGTGTTCTTCTCAACAGGGCATTGGCTATACGCGGTGTTCCTCTGCTTCTTCTTGCAATTTCATAGGCACCTTCATCTGTAATGGGTGTTTTTAGGATATCTGCAGATCTCAGTACTATGGTGGTCAATAACTTAACGTCGTAATATTGTAATCGCGCATTAATCCCAAATCGCGCACGTAATGGAGATGTTAATAGTCCTGAACGTGTTGTTGCTCCAATTAAGGTGAATGGGTTAAGCGATATTTGCACAGATCGTGCATTTGGTCCGGTCTCCAACATGATATCGATCTTGAAGTCTTCCATTGCTGAATAGAGGTATTCTTCAACAATCGGGCTTAACCGGTGGATTTCATCTATAAACAAGACGTCACCCTCTTCCAGATTGGTCAGTAATCCCGCCAGGTCACCGGGTTTATCCAGAACGGGTCCTGAAGTAATTTTAATACCTACGCCCATCTCATTGGCGATAATATTGGAAAGTGTCGTTTTACCCAATCCTGGGGGGCCATGAAGTAATACATGATCCAAAGACTCGCCTCTTAATTTTGCAGCCTTAACAAAAATATTAAGATTCTCTAAAATTTTCTCCTGTCCCGTAAAGTCCTCAAAAGCCTGAGGTCGCAATACACGTTCAATGTCTCTGTCTGTATGACTTAAGTTTTCCGCATTTGGATCTAAGTGTTCATTCATTTACGCTTTCCTTTCTTCAATTTAATTATACTTTCGCGTCCAACTTGAAATCTTTAGTTGAATAACACCAAAAAAAGCTTCTTTAAAAATACTGGTACTCATTTTTGAAGTACCTTCTGTCCGGTCTGTAAAAATAATCGGTACTTCGACCACATTAAACTTATATTGTATCGCCGTAAATTTCATTTCTATCTGAAAGGCATAGCCCACAAATCGAATTTTATCAAGCGGTATACGCTCAAGAACTTTCCGTCTAAAACACACAAAACCGGCTGTAGCATCTTGGATATTGATTCCGGTGATAAACCGTACATAAACAGATGCGAAATAGGACATCAAAACCCTATTCATCGGCCAATTAACGACATTGACCCCTTTGATATAACGAGATCCGATACTCATATCTGCACCATCTAAGCAACTTTGTCTTAAACGAATTAGATCTTCTGGATTATGGCTAAAATCTGCGTCCATTTCAAAAATAAACTCATATTCTCGTGCTAATGCCCATTTAAAACCATGGATATAAGCAGTGCCAAGTCCTAATTTCCCTTTGCGTTCCTCAATGAACAAACGTCCTCTGAATTCCGCTTCAAGCGATTTTACGATTTGTGCAGTCCCATCTGGAGAACCATCATCAACGATTAAAATATGAAAAGGTACTGAGAGTGAGCATACTTTGCGAATTATTTTTTCAATATTCTCTTTCTCGTTATATGTAGGTATGATAACTAAACTATCGGCCACTTTAAAAACATTTTGTGTGTGGTAAAGTTACTAATTTTATTGGGATTTTGACGTGCGTTTAATTGGTATAATGAGGTGTTTTGCAAAATAAAAAAGTCCACTATTTTGCAATAGCAGACTTTTATTAACCAATTATAAACTTAAATTATGAGACTACAAATATAGGATAAAGGAATGGTAAACCAAACTAATTTGCGGGTTGATGCGTCTTGATAACACAAAAATTACAAATACAGCGATTAGCGATCGACTTCGCCTAATACGATGTCCATAGAACCCAATATAGCGATCAGATCAGCAATTAAGGTTCCTTTTCCTAATTCAGGTAAAACGGAAAGATTGTTAAAACTCGGACCTCTTGCTTTCACACGCTTAGGAATGTCTGTTTTTTCTTGTGTTACAAAGTAAAATCCTAATTCACCTTTCGGATTTTCTGCTCTTACATAATAGTCCTGTGCTTTTAAATTCACCTTTTTAGGTACAAGTGCTCTTGGGTCAAATGTATCTGTACGCGGAAATTCTTTTAATAGTCTTTCCAAGCATTGTTCGATAATCTTAACAGATTCTTTTACTTCATCGACCCGGATTTTGTATCGGTCCCAGCAATCTCCGAGCGCTCCCATCTCTCCTTTTCCAACAGGGATTTCGAAATCAATTTCTGGATAAACAGAATAACCGTCAATTCTTCTCAGATCCCATTTGATTCCTGAAGCTCTTAACATCGGACCAGAAACACCATAATTGATCGCGACATCTGCAGGCAACACACCAATATTTGCTGTTCGGGATATGAAAATCTGGTTCTCGGTCAACAGTTCATCGAGTTCGACCAATTTTGGTTTAAAATAAGTTACAAATTCAGCACACCTTTCTTCAAAACCTACCGGTAAATCGTAAAATAAGCCTCCAACCCAAATGTAATTATAGAGCATGCGTGAACCGGATACCCATTCAAGCATATTCATGATATGCTCCCGATCTCTAAAACACCACATAAACGGCGTAAATGCACCTATATCAATTCCATAGGTACCGATACCAATTAAGTGCGATGCTATTCTATTTAATTCGCAGACCAGAACACGTACATATTCAACTCTTTTTGGTATTTTATCGTCGATACCGAGCATGCGCTCTACCCCCATTACAAATGCATGGCTATTATTCATCGATGATAAATAATCCAGACGATCTGTAAATGGAATACTTTTACCATAATTCATTGATTCCGCATGTTTATCAAAACAGCGATGCAAATAGCCTAAATGTGGAATGACTTCTTTTACAAGCTCTCCATCTGTAATCAATTGAAGCCGAAGCACGCCATGGGTAGATGGATGTTGCGGGCCCATATTAATAATCATTTCTTGAGAGCCAATGCTATCTAAATGTTGTTGGTATTTTTCTAAAGCTGCAGTATACTTCGTATGCGACATATTTTTGGTTATCCAGTTCTTATTTTATTTAATTGCTATGCCATGATAACTTTCAGGGTCTTGATAATCCTTTCTTAAGGGGTATCCTTCCCAGTCATCAGGGAGTAGAATACGTCTAAGATCAGGATGATTCGTGAAAAATATACCCATGAGATCAAAAGCTTCCCTTTCATGCCAATCTGCAGTTTTCCACACTGCGGCTAACGATGGTACTTCGGGTAATTGCTGTAAATCACGATCATTTGCAACGGCAACTTTTAACACCAAAGTGTGTTGGTATGGTATAGAGGTCATATGATAAGTTACCAAAAATCCAGCATCACCTAAATCAACTGCCGCAATATTATTTAAAAAATCAAAATAGAAGCCTTCTTGATCCCTCAGGTAATAACAGATTTGTTCTAAAAATGATTTATTAACAAATAAAGCAGACTGCAAACCCGATTCCTCAATCTTTTCGATAGCCTCTTCCCCGAACTGCGCAGTTATTGATTTTGAAATTTCGTGTATATTCATATACTATGGTGCTAAACGGGTTATTTTCCATGAATCTGAAACTTTCTGAAAAGCAATCCGATCATGCAGGCGGCTTGAACGCCCTTGCCAGAACTCCATATATAGTGGTTTAATTAAGTATCCTCCCCAAAATTCGGGACGAGGTACTTGCTCCTGGTCTTTAAATTCTTCTGTTAGACCTGCCACTCTTTCTTCTAAAAAAGTACGGTTTGGAATGGTATCACTTTGAGGTGAAGCAATAGCGCCAATACGGCTTCCTTTTGGTCTTGACTGAAAATATTCATCAGAGTCTTCTACTGGTAATTTTTCTATCAATCCCTCAATACGTACCTGACGTTGCAATTCTGGCCAGAAAAATAGTACGGCAACATGAGGATTAGCATCCATTTCTGTTCCTTTACGGCTATTAAAATTTGTAAAAAAACTAAAACCGTTCTCTTTAAGATCTTTAAGCAAAACAATTCTGGAAGAAGGTAGGGAAAACTCTCCTACGGTTGATAAGACCATTGCATTGGGTTCAAGAACCTCACTATGAACAGCTTCGTTAAACCATCTTTCAAATTGCACTAAAGGATCATTGCTTACTTCGCTTTCACACAGATTACCTAATGCATAATCTTGTCGAATAGCGGCAATATCTTTATGTTCGATTGCCATGACTTTGATTTTTTGTATGTCACAAACATACTAAATTCACTTATTTTTATCGACTAATCTAGTATAAATTAATCTGCAAAATGACTTTGGCATTAATTTTATTGTATAATAAGTCTAATATGTATCGCAATGTTTAACGAACTTGACCCAAAGGCTGGCTGTTTATTAATATCTGAACCTTTTATGCTCGACCCGCACTTCGAAAGATCTGTGATTTTATTGTGTAATCATAATGAAAAAGAAGGTACTTTAGGATTTATTCTAAATCATAAGGTTGTGGGCTGTATCGGTGATTTGGTTGAAAAAATAGCGAATTGCACATTTCCACTACATATTGGTGGACCTGTAGCACAAAATGAGGTATTCTTTATCCACTCAAGATTTGACTTATTGTTAAGTGGTGACGAAATTCGTGAAAATATCTATTTCGGCGGAGATCCAGAATTGCTATTTTCACTTATTAATGATCATAAGATAAAAGAAGATGAAGTCAAGTTTTTCTTAGGGTATTCGGGCTGGCAACCAGAGCAGTTAGATAAAGAAATTAAGGAAAATAGCTGGGCTGTACAGAACAAGTTTTCAACGGGATTGGTGTTTGAAAAAGATACAGAACTACTTTGGAAACAATCTGTTATGAGTCTGGGACCCAAGTATGCTCATGTGGTTAATTTTCCGCAGTCTCCTAGTCTAAATTAAATTGTAATTTTTATGAATAATATATAATATTCACTATTTTTTAGTATATTTGTGTCATTAAGCAGAGTCCTTACGTTTTAAAACATATCAATTTTATCTTAATTCGAGATATGGCTTTCACCTTTGAATTTATTTAATGCGCTGACTTTTGTTTACTTAAACTGCTATAAATTGAGTAGTTTAATATGGTTTAATATTAATTTTAAATAAATAAATGAGTAGTTCAGAAAGTTTTAGCAAAAAAGAAAAAGAGAAGAAAAAGTTAAAAAAGAAACAAGATAAGGAACAAAAGAAAGAAGAACGAAAAAACAATACCGATAAAGGTAAAAGTTTAGAAGAAATGTTTGTTTATGTCGATGAATATGGAAATATAACTTCTACTCCTCCTGATCCAACAAAAAAAACAAAAATTAACGTAGAAGATATCGCGATATCAACTGCTAAATATGAAGCAAACCCTGAGGATTTAATCAAATCTGGTATTGTGAATTTTTACAATACAGACAAAGGTTTTGGTTTCATTCGTGATCTCAAGACTCAGGATAAAATATTTTTCCACGTTAATGGTCTGATTGATGCTGTTAAAGAAAACGACAAAGTAACTTTTGAAACTGAAAAAGGATTGAAAGGTATGAATGCCGTAAATGTTAAATTGCAAAAATAACATTCAAGGTTAACGATATTAAAAAAGGGATTTAATTCATTAAATCCCTTTTTTAATATCGTTATTTTAACAATTTTACTTCATAAAGATCCTTTCGTCGATCCTTCATCACCTTGACGGTTCCATATTCATGCAGGTCACGAAGTGCATATAAATCGACATCTGCAATTAGCACCATCTCGGTGTTTGGCGTAGCCTCTGCTTTTATCGCATTATTTGGAAAGGCAAAATCCGAAGGTGTAAATACGGCCGATTGTGAATATTGGATATCCATATTATTGACCCGAGGTAAATTTCCTACAGATCCGGCAATAGCCACATAACATTCATTCTCAATTGCGCGAGCCTGTGCACAGGTTCTAACACGGATGTAGCCATTCTGTGTGTCTGTCATAAAGGGTACAAATAAGATCTGCATTCCTTGATCGGCTAGAATACGGCTCAATTCTGGAAACTCAACATCATAACAAATCAGTAAACCTACTTTCCCGCAATCTGTATCAAATACTTTCACTTCATTACCTCCGGTCATTCCATAATATTTACTTTCATTGGGAGTAATGTGAATCTTTTTAAATGAATCCAGTTTACCGTTCCGGTGACAGAGGTAAGATATATTATATAGTTTCTTGTTTTCCATGATGGGCATGGAGCCAGCAATGATATTGACATTATAGGAAACAGCAAATTGTTGGATTTTATCAATAATTTCTGATGTCTTCTCTGCTAGTTTTTCCATTGCCAACCTTTCAGGCAATTCATTATACGGACTCATTAACGGTGAATTGAAAAATTCTGGAAACATAATAAAATCTGTTCCATAATCGCTCACGGTATCAACAAAGAATTCAATTTGATCAAAAAAGGCATCAATATTGTCAAATAAACGCATTTGCCACTGTACTAAACCTAATCGAATGGTTTGTTTGGTGGTAGAAATAGAACGTGTTTCTGATTCGTAATAGATATTATTCCACTCCAATAGGGTTGCAAACTCCATCGATTCTGAATCTTCGGGAAGGTAATGCTTCAATATCTTTTTGACATGAAAATCATTGGACAATTGAAAGGTTAACGTTGGATCGAAAATTTCTTTACGTTTCACTTTTTCAATATATGTCCTTGGACTCATTTTATCTGAATAATTGTGATAATTGGGGATCCTTCCTCCTGCTACGATAGATTTTAAATTCATCTGCTCACACAGTTCTTTACGTGCATCATATAAGCGCCTTCCTAATCTTAATGCACGATGATCTGGATGTACAAAGACTTCTATACCATAGAGTGTGTCGCCATCGCTGGTATGTTTTGAAAATTTTCCGTCATCAATAATTTCATAATAACTATCGTATATATTACTTTTTTTTGAGTTTAAAATGATGGAAAGTGCGCAAGCTACAACATGACCGTCGATTTCTACACATAATTGTCCTTCAGGAAACATATCGATTAAATCGACAATATTTTCTCTTGTCCAGACATCTCCTACTCCTTGGTAAGCTTCGGTCATTGACCTTCTCAAATCAACATAATCTTTCTTCGTCAAGTTCCTGACTTGAATATCCATATAATATAATTTTAGTTATCTAAATTTAAACAAAATTCAAGCCTAAAAGCACAGTTCATGCGATATAAAAGAAAAAGAGCTAAAACCTACGGCTTTAGCTCTTTTGTAGAAGCTTATTTATTGCATTTTACAATGCGAAAAATTACGCTTGACCAGTTGTTCCACCAAATGGGAACGCAACAGTTGGATCACCACCGATTACTTCTGCATCAGCAGTTTGGTTTCCAGCAGCAATAGCGTCAAAGCGAATAACATTATCTTGTAATGCACCTAACAAACGTTTAGCATGTTCTGGTGTCAAAACGATTCTAGATTTCACTTTAGCTTTCGGCACACCTGGCATTACACGTACGAAGTCAATCACAAACTCTGTGTTTGAATGTGTAATGATCGCTAGATTTGAGTAGATTCCTTCTGCTACTTCTTCTGTCAACTCGATACTCAATTCGTTTTGATTTTGATTATTTTCCATAAAATTTATTATAAGTATTTAATATATGTTATTCTTATTATTTGCTAAAAGTTCTAAAGTCCTGTCCTGCTTCAATATTCAATAATGTTTCATAGATCAGGCGGATGACATTGTCGACATCTTCTTTGTGCACCATCTCTACAGTAGTATGCATGTAGCGTAAAGGTAATGAAATCAATGCAGATGGCACACCTCCATTACTGTATGCAAATGCATCGGTATCGGTACCTGTAGAACGTGATGATGCTTGACGTTGGAAAGGAATTGCATTTTTTTCTGCTACCTGAACCAATAATTTGTTTAAATTAATCTGAACTGCCGGAGCATAAGATAATACAGGTCCTCCTCCAGATGATAAATCACCCTGTGTAATCTTGTTAATCATTGGAGTCTGAGTATCATGTGTAACATCTGTAACGATCGCAACATTTGGTTTGATACGCTGTGCAATCATTTCAGCTCCACGTAGACCGATTTCCTCTTGAACAGAGTTTACGATATATAAACCAAATGGTAATTTCTTTTTATTTTCTTTGAGTAAACGCGCTACTTCAGCTATCATAAAGCCACCAGCACGGTTGTCCATAGCACGACCTACATAATAGCGGTCATTAAGGATGCTGAACTCATCTTCATAAGTAATAACACAACCTACATGAATACCCAAAGCTTCTACTTCGTCCTTGGAAATACAACCACAATCTAAAAAGATATTTTTTAATGTAGGTGCTTCTTCTTTCTCTCCTGAACGTGTATGTATTGCTGGCCAACCGAATACCGCCTTTACAATACCTTTATCAGTATGAATATTTACTTTTTTAGATGGTGCGATCTGGTGGTCGGAACCACCATTGCGAATCACATAAATTAAACCGTCCTTCGTGATATAGTTAACGAACCAGGAGATCTCATCAGCATGTGCTTCTATAACAACTTTATAGTCAGCTTCTGGGTTGATAACTCCTACAGCAGTACCATAGTTATCCGTGAATGTTTCGTCTACATACGGCTTTAAATAATCTAACCATAAGCGCTGTCCCTCCCATTCAAATCCAGTTGGTGACGGATTATTAATATATTTTTCAAAAAAAGAAATCGAGTCCTTTGTTACTATTGAAATATGTTTATTTTCTTTCTTCTTCTTGTCTGCCATGCTCCTAATTTTATTTCCGATGTCAAATTATGAAAAATTATAGTAACCACAAAAGTAAAAATTGAATTTATTTCATCTGTGCCCATATTGGGCACTTTTCTTGCTTTTTTAGCTTTATTCCGATGCAATCATGAGCTGAAAATGATTTTAAACATTATATTTACGCTTGTAAAAAAATTAATAGACAATATGGAGAATTTATTCAGCGTCATACATTGGAATTTAGATCCTGAAATATTTAAAATTGGCACTTTTGGTCTTCGTTACTATGCTTTATGCTGGTTAGCGGCATTTGCGGTATCGTATATGATCATGCTTAAAATATTCAGAAATGAAAATAAGAGTCAAGAATTATTGGATCAATTGAGCATTTATATCTTTCTAGGAACTTTAATTGGCGCTAGATTAGGACATTGTCTATTTTATGAATTTGATTATTATAAAGATCATTTATGGGAAATGGTATTACCATTTAAATTTGTAAATGGTCAATTTCAAATGACTGGATTTGCAGGTTTAGCTAGTCATGGTGGCGCGATAGGTATATTGGTCGCATTATACTTATTCTGCAGAAAAACGAAAACAAACTTTCTTTGGCTGGCAGACCGCCTTGTAGTGGTTGTACCAATTGCAGGAGCCTTCATCCGTTTAGGTAACTTTTTCAATTCGGAGATTATTGGTACACCTACCGATAAACCATGGGCGATTGTTTTTGATCATGTAGATCAAGTGCCTCGTCACCCAGGACAACTTTATGAAGCTATTGCCTATATCATCATCTTCTTTATTATTGTTTACTTATTCAAAAATAAAAAGTTGCAAAAACCCGGAGCATTAATGGGACTCTTTTTTGTCTTACTTTTTTCTGCTCGACTTTACCTCGAAAGTTTCAAAATTGACCAGGAAGCATTTGAACAAGGAATGGCTTTAAATATGGGACAGCTCCTAAGTATTCCTTTTATATTAGGTGGACTTTATTTTATGTTTAGAAAGCCTAAATAAGTAAAACGTTAATTAGAGGATCTTTAAGATTGATATAAAAAAAGCTTAGCATAGGATGTGCTGAGCTTTTTTTATGTGGAAGGTATACCTTTTGTGATTGCTTCTTTTCTAAAATTCAACGTGTCTAATATATACTATAGCCATCGTTTGATAGTACTAATGCATTAAACTGTTCTACTACTATATGCGTTGACAAATGCTTGTTACATTTTAGAGACATCATCGAGGTAAAACACGATCTATCCCCTCTATTTTCTGGCTAAAATATGTCAATACTGATTTAAATATTTTAATAAAACCAAAAGGAGACTTTAATTTGATAATAACAGGTGCTGTAATTTACAGTGAAAAGCAAACAAAAAAATCGGCTAGAATGAAATCATCCTGTTTTAATAGTATTGTTACAATTCTAAAAAAAACCTTATCTAAGTAAACAGATAAGGTTTTTATGGTTAAATATAGTTCAACCTATTTAGAATTTGATCCTATATTAGTTAAAGATATAACGAATACCAACTTGAGCAGACCATCTAGAAGAAAGATCTTGAACATAATAAGGTACATTACCATTAACGTTCGCCAATCTATACGTAGGTTTCTTAGTGGTCCCCTCATATCCAGCGAATGTAACTGGTATAAAACTATTGTCAAAGAATCCTCCGGAACCATTATACTGTTTACCCCAATCATTATTTAATAGGTTTCCAACATTCATGATATCAACCGAAAGTTGTAATTTATTTTTTGTACTACCAATATTGGTAAATAAATCTTGAACAATCTTTAAATCAAATTTATGAGAGAAAGGTGTTCTAGCTGCATTTCTTTCCGCATATTGACCTCTTCTGGATTTTAAATAATCATTTGATTCAATAAAGCTATTGAGCGCATCCCATTGTTGCTGTGGGGTTTGTTCTTTATTTTGGACAAATGTAATCTCTGATTGATCTTTCGGAATGTACATTAAGTTAAACTGATTACTAGGTGAAGATGCATACCCCGTTAAGTTTCCACCAGCTAGATAAGAGAATCTAGCCCCTGACTGTCCTGTATAAACTAAAGAAACTGATGTCCCAAGATGTTTAAGGTACTCTTTCGAGAATGATAAAAATCCAATTACACGACTTCCCGTACTGAATGGATTGTGTGCAAGAGTCACATTATTTGAACCATTTACTGAAGCAACCCGGTACCAATTTGATTGATTCTGAGAGGAAGTGCCGGAAATTAGATCCTTGGCTGCTGTATAGGTATATGCTACTGATGCATCTAAGCCAAACAAGAAACTTTTTGATAATGACGCAGTAGTAGACCAAGAATAGCCCTTATTGACATTATTTACATAGATAACTTCACTGTAGTTATCTAATACACGACGGTTATTGTTATTGGCATCATACACAAGACGGTTATCCGCTCCTTCTAATGTTCCAATTGGTCTCTCTAAATTTATATCTCTAAAATTGAATGCACTTAAATTCTTCGAATAAATCAATTCTAATGTTGCTTTGATGCCATATGGTAGCACTTGATCTATTCCTCCTGAAAAGCGGGCAATTTGCGGTAATTTTAAATTACGGTCAAGTACCGTAATATTTCCGGATGGAGTAACAGTTCCTTGATATTTAGGCAATTTATTAACATCGCTAATAAACGGAACATTAGCATCGGTACCGTTACCAAGATTATTACCACCTAGTAATGCTCCACTTTGCGTAAAGGCGCCTGCTGCCCATACAAATGGAACGCGAGAAGTAAATATTCCCATTCCCCCACGTACTATGGTAGAGCGATCTCTATTCACATCCCAGTTAAAACCTATTCTAGGAGAAAACATCAAGGCAGGACGTGGCATACGGTTGGTTTGAACATCGTACTGCTTAGCTAGGATAGAGTTGTTAAAATCGGTATTTTCCAATGGTTTATCCAAATAAATTGGAATATCTACACGTACACCTGCAGTAATTTTTAAATTATCCTGCATTTGAAATTCATCTTGAACATAGAATCCCAATTGAACTGCATTGAATTTGGCACCCTGACGAGGATCATCAGTATTACTATAGCTGAATTGCATGCTATTGGCCATGCCACGTTCAAAATTCTCAATTGCAGTATAGGGTTTTCCTGTTGCAGGATTTACATCTCCTACTTTAGAATCACTGAAAACAAATGCTCCATTCGAATTTCCTGTATAAGCATTATACATCTTGTAGAATTCATTTTGTGTACCAAATGTCAATGTATGAAGACCTTTATACCACGTTAAATTATTAGATAATGTATATACATCCTGGTCCAATTGATTGATATTACTAAATGGATCTGTTCCCAAATAATAGTTACCTGTTACCGTAGTTGGTTCTCCATTTACCTCAATTTGTCTTGGAACATTTATACGAACATTCGGAAATAAGGGATTTTTATAACTTCTCGCATCTCGAACTCGTGAATAACCTGCAATAAAGCTATTAGCAAATGAATTACTGATACGGCTACTAAATTCCAAGGTGAGCGCATTAGATTTAAAATCTTTTAATATGGCACCATTACCAAATGTCAGTGATGTAGCTGTACGAGTATTGCCAACATCTGTACCGTCTACGTAATTGTATCTTAATGAAAGTTTGTTTTTTTCGTCAATATTCCAGTCCAAACGCGTCATAATTTTATTGGACTTATTTTCATCTACTAGGTCTGTAAAAGAACCTGCATCATAACCATATTTATTCCGAGCAATATCATAAATACGTTGCGCATCGGCTTCTAGTAAATTCGATCCGGTTGAACCAACTTGAAAATTTTCTGGAGTTTTGCTTTTTGTATGCTCATAGTTCACAAAGAAGAATAATTTGTCTTTAACTATTGGTCCTCCAAGACGTACTCCATAAGTTTTCTCAGAAAAATCAGCTAATCTTGTCCCCTTTTCATTATCTTTTAGCAAAGCATTTGGAGTCTTCCCTGTTAAGCTTTGATTTCTAAAATAATGGTAAACTGAACCTTGAAATTGATTGGTTCCAGACTTGGTAACCGCTGAAATCCCTCCCCCTGCAAATCCACTTGAGCGGACATCAAATGGTGCCACCTGAACAGACATCTGTTCAATGGCATCTAATGAGATCGGACTGGTTCCACTACCACCTCCGTTTAATCCATTTGAGTTAAGTCCAAAAACATCATTCGTAACTGCTCCATCGATAGTGAACTGATTGAACCTATTATTCATACCACCGATGGATACCGATTGTCCTTTTACATCAGCTTGTGGTGTCAATCTTGTAAAATCTTCAATTGAGCGTGAAACCGTAGGTAAATTTTCTAACTGTTTTCTAGAGATAGACGTTTCAGCACCAGTTTTTAAATTTTTTGATCCTTTAGTCCTTGTAACAGCTACTTCATCAAGCATAGTTTCGCCTGAACCAAATTTACCGTTAATAATGTACGGTTGTCCCAATTGAATATAAACATCATTATAAACGATCGGTTGTTGTCCTACATAGGTAATTTCTACCTTATAAGGACCTCCTACACGCATTGCAGGAAGATTAAAACGACCGGCAGAATTTGAAGATCCTGTGTACGCTGTTCCTGATGGTACATGGACTGCTTTAATGGTGGCTCCAGAAGTAATTTGACCACCAGATTGTGTTACTAAACCAGTCATGCTACTTGTTGTTACTTGAGCGTGAATGGTACCATAACTTGCTAATACAAGCGCAAAAAAGAGTAAAGGTCTTTTCATAAAGAAAATTTTTGTTATAAATATGGCTCAAAAGTATAAAGAGAATTTAACATTGAAAGCACTTAACAAAAACTTAACCTACTCATAACAAGAGTCTTCAATTGGATGCTTTTTTATTTAAATAAGTAATAATTGATAAATTGAGAATTTTAACAAAAATTAACATTCGTTTTTATAATTATAATAATTGATGCATTCAATAATTGCAAAAAAGACAATGCAATCGATTGTCATAATGGATCATTTTGGAGCAAAATAATTTTGAAAGTTTACCTGTTTTGTAATATTAATCTCTAAATAAAACAAAAAAACAAGTTAGGTGTTTAGGATCCCTTCCTCGTATGCTTAAACAGCCATTCGTAAATTTCATCTTGATGAAAAAGGCGTTCCACACTCCCATGTGTACCACCTGGAATTATAGTCAACGTTACATCAGCTTCAGGATCTGCTTTCTTAATTGCATTGACTATTTTTTTTGATTCTGACATGGGTACAGCCCGGTCACGATTTCCATGTTGTACCCAAAGTGGTACCTGACTTAGGTTGTCGGCATACTTAACACTTCCACCTCCACATATAGCTACTGCCGCTGCGATACGATCTGGATATTTACCTGCAACATCCATTGTGCCGTATCCGCCCATACTCATTCCGCAGATATATACCCGATCCGGGTCGGCGTTATAATGTTCGATAGCATAATCCACAATCTCAATAACTTTATCAGGATCCCATCCGCCTCGTGACTGTGGAGCGATTACAATACCAGGAACTTCCTGACCTTTATTCATCGCATAAAGTACGCCATATCGTTTAACACGATCAAGATTTGTACCCGACAGACTCCTTCCGTGGAGAAATATCAAAACGGGCTGTTTATCGCCTGGCAGGTTATCGATCTGTTCTTCTTCTGGTAAATTCAATAAAAAAGGATAGGTCGTCTCCCCTTTAATCGCCTTTAGTTGGGCATATACTTCATTATTCCAGATGCTACAGATTAGCATGGAAATAATACCTAAAAGCCAAAAATTACGTTTATGAGAATTGTTTATCGTATGCATAAGAAACAAAAATACATTTTATTCTGAATCAGCAAAATAGATATTAATATTAATTAACTTCTTTTTTATAGAAAATTCGAGGTAATTTTAAGTTTTCACAAGTAAAACATGTCGCTAAAAATTTTACATACAGCCGATTGGCATTTGGGTAAACGATTGGATTATTTCTCCAGATTTGATGAACAAAAAGAAGTACTGGATGAAATTGTTCAGATAGCAGATCAAGAACAAGTTGATCTTGTTATTGTCGCTGGAGATCTGTTCGATGCGTTCAATCCACCTGTCGAAGCTATTGAACTCCTTTATAAAACACTTAAACGCTTAACGAAAAATGGTTCCAGACCTGTCATTGCCATTGCCGGAAATCACGATTCACCTGATCGTGTAGATGCTCCTGATAGCCTTGCGAGAGATTGCGGAATTATTTTCGCGGGTAAACCCAACATGAAATTTAATCCTTATCAAATTGAGGGAGGATTTGAAATCACTAAAGGGGATATCGGTTTTCTTGAAATCAAGCTTCCAGCTCATGATTTTCCAATTCGGCTTATTATAACTGCCTTTGCTAACGAACATCGACTCAAAGAATATCTTGGTGAAGATGAACAGATCGGGCTCAATGAAGTTTTAAGTAAAAAATGGAGCTCGCTGGCCGATTTATACTGCGATGATCGAGGCGCTAATATTTTGGTTTCACATTTATACATGAATAAAAAGGGAGGTCCCGTATTAGAGGAGCCAGACGGCGAAAAACCTTTGCGTATTGGTTTTGCAGATACTGTTTATACGGAATGTATTCCTCCTCAAATTCAATATACAGCTTTAGGTCACCTGCATCGCTACCAAGAAGTGGGAGGACATCGTGCACCAGTTATCTATTCGAGTAGTCCACTTTGCTATTCTTTTTCCGAAGCAGGGCAAGATAAGAAAGTGGTGATTGTAACGCTGGAGCCACAAAAAGAGGCGGTCTATAAAGCGATCAACATCCAATCTGGAAAAAAATTAATACGAAAAAAATTTCATTCTGTTACAGATGCTATTGATTGGCTTACAGTGAATCAAGATTGTTTAGTTGAACTAACACTTGTTTCAGAAACATCTTTAACGCAAGGTGAAAAGAAACGTATTGAAGATAGCCACCCGGGTATTATCTATATCATTCCTGAAGTGAACAGTAGTGCTACCTATCAAAACGAACCCATATCCAGAAGAAGCAAAAGTATTAACGAAAATTTCTCTGATTATTTCCGATTTCGAAATAATGACCAATCTCCATCGGAGGAATTGATAGCGCTATTTAACGAAGTTCTGGGTACTCAAACTGAAAAGGAGAATTAACGATTATGTTGCCATTATATCTATCCATAGAAGGATTATATTCCTATCAATCAAAACAAGAAATAGATTTTACCGCTTTGACAGCGGCCGGTCTTTTCGGTATTTTTGGAAAAGTTGGTTCTGGAAAATCAACGATTCTGGAAGCCATTACTTTTGCCTTATTTGCAAGCACAAATCGGTTAAACAGCAACAATAGAGCCTACAATATGATGAACTTAAATTCCAATCAGTTGCGGATTGAGTTTCATTTTATTGGAAAAGAAAACAAAAAGTATGCGTTTGAATCATCTTGGCGAAGAAATAGCAAGCAGTTTGAAAAAGTTACAACACCTGTACGAAAAGCTTATGTTTTTGAAGGTGATGAAAAAATACCACTTGAAAGTACCGATGCTGAAACCATATTAGGCATATCTTACAAAAACTTCAACCGTACAGTTATTGTACCTCAGGGGCAATTTAAAGAGTTTCTTGAGCTTAAGGGAGCTGAACGCTCGGGCATGATGAAGGAACTTTTTAATTTAGATCATTATGATCTATTTTATAAAGTCGCTTCTCTAAGTAAGGAAACAGAACTGAAACTCCAAAATATTTCTGGCGCAGTACAAACTTTAGAGGATTACACAGAAGAAAGTATAGCTGAATTGCTTTTACAATTGGAGAATGAACAATTGAAGCTCCAAGAAGTCACAAATACACATCAACAATTAGATCAACAACATCAAAAATTATTGGAAGTTCAACAGTTCCATAAAGAAATAGCTATACAGAAACAAGCTTTTGCTCAATTAAATGCCGAACAAGGTACAATTGAAAATTTAAAGAAACAGATTCTGTTATTTCAAAAAGTTGATCGTATTTTTAAGCATGCGCTCGATAATCTCGCAGATCTACAGACAGAGGAGTTCCAGCTAACACAAGATTTTGCTCGAACGAAACATCAATTAAATGCAGTCCATACATCACTGTTAACAGCAAATAGTGCATTTAAGATAGTAGAGCAGGATTTTAATCAACTCGATAATAAAAGAATTGCTGTTGAGGATATGAGAAATATTGTTCATATTTTAAAACTGCAAGTTGATATCAAAAAAGAAGCTGAACGATTAGCTAATGGACAGGTTGTGCTGCAAGGTGTTGACCAGCAGATTTTAAATAAACAAACGTTAGTTCAGGAAAAACAGCAAGAAATTACCAATCTTAAAGCAAGCCGTGTGGCAAGTAATTTATTAATGACTATAAATGATTGGTATTCAAAACAAGAGCAATATATTAAAACGCAACATGATTTAGAAGCAGATTTAAAAATTAAGCGAAAGGATTATCAGGATATCATACTTCAATTCGAAAAGGAAAACCTCACTCCTACATCCTGGCGAGAGAAACTTACTGAAGATGAGAAGAGTGCATCTATTTTACTAGAAAGAATTCAGTTGGATGAAAATAAAATTCAGGTAAAACAACAGTTAGCTAACTTTTCTCATGCTTTGACAGCTGGAGAAGCCTGTCCTTTATGTGGTTCCGAGCACCATCCACATATTATGCAAACTGAGGATGTTTCTGAGCAATTGGTTAAACTTAAATCTGAGAAAATGCATGTGCAAGAAACAATACTGCAAATTCAACAGCGTCAACAACGATTCATCCAACTAGATGCAAACCTGATAACATTGCAAAGGGATATAGATAAAAGTGTCGAAAAGTTGAATGCGCTAACGATAGAATTTAATCATCACCTGACTCAATTCACGTGGACTAACTTTCAGCACAATGATCGTACAAGTTTCGATCAATGGAAATTGCAGGCTGAATCCATTGAACAAGCCTGTACACAAGCAGAATCGACTTTAGCAGCAATTCAAAAGGAATTAGATGATCTAAAGATTAAAAAGGAAAAATACAGTAATGGTTTGAATAGTATTGCTCTTACTAAATCTACACTTGAAGGACGATCAAGTATTCATGAACAACTGATTAAACGATTAAAATTATCGGAATTCGAACAATTTGAAATATCTGAAATTGAAATATTGATTACACAATCACTTCAATCAATAGGCCATATAGAGCAGGAATACAGTAGGTTGCTAAATGAAATTAATCAATTCAATATTTCTATAGCATCACTTTCTACAACAAGCAATACGTTAGAGACGCAATTAAAGAGTAAGCAATCTAAGATATCATTGCAGCAGAAGCTGATTGAAGAACTGTTGCAGCAGCATGATTTTGTGTCTCTTGACGCTGTAAAAGAAATATTAAAACAGCAATATGATCTTGAAAAAGAAGAATTACGTATCAAACGATTTGAAGAGCATTTTGCTATTGTTAAGGCCAATCTGGTACAATTAGAGCAGAAAATAAATCAGGAAGCTGTTGATATTTCCCAGATTACAAAAATCAGCCAAGATCTGCAATTGGCAAAAGAAGCCAAAGAAATGCTGATAGGTCAATTGCAATCTCTCAAAGATCAAATTCTAATTTCAAAAAAGAGATACGCTGAGAAATTAGAATTGCGAAGTGCTTTCGATAAATTGGCACTTCGAAATAAGAATTTAAGTATTTTATCAAATCTCTTTAAGGGAAATGGTTTTGTTGATTACATTTCAACTCAATACTTAGAGGATCTATGTCATATCGCCAATCATCGTTTTGAAAGACTCACTCGAGGTCATCTGAAACTAATCATCAATAATGAAAATGATTTTGAAGTAATGGATCATTTAAATGGTGGTAAATCGCGATCTGTGAGGACATTATCGGGAGGGCAATTTTTTCAGGCATCCTTATGTTTGGCTCTAGCACTAGCGGAGAGCACGCGTAGTCTCAATCAGAATGAAAAGAATTTCTTTTTCATTGATGAAGGATTTGGAACACAAGATACTGAATCTGTCAATTTAATTTTTGAAACTTTAAATGCCCTTCATAAAGAAAATCGTATTGTAGGAATTATCTCTCATGTTGATGAATTACAGGAGCGCATCCCTGTTTCAGTTAAAATTGTGAAAGATGAGGATTTAGGAAGCCTGATTCTACATGACTTTTGAGCGCTAGAACCACACATTACTTATAAAGCGCTGTGATCCTCTATAAATAGAAAGAGAGGTCAACACCTCTCTTTCTATTTTATAGCATTAAATGCTCTCTTTATGGGCAATTTCGAGGTTTATTATAACATCTCTTATATCACCTTCCACAAAGGATAAATTTCCAATGACAAAAACACCTTTATTTGAACCGTTTTTCTCCGTGATTCCATAAACTGTGTTTTCGTCATCCGGATTCGAATCTCCTTCATATCGATAAATATAATCAATCTTATAATTAGATGGATTTGCAATCAAAGAATCCAGTTCAATGTTATAATCTATTGTATACCCCGCTTCTTTTAACTTCTCTAGGGCAACAGTAGCTGAGTCATATTTATTTCTATCTTCCATAATCTTGTATCTTGATCTTTAATAAAATAACAATTGGAACAGCAAAGTGTTTTTTATCATCTGGTTATTTTTTGGTAAACATACCAACAATATCATCTATGGCACTACCATCTTTATTCTTATCAAAAAAGTCGGAGATCTTGTCTGTCAATCCTCCTGAAGTAGTTGTGGCTGTTGGTTCATTTTTATCAGCACCGAATATATTCCCAATTATACTCCCTAATCCTCCTCCAGAACCCGTATTGCCACCTAAAAAGCCTCCCAGCAGATCACCTAAAGGATTACTCGTTCCATTTTGCGCGGCATTTGCTTTTTCCTTACCCAAATAACCCATAACAATAGGTGCCAGGGTAGCCAGTACTCCTGTAACCTGAGCCGAACTAAATCCACTTTTCTCCGCTAATCCAGAAGCAACATATTCAGTCTTGCTGCCAAAGATGTGCTGCACGATCTTGTTGCCATCTTCTGTAGGTCCCTGTTCGATTACCTCATCGACATGATCCAATATTTCACCGTTATGTTTTGTGTCTAATGCATCGGCAAAACCTTTAGCCTGACTGGTGTCGTCCTTACTTTGATTATATTTAATTGCTCCCGCGATCAAAGGAACCGCTATTGCTAATATCCAAGTTGCTTTGGTGCTGTCAATTCCCAGCTTTTTGGACAATCCTGCAGCCATTTGATTACCAAGGCCACCTGTGATTAAATCTGTCATTCCCATAATTTCATCTGTTTTAATTGCGTTTAGAAATTCAAAACAATAATTAAGCCAATGAATTGGATTAACCCGAGCTGATTAGCCACAAAAAAAGAGGTTTAATAACCTCTTTTTTTCTAAATTATATAGAAACTATCTTTTATAATACTTTAAAGCTTCTGGAAGCAATTTTTGAATATCACTGATACGTCTTGCATCACTAGGGTGAGTACTTAAAAATTCAGGATTCCCTTTAGACCCGCCACTTGCCATGCGTTCCCAAAATTTAACAGCTTCAGCAGGATTGTAGCCCGCCATTGCCATAATCACTAAACCCATACGATCTGCTTCAGATTCATTCCCACGCGAGTATTTCAATGACGTTAATTGACCGCCAATACCGTATGCGTTATTGATAATCCCGGCATAACTACTCCCAGCAGTTGCAACCCCAATAACACTACCAATTGCTTGTGTAGCATATTGACGAGACATCTGCTCCATAGAGTGACGTGCTATTGCGTGGGCAATTTCATGTCCCATTACTGTCGCTAATCCAGTTTCATTCTGCGTAACTGGAAGAATACCTGTGTATATAGCTACTTTTCCACCGGGCATACACCATGCATTGACTTCATCGCTTTGCACCAAATTAAACTCCCAACTGAAATTAAATTGATTTGCTATACCTTGCTGCGTAAGGTATTGATTAACGGCTATCGCCAGTTTATTACCAACTTTTTTAACTAAAGTTGCCTGACTTGTACCTGTAATTACTTTTGTTTTTGAGGAATTTAAAAATTGTTTGTAAGAAGACGCCGCTTGTTCCTGAATTTCACTATCACTCACCAAACTCAACTGCTTACGTCCAGTAATCGGCACAGTCGAGCAGGATGCTAAAGTAGCTCCAATCAGGAACATACTTGTATATTTAAAAACCTTTTTCATATTTTAAATGTTAAACACTGCATTAGATTGTACCCGACGCAATTCCTATGCCTAAATTTTCTTCTTTTTATTCTTGAAAAGATAAACTTTAGATTCGTGTCCCTTTAAGAGGCGTTCGATATTCTTTTGATGGGTAATCAATATCAATGCGCAGATCGCGATGCCATATAATAGAACTGAAGGAATAGATGTTTTAAATAAGAAAGCTATGCTAAAAGGAAAGGTAAAACCTGCCATTATTGAACTTAATGATACATAATGCGTTGTCAACAAGATTACAATAAAGACCGTAACGCAAAGTAATGCGGCGGGAGCATGAATTGCGAGGATCATGCCAAAGAGTGTTGCCACTCCCTTGCCTCCTCTAAAGCCAGCAAAAACAGGAAATAGATGTCCTAAAACAGCAATCACACCAAGTGCCAATTGATAGTTAACAAATTGGACATTACTGGTACTTTGCCCCGCTTCTATTAAATAAGCTAGATTTGTAGACGTGAACCCTTTAAAGATATCGACGAACATCACCACAGCACCTGCTTTTGGTCCCAAAACGCGAAAGGTGTTGGTTGCACCGGCATTACCACTTCCATACTCTCTAACGTCAACGCCATAAAATGCCTGTCCAAACCATACCGCAGTTGGGATTGAACCAAATAAATAAGCTAGTACTACTGCACTTACTAAATAAATAGAAATCATTAATTATTGTTAAATCCTAAACTAATTTGGCCTTTAAGCTTAAATCCAAACTTTTTACAGAATGCGTCAATGCTCCAACCGAGATAAAATCTACTCCGGCTGCTGCATATGCTTGAAGTGTGTCTTCTGTAATTCCTCCAGAAGCCTCAGTGACAAATCTTTCTGCAATAATATCGACAGCTTTCTTCACATCTGAGGGACTAAAATTGTCTAACATGATGCGGTCGACCTTGCCAAAGGTAATAACTTCAGCTAGCTCCTCAAAATTTCTAACCTCAATTTCAATCTCAATATGCTTATTTAAGGTGTCTCTGTAGGCATTTGCGCGAGTTAAAGCCTGCGTGATACCTCCACTGTAATCAACATGATTATCTTTAATTAAAATCATGTCATACAAGCCAAAACGATGATTGGTTCCCCCTCCGATCTTTACCGCTTCTTTCTCTAACAAACGTAACAAGGGAGTTGTTTTGCGCGTATCTAATATTTTCGTTTTTGTTCCGGCTAATAATTTCGCATATCGGTTTGTGGTTGTCGCAATCCCGCTCATGCGTTGCATCACGTTTAAGATCAAGCGTTCGGCAATTAGGATACTATGGATTTTTCCTTTCAGGATTAAGGCTATATCACCAATTTTTACACTCGCTCCATCATGAATTAGCACTTCATGAGCAAGTGTAGGATCTATTTGATTGATAATTTCTAATGCAATCTCTACCCCAGCAAGTATACCTTCTTCTTTAACAATTAATTTAGCCTCTCCAGCTTTGTCTTTAGGAATCGTTGAAAGTGTTGTATGATCACCATCTCCGACATCTTCTAGAATTGCCTGTTGAACGAATTTTTTAATATATTCTTTTTTTTCCATCATGAGTCCTCACAAAATATGTAGCGAAGATGGAAATTTAAATTTTATTCAAGAAAATAATTTGGAATTATTATTTAGAAGCCTGTTTTTCAACTCTAAATTCTTCTATAGTTTGTGTAGATTTTGCCGAACTTATCTTCACAAAAACTCGAAACAGATTTTTATTACTGGTAAGTTGATATACGTAATAACTGTAATTGGTTTTATTTGTAATTTTCTGTATTAATTTTACTGCACCTGGTTTGTTTTTTGAGAAAAATGACTCTAACAACATTTCAGCCTGAAATTTAGAATATTGGCCATCCTCACTTAAGATTGACAACGTTACATTTGTCGCAAAATACCGTGCTATATTTTTAGCATTCCCTGCTTTCAATTGCAGCATTAAAGCATCGTTAATATCAGAAATAAATAAAGAAGATTCATACATTGGTAAGTTGTTCTTGTCAATATTATTCGCTGATATGCGCATAGTTATACACATAAAAAGACTTATAAAAAATAGGATCTTTTTCATTAATTATAGAAATTAAACTCTGTGTAGTTCAAGAACTTACCCAATAGTTATTGTGTTAAAGACTAGCTTTGTGATTTGGTAGATGATTCACATAAACAATGCCAAATTTATATAAATTTTACATTAAACAAACTTTAATTCTTCATTACATTCCTCATAATCTTGAATTATCAGTTGTTTTAAATTATATTTGCTTATATAATTATGGAAAAAAAAGTAGCACTATTAATCCTAGACGGATTAGGATACGGAAAAGAAGATCAATCTGACGCAGCATTTGCGGCAAATACTCCTTACTTGGATTATTTGAAGGCGAACTACCCCAATTCAAAACTAGTAGCTTCTGGTGAAGCTGTTGGTTTACCTGAAGGTCAAATGGGTAACTCTGAAGTTGGACATATGAATTTGGGCGCAGGACGTGTGGTTTATCAAGAATTAGGCCGCATTCATAAAGCTGTTCGTGATGGTATTTTTAATACGGACATCACTATTCAAGACTCCTTTAAATATGCTTTAGCAAATAATAAGAAGGTTCATTTTATCGGTTTATTGTCCGACGGTGGCGTTCATGCACATACAAGTCATTTACGTGGTCTATGTGATGCTGCAAAACATGCGGGTTTAACTTCAGATCAGGTATTTATACATGCTTTTCTTGACGGACGCGATACAGATCCAAATTCTGGATTAAACTATGTGAAAGAATTGCAAGATTTCCTACCTCAGTCTGTCGGTACTCTTGCGTCAGCAATCGGTCGTTATTATGCAATGGACCGCGACAACCGCTGGGAGCGTGTAAAACTTGCGTATGATTTGATGGTACATGGTAGTGGGACTGAAACTAAAGATTTACAACACGCTATACAAGAATCATATAATCAAAACATTACAGATGAATTTGTGCAACCGCTTGTTTTGACTAATGCTGCAAATCAACCTGTTGCTACAATTCAAGATGGAGATGTCGTAATCTGTTTTAATTTCCGAACAGACCGAGGACGCGAGATTACTATTGCTTTAACGCAAAAGGCGTTTCCAGAGTACGACCTAAAACCATTGGATCTTTATTATATTACGATGACGTCATATGACGAGACATTTAAAAATGTTAAAGTCATCTTCCATAAAGACAATTTAAATAATACTTTAGGTGAAGTTTTAGCGGCTCATCATAAAACACAGGTACGTATCGCAGAAACTGAAAAATATCCACATGTCACATTTTTCTTTTCTGGAGGACGTGAACAGGAGTTTGATGGAGAACACCGTTTGTTGGTACCATCTCCTAAAGTTGCGACTTACGATTTACAGCCAGAAATGTCTGCACAAGGCATTACTAATGCTATTATAAAAGATATTGAAGAAGCGCAACCAGATTTTATCTGTCTGAATTTTGCAAACCCAGATATGGTCGGACATACGGGTGTATTTGACGCGGTAGTAAAAGCGGTTGAAACAGTAGACAATTGTACTAAACAAGTTGTTGAAAAGGGTTTACAATACGGATATTCATTTATCATCATTGCAGATCATGGTAATTCCGAATTTATGGTCAATGCTGATGGATCAGTTAACACTGCTCATACAACAAACCTTGTTCCATGTATTTTGATCGATAAGGATTATAAAAGCATTAAGGATGGTAAATTGGGTGATATAGCGCCTACTGTATTGAAATTACTAAAAGTTGAGATCCCTGCCGAAATGGATGGCGAGGTATTGATTCAAGACTAATATGAAAAATAAACGTATAGGTAACGCACTCTCTTTATTAATTATAGGGGGTGCGCTCCTACTATCGTCCTGTCAAAACGACAAAACGGTGCAAAAGCAAGTAAAAGGATCAACTCTTTCTCTGGATTCATTTTTTAATTCTGAAATTGAAAAGTTAACAAAATTGAATCCAACGGTTGAAAAAACGGTCATTAAAGACTCCGATGAGGAAGTGAAATCTTTGAAGATCCCAAACTGGCAAAATGAACTCAGTGGATTTATAGCTGCTGATATTACAAAAAATGCTGATGCCAGTTTGTATAATTTTAGAGAAGAAGATTGTAAAACAATTTATCAGGCCAAAGATCCCGGATTAGCGATTCAGTATCTCGCTGTGGAGCATGATTTAAAAGGTAAGATTAGACAGGTTGTCATTGAAAGAAAAGTAGACAATAGCTTATATTCAAGTGAAGAAAAACTGACGTATGATGTTGACTCTATTTATCAAATTGAAAAAAATCAGGATATTCTGATATTGGGAAAAAGTCATTATAAAATTATAGGAAAGTTTCTGAATCACTAAAATTTAGAAACCTCTCCTACATCTCAAGTAATTACAAAAAAAAACACCATATCGCGATATGGTGTTTTTTTGTTTTTGAAAGATTACTTCAAGTTATCTCTGTAAATTTTAGCTTTTTTGATTTCTGTTTGAATGTCTTTACGAGAAGCATCAAAAGTTAAAACTTTTTCAAAATCTTTTACTGCGTTGTTATAAGCATCAGTTGCAACTGCTTTATTATAATTCGCAACTCCGGAAGTTCCAACTAAAATACCATAGTCACGGAAAGCTAGCGCTCTATTTTGATAAAGCTTCACATCACTTGCATTTAATGCAATCGCTTTAGAATAATCTTCGATAGCAGATTTTAATAATGCTTCACGAGCAGAACTGCTCAATTTTGTAGAAGTTTGAGTCGCTAAATTATTATTTGCTTTTCCTTTAAAATAGTAACCGTTTGCATTTTTACTGTCCAAAGCAACTACTTTTCCGAAAGACTCTGCTGCCTTTTTAAATTCGCCATTCTGAAATTGAGAGTAACCTAACATATATAATACATCTGGATCTTTACTTTCCACTGGCAAAGACTTTTCTAAGTAAATTGCTGCTTTTTTGAAGTCACCATCCAATAGTGCTTTTTGACCTAAACGAACATTTGGATTCGAATGCTCTTCCTGTTTTGCTGTCTGTGCAAAAGATGAAAGTGACATCAAGGCAAATGCACCAGTAAATAAGCCTAATTTAATCGATTTAAGAGTCATATTTATTTAATTACGTTTCAATTTAAAGTATTTAATTCATATTCAACCGCTTAGTTTGTGTTGTTGAAATCTCGTTTTACTTGACTTCAACATACAACGCTAAATACGTATTCAATATTACAATTATTATGCCTATTTACACAATAATAAATTGAATAATGTGACAAAATTCACATGTCAGACTGTCTTTTTTTCTTAAAGCACTGCATTAATGGATCATTCGTTTTCAAATAATAGGTTGGCATCTTACTTGCAATACCCTACATTCACAAATTTAAAATAACTTTTTATCAGAATTACGACATGTTGTCATAAACTGACATAAAAATATTAATATACCTTAACATAATATGAGCAAATTCGAAACATTTGATTTCAATCAGGCGATTCCCATTATATCTGAAGATACCGAATTCTTTCCATTATTAAGTCAACAAGATGAAGATGACATGCGCAATGCAGAGATTCCGGAGTCACTATCGATTTTGTCTTTACGCAATACAGTTTTATTTCCTGGAGTAGTTATTCCAATTACTGTGGGTCGGGATAAATCCATCAAATTAGTTAAAGACGCTTACCAAGGAGATAAAACAATAGGTGTTGTAGCTCAAAAGGATATGTCTATGGAAGATCCTACTATTGATGAGCTTTATCAAGTCGGAACTGTAGCACATATCATCAAAGTTTTACAGATGCCTGATGGTAATACAACGGTGATTTTACAAGGTAAGCAACGTTTTAAATTGCTTGAAGCTGTTCAGACCGAACCTTATCTAAAAGCTAACGTTGAGAAATATAAGGAAGAGAAACCGAAGTCGACTAAGGAATTTAAAGCCTTAATAGCGACTTTAAAAGAGATGGCTCTTCAAATTATTCAACTATCGCCGAACCTACCAAGCGAGGCAGGTATTGCCATTAAGAATATCGAGAGTCCGACTTTCCTTATTAACTTTATTTCTTCTAATATCAATGTTGATTTAATTCAGAAACAACAGTTATTGGAATTATTAAATGCTGATGAGAAAGCTCGCCTATTATTAGAGTTATTAACTTCTGAAATTCAAATTTTAGAACTTAAAAACCAGATTCAAAATAAAGTAAGAATAGATTTAGATAAACAACAACGCGATTATTTCTTAAATCAACAGTTAAAGACGATTCAAGAAGAATTGGGCGGAAACACTCCCGATTTAGAGATTATCGAATTGAAAAAAAGAGCATCAAAGAAAAAATGGAATGAAGTTGTTGCTAAGCATTTCGATAAAGAAATTGAAAAATTAGCACGGATCAATCCTGCTGCCGCAGATTATTCTGTTCAGATCAATTATTTAGAATTATTACTTGACCTTCCTTGGAATGAGTTTACAAAAGATAATTTTGACCTGAATAGAGCACAAAAAGTACTGGATAAAGACCATTATGGGTTGGATAAAGTTAAGCAGCGTATTATTGAGTATTTGGCCGTATTGAAATTGAAAAACAATATGAAGGCTCCTATTTTATGTTTAGTAGGCCCTCCGGGAGTCGGTAAAACATCATTAGGGAAATCTATTGCAAAAGCATTAGGCCGTAAGTATACTAGAATGGCCTTAGGTGGTGTGCGTGATGAAGCAGAAATCAGGGGTCACCGAAAGACGTATATTGGTGCAATGCCAGGTCGTATCATTCAATCTTTGAAAAAAGCAGGTGCAGCGAACCCTGTATTTGTATTGGATGAAATTGATAAGATGAGTGCTGACTTTAAAGGAGATCCATCTTCTGCCCTATTAGAAGTTTTAGATCCGGAGCAAAATACGAGTTTCTATGATCATTATGTTGAGATGGAGTACGATTTATCTAAGGTCATGTTTATCGCTACAGCTAACTCCTTAAATAATATACAACCAGCTCTCTTGGATCGTATGGAGATTATTGAAGTTAATGGTTATACGATCGAAGAAAAAATTGAAATTGCCAAGAAACACCTTATTCCGAAACAGCGTGAAGCACATGGATTAACAGCAAAGGATATTTCGTTGAAATCTAAAATTATTGAGAAAATAATTGAAGAATATACGCGCGAATCTGGTGTACGTGGTTTAGAGAAAAAAATAGGTTCTACTGTCCGTGGTATTGCAACTCGCATTGTTATGGAAAAAGAATACAATGTCAATATTAATGATAAGGATCTTGTAGAGATTTTAGGTGCTCCTATTTTTGATAAAGATAGTTATGAAAATAATGAAGTTGCTGGTGTTGTTACAGGGTTAGCCTGGACTTCTGTCGGTGGCGATATATTGTTTATAGAGTCAAGTTTGAGCCCAGGTAAAGGAAAAATGAGCTTAACAGGTAACTTGGGCGACGTGATGAAGGAATCAGCTTCCATTGCAATGGCTTATCTACGTTCGCATGCTGAAGAATTTGACATTGATTACCGCGTTTTCGATCATTGGGATGTACATATTCACGTTCCAGCAGGAGCTACACCAAAAGACGGGCCTTCGGCAGGTGTAACCATGTTGACGGCATTAACTTCCCTATTTACACAGCGTAAGGTTAAAGAAAACTTAGCAATGACAGGTGAGATTACTTTACGTGGAAAAGTTCTTCCTGTTGGCGGTATTAAGGAGAAGATTTTGGCAGCTAAGCGAGCGAATATCAAAGAGATTATTTTATGTAAATCTAATCAAAAAGATATTGAAGAGATCAAAGAGAGTTATATCAAAGATATGAAGTTTCACTATGTGACGGAAATGGCTGATGTCATTGCGCTCGGATTATTGGATAAAAAAGTCAAGCACGCAAAAGATCTGACTAAAGGATTAGAGCCAAAGAAATAGTCGAAATTTTTCTAAAAATTAAAAGCCGCTATAAATAAATTTTTATAGCGGCTTTTACATGTAGACACATGAGCAACTCTGACTAGACGTCGACATACCTGAAATAATTAAATAAAAGATTGGAAAGGTCTATAAACACAAAATGCTTTCCGTTAGGAAAAGCAAGTGTCTAATTTGTGATTTTAAAAGCGTTGAGAATTATTTCTCAAGCTTGTCATTTTCTTTTTTCAATGCTACGGGACGATCTTCTTTGATTTCCGTTTCCATAAAACCCCAGTTAGTCATGTAATACATGTATGGGTTTTGTTCAATTTTTGATTTTCTTGTTCTTTCTCTTTTTATCATATATATATTGTTTTGATTACTTCATATCATTCAAATATCGAGCCAAACTATCCTTAATACTGTTTATTAGTAATTATGAGTGTTCCTGCTGTTCTTTTGTAAGGATTACACTTAACACTTACAAATTGTAAATACTCGAAATGATACCACTTATTTTCAAGGCTAGAATAAGTGCTGTTAAATATTAGTTTTGACTTCTTTAATACCCAAAAGTTTAATTGACAACTAAAAACAGCTATTAGATAATATGATTTTTAATGATTTACAGCAACTATACATGAAGGTGGATGTGCAAAATTGTATTCTTTAGGGGGAATCTTATTTCTCCAATCATCAGAAGATGTAGATAAATGCTCAAGAATATACGCTTATGGTGAAGGTATCATAATGAAGAGATAATTTTTAAAAAATTTGCACTAGTATCAGATTTTGTTAGATAATAAACCGGCCATTTAATAAGAATGAAATGCCCAGTTTATTATATACAAGCTTATTTTTGATAATTCAACTACTGCTGTATTGCGCCTAAGACTTGTGCAATTTTTTTAAAAAGTTCGGTATTCTGATAATAACCCAAAAAGTTTTGAGCCCCGGGGCCATATGCCATTACAGGCACCATCATCGCACTGTGATCATTAGACGCAAAGCTGGCTTGTATACTGCCTGTTTTTACATCAGCATCTAATAAAGATAATGCGCCAGTTTCATGGTCTGCTGTTACCACTACAAGTGTCTCACCATTCTGATCAGCATAACGAAGTGCTTCGCCGACTGCCTGATCAAAATCCAAAGCTTCTGTTACCACATAGTTTAAATCTCGCGCATGGCCACCATAGTCAATCTGAGCCCCCTCGGCCATAATAAAGAATCCACTTCCCATTCCATGAAGTTTACTGATGCTCGTTGCGAGCAATTCTTTTAAAATAGTACCTCTACCATCTTTGACAGCTACCATATCTTGTTCATTAAAATAAGCTACTGTTTTCTCTGATTTGGCGTTTTTTAATTCGGTTAGGTTATCAACAACTTGATATCCGGCTTGATTTAATTTTTTTTCCAACTCATCTTTTCTTTCTTTCTCCCGATAAGGTCCAGGTAGTTCACCTGCCAATATTTTAACATCCTTATTCTCGATGAGCGCTTCTGTAATTGCAATGGATGCATTTCGGTCTATATTTGACGCATAAAATGCTG
The DNA here is from genome assembly GCF_004342035.1 of Sphingobacterium sp. JUb20. Taxonomy (NCBI): domain Bacteria; kingdom Pseudomonadati; phylum Bacteroidota; class Sphingobacteriia; order Sphingobacteriales; family Sphingobacteriaceae; genus Sphingobacterium; species Sphingobacterium sp. JUb20. The sequence continues at coordinate 85,459 of NZ_SLYV01000001.1, read as the reverse complement.
CGGGAGTCGCATCCGAGGCATCCCCTGTGGATAGTATTCCGCTAACCTTTCCAACTCTTGCTAATAGTTCAGGTAATCGCAGTAACCTATTACCAGATGTGTCTACGCTTACCGAACCGTTATATGATTTATGCCCGGTAGCAATTGCTGATCCCCCAGCTCCTGAATCTGTATTACCTGGACTGGCTGATGCTGTTAAAGAGAACCCTACATGTTTCATCTGAGCCATATGCAACTGACCACGGTTGGCAACCATAGCAGCTTGAATATGACCTAATCCCATACCGTCTCCTATTAACAGAATCACATTTCTGACTGTACCCTTACTCCCATCTTTTGCAAAATTAGGTTGATACACAGCGTATGGTTTATTTGCCGTAAAACGTGAACTCTCCAAATCATTTAAATAAGCTTTTAGCACATCAGGATGATCTGTATTTAACCAGGTAACGCCCATTTTTTCTAAAACTATCCACGTATTGACACTCTCAGGTGCACCCCAGAGACGAAATGGTTTACCCCATTTTCGTGCCTTTGCTCCTTGCTGTTCAATTTTCATTTGCTCTTGCTTCGTTGGCACCCCCTTCCCGTTCCATTGCGTATAGGTTCGTAAATTATCGCTCATCATAGCTACCCGTTGCAGTTGCTGGCTGGTGTATGTGTTTTCAAATCTACCGTCAAAGGATATGTAGTCTGGATAGTTTTTAAAGAGAGCAGGTGACGGCATATTGCCACTGATGACAATTTGAATAGCATATTTATTTTGTTTGGGATCTACTAGGTAACGATAAGGTGCTAACAGGTTTACTAATTTTGGCATCATAATCTGAAAATCTTCTTTCAGATCTAAAACCAGCTGTAAGTTTTTACTGCTGTCAGCAAAGGGATGTTGCTTATTTTGTTTAAATAAGTTTGCCAAAGGCTTTATATATAGATTTTCCAAGGTTCGTCCTGCTTTGATATCTTTAGCCTCATGCGCAACATATAAGGTATCATCTCGTAGAAATAGGTCTGCTTCAATGGATTCCATTCCCGCATAATAAGCACGTAACATGGGAATATCCTGTTCATAATCATTATGACTATGACCACGGACCCGAAGTGCATGGTGCTGTTGATGCGTACTATACATGAGTTTATCAAAACGATTAACAGCTGTAGCTGTTTCCTGCGCATCAAGTCTGACCATTATCCCAACTAATGGCAGTATTAATAATAACTTAGCAAATTTCATTTTCATTCTTTCTATTGGACAAAAAACGACAGACCTGATCACTCTTTCGCATCTTTCTAGCCTGCCGTCTTTGTGATTTAAGTTATTTGTAGGATAATTTTACCATCCCTCATTTTGACTGATCCCAGAATTACTCAAATCTGATGGCGGAATTGGCCATACATGATGAATAGCAGGATTAAAAGTTCGGGCAGGCCAAACTTGTACTATGGTGTAGCTAGAAGTTGGATCAGTTTTAGCAATATGTTGCCTTCCGGTTGCTGGTCGTGCATAGGCCGCTTGGGCATCACCCCAACGAACCAAGTCACTATGCCTATCGGTATATTCTGCAGCAAACTCTGAACGACGCTCTCTTTTTAAATTAACCATTGTTGCGCCACTTATTGCAGGGAGCCCTGCGCGGTTACGTACCAAATTAATCTCCACATCTCCAGATTTCCCTTGTTTAATCTGCGCTTCGGCTTTCATCAAAAGAATATCTGCATAACGGATTAAAGGAATATTTAGATCAGAAGTCGGATAATCTCCACTTGGATTTAAATGTTGATCTTTTGGAAAACGGAAAGGTTGCATATACTTTTTGAACTGAAAACCAGTTTGAGAATTAGACGAATAATATTTCCGATCCAATCCAAATAACGTAAATGTATCGTTAAATTCAAGTATGGTTGCCTTTTTACGATTGTCACCTGATTCGAAAGCGTTATACAATTCTAAAGTGGGGTGAAAGTATCCCCACCCATTATAAAGTCCGTAACCTGTATTTTCAAATAATACAGCCGGCAATATGGAACCCTGAATTTTATTAGAAACTATAGAAAAGATATATTCAGATGAAAAATTGTTTTCGATGTAAAAGACGCTTGCAAAATCTGTTTCTGGTTTTCCTGTATTAATTAATTTACGACCTGATCCTGAGTTGGTCACCATATCGCAGTACTTAACAACTTGCGTCCATTTACTCTCGTCATATCGTGCCCATTGCAAATTTGTTTTGGCTAAATAGGCATAAGCAGCGTCTTTATGCGCTCTTCCTAAATCACCTGCTCCATATGTGTTGACAAGTGGCAATAGTTCTGCTGCCTTTAAAAGATCCCCTTCAATCTGTGCTAAATTCTCTTTTACATGTGTCGGTCGTACAAATTTAATTTCATTCATATTTGCATCTGTAACGATGGGAACACCAGCACGTTGATCTCCATAATATTGTGACAAATAAAAATAGGCATAACCTCGCATGAAATATGCTTGTCCTAATACGTGTTTTTTTACATTATCGCTAATGCTCATAGCTGGCACTTTAGTGATAATGGTATTTGCACGTTGTATGATCTGATAAAATTTCTTGTACATACTATTAATACGGCTTTCAGCACCTGTAGCAGTAAAATTACGCACTGCTGCTGATCCTGCATCTGTACGTCCTGTTACCATATCGTCCGATGCGTTGATAAACCAAAACAAACCTCTTCCGAACATATTATCGTCATTGAAATGTTCATAAAGACCATTACTGGCAAAGATGGCATCTGCTTCTGTCTTCCAGAAGTTTTCATTAGTAATTGATCCTTTTGGAGTCAGATCAGTAAAACTCTTGCTACAGCCCTGTATACCTATACTCAATCCTACTAATGCTATTGTAATGTATTTGTATTTTTTTATGGATGGTGTTTTCATGATTTTCATTCTTAAAAATTAACATTTAATCCTATCGTGTATGTCTTGGCTAAAGGATAATTCGCTACATCTAATCCAATACTGCCGACCTCTGGATCTATACCAGAATAAGAGGTAAAGGTGAACGGGTTTTCCGCAGAAAAATAAATCCTAGATTGCAGTTTATTCAAAAACTTAGGTAAGTTATAGCCAACAGTAATGTTTTTTATACGAAAATAATCGCCACTTTCAAGGTACCAATCTGATATCGTTCCGTAATTAGCATTTGGATCTTTAGAAGAAAGTGCTGGAATATTACTATTTAGATTATCCGGCGTCCAGGCATTTAGGACACGATTATCCAGATTATAACCCTGTAAGCCCGCGTTATAGGCTGTGAATTTATATCCGTTAAAAATTTTTGCTCCTGAAATACCATAGGTTAATACATTTAGATCAAAGTTTTTATAATCTAAATTAAGGGCAAAACCATAGGTGAACTTAGGAACCGCACTACCCATATATACACGATCATCAAAACTGATTTTACCGTCACCATTTGTATCTTCGAATTTTAAATCACCAGGACGTGCAAAGGGTTGAATAAGCTTACCATTTAGACTATGCGCCTGTACTTCTGCTTCGGAATTAAATATTCCGGTATTCGGAATCAAATAGTATGAATATAATGCTTGTCCTGGCGTAGACCGATATGGAGACAGTATGCCTCGAACATTATCTCCGTGTTCAATAAAGTCACTTCCTAACCCATCAATATTTAATACCTCATTCCGATTGAAAGCGATATTAGCATTTAAACCAAGTTTCCAATCTCCAAATTGATGATTATATTTTGTACTGAATTCAAATCCTTTGTTCATAATATCACCTGTATTACTTGTAGGGCCTCTCTGCATACCTGAATGTGGATCGGGTTGAATTTCATAGATCATTCCGATGGTCTTTTTACGATAATAATCTGCTGTAAAACTTAACTGACGAAATAAAGTCATATCTAGGCCGATATCCCATGATTCAGAAGTTTCCCAGATGAGATTAGGATTACCTTGTTTGATCATTGCAAAATGGCGTACCAAAAGTCCTTCCGACCCTAAAGGTGTGACAGTACCGCTATTCAAAGGTAAGTTATATGCGTACTTATCTACTGATTGAATATTTCCAATCTGGCCCCAGGAAGCGCGTAGTTTTAAATCATTAATAAAGTCACTTTTAAAAAATGATTCTGAAGAAATTTTCCAGGCTCCCGAAATTGATGTAAATACATCCGATCGATTATTTATTGGTAAACGTGAACTGCGATCCTGCCGGATACTTGCTCCTAAATAATACCGTCCTGCATAATTGTAATTAACACGAGCAATAGCAGATGTTAGTGCATCTTCCCAGACATCACTTGTTGGAATTCCTGGTATAGATTGTGCATTCTCGATATATTGATACCAATCGTCTTCCCGTTCAAATCCCATTCCCTGAATGTAGTATTGTTCATACTTTGTTTTCTGGGCAGAGTATACTGCTACAGCGTCAATCTGGTGATCACCAAAACGTTTCGTATAATTCAATTGCTGATCCCAAATCCAACGATCTGTACGAGCTTCTTCTTGCGTCAAATAATTGTTGCCATTTGATCTTCCAATTTCTGGTATTTTGGGATCAAATCTTTTTAAAGAATACCGATTTATATCCAAAACAAAATTAGATTTAAAGGTTAAACCATCCCATAAATCCACTTTGGCAAAAACATTACCATTGAGGTTAAGTGTCGGATTGTTAACTGTTGGACGTAGAAGTAAAGCTACTGGATTATAAGTATCACCATATGCAGATGAAAATTGCGATAAATTAAAAGGAACAGTACCGTGAAATAATCCTTTCTCATCATATACAGGTGCTGCAGGATTCATATAAATTGCATTGATGATCGATCCACTATAACTGCTAGATGTATTTGTACCTCGAGCGGTGGTATGGTTGACATAAAAATTTTGTCCTAATGTCAATCGATCAAAAAAATCAAATTCGGATTTCAAACGATAAGCAAAACGTTTGTAACCTGTATTCAGCAATAAACCTTCCTTATCGTGATAACCAAATGAAGAATTATACCTGGATCGTTCTGATCCACCAGACACCTGCGCATTTGCATTTAAAATATTCCCTGTTCTGAAGATTTCATTCATCCAATTTGTGCGGGTTTCCTGTCCCCAAGGATTTAATGTCGCATTATGACCATCGGCAGGATTCACTCCATCTCTTTTCGCTGCATCATTATAGGCCTGGGCGTATTGTGTCGCGTTCAAAGCAGTCGGTAGATTACTCGCATTTTGCCAACCTCGATACAGATCGACACTTAGTTTGGGCGCTCCAGCTTTACCGCTTTTAGTTGTGATCACGATAACTCCAGATGATGCCTGAGCTCCATAGATAGCTGCAGAAGCTGCATCTTTCAAGATATCCATGCTTTCAATATCATTTGGATTGATAGGTCCGCCATAATAGGGTGCTCCATCGACTACATAAAGTGGCGATTCGGCGTTTAGTGTCCCCATTCCTCTAATCATCACTTTAGGCATTGCCGAAGGATCGCCACCTGCAGACATCACCGTTACTCCTGCAACATTTCCTTGCATCAGATCTGCCACGTTAGTTAATGGACGAGCAACATTTTCTGCGACATTAGGTAAAGAGCTTACAGCAGTTGTTAAATCTCCCCTTTTTTGCTGACCGTAACCAATGACAACCACCTCATCAAGAGCTGAAAGTTGCTCTTTCAATGTAATCAAAATTGAGTTACTATCACCACTCTTTATACCTTTAAGATCTTCAAGGTAAGATTCGTACCCAATCATGGAAACCTTGATCTTATACTTCGCATCTTCATTTAATTCTTTAAATGCAAATACACCTTTTTGATCTGTCGATATACTCGTGACAACTTGTCCTTTCGTATCTAAAAGTACAACCGTCGCTCCTGTTTTGACAACACCATTATTATCCATAATGGTACCTCTTATTTGCCCATTGGACTGGGCATAAGATTGCAGAGCAACGGAGATCGATAGCATTGTCAATAATGCTCTTAACTTCATCGGGTTTCTTTTCATTTCATTTAGTCTTTTAATTTGTAGGTGGTTTGTACCGCATGAACTAAAATTTAAACGGTATTATTTACTTCTTTTATTGCTTTTTATTTTTAATGATTATACTGTTATTGCTATGGGTATAGGTAAGTTCATTCATCTGACAAATAATGGATAGCATAACATCCAGTGGATAATGTTCTTCAAATTTCCCAGTAAAGGATAGTCCTTCAAGAGATACCTCTTCTAGATTAATGATTACACCCTTTAGTTTTTCAATCTTAGAAAACACCTGTGGAAGTGGCGTCTGATCAAACTGCAGGCCACCCTCTTGTTTATGTTCGTCTGATTTCACGTTGTCCGCTAATTTTAGATTGTTCGCTTTTTCTTGTCGATCAACTAATAAAGCTGTTTTAAAATGATCATCAATCAATAACTGTTGTCCAGGCTTGAGCACCTGATCTTTCATTTCAAATGGACTGCGATTCGTTGATTTCACAACTATTTTTCCAGATATTAACCTAACCGATAATTTACTTTTAGTATAACTATCGACTGTAAATTCAGTACCAAGTGCCGTTGTTGTATAACCGTTGGCGGATACAATAAATGGTCGTTGCGCATCATGGGCGACATTAAATCTCGCTTCTCCAATTAGTGTCAGTTTTCTATCGATGTTTCCATATTCTTTTGTATAATAAATATTACTGTTAGGGGATAAAATAATCCGAGATCCATCTTTCATTTTATAGGTAAGCGTATCTGTACTGCTGTTGGCAAGTTCATATATGAGTGGTTCTGGTATTTGTACTGTTGTAATGGGAATAGGCAAATTTGTTTGGACAAAGTGATACCCAAATATTCCCATAGCCAATAAAATGGAGGCGGCAATAGACCAGCCTATTTTTAAACGACGTCGATTAGGTAATGCTTTGATCACTCCCATTTTTTCATGAATACCGAATAACATCTGTTGATACTCTTCTTCTGTTGCCAATTTTTCGTTTTCATGTACTGTTGCAAAATCATTCCGAAGTTCCTCCATTAGAGGGTGTTTGGAATCTTCTAAGTCGGACAATAGTTTATGCTGATCCTTTTTAGAAAGTTTTCCTTCCCAAAAACGAGTAATTAAATTAAGAATCTGTTGCTTCATCAATAGTAAATACACAAGAAATTTCCAAAGGGGATGCTTTTGTTGTTAAGAAATTATTAATAAAACATCAATTAAACATGTGGATACATCGCTTAATACTAAAGACATGATCACATATGAGAAAGATTATATTTGAGCCTTAATGTAAACGCAATACTCATCCTTTTATACTTATCAAAAAAAGACAAATAATCTTTGGGAGAGATGAATCACCCAACGTACTTAAAAAGAAATAATAATTCGAATTTTACGGAGGTACAAAGGATTATTTTTTTTTGTAAAAAAGCCTTTTGTAAAGTTATGAAGCGGTTTACTATGATTCTGATCAGAATGTTCCGGAGATAAGGCAATAAGGAGTGGATAAAAAAAATTAAAGATTCGCGAGAAGAAAGACGATGACTAATGATCTTTCTGCATAGGCAGGGTATTGCTTAGCGACATATTCTCTAATGGCTTTGTTCGATTGTTTGAGATAATCTGCTACCGATTGTGGGCTAAGTCCTAAAAGATCAGCTACATCTTCTTTTGTGCGCCCCTCATAACGACACAATTTAAATACTTCCCGTTTTCTTTTTGGTAATACGGCAACGGCTTCTTCCAAGATTTCCATTTGCTTATTGAAAATTTCTTCCTGAATACTGCTATCTTCCTCGGCATAAATTTCTTCGGGATAATTGGCAATATACGCAACTGATTCTTTCAACTTACTGCGTAGAACATTAAGCGATTTATTATAACTAACAACAAATAACCAGCCTCCAACAGGACGATCTACCTGTATCTTAAATCGATTCTGCCAAAGCGATAAAAAAACATCTTGCAACACTTCGGTCGCTAATTCACGATTATCGATTAATTTTAGAATATTTGCATGTACAGGTTTATGATACCGCGCATACAATGCATTGAAAGCCTTTACGTCTCCCCTCGACATTGCTACGATTTCTTCAATTTCTGTTACCGTTTTATTCATGTTAATTGATATGTTTTATCTTCTACATCTGTGGTTTTGTGGTTTGAAAACCACGGGCAAATTTATTTAAAAAACAAACAGCTTAATCCTTTTAGGAGGTTATCAAATTGTTAAGAATATAGGTTGTTTCTGGTAATTAAATAATTGGTTACTTATCGTAAATATACAAAAATGATCTACATTACAAAATAAGATTTATGCAGTTAAATGGATGACTTGAACAAGGGTAATGCTATCATTCTGAAATTATATTTCATCACTATCTGAGAGAAGCGAATTGCAAAAGGTGTAAGGCAGATGGAGAAAGGGAAATTTACATATACTATGAATACATGGGAATTTAAGTCACTAAAACCTGATTTTGGAAAACAAGACAGAACTAGTATACAAAAATAGCTAACCTGTACTATACAGATTAGCTATTAAAATCATAATGCTTATAGCAGGTCAAGACCACTACTTGACACTTGCAGCTACAATTTCTGCAACGGAGGGAATACCTGTTTTTTTCCATATAGGTTCACCATTCTTATAAAGAATTAATGTTGGTATGGAAGTTATTTTAAAATCTTTAATTATTTCAGGATTTGCATCTATTTCTACTAAAATTGTTTTGATATTATTTTCCGCCTTGCTGTTGATTGAATCTAATACTGGTATTACTTTTTTACAAGGCGGGCAATAGTTTGATCCGAAGTCAACGAGAACATATTCCTGAGATTTCAATGCTGTTTTAAAATCAGCCAATAAAATTCTATTTTTATTTACAGTTGCTACCTCTACTGGATATCCTGCTCCGATCCAAGCTGAAATACCAGGTGCCAAAACATAGATCTTTGTAAATCCACGTTCTGCGAGTAAATTAGCGATTTTTGTAGATCGCCCGGTTTGGATAGAATAGATAAAGACTGGTTGACTTTTGATTAATCTACCCAATTGCTGTTCATAACCTTTAACGGCAGGATCGATCTGACGAGCTTGTGGTAAATGTGCCTGTTCATATTCTTCAGCACTGCGAGCATCTAAAATCTGAGGCTTATCCTGTTCGCTTATTTTTTCATGAAATAACGCCGCTTTTACGCGAAAATCTTTTTGTTCTCTCTTTTCCTTCTCTATCGGAGATGATTGGTTTTGTCCTTTGCCATCAAACACTGTGATGACCAATAAAATTAGGATTAATGTAATCTGTTTTTTCATTTGTTAAACACGATATAAATGTCGAATTTTCTTAAATTGTTACGAGTTCATTTTTTAGAAAAGATAATTCACTAGAAACGGAAAGCGGGTGCTGCTATTTCTTGTGTCTTACTTTTTCTAAATTCTTTCATAGATACCGGTTCACGATCCTCAAGTTCGGCGAAATCAACAACACCGTTATTTTTAGCCCATTTGAAATATGCTTGAGATAATTGGGATACCACATCATGATTTTGGCTAGCAACATCTTTTATTTCAGTAGGGTCGTTTTCTAAATTATACAATTCCCATTTATAAGAGGGCCAAGTTGAGATCAACTTCCATTTGCCTATTCGAGCCGCGCGATTACCGGCACGTTCCCAGAAAAGTCCTTCAGGTCTGTCAATTTTATTCTTATCATCAAAAATAACAGGCAACAGATTTTTACCTTTTAAATCATTGGTTTTTAAACCCTTGTATATTTTTGGATATGTCGCTCCTGCTAAAGCGTAGAATGTTGGTGCTAAATCAATAATATGTCCCGTCCCATTTTTAATGGTATTTGCCTGTATTCGATTAGGAAACCAAGCTATAAATGGTGTATTAATACCACCTTCATATGTGTAATCTTTAAATGCTTTATAAGGTGTGTTGGAAGCATATGACCAGTTTTTACTCTGTGATTCATACGAACCTGTAGTGCCTACAGGCCCTGAGTTTATTCTTGCGCCATGATGCCACTTCACTAAATCTTCAGCCGGAGCTCCATTGTCGGATAAAAAAACAATGAGTGTATTATCCAGTTGATTATTGTCTTTCAATTTCTGGATAAGGTGACCAATACTCTGATCTAAGCGGTCGACCATAGCGGCATATATTTCCATTTTCTTTGCCCACAATTGACGTTGATCAAAAGATAGTCGGTCCCAATCGTAAATATCTTCATCACGTATTGATAATTTGGTATCAGGTGTAATTAAACCTAACTCCTTCTGACGTTTAAATCTTTCTTGACGAATTGCTTCCCAGCCTTTATCGTATTTCCCCTTATATTTTGCAATATCCTGAGGTAGCGCTATTAAAGGCCAGTGTGGAGCTGTATGAGCTAAATAGAGGAAGAAGGGTTTTTTATCATCTTTTACTTGATCCAAAAATGATAAAGCATGTTGATTGATTACATTGGTAGCATAGTTTTCAGGAAGTGGATATCCTTGTGCATCTGTTTCACCTTTAAAACCGGGCGCACCTGAATCAGAACTCTTTTCATCCTTTGGAAATACGAGATCAAAACCACGCTGCCAAGGAAGACTCGTCCCTTTGCCAGATACATGCCATTTGCCGGATGTGATGGTGTTATAACCGTTTTCCTTCAATACTTCAGCAAGGGTTAGTGATTCTTGATTAATATATCCTTGATAAGCAGGTAATCCGAGGTCATTAGAAAAATAGCCTACTCCAGCTTTATGCTGATACTGCCCTGTCAATAAAGACGCACGAGTGGGTGCACAAATGGAATTATTATAGAACTCACGTAACCGCAATCCTTCTGATGCAAGCCGATCTAAGTTGGGGGTTTCAATCTCACCTCCGTATGCGCCAAGATCTGAATAACCCAAATCATCGGCTAAGATTAGCACGATGTTAGACTTTTTTTGCTGTGCTACACCAAGTGTCGTTAGGCTTGCAGTTAAATATAATATGGAAAATATTTTTTTCATGGTAATGTTTGATTTTAAATTTTAGCGAAATGAGGATTGTCCTTTGATTCGGTCATAATTGACAACGTCGTTTTCCTTTGCCCATTTTCGATACAGTTCTTCAAGCTGTTTTACAACTTGAGGATTCTGAGACGCGACATTATGATTCTCTCCTCTATCTGTATCGATGTCATATAACTCTACATTATTCCCGTTACGATAGGTAGACACCAGTTTCCATTTTCCGAAACGGACAGCTCGATTGCCGGCACGTTCCCAAAATAAAGCTTGATTACGCTCCACCTGTGCCAGATCAGTATTTAACAGTTTTCTAAGGCTGACTCCGGGAAGTGTATTGGTAGCGGTCCCATAATTCGTATTTGGGTACTTTGCTTGGGCATAATCATATAATGTTGGAGCAATATCAATTAGATGTCCAGTTCCTCTTTTAATGGTGTTGGCTTTTACTTACTTAGGGTACCAAACAATAAAAGGAGCGCCAATACCGCCCTCGTATGGGTTATCCTTGTAACTTCTTAATGGTGAATTTCCCGTTTGTGACCAATTGCTATTTTGCACATCATAAGATCCTGCAGAACCAACAGTACCCGTGTTTCTGCTTGTATAAATACGGGCTCGATCACCACCTTGTGCACCATTGTCAGACAAAAATATAATGATTGTATTGTCATCAACTTTTAACTCTTTTAGGGTCTGACGAATCTTACCGATACTTTGATCCACACGATCAATCATACCTGCAAATACTTGTTGTCTTCTTTTCCAGTATTGTTGCTCATCATAGGTTAATTTATTCCATCCTTGCGTTAATGTATCTTTAGCACTTATTTTCTGCTTCGCAGGGAATACGCCTTGTTTAATAGCATTTTCATATCGTTTTGTGCGTAAACTGTCCCAACCAATAGTATAAGTTCCCTGATACTTTTGCGTTTCTTCTTCTGGTGCCTGTAGAGGCCAGTGTGGTGCATTAAAGGCTAGGTATAGAAAGAATGGCTTTTTATCATGATGTTGCTCTTTCAAAAATCCAATTGCCTGATCGGTAATTTCATCGGTCAGATATCGATCTTTAGGTAAATAGAAGGGTTTATTATTCTTGTACAAAGGCACTGTCGCTTGAGTAGAATCGCTGATTTCATAAAAATTAGACGCACCTCCTACAAAATTGAACGACCTTTCAAATCCTCGTTGTGCCGGCCACTGATCGTAATCGTCCCCAACATGCCATTTGCCTGATATAATAGTGGAATAACCTGCATTTTTTAAAACTTCTGCCAACGTTGGCGATTCTTTATTCAAGAAACCTTGATATGCAGGAAGTCCAAGGTTTACATTGAAATAACCTAGTCCTGCCTTATGGGCATATTGCCCTGTCAATAAAGATGCTCTTGTTGGAGCACAGATCGAGTTGTTATAAAATTCTTGAAAACGAGTTCCTTGAGATGCCAATTCTGTTAGATTTGGCGTATGGATATCAGATGCACCATATGGTTCAATATCTGAAAAACCGAGATCATCGACCAAGATCAAGATCACATTTGGACGTTTGTCCTGGGACCATCCAGCGAGGCTGCTTAAAGTCATTAAGAGCGTCAATAAATAATAGTTTCTTTTCATTATGTGAGATTTTTAATGAATGTGAATTGATTTTAATTATTAACCCAATCTGGATGCTGTTTAAGATTTGGATTTAAATTCAGTTCGCGTTGAGGCGTGGGAAAATGAATATGTCTTGGAGCCGCATTTGTTTTACCTGCGGCCTTTAGTTTTGCAACATAATAGGTTGCCCCTCTGCGCGCTAAGTCAAACCACCTTTGATATTCAAAAGTTAACTCCTTCCTTCTCTCTTCAAATACTGCTTCTCTAAAATCATCTTTACTTAAATTTTTTTCGATATCACCTGTTGCTGCACGCACTCTAACTTTATTTAGAAAAGTCTGTGCTAGTAAAGTTGATCCATTGAGCTCATTTTCAGCTTCTGCCAATATGAGCAATATTTCAGCATAACGAATAATGGGTAAATTTTTAGATGATTGACTTTGGTTGCCTACTACGCTCTCATCATAATATTTATTAAATTGAGGTTTTGCAAGTGCATAATACTTACCATCGACCGGAGAAATCATCCCTGTAGTAAATGTGGTATTTAAACGTTTATCCTGTTTAGAAAAAGTACCATATAAACCACCTTCAGCATGCCAAGCATCCGCATAGTCACCATTAATACCCGGAATATCCGCAGGTGCAGATCTACTTGCAAGCGAATTTCCCTGATATCCACTGTTCCCTTTGAATTGTGCAGAGAAAATATGTTCAATACCGTTTTTCTTATCGATATTAAATACATCCGTAAATTCGGAAAACAAATCATATCCCTCTTTATCAATTACATCCTGTGCTTTTAATTTTGCATTTGACCAATCTTGTTGTGTTAAATATACCTTTGCCAGTATACTTTTGGCAGCTCCTGATGAAGCTCTTCCTTTATCGTTGTCACCGTAAGATTTATAATTGGGTAGATTTTCTGCATCTTTAAGATCTGCAATAATTTGGTTATAGACTTCTTTTTCAGAAGCCTTGGTCACATAAAGTTCTTCCGTGCTAAGTGATGTTACAGGTTTTAGAACTAAAGGAACGGGACCAAACCAACGAACTAAATTAAAATAATGCAGTGCTCTTAAAAACTTGGCTTCATTAATTAAACGCTTACGGATTGCGTCATTAATCTTTTCAGGTGATATCAAAGCGATGTATTCAATATTTTGATTTGAAGCATTTATAGCGTCGTAACTTTGTTTCCACAATTGTTCCATACGGTCATTCGATGCATCGTGTGTCAAGTTACTGATCGCACGTACATGTGCATTCCGCGCTCTTGGTCCAGCTTCATAATCATCAGTAGCCATTTCTACTCCAATTTGAAAAAGACTATTATAGATGGACTGTCCGCTTTCATATAGTTTTCGATATGTTCCGTTAACAGCAGAAACAGCTTGATTTTCATTCAGATAAAATTGCTCAGAAACCAGTAGACTTTCCGGTTTCTCATCTAATTTTGAGCATGATACGATTCCAATCAATAATGTGGATGCGAATAATATATTTGTAATTTTCATGTACCTCTGGATTAAAATGTTAAAGAAAGACCTACTGTGAGGGAGCGTGAAGCTGGATAAATTCCAGAATCTGTCCCTATCTGTACGTTACTACCTGATGTCACTTCAGGATCAAAACCTTTGTACTTACTCCAGGTAAGTAAATTTTGTCCAGATAGGTATACGTTCACATTGGATATTCGAGTAGCATTTAATACATGTTTAGGAATGGTATAGCCAAATTGAAAAGACTTTAATCTGACAAATGAACCATTCTCAACAAACTGATCTGAAAAAATTGGAGCAGGATCTAATTTCGCTCTAGGATAGCTTTGACTGGCATTTGTTTCAGTCCATCTGTCTAAAGCATCTGTTGATGCATTTTGTTGTCTCGTAAACATTTCCAAGTTTTGACGATTGATATTAAGTAACTCATTGCCAACTGTTCCTTGTATTAAAAAAGTAAGATCAAAGCCGCGATAAGAAAGCGTATTGGTTAGTCCAAAAATAAAATCTGGTTGTGCATTTCCAATGATGCCTCGGTCATTTGCTGTTGTAAATTTACCGTCACCGTCGATATCTTTGTAAAGACGATCCCCAGCTTTTGGTATGGCATTTCCAGTAAATAAACCTTTAGTTGATTCCTCTCCTTTTTGTAAAATTCCATCGATCTGTGTGCCATAAAAAGTTCCGAGAGGTTCACCAACTTTAATGATATAATTTCCAGAAATATAAGATTGTGCTCCTGTACCAATGGTTAATACTTGATTTCGATTGAATGAAAAGTTCACATCTGTATTCCATACAAATTTTCCATTTAGGTTCCTGGTTTTCAAGCCAAATTCAAATCCTTTGTTGGAAACTGAACCAAAATTCTGTAAAGAAGATGCATAACCTGATGTCCATGGAATTTCAACATTAAGTAATAAATCGGTGGTTTTTTTGTAGTAGTAGTCTAAGGTAAACTGTAGTTTACTGTTAAATAGCGCAATATCAAATCCTCCATCATACTGATAGGTCGTTTCCCAACCTAAATTTTTATTTGGTATACGTTGCGAAGCAAAACCGGTTACTATTTTATTGCCAAATAAATAATTTAAGTTATATAATGTCGAAAGCGACTGATACTGACCGATCTCCTGGTTGCCTGTAGTTCCAAAACTAGCTCGGATTTTTAAATCATTGACTGCACTGAACGTTTCTTTAAAAAAGCTTTCGTTGCTAGCTCTCCATGAAAAAGCTAAAGAAGGAAAATTTCCCCATTTATTATCAGCTCCAAATCTAGAGCTACCGTCGCGCCTGATACTGGCTGATAAATAATATTTATTGGCATAATTATAATTTACACGAGCCAGATAAGAATGCAGTATCCAAGAATAAGCATCGGAATTTGGACGGACAAGGGTTGATCCACTTTGCAGACTGTTATACAAAAGATCATCCGTTACGAAATTTTCAGCTCCCGCGTTGAAGGTCTCATTCTTTGCTTCCTGTTGCGTAAATCCAACTAAAGCATTTAAATGATGATCTTGAAAAGAAGTGGTATAGTTTAACGTATTTTCATTCAGCCATGAATATGAATCTAGATTACCTAAATTTGCTTTTCCATTGTTACCTGCCCCCTCGTAGATGTAAGAAGGCAAATAAAATTTATCGGTCCTATTGTTTAAATCTACACCTAATAACACTTTCGCTTGAAGCCCTTCTATAATATCATATTGAGCAAATGAAGTTCCTAAAATGCGTAATGCGTTTGATGTATTGGTGGTTTCTTTTAATGTTGCAATAGGATTTGCAAAAATGTTTTCAAACGGATTTCTTAATGTGTAGGATCCATCGGCATCATATATGGTTGCGGTTGGAGGCATTATCAATAATGCATTGATAATTCCTGATGGTGCAATTTGAGATGTTGTTCTGTTAATTGAAAAATTAGCGCCAACATTTAAGCGCTTAAAAGGATTAGCATTGATATTGGAACGGAAACCTAAACGCTTAAAATCTGTATTTTTAATTACTCCATCTTGGTCAAAATAATTGGCTCCAATAAAATATTGCACCTGTTCAGCTCCACCTGATAAAGATAATTGATGATTCGTAATCTGTCCATTTTGGAAAGCTTCTTTTTGCCAATTTGTTCCTGAACCTAATTGATCGATTTTGTCTTGTGTGAGGTACTGAAATTTTCCCAGATTCGGATATGCATCATATAAGGCCTCATTGCGAAGAATAGCAAAATCTGGAGCTGTTAGGACATCTATTTTTTTTAACACCTGTTGTTGGCCTATACTACCATCATAGTTCAGTTGTACACGACCTGCTTTACCTTTCTTAGTTGTCACCAATATTACGCCGTTAGCACCACGAGAACCGTAGATTGCTGTTGCAGCAGCATCTTTTAAAACTTCAATACTTTCGACATCACTTGGATTGATGCTCGACATGGGATTGACAGGAGTTCCACTACCTACTCCAGTACTCTCTGTTTGATTATATATGGGAAAACCATCAATAACATATAAGGGTTCATTTCCCCCCTGAATAGATGCGCCTCCACGAATACGGATACTGACACCACCGCCCGGCTGCCCAGAAGTTTGCGTAACCTGCACCCCTGATATACCACCTTTCAAAGTCTGATCTAGCGATGATACATTCTGTTTCAATAAAGACTCATTTAAGGAAGCAACTGATCCCGTCAAATCGCGGCGTTTCTGCGTACCATAGCCTACCACTACGACTTCATCAAGATCTTCCGTAGTAGGGCTTAATTCAATTACAGTAGGTGATGTATTGATAACAATCTTTTTCTTTTCATACCCGACAAAAGATACAATCAGCGTAAAAGGGAGTTTTTGACCTGTGACAAATTGAAACCGCCCATTTCCATCTGTTTTTACACTATGTGTTACTGCTTCCAATTGCACAGTGACACCTTCAATGGGCTCTTTACTGGAAGCATCGATAACTGTACCAACTAAGGAGGCATTTATTATCGGTTTAGGTTCTATTTGAGCATACAGCGAATTCAGGCTGTGTATTAAGAACAAAATAAGTATAGAATACCGAAGTACTCCTAATTTTTTCATAGTTTTACGGTGTTTAATAGTGAATACTTACAAGTGCCAACGCCAATTGAAGACTTGTGGTTCATTATATCCAAACTTGGGGGAGCGTTAAAGCTTCCCCTATTTTTTTAAAGAAGATTTTTTGAAATTAGATGCACATTCGCATCCAGCAGGAAGGGAAATTAAAGGAAACATAAGCAGTCACGGAGACTGCTCTTGTAGATGGGTTAGTAAGGTTGTTTTTCATAAACTTTGTTAAATAATGAATATTAATTTCGGTTTCGTTTGCCAACGCCAATTGAGTAACGATAAGGCAAATATAAAAATAAATTTAATAAAGTCTACTAACTAAGTAGATTTAATGTAATTATTTTTAAAACCTGAACTAAAGCACCATATAACATCGTTTATTAATCATATTATCTGTCAAACAAATTTTTATATTAGCAAAAATGCCAATGCATTAACATCAAAAAAGGAAATGAAAAATCGGATAAAGCTAATCTGTAGCTATTATCCGATTCAGTTATTAAATTTTCACTAAAAATACAGGGGTACTTCTATTTTTTTATTGGGGTATGAACATGTACCATTTAGTTTGCGTGATTTTTTAACCATTCTAAGCGTCTTTGATCAGCAAGATGCTTCACTTCGAAATGCTCAAATGTTGCATTAAATCCATTACCATCAGGACATGCCGCCATTAAGCCCACCATAACAGGTGTATTATCTTGTAAATAGGCATTACGCATTAAAGTATAATTTTTATCATCAAAAGAGTAAAATATCTCTACAGCATCCAACCTCCTTACAGCTTTTATCCATACGTATGGAATGGCTTTTTCTAGACTGATGATACTCCAATCACTGGTGCGGTGTGTTACGACAGTACTTAAATTGTATTTTCCATCAACAAACTCGATTCCTGCTTTAATATAATTTTCTTTATCAATACGAAGCATCAATCCCATCTGATCAAATCTCGCTTTATAGTCAGCAGAAATTTTTACTTTTGTCTCAAACTCACCACCATAAGTTCCATAATAAAATGGAGCATCGTCAACAGTAAATCCATAATGCGATATACGCCAATAATCACTCTGGGGTGTTACGAACATACTCAGCGTTTGGTCCTTTACCTCCCACTTTGCCGGTTCATTAAACCACTGCATTTTCGTTAGATTTTGTGCCATTGTCAACTGTTGGCAAAGGACAGTCATCATAAGTAGTATTAATTTCTTCATCTCTGTATTCAAATAATCTTATAATTTTTTACTTTAGCAAAGGTATACGTGCGTTTAAAGATTATCAATACTGATAAATAACCATTTTTTAAGATATGAATAACATTGCAGGAGTTCTTAACGAAAAGCTTTTAGAGCAAGTATTTGAGAAAGAGCCAGATCCTCACAAACTGCTTCAGCAATGTCAATATATTGCACAATTTTATGCTCATATTGAAAATGCGATCGCGGTTTTGAGTGATCTTAAAAATGACAAAAGCTATATCTACAACGGAGGGCTTGCCCAAACACTAGGATTATCAGATCATGATTCAGAGATTGATTCCATATGGGAAGATGCAATTTTCAAGCTTATTCACCCTGATGATCTACTACGGAAGCATATCCTTGAATTGCAATATTTTCATTTTATAAAACATATACCTCTTACTGACCGTCACAATTTTCATGTCATTAGTAAGATCAGGATGTACAATCAGGAAGGTCAGTATATATGGATATCCCATCGCATGTATTATGTTCAGAATTCACCTAATGGCAGTATTTGGTTAGCCCTATGTTTATACAATTTTGCTCATTTGTCCGATAACACAGAGTCTTACGAGGGCTTTATTGTTAACAGTGTTACAGGGCAAATTATTCAACCTGAAAAACAGGAAAGTAGCAATTTATTATCCAAGCGAGAGATAGAAATTCTTAGTTTAATAAAAATTGGCAGACGCAGTAAAGAAATTGCTGATGACCTCTCCATCAGTATTAATACTGTCAATCGACACCGACAAAATATTCTTGAAAAACTTCGAGTTACGAATTCAATTGAAGCATGCCGGATCGCATCTTCTTTAAACTTGTTTAAATAGTTGATATAGATCACCTATTTTCCCAATCGATATAATTTAAAATCGGCGTCAAATTATTTCTTGACGCCGATTTTAAATAAGATTGCTATAATAATAAATCCTAATCCAGTTAATATGGGGGGTAATAGATTTCCTCCAATTCCAAAGTAAATCATCAATAAAGCGACTATAATGAGCAGTATAAGTAGTATGGTCTTCATATTTATGTATTGAGCAGCACAGTGTGTTATCATAAAGCTACTTAAAAAATAATTAGACAGATCCTTTACTTTTTAAACATCCGTAATTTATACCATTATAAATAATATTCTTACCATTAGTACCAAAATCTCAATTATTTACTGACCTCATTCAATAATGCTAAATCTTCCTGATCTAAAGTGATTTTAGGAGCATCAAATAGCGTTTTCAATTGATTATTACTCGTTGCGCTTACTATTGGTGCTGTAATTAATGGATTGGCCAGTAGCCACGCTAAGGCTATTGTTGCTGGTTGTGTATGATATTTCAATGCTATTTTATCAAGAGCTGACAGCACATTTAATCCCTCAGCATTTAAATATTTCCGCACTCCTTCACCACGCGCACTCTTGTTAAGATCTGATTCATTTCTATATTTTCCTGTTAGAAATCCGGCGGCTAATGACCAGTATGAAAAAGTACTTAAATCATATTTTTCAACTAAAGGTGCGTAATCCTTTTCAAAAGTAGTGCGTTCCATCAAATTATAATGTGGTTGAAGCGCTACATATTTCGGAAAATTGTTCTTCTCAGCAACATCAAAAGATTCTATCAATCGCTTAGGCGATAGATTAGAAGCTGCAATATAACGAACTTTACCAGCCTTAATAATTTCGTCATACGCAGATAATGTTTCCTCAATTGGTGTTATTTGATCATCAAAATGCGTATAATACAGATCGATATGGTCTGTACCTAAACGCTGTAAAGATTCATCAACGGATTTCAGGATATGTTTTTTACTGATATCAACAGGATGTTCTTTTGTTTCAGATCCCACTTTTGTTGCAATGACAATATTTTCTCTGTTATTACGTAGCTTCATCCATTTTCCAATGATAGTCTCAGACTGACCTCCTACTCCATTCACCCACCAAGAATATGTATCTGCAGTATCCACAAAATTAAAACCTTCATCTACAAACGCGTCTAAAATATCAAATGATTCTTTTTCATCTAAAGTCCATCCAAAAACATTACCTCCAAAATTTATCGGAGCAATTTCTAAATCTGTATTTTTAATTGTTACTTTTTTCATGTTTATTCAAATAAATATTTCAGTAAAAATAACTTATTCACATTTTAATAAATTCATCAGTTTGTCAAGATGTTGACTCTTTAGTTCTAATAAAGTTATAATATCTTAGAACAAAAAGAGTAATATTATAGAAATGTATGTCTAATAGAAAAAGCCATATCTAACGATATGGCCTGATATAAAACCTATATTTTTCAGTGAAATTTTCTATTTATATGAGGTGACGGAGTCCGTTATTTTCCAAGTCCCCTTATCGTTGATTAAAGTTACAATGTCAATCTTGGTAAAGCTATCGAATTGCATGATCACTTTGGCAATAGCGTAGTCTTTGGAGGTTTCTAAAATCTGTGTAGTAGTCTTACAGTTTAATCGCTCTCCTTTTTGCTTTTTAAAGAAGTTAATAAGTTCTGATCGACTATTTGTTTTTGCATGTGTCCCTTGGACTTTCTGATTAAAATCGCTTGCAAACAACTGCTCTAATCCTATTGATTGTCCTTTGGTAATGATTTCTATATATTGACCAATTGCTAAGTTAGCTGTAGAAAGATTAACCATACTTTTTTCTGGTTTATCTGCCGCCATAGTAATGCTACCTAAAGTTACTAATGCTACCGCTGCGAATGTTTTTACTAACGTTGTCATCATGTTTTATTTTTTAGTACTCGTTTGTTGTGCTTTAAATGAGTAGATTTTTGGATAATTTTTCCCTTAATAATTTCCTTTAACTTTCTGATTCAAAATTAAGACAAACAACGTATATTGTTTATTACATTTAGATTAACAATATATTAAACTCGCTAAAAAACAGTATACTGAAGGTGAATAGACAATCCATCATTATTAAAGTAAATGACGTCGCGTGAATGCATGTTATAAATTACGGCCCTGTTAAATATATATGAATAGATATTTTAAGCGGTTCGAGGGAAAAATAAATAGATAAAAAAAGAGAGTAAGTTCATCTTTAAAATATCTTACTCTCTCTGAGATTGTCTATAATAATTTTAACACATCGCCTATTTAATGATAACACTTATATAAATAACTTTATCATGTACGGATGATCTTATGTATAAATTTCCATCCTGATAATTCGAAAATGATTATAAAATAAAGAACTACCTAACAACATGTTATTTAATTGACTTCTGATCTTTTTTCTCTAACAATGCGATATACTTAGCATAACCTTTCGTAGCCATTTCATCTTTAGGAATAAATTTGATAGATGCACTATTGATACAATATCTTAAACCTCCTTTATCTGCTGGACCATCATTAAAAATATGTCCTAAATGTGCATCGCCTGTCTTACTGCGCACCTCAGTACGTTCCATTCCGTATGAATTATCCAATAGTTCCTTCACTATTTTCTCACTAATCGGTTTTGAAAAACTTGGCCATCCACAATCCGACTCAAACTTATCTGAAGATATAAACAATGGTTCGCCTGTAGTCACATCAACATAGATCCCTTCTCTAAATTCATTCCAGTACTCATTATCAAAAGCTCTTTCGGTAGCGTTTTTTTGCGTTACATTGTACTGGATATCCGTAAGTTCTTTTTTTAAGGTTTCTTTATCCTTTTTTTTATATTCCCCCACTTTGACAGGATTTGCCTTCTTTGCTAATTCAAATAAATCTGCCCCTATATGACAATAGCCTCCAGGATTCTTGTCCAAATAATCTTGATGATATGTTTCTGCATCATAAAAACTCTTTACAGGTCCAAATTCTACCACTATTTTCTTTTGCGGATAAGCCCTTCCTAATTCCTCAATTTTTTGATGTACTAAACTTTCATCTTCTTTATTGGAGAAAAAAATACCTGTCCGGTATTGGGTTCCTATATCATTCCCTTGTTGATTTAAAAGTGTTGGATCGATCGTTTTGAAAAACAAGTCAATTAACAGTTCTAAATCAATTTCTTCGGGGTCATAGACAACTTTAACGGTTTCTGCAGCTCCTGTTACACCTTTAGAAACTGCCTCATAAGTTGGTTTTACAACTGTTCCATTCGCATATCCTACTTCTGTAGCAGTAACACCTCTTACTTGTTTAAAAAAATGCTCTGTACCCCAAAAGCATCCTCCTGCAAAATAAATTTCTTTTGTTTTACGATTCATGTCGGTTGGTATTTTATTTAGTGGCTCTATTGTCTTTTTCTTTAAAGCAAGACCCATTGCCATCAATGTGACAACTCCAATAGAACATATCAATATTATTAATGTATTTTTCATTGTTTTATGTTTTAAACTGTCTTATAACTTACCAAATGCATACCAAATCCTAGATACATCAGATCTTTAAGTATAAAAAAATCTGTATAGGGTACGCCATCTATAATCTTCCACATATTTGGTGTGGTGAATAAGTAACTCAATGTCATCAGGAATATGACGCACATTGCAAATCCTGCATATTTTTTCAGTTCGTCAAATTTTAATGTCAGAATCAGTAAAATTGCTACCAAAATTTCCACTACACCAACTATATTCGATACGGTTTGCACACTCAATATGGTATACATCCAAGCCGATAGTGGATGATTTTCTATCAGTGGTTTAATCGCATTTGCCTCCGTAGGTGTAAACTTAAATATTCCTATCCAAAGTAAAATAAGAACTGCTCCTCCAAACGAAATATAGTAACCTAACGAAGACCCTATATTTGGATCATTATTTTTGTTTTTTGCATGCATTTTGATTGATTTTAAAGTTCAGTGATGTTTCTTTACATCAATAGTCGCTGATACTTTCAAATCCTGACAAAAAAGATTAAGTTTTAATTTTACTTTTTATTTTACTTTTAAACTCCTGTATATCATTTTCATGAATAACCTGATTATGCCCTTTATTCAGATTGTTGCGCAAAAGTGTATCCATAAAAATAAACTTTCTCTCATAAGCGCGGCACCATTTACAAATAGAAAGATGTCCCTTTAATCTTAGTCTTTGAATTAATGATAATTCGTCAGCATTTTGCAGTTCAATTAACAAAGTCGTCTCAGAACAAGAGAGCAGTAAAAAGTGTATGGTTCTTTTTAACATAGTAATGTTTTAATTTTGAGTATTAAACCAATTATTTTCCAAACAGGCCCGTAATTGTAAACGACTTCTCTGAAGTATTTTCCAAAGGTTAGTCGTTGTAATTCCGGTTTCCTGACAAACTATAGCTGCCTTTTTTTCTTCGAGATAATAAAGCTTTACAGGGATTTTCCACTTTAAAGGAAGACCTTCTAAACACTCCTCCAAAGCAACATGGAACTCTTTGTCATCCAGCAGATTTTGTTCTTCGTTCCACTCATATAGTATATCATCACTTTTCCATGATCCTGATTCATCAAAAAAATAATCCAAACTGATCTGATCGTTATGACGGTACTTTTTACGATAGAAATCAGCAACTTTATTCTTTAAGATACGCATGAGCCAAGTTAAGGGACTACTATTACCCTTGAAGTTAGTATATGACTCAAAGGCATTTATAAAAACATCTTGTACCAAATCCTCGGCATCTTCTTTATCAGACACTAAATACATTGCTCTTTTTAATAAGGGCAGACTGTATTGGTCAATCCACCTATTAATTGTCTCTATCTTTTCATTCATGCTGCGATTCAAATATACTGGTTTATAAAGTTAAAGAATAAACTTCTGACTTCTATCAACATTAACCGGAGGATGTAAGCAGATTGGGTAGATTAATGCTAGATAAAAGGATGTTTAAATATACTTTTCATTTTAGTTCAGACAATTTATCTTGTTAGAAAAAAAGATATAGAACGAATTGATTATCAACAAATAATATATTATATTTACAGATAGGACTAACCTAACATTAAAAAAAAGATCTAATATATTGAAACTTATGCTAATTAAAAAGAATGAGAAATCGTGTATAGCGTTTTTTTCCTTTCAGCTTATTATTATGTTAATACTGCTAATATCTACTGTCTCACCCATTTTTGCGAAAAAGAAACCTAGTAAGGTTATAGTCGCCTATGTAACTTCCTGGACATCAGATATACCCGATCCAACACAGATTACACATATTAATTACGCATTTGGTCATGTTAATGATGCTTTTAATGGTATTCGTATCGATAATGAAACACGGTTACAATCGATTGTCGATCTGAAGAAAAAATATGCTCATCTTAAGGTATTATTGTCGATCGGTGGTTGGGGAAGTGGCCGATTTAGTGAGATGGCCTCAGATAACACTAAAAGAGAGCAATTTGCCCAAGATTGTGCTCGAGCTGTCAAACAATTTCATTTAGATGGTATTGATATTGACTGGGAATACCCTACTAGTTCGGCCGCAGGTATATCTTCCCATATTAATGATACCCATAATTTTAGTTTATTGATGAAAGCGATTAGAAAAGCTATTGGCACTAAAAAATTGCTAACTATGGCTTCTGTGGCAAGTGGTAAATATGTGGCTTTCGATATAGTTGCACCTTATCTAAATTTTGTCAATATCATGACCTACGATTCCGGTAATCCTCCTTACCACCATGCGAGCCTATACCGATCAGCATTGTCTGGTAATACAACATGTGAAGAAGCAGTAGCAGCACATATTACCGCGGGGATGCCTGCTCACAAACTTGTTTTAGGAATACCCTTTTATGGAAGAGGAAATAAGGAAGAAGTTAAAAGTTTTATCGATTACAAAGACTTATTAAAGCTACAAGGATTGGAAAAAAAATGGGATGATGTTGCAAAAGCGAATTACATGGTCAATCAACAAGGAGAATTTGTTTTGTCCTATGAAAGCCCCGAATCCATCAGGCTCAAGTGCGATTTTATAAGAGCAAAAGGTTTATTAGGAGCTATGTATTGGGAATATGCTGGTGATACAGAAGAAGGAATACTTCGAAGTACAGTTTATTCAGGAATATTCGAGTAATCAACAATTGAACATAAGTACAGGAATAACCTTATTGTGAAAGAATGGAAAAGCAAAGTTTATTTTATCATAAGCGGAATCCAGCAATTGATATGATGCGGGCACTGACCATGTTGATTATGATCTTTGTTAATGATTTTTGGAAAATTCATGACGTTCCCCATTATCTTGAGCATGCTGCTTATGGAGAAGATTTTATGGGGCTAGCAGATGTTATATTTCCATGCTTTCTTTTTTCTGTCGGTTTATCCATACCTTATGCAATCGAGATACGGTATACTAAAGGATATGAATCGCTATCGACAATAAAGCATATTTTGTCCCGTACATTTGCACTTTTGATTACTGGAGTTTTTATCGGAAATTCCGAAGCCGGGCTAGCGGCAGACACTCCTTATTCAATCGCTATCTATTGGGTACTGATGATCCTAGCTTTTGTTGCCATCTGGAACGACTATTCAAAGGTTACGAATCATCGAATACAAGGCCTGATCCCCATCTTCAAAATAATAGGTGTACTCATACTTCTCTATTTAGCAATTAGCTTTAGAGGAGCAAATGGATCTGTATTTTCTTCGAATTGGGGTATTCTTGGGATGATTGGTTTTTCTTATTTCTTTTGTGCGACTGTTTATTTACTATTTTCTGATCGACAGAAATACCTATTTTACATTGCTGTCATCCTTATTTTGATCGCAATTCTTAAAACGCCATTAAAAGCAGAGTTTGGTGGAACTTCAATCTTAAATCTACCAAAAGGTAATTTTATTGACGGATTCATTGCACTATTTCATATCGGCAATGGCGTATTAACAGCTTTCACCATGGGTGGTGTAATACTCAGTATGTCACTTGCTAAAATGGAAAAATTATCTAAAAGCATGCAATGGTTCTATATCATTTTATCTGGGTTGATCAGTTTAGCGATGGGACATTTCTGTCATCAATATTGGATTGTAAATAAAATCTCGGCGACATTACCTTGGTTATTTTATGTCTTATGTATTTCTCTCTTGACATATACTTTAATGGATATCTTAACCTATTATAACTTGACAGGATGGTTTAAATGGATCAAACCAGCTGGTACAAGTACACTTACTACTTATTGTATACCTTATTTGTATTATGCAGCCTCTAGTTTAACCTTAATTACATTACCCGATCAATTAACCTCTGGGTTGCCAGGTCTTCTTAATTGCTTTCTTTTTGCTATTTTAGTAATCTGGACAGCTGGTCTTTTTGAAAAAATGAATATAAAACTACGGCTATAAAACATAGAAAATATGATTATGTTGTGTTCTAAATAAGCTTTGATACCAGCACCATAGCTGACTTAAATATTTACCTTATATCTATAATGAGAAATTCGATTCGAGCTGTACTTATTTTTTTCGCGGTATTTACAACATGTAACTTAACTGCCCAAGTGCATAACAGGTCAAAGTCTTTAACAGTAGTGAGATTGAAAACGGATATAGCTGATCCTAAAGATATCCCTCTTTTTTTTAATAAAGCGGCTATTACCTATCAAGCTATTGATCAGGTGAATTGGACTACATATCCCTATAAACCGCAGGTTAGTTTTGCTATTGCATATACCGATAAGGCTTTATTAATTCATTACCTAGTGGAGGAGAAACATGTAAGGGCTGTTACTAATCATGATAACGGGAAAGTATTTCAAGATGCATGTGTTGAATTTTTTGTCCAACCTCAGGCCTCTGATTTAACCTATTATAATTTTGAATTCAACTGTATCGGAAAGTTATTAATGCAGGCAGGTAAGCCTGGAAAACGTGCATTGGCCACAGAACCTATATTAAACAGTATCAAGCGATGGTCCTCTTTAGGTAGCGATCCGATCAATATTCAAAATCAAACAACCTCTTGGCAACTAGCTGTCATCATACCATTAACTGCTTTCTATTTAAATCCAATGGATTCATTTGCTAATCAAAAGTTTAAAGGGAACTTTTATAAATGCGGTGATAAATTGGAACAGCCTCATTATTTATCTTGGTCTCCTATTCATTTACCGCATCCACAGTTTCATGCTATAGATTTTTTTGGAAATATAAACTTTCAATAAAGATGAGTTAGATCTTTCGTATTATGTCTCTCATCATATTTCTTAGCAAGAACTTTATAAAACCTAATTCTGATGTAGTTTTCAGGTTTAAGCACTGATATGATCAAATTTAATCCAGGACCTGTATTTAAAGTAACCCTAGAGCATAATAAACTTTATGGACAGGTTGGTCATGATAAAAAAGAACTTGTACCCTTTGCAAAACATAAATTCTTCGCGCAAGACCTAGATTCTTCCCCTATCTTTCAGATTGATTCCAAAAACAAAATCATTGGTTTAAACAAAATTCAGAATAGTGAAATGAAAGCACATAAATTGTAGTCAAATTAGTGTTAATATTGGATATCTAGTATAATGGAGTTAAATTTGAAATAAAAAATGGCGTTCAAGCACATCTTTAAAGTAGCACTAAGTTGGTTTTCAACAGAGAAGGTAGCTTCTACTAAATCTAAAGTTTATAGTAAAAGCCATCACATTTCTATTGAAGGGAAAAGTGATCTGGCAATCTCTGCCGCTAAAGCTTTCAAAGGGGATCCAAGTCTATACAATCCAGAAGATCTCTTGCTGAGTAGCTTAGTTTCATGCCACATGATGTCTTATCTTTATCTTTGTGATCAAAACAACATTGAGGTCATCTCTTACACAGACCATGCAGAAGCTATATTAGAAGTTAATTCAGATGCTAGTGGCCGTTTTGTGGAGGTAATACTAAAACCTGCAGTGGTTATTTTAAATCCGGAGCAAATTGCATTAGCGTTAGATTTGCACAAAAAAGCTAATCAACTTTGTTTTATAGCCAATTCGTGCAATTTTCCTGTAATGCATAAGCCGACATGCCTCGCAGAATAAAAATATAATAGGTACTTTCCATAAAAGACAGGTATATAAATAACGCATATAACTTCGCAATTTTCTTGGGTATATGATAAAATTCTTTACTTTCGCTGTTCATTAATACATACATGATATATGAACAAAGAAATTAAAATCTTTAGAGATACAGCTAAAAGCAGAAAGTTATTAATCAGTTCTGGAGCGATCTGTCTAGTCCTGGGCATTGTATTTATTTATGGATTAGGCACTTTTGACGATATTTTTAAAGCAAAGGTAGCAGTGGCTAGTGGGGCTGTATTTTTGATTATGCTGATTTTCGTGATAAAGAGTATCATAAATATGAATGATAAGTCTGCAATTTTTGAATTGAATGAAAATACTGTAAGCGGAAAAACCTCACCTCTATCAAGAGGTATTGGAGCAATTAACTGGAAAGATGTTACTGGTTTAGAGGTTCAAAAAGTTGGTGGCGATACTTTGGTGGTTGTATACTTAACGAATGTAGCATATTACCAAACAAAACTTTCCAAGATGTTTTGGAATATGGCTTTTGATAAACAATCGCAAGAATTACAGATCATGTATTCTGCTTCCGAAATTGATATGAGCATAAATGAACTCTATGACTTGTTTGTATCTTACTGGAAACAACAAGTTGCATAGTTATTCATTTTCGATAATATGAATGGTCTCCTGTAAAACCATCATACTATAATATAAACCTTCATTTCCGATTATGCGAAAAGACTTTTATGGCACTATTATTTAATTAAGGTCGATCTACTAAATTTCCAAATTTAATAAAAATACAAAAATAGAGAAGGCTTATCCCATCACAGATAAGCCTTCTCTTAATTACCTTCTTATTCTTCTCTTAAGGTTATGTAAGATCGATTATTTCCTACTATTGTTCCCAACCTAATGTTTGCACTAAGTTACTTCCACTCAACACCATTTGACTATTGGCGATAGGATAATAGTAGTGCTTATTTTTAATAAAGTTTTTCTTATTATCCCTAGCAACAGTAAACATAATATGTCCATTACTTCCATTCTCTAGGTAAATGCTATTATTATTACCATTTGCATCTTTGAGGTAGTAAAGTGTAATGTTCTTCAGTTGTTCTGGAGTAAACCCAGCAATAGGACCTGTATCTTTTGCCGATTCTAATATAGCTATATCGGCATTCCCGTCACCGGTGACATCCATTGCACCTAACGCCTTTACATACATACCTTGCTGTTGATCTGCAAGACGTTCACCAACTTCCCATCTAAAAATATCACGATAGCGCTGGCCTTCACATGCTAATTCAACCCGTCTTTCTCTTCTAACTTCTAAAATTAGTCCAACATTTCCTTTTACATTAGGATAGTACTGTTGTAATATAGGATCTACAGCACCCATCGCTTCACTTAAAATCATAGGAGGCATAGCAACACGCGCTCTTAATTGGTTGATCGACTTATCCAGGTCTGCTTGACTATTCAAAATTCCAAGTTCCGCTTTAGCTTCTGCATAGATTAATAAAACCTCAGCATATCTAAATACAAATGCATCCGTGTAGGAAGCCTCCCAAGCTATCATTTCTGATACCTCTGGATAAAACTTAATCTGATTATACCCACCTAAAGTTGGTTTCAACCGGTGTGGAGTTTTTGCGTCAACAGATTGAAAACCTGGTTTCATAAATGTTTGTGCAAAACGTGGATCTCTATTCACAAATATCTCATCCACATTTTTTGTTTTATAATTAGGCTGATTGGTAAATCTACTGCCGTCCTTCATCAAATAACTCTCCATCAGTGTCTGACTTAAAGCCCATTCATAATCCAATACCGTATGCGTATTCCGTCTCATACTTAGATCTTTATCATAATCGATAAACATAATAGTTTCCGGATTTGACTGAAGATTTTGACTGATAAACAAGTCTCTGTAAGCTCTATCTACACCACCGGCTTTACTGATCTGGAAGCCACCCTCATTTATGATTTTCTCCGAAGCAGATACTGCTCTTTCTAGAAACGTTTTAGAACTAGCAGCCAAACCTAAGTAGGTATGATATTTACGGTATGTACCTTCTTGCAGTGCAAACTGTGACAGCTGTGCTAAAGCAGCCCATTTAGTTACAGTCGATTTGTGTCCGTCAGGTTTTATATGGGCTGCTGCAAATTCTAGGTCAGCCATAATAGAATCAACCACCAAATCCCTGCTGTCTTGCTTTTTATGTAAAGGTTCAGTATCTGCTGTACCTAAAGTATTCCCATACCAAGGTACATCATTATACATATTGACTTTATCAATATAAAAGCGAGCACGGAAAAATTTGGCTATACCAACATAATGGTTAACTTCTTCTGCACTTGCATTTTTAACTCTACTATAATTTTCTAAAAAAAAATTAATATTTCGCAAGGTCGACCAGCCCCATACACTCGCATTTTGAGGTGTTATACCTCCCCTCATCATTTCATCTATAGCGCTTCCCGAATTATGATGAGCCAAATTATCGGTGCCAATATCGGCAATTGGCGAACTTAAGGTGTTATAAAAACTATTGGTATAAGTTTTTAAATCTGAAACATTATTAAAGAAAACTTCTTCAGTAACTGATGTAGTAGGATAACGATCCATAAAATCATCATTACAACTTGTGACTAGGGCAAACATACTCATTAATGTACCCGCGACAATTATCCATCTATTTATATTTTTCATGATACATTTCATTATTTAAAAATTAAAATTCAAGCCCAAAGAATATGTTCTTTGAAATGGATAAGCAGTTCTGTCCCCTACAATCTCTGGATCTAAATAATCCATCAATTTCGTAAATTCAAAAAGATTTTCGCCGCTGGCAAATAAACGAACGCGATCCACTCCCCATCGATCTGTCAACGATTTTGGAAAAGTATAACCGACCGTTATATTTTTAACCCTTAAATAGCCCGCATTTTGTAAATATTTAGTTTGTGTAGCTGCTAGCTCTACCCCGCTCTGTTCTGCTACATATGATTTAGGTCTTGGTAAATAACCATTTGGATTATCTGGCGTCCAGTGATCCAAGTTAAACTTTGTTAAACTCGCCCAAGGCTGTGCATAGATACCCCAAAAATAATGGTCACCACCTGGAGGATAGTAATTTCTCTTACCAACACCTTGCAAAAATATACGAAGGTCTATGCCATTCCATGCTGACGTTAAATCAAGTCCATAGGTATAGCGTTGTCTATAATTACCGATTACTTTATAATCACCAGGGTTTGCTAATGTCCAATCCCCATTAGTAATTTTACCATCTCCGTTGGAATCTTCAAATTTTAGATCACCTGGCTCGAGGCCTCTTGTACCCGGATATGAAGTAACATCATTCTGATCAGCATGCGCCTCTATTTCTGCTGCTGATTGGAAAAAACCTAAAGTAGTTAATCCCCACATTTCACCGATCTCCTGTCCTACATAGTAATCATTTAAATTATTTTTAGGGTTATTAAATTTTGAGATGTATGCCCTACTGTCCGCAAGATTAAATCGGGTTGCAAATGAAAGTGGTTTAGAACCGACCATAAACTCCTTATTAAATCCTAAGGTTAATTCCCAACCCTTCGTTTTTAAGTCTGCAGCATTCTCTAATGGAACTCCTGTACCAAGAACAACTGGTAATATACTACCTTTTGTCAGCATATCTTTTGTCATACGTCGATACAAATCAAATGATCCAAAAATCTGATTACCAAAAAGACCGATATCTACTCCGAAATTTGATTGCGTAACTGTTTCCCAAGTAAGCGTGGGTGAAACTAATCCTGGACTTGTTACATAAGCAGGGCGTTTACCATCTAATACAATACTTGTACCTTTTCCCATATCTGCAATATATGGATAGTAGTTGTCTTCAAGATCCTGATTAGCCAATGATCCATAGGATCCTCTTAACTTCAAGTTTGAAACAGACGCACTTAGCGGCCCAAAGAAGTTCTCTTTTGAAATCACCCAAGCCCCAGAAACTGATGGATTAAATGCAAATCGATCTTTTTTCGGAAATCTTGAAGAACCGTCATATCTGAGATTTGATTCAAAAATGTATCGCTCTTTGTAACTGTAGTTTAACCTGGCAAATGCCCCTCGTACCGACCATGCATAATCTGAAGCACCTATTGAAATAGGTTCGCCTGTTGCAAGTTCAATAGTAGGTAGCGAATTGGCGATCAATTGATCGCGGGATGCCGAAAACGATTCATAAATACGCTCTTCCTGATTAAAACCAACCATTACTGAAAAATAGTGATCCTTTAATGTCTGTTGGTACTGTGAATACACATTATATACATTATAACGCGTTTCTTCACTTCCATTGGAAGCAGAACTATTAAAAGCTTGACGTTTTAAAGGACCTGGTCCTGTACTGTATTCCAGCGGTACGACAAAATAATGACTTTTACCGGATACCCTTCTAAATGTTGCATCACCATTTAAAGTCCAAACATTTTTTAGTAGATCGATCTTAGCTCCAAAACTGCTTTGAAAATCATTGACTCTGCGAACACTTCTTCCTCCATCGGCAACAGCACCGATCATACTTACACCGGCTTCTGTATAGGTTCCGTCAGGATTGCGTACCGTATTTAATGAGGGCTGGCGGTTAACATTATGCCAATAAAGATAACCTTGATCAATAGCAGATGGTTGGTCATATTTATCTGCAGTATAGGTTGTATTATTAGATAATGTAAACCAATCAGTTAATTTATAATCTCCCTTAGCTCTAAAATTGTAGCGATCATAGGTATCTGGACTGATTCTGAGCATACCATTTTGTCTATAATACTCTCCAGAAAGATAAAATGAAGACTTTTCATTTTTTTGAGATATATTGATGTTGTTCGTGTAAGAAGGCTGAATATCTTTATATACTTCTTTGAACCAGTCTGTTGAACCTAAATAGATATAAGCATTAGGATTTTTTGGATCCACAATCACACGTGGTAATGAAGGATCATCATTTAAAGCTTTACCATATTCGAGCATCCTTTCATCATAAAGATTATACCAAGGAGCACCCATGATATTCCTATACTTCATGACTTCATATGGATTATCTTCAATGTCGACCGTTCTAGTTATTGCTTTAGCTGCAAAAATTGAATTGGCGGCTACCTTTATCTCTTTACTTGTTCCTGTTTTTGTCGTTACTAAGACCACACCAAAAGCAGCCCGGCTACCATAGATTGCTGCAGATGCGGCATCTTTTAAAACCGTAACACTAGAAATATCAATGGGATTCATTCTGTTTAATTCATCATTTGTGGCCGGAACGCCATCAATCACAATTAATGGTCCACCGCCAGATAATGATGTATACCCCCTTACATTAATCCCAGGTGAACTATTTGCTCTACCACTCGTAGGCGTTATGTTTAAATTAGCCATAGCTCCCTGTAGCCCAGTGCCAACATTAGTAATCGGTCTGCTATCCAAAAACTTTTCGCTGATCTGGTCAACAGCACCAGATAAATTAACTCTTTTTTGAGTTCCATAACCCACGACAATAACTTCATCCAAGTGCGACTCTGCGCTTTCCATTCGGATATTGATCACCTTTTGATTTGCAACCTGAACCTCTTGATCTTTGTAGCCTAAAAAACGGAAAAGTAAAATGCCATTTTCTGGTACACGAAGAGAAAACCGTCCATCTGCATCTGTCTTTGTCGAAAGGCCAGATACTCCCAAAACGGATACAGTTACACCCCGCATAACCCCAATAGAATCACGCACTGTACCAGATATTTCAATATCTGTTTTATTTCTTTCAGTAATAACTATTGTTCCCCCCATTATCTCAAATGCAAGATTTTGACCTTTTAGTGCCCGATTTAAGACGGTGCGAACATCTGATTTAGAAACAGACACATCTACAAGATCGGTCTGCTCCAGTAATTTTTCATCGTAAAAAAAACGCAATTTAGTCTGCTTAGATATCTCTTTCAGCACATGCTCTATTTTCGCATTCTTCATCGAAATATTTACATTCTGAGCATATCCCGATGCTTGGGCCCCGAGTGTAAACAACACAACCAGCATACAAATTAACTTCATAATTAGCAGGATTTTAAAAACATAGGCATAGGGTCGACTCCTCCGATCATCCCGGATTATTATAGGAGAAAAAAAATTCATAACTTTGAATAGTTAAAGGTTGATTAATCTATAGAATTCACATTTCAATAAATTGCCTTTTTCCATTTGGGAGTGCGTCAACACTCCCTTTTTTTATGGATCTGGCCGTAAACTAGTATTTGTTAGGTTTCGATCATATCATTCAAATTTTAAGGTTTATAATTCTGTTATTTTATAATTACTTTTCGTCCATCAATTTCAAATTTTTTCTTAGTCACATATGCCAATGAATTTAGAATTTCGGAAAGTTTCAATTCACGACTTAAAGAGCCTTTATAAGATGAATTTAAGGTCAAAGCTTCAGCATTAATAATTTCAACATCATACCATCGCGCAATCTGTGATAAAATATCTTGAAGATTGTTGCCGTCAAAATAAAACTCTCCTCGTTGCCAAGCTATATGTTTTGAAACATCTGTTTGTTGGATTTTAATTTCATCACCTTTTATCAAAGCCTCTTCTCCCGGAAGCAACTCATGTTCGTGATTTCCTTTTAGAATCTTTACTTTACCTTCAACAAGAGTTGTATTCACTTGATCTGCATAAGCATTAATGTTAAAACTTGTACCTAGAACTTCAACAGTACTACCTTCGACTTCAATGCGGAAGGGCCTATTCTTATCCTTCTTCACTTCAAAATAAGCTTCACCTGTGAGCTTTACCCGACGCTCTTTTACACCAAAAGCATCCGGATAATCTAGTGTAGAAGAAGAATTTAACCAAACCAATGTACCATCCTCTAATTCCAATTTATATGTGCCAGCATTGGGTACTTCTATAAAATAGTTGCTGGAATGTGGGACATTACTCTTATTTAGTTGATGGTCTTTTATTTCACTTTTTTTACCCTTATAAGATAGATAAGCATAAGAAGACCCAGGCAGGATATCATTTTTATAAGTTCCAGTAGAATCTGGTATTTGTGCTGCCAAATGGACTTCCTTTAATTGAATATTATTTTTCACGAAGTATAATGTAGCAATACTCACGAGCACTATAACAGCGGCCGCTACGGAAAATCTTTTCCAGTCAAACATCTTTCTCACTGGATTTGAATCAGAAGTAACATCTAGCTGATCCATTACGATAGATTTTG
Source organism: Sphingobacterium sp. JUb20 (assembly GCF_004342035.1). Lineage (NCBI taxonomy): Bacteria > Pseudomonadati > Bacteroidota > Sphingobacteriia > Sphingobacteriales > Sphingobacteriaceae > Sphingobacterium > Sphingobacterium sp. JUb20. Next base: position 49,785 of record NZ_SLYV01000001.1, on the reverse strand, counting down.
ATCTACCTAATGATTGAATCCGTTCGGTATCCGAAGTCTCTTGAGACTGGTCATCTTCAATTGAATAAAACCAATTCAAAAGCAGTCTATGTTCTTCAGGTGTACATTGACCATCCAGATATTTCTGAAGTAATTGTTTTTGAGAATCTATGGGTTTATTTTCCTTCATACATCCTTATAACCCGACTTTGGGTGAATAAGTACCGAAAAAAAGTAAAATAATTATTTGAGTTTAAATTTGAGTCTATTCAGCGCCATAGAAACATTATTTTTGACAGTCTGCTCAGATAAAGAAAGTTGATTGGCAATGTCTTTTATTGACATATCTTCACTCCTGCTGAGTCTAAAAACAGAACGCATAGTATCAGGCATACGAGACATTTCATTTTCTAAAAGCCTTGCAAGTTCTTTAGCGATCAGTTCATCTTCACTGGTATTGCCGATAAGATATTGATCTTTATTAATCTCAAGATAATCAAGATGACGATTTCTTTTTTCACTTTTAATAAGCCAATCAATCATCTCATATTTGGCCGCTTTAAATAAGTAAGGATAAATGGAATCACCCACTTCAATTTTGCTTCGTCTATTCCACATAGAAATAAAAACTTCCTGTATTATATCTTCGACATCTGGAATAGATTCAATCCGCTTTTGGATAAAACGAAAAAGAATATCCGAATATCGATCGAATAAAATTGAAAAGGCCATTTTATTGTCCTTCTTTAATTCCTCAAACAATTCGCTATCAGACCACGTCTTCATGATTTCTTACTCTTGATCAATTTAAATTGCATACTAGAACTTTACATTTCTTCAGTTGCAAAGTTATAATTGGTGTGTTAAGATAGCGTTAATATAATATTTAACAAAAAACAAATCACATTTTTAATCTGGTTTTTATTAAAAATTTTCATTAATCAACTAAAATTTAGTGATCTATCGATGCTACGGTTTTACATAAAAATGAAATAATTCCGGTCTAAGACTGCTTATTTAGATAAATTAGTACCTCCACATATAAATGCAAATTCTAATTATAGTACAAAAGCCCTAGGTATTTAAACATAGGGCTTTTGAACAGTGATTCATTTCCATCTATCAAATTTATAATGAACCTTTGAATTTGATACCTTTAAAAACCCGGATGGGGTTACCACGCTCTATTTCAGCATGATTATGCCATTGGAGGTCTTTTTCTTGCTTTACAGTCAGATCCTGCATATTCATGATCTTTAACGCAAGACGTTCTGTTGCTAATTTTTTATTTTGTAATTGGGATCTTGTATCCATCGCTACGACCATTAACCCTGTCGGCATATGAAGTGCGCGAACAGCAGAACTAACTTTATTTACATGTTGTCCACCAGGTCCCGAACTTCGTATCATTTGATAAAGAATATCATCTTCCGAAATTGCTACCTCATTCTTCTCATTAACAATAAACAAAGCAATGAACCAATTTTTTCTTTTATGAAAAGTACGAAATGGACTTGTACAAGTCCATTGCAAAGAACCTGTCCACGATTGAAGAAATATATCGATATCGTGTCCTGTTAGTTTACAAATTGCAGATCTTATTAATTCCCCCTCACTCTGCTCTTGACTCACAATTGTCACCAATATCTGCTTTTCTAATGCTTCTCTTTTAAAAATACTTAACACCTTTGTAAGGAAAAAGTCACACTCCTTGGGTCCTTTTCCTGAACTTAATTGAATATATACTTCCATTTTATTAACTTTCCATACGAACAAATTTTGGTTTGAAAATTCCCAAAACTGTTACTAATTCTTTTTGATAACTCATCACTTTTTCAATATCCTTATAGGCCATCGGTGATTCGTCCATACTGCCTCCGATAACTTGAACACCAGCATCGGCTAATTTTTTACTCATTGCTGTTTTGGTAAAAAGGGATTTTGCATCAGCTCTCGAATATAATCGTCCCGCACCATGTGAAGCGGAATTTAAACTTCCCACATGTCCCAAGCCTTCTACTAAGTAGCCTGGTGCGGTCATCGATCCGGGGATAATTCCCAAAACACCTTTACCTGCCGGCGTCGCACCTTTACGATGTACAATACATTCCTGACCACCGACCATTTCCTTCCATGCAAAATTGTGATGATTTTCGATTGTCACTTCAATACGCTTACCCAAGGCCTTAGCAATCCGCTGATGGATATTTTCATGACATGCTTTTGCATAGTCTCCTGCCAAATTCATTGCTAACCAATATTCCTGCCCATCATGTGTATTTAGGTCTAACCAAGCAAGGTGCTGTACTTGACGTGGTAAAGGACATTGCTTTTTAGCCAGATATGTATAATGTTTTGCAATATTTGCTCCCAATCCACGAGAACCACTGTGTGACAATACGGCTAAGTATTCACCAGCAACAAGTTTCCATTCAGGTTTGGGGTGTGTAAGTTCAATAATTCCAAATTCAACGAAATGATTTCCACCACCTGAGGTTCCCAGTTGCTTATAAGCTTTGTCTTTCAAGCTTTTTAAAAGCGGGATGTCCTGAAATTCGGATCGATAGAATAACTCATGGTCACTTTTGTTTTTATGCGTTTCATACATTCCAAATTTGGTGTGTTCTGATAAGATATTTAAAAGCATAGCATCTTTCCCTCTTATGAACGAGCCTGGCAAATTAAAAATAGACATACTCATACGACATCCAATATCTACACCAACACCATAAGGAATAACAGCCTGATGTGTAGCTAAAACGCCCCCAATAGGTAGACCATATCCCGAATGTGCATCGGGCATTAATGCGCCCGCCACTGCAACAGGAAGTTTTAAAGCATCATAGAGTTGAAATTTAGCCTTTTCATCAATCACATCTTCTCCAAAAATGGAAAATGGAGCGCGCTGTTTCAATAACTCCTGCATTTTCACTTCAACAGGCTTGATCAAACCCTCTGCTAACTTGCCCCAAATCCCATGATGATGAAAGATGCTAGGGTTAGACAATACCGCACTTAATTCTTGTAAGACAGCTTCTTTCTTCTCACGCTTTCTATAACGTTGTATTTGATTTAAACCAATATTTATTGTATTATTTTGAGGAAAACCTAATTTTATGAGGTCTTTCCCTGAGATTTTACTTCCCATGATTGTATTATAAAATTGAAAAATGTGTTAAAAAAACACAGTGAATATTTGGAAACAAGTTCCAATAATTGTCAATTCGGGAAAATTTGCATGTAAAATATAGAATAAACAAAAAAGCCCGAATTATCTTCGGGCTTTTAATATAATGATTTGATAGAATCCTTTATATCTGGGCACGAAGAACCATGACCGCATCTTTTGCAGTAATGTTAATGGATGTTATAGTAACTATAGACATTTTTGTGTTCTCCGTTTAAAGGGTTATTATTATTATTTATCGTGACAAATATATTATTTATTTTGAATTAAGTAAAAATTATTTTAAAAAAATTTATGATTTTGATTTTCGTATACAATCATTAATTTAATGGAGGATGTTCAATTTTAGATATAATTGTCAAGAACTAAAAAAGCTCCGGTTGATACCGGAGCTGATCTATAAAGTACTTTTATATGTAAAATATTTATTGTGCAACGGAAATCAAGACTTTCCATTCGCGTGTAGTTCCATCTGCAGAATACACTTGATACTTGAAATAACCTTTAGAAAAATCGCTAACTACACCTGCAACAGGTGCCCCCTCCAATGGTTCGATCTTTGTACCATAATGGGTAAATCGAATAGCCATTTTACTTAAATCAGTTCCTTTTACTGCAATAATGGTTATTGTTGCATTTTCTGGATTAACAATATTGGAGGAAGTAGGAATAGCATTGTATTTATATCCTGTTACAGGCTCACCATATCCCAGTTCATTCGTTACTTCTATATAATTAAACAGAACGGCTGTTGTTATAAAAGCTTTATCTCCGTAAATTCCTTCATCAAGTTCAACTCTAGGTTTCAAACAGGAAACCAACGAAAAGAGAAGTAGAAAAAAAGAGAAAACACTTACTTTGATATATTTCATCATTTTATTATTTAAAATTTTCAAATTAATTTATCCGATTAGTTCCATCCAGGATTTTGTCCAAGTGTTCCACCATTTACTTGATAGAGCATTATTTGTTTTAGTGGAATACCATTTAAATAATCTCTATTTTTATCAATATACAATCCGCGTCCGCCACTTAAAAAATCAGCTACCTTAAACCAAGGATTGATTCTTCCATCAGGGAAACGCGACACATTAGATCCTACTGTAAGTTTGAAGCTATTTTCATATTTTTCTACTACATAGCCATCTTTCCTAATCTGACTATACAGTGCAGGATTATTACCTTGATCTAATGAAAACTGTTCTGGTGTTCTGTTATAATAATCCAAATATTCTTGTAACAAAGCTCCTTTGGGCTGATATCCATTGATAACTTTTTCATACACGGCCCATCTTTTCAGATCATTGAGTCTATAACCTTCTAAAGCCAATTCTACCATTCTTTCCCTCCGAACTTCATTAACTAGAGCAGATTCGGATTTGTCGAAACCATATTCTTCATTGTAATTGGTACCTACCCCAGCATTCATTTGCATCGGTAACATTCCCACCCTTGCTCTCATTACATTAATGGTTTTGTCCAGATCTGACTGCGTAATACTTCCTAAAATCGCTTTCGCTTCAGCAAGTGCCAATAAAGATTCTTCATACCGCATCAAGATATCATCAGTCTCGCCTTTTGTGGCTTCTTGTGCAAATACAGCACCTTTAAAATTACGATACCCCGTAGATGTAAAACCTTCAGTATAGGGAGCCTGATGGGCTATAAATGGATATCTAAACGGATCGCCATCTCCGCCTCGTCCTGTTAATTTATTTTGCGAACCTCGGTCTGGTGTCCAGACCGTCTGTTTAAAACGCGGATCCAAATTATTACCCAAATCATTTAATGAAGGTGTATAATTCTGTCCAAGCGGCTGAGGCGTGCCATCCTTTCTTAAATAAATATCAACCAGATGATTAGTTATTGAATGACCAAAATCCTTTATTTTAAAAAAGAAATTGTGACTGTAAGCTAGCTTAGAGGCATCATAGACTTTATAAAGAAAAACACCATCTATGTTACTGGCATCCTTTTGAGAAAACAATTGATTGTATGCCATCTCTTTGTCACCTGCCATCGTAAAGATACGGCTACCATGACGGTTCAATAATATATTTACAGTCGGTTCAATCAATTTTAAAAACTCTACACCATCTTGACCGGTCATAGCAAATGGTGTACCTTTTTTATTGTGATAATACTCCCAAGTTCCTTCATACAGGGCAACTCTAGCTTTTAAGTTTAATGCGGCCTCTTTATTTAATCGACCAGCCATTGCAGCTTGACCTTCACCTTTCCAGTGCAATCGATCTATAGCTGAATCGATATCACTTATTATCTGTTTAGCGACCTCGTATCGGGAAGATCTCGGTTTGTATAATTTATCCGTATCCTGTTCCGTAAGCAGTTCATTAACTATGGGTACTCCACCGAAGTTTTGCAATAAATTGAAATAGTCCCAAGCTCTAAAGAAATATCCTTCACCGATATAATGCTTTGCTGCATCTGTCTTTTCAGCATTCAAATTTGCATAATGAAGAAAGTAATTATCATTACGGAGACCAACGTAACCATTGTCCCATGTGCTGTTGACATCTGGTGCTGTAGAAGCCGTACTCCATCTATTCAAGCTTGCCGTCACCGAAGTCTGCATTATCATCACATCTGTATTTAAATCCAACCCAAGATTACTATTTCCGCCACTAACCGAACCACTCCCGCCCATAGTATTATATTGAGGTGCAAGTTTGGAATACAATCCATTAGTATAAATCTGAAGGTCAGATGCTGTTTTGAAAAAATTAGTCGAATTGACTGATGTCAATGGATCTCTGTTTAAGAAATCTTTAGAACAAGAACCCGTCAGTACCACACATACAAACATCATCATTTTGTGGTATTTATTTAATTGTTTATGAGGTTTCATATTTATATTTTAATTTCTAAAAAATGAGATTACAAAGTCAAATTAACACCCAATGAAAAATAGCGCAATGGAGGGTACCCATTTGTACTCGCTGAGAAAAGTCCGCCAAGATTACTCAGAAGCTCAGGATCATACTTTATAAATGATTTATTATATAAAAATCCAAGATTCTCACCACTGAAATAAATATTTGCACGTTTCAATTTCACTTTAGACAAAATTGTTTGTGGAAGATCATAACCAATCGTTATATTACGTACCCTTAGATGGGCTAAGTTGAGTGTATAACGATCAGAAGCTAAGGTTCTACTGGTATTTAAAGCTGGAAAGAAAGCATCCTTATTAGTTGGTGTCCAATAACCAAGCTTGGTACTTTCTTCAAATGCTGGAGTGTAGAAATATGCAGTACCACCGCCACCTGCACTACTTCCCCATACCCAATCAGAGCTTGTAAATATTTTCCAATGCATGACCCCCTCAAGGACAGCTGAAAAATTAAAATTGTTCCAAGAGAATGAAGGAATAATCGAGTAAGATTTACGGGGATAATTAAAGCCATTTTTTATTTGATCACCCTTACTATACCAAAAACCTCCTGTTCCAGATCCAATATAACCATCACCATCTAAATCTTTATAGGTTAAATATCCAGGATAGTTATATTCTCCAGTAAGAGTTTTACCACTTAAGTCTGCAGTATTCTGAGCTATTCCATCGGCCTGATACATATAATTTTGACCAAATAGTTCCCCTACTGTCCAAACTCCGCTTCGGGCACCACTAGCATTTGCAGAATACTTGGTGACATATCCGATATAATCACTCATGTTAAACTTCACATCATATGTAAATGGTTTATTTGCCAATTGAAATTTGTCATTCCAACCAATACTCAATTCCCAACCTCTGGTTTCAGATTCCGAATTATTCAATTGTGGAGCACCGGTACCTAATACTGCTGAGACAGGATTTGCGGGTCCCATCTGATTAATAATCCTACGTTGATACCATTCATAGGTAATATTTAATCTCCTATTTAAAGTGGTTACATCCAGTCCAAGGTTGAGGACTGTTGGTTTCGCCCATGTTAGTGAAGAGCTCACTAAACCAGGAGCACTAGCTACATTCGAAAAATTACCGCCTAAAAGCGTATTTTTATTTACAGAAAATCCAAGTGTGGGTAGGTAGGTATAGTAGTTACTTGATCCCACAGAGGTCAAATCTCCTGATGTTGACCATGATACACGAGGTTTTAATTCACTAATAATGTCTTTTAAAGGCCAAAATGACTCCTTAGCCACATTCCATGCACCAGATATTGATGGGAAAAATCCCCATCGTGATTCGGGAGAGAAACGAGAACTAGCATCTTTTCTTCCTGCAAATTTGATCATGTACTTCTGTTGATAATCGTAGCTCGCAATACCGTAATATCCTAAAGTTGCCCACTCATACATATTATCACCCGCTACTGGATTATTTGCAGCGGCATTCAACGCCTCGATCACATCCTGAGCAAAAAGATCCGTTTTACTGCCGCTCAAAGACTGATAATTATTTTCTTCAGCCTGCATACCCACTTGTACTAAAACATTGTGTTTGTCTGCAAAATTCCTACTGTACTGTGCATTTAATTTAGCGAATTGATATTTCTGAAGTCCACTAGACTTAGCGATGCTACTAATATTTGCAGAGCGATTATTTTGAATTTTTGTTCCATCTGGAAGCTCTGTATATGCGACTTTATCTACTTTGGTAAATTGTGAATTATTGACCCTATAAGTATAGTCTCCGTTAATTTCAAAATATTTGAATGGTTTCAGAGTCGCTCCTCCTGTCATGACAATATCATTACGCTCATTGGTTATTGAACCACCCTCACCCATTATTCCAGCAGCACCTAATATCCATGAATAAGCATTACCAGACGGCACTTTTAGAGGAGTTGCAAAATATTGCATCATGCTACCAAAAATATCGCCATAATTAGCTATTGAGCTACCCGAACCAGCATCTGTTGCAGAGCCCGCTCTGTAATTTGGACCTTTACTTTGTTGCAAAACATAGCTTACATCAGTCCTCAAATCCAACCAATCAGCCGCTTTATAATTCAACTTTGACTGCAGATTATATCGTGTATTATTATTAAGATCTCCCTTAAATAATCCTTTAGTTCCATTGTAACCAAAACTGGAGAAATACTGTGCACGGTCTGTTCCGCCACTTAAATTTACATTGTGCTGACTACTAACCGCCGATTTGTTTAAATAAGCATCATAAAGCTTTGTGGTAGCAAAAGACTGTTCTCTTGTCCAGTTCTTAAAACCAGCATTTGTTGTTGGAAACTGACCGTTTTCAATGTACAATTGTGCCTTATCTCCAAACTGTGCCCGCAATTCATCGAAAGAGGGATCATTCCAGTCTTTCCGAAGCCATGCTTCCATTCTTTGAATCGTAATAGCATCAACACCATCTGTTCCTGTTCCATCAGGCCAACCGTTCTTTTGCGCCATATTGATATATCTGGCCCAATCAGGAGAATTTGGTTGGGTTGGAAAAGTTACTCGTTTACCGATCTTCACATTTCCGGAATAAGTAATGGACATCTTTCCAGATTTACCACTCTTTGTGGTAATTAAAATAATCCCATAGGGAGCACGAGATCCGTAAATTGCTGTTGAAGCACCATCCTTTAATATGGAAATACTTTCAACATCATTCGGATTAACATCCTGAATTGGTCTTTCTACTCCGTCAATTAACACGAGAGGTGAAGCAGATCCATTGATAGCGGTAAATCCCCTGATATTTAATGTTGGATTGCTTTCTGGAGCCCCGCTCGGCATTCTGATGTTCAACCCTGGAGAAAGACCGATTAAGCCATCAGCAACATTACGAATTGGACGGTTTGCTAATTTTTCACCACTTACAGTAGCTACCGCATCTGTTAAACTGCTTTTCTTTACTTTCCCATAAGCTGTAATCACTACTTCATCCATTTCGAATAGGTTTTTAGCAATCACCATCGTAATATTGGATAAGTCTTTAGCGGTTTTCTCTTTTGTTGTGTAACCCACCCCTGTGATAACGATAATAGCACTGCTGTTACTCACCTTAAATTGAAAATTACCCTTTACATCGGTCCTGGTACTATTCTTCGTACCTTTTTCGGTTAGGTTGATTCCTTCGATCGGATTTCCTTGCTCATCTTTTAAAGTACCTTTCACATTAAAATTTTGTAATGGGCGGCGGGTCTTTGATGATAGATGCTTATTGATAGGCGATAACAAGTTATTCTGATCAATAGCAGTGATGGCAAATGCATTATTTTTTGAAAAGATGAGGGCTAGAGATAGCACACTCGACACTATTGACACTCGAACAATAGGGGCAATAAACTTCCCTTCCCATTTGTTTACGAGAGAAATATTTTTCATATTTGAAAAAATAAGGTTAATTAAAAAACTCGAACTCTTTTGATTCCTTTAAAAGGAGATGTTGTCGCATCTCCTTTATCATTATATATATTTATCTACCCATAAGCTGTTTATTTATATTAGATTTAATGTGGTTAATACTTTTTATTAAAAAGATGATTTAACAATAATACTCAATTTGTTTAAAGTTTACAAATATTAAATTTAAAACACAAAATATCAACAAATATATCAATCGTGTTTAGCTATTGTAAAGTAATGAGGTTAAGAAATTGTTATCTTTTCTTTATAAAATGTACATATCCTGTCGCGAATAAAGCAGTATTAACGTGAATTCTTTTTAATGATTCATTATTCATTCACTTATATATTTTTTTGAATTCTCCCGCTAATTCCCACATTTTAAATATTACAGGAATTTTAAAGCTAAAAAAAGCCCCAAAAAAAAATTTCGAAAATCACTTTCCGAAATTTTTCAATAAATAGATTTATTACAAATTGATCAATTAATGTCTAAAGTCTGATATGCTTTTGCAAGATTGACTAGTTCTGGTAAAGCTCTGAAAGTAAAATAAGCGATATCATCATCTTGTCTTTCCCGAAGAAGTTTGGTATAAGCATTGACACTTGCATTAATATGTTCCAAAAATAACTTGTTCCACTTACTTTCGGACTCATCACTGTAATATAAAAAAGATTTCTCTCCTGCTTTCCAGATCTGCTCAAACTGATTTTGATCTAGATCAATGGTTTTACCCTTGATAATGTCGACCAATATCGGTTGTGTATTTTTATAATAATTTCTGATCTGTTTGCATAATACAAGTATATCCTTATTCTTACTGTGTTTTTCCATCAACTGTGTCATCACCAGCCCCTCAGTTCTCATAAAAACAATGTCTCGCAGTATATGCTCATCTTTATAATCCTGCGAAATAACAGCAGAACTTTGAAAAAGTAAAAATATAGTTATGATAATTGAGTATGTTTTTGAATGTGCTTGCATACGATTTGAATTAATGATAAATATTGGGTTGTCACTATTTTACTATAATGGAAGCAATAAATGTGCTTTCTTTTGACAATTATCATTAAAACAGGTATTTATAATAATAAATAAAGAGTTTACCACCTTCAAATGTATTTTTACTTAGAAAATTTTTTAAAGTCCAATTTACAAGTCTACTACACGACATCAAGACCAAGCTACAATTCTATTATCTTCCTATATTTTCATCATTATATGTAATTATCCTAGATTTAATAATTTCTATAAAATTCATGAACATAAATCCATTAATAAACGAATACTAAAATATATAGCAACTGCATTGCGGTTAATAAAGACAAATTTACAACTCAATTTAATACTAATTATTTTAGTTTTATTTCATTTTTCAAATTAAATTTAGAAGGATTTTTGCATCCAAAAATTAAACTAATTTATTTAGTATTCGGAATCTCATTTTCTCTCACAAATGAGATTAAAAAGAGAAATTAAAATAGCTAACATTTTTAGTTTAATTGATAAACTAACTTATTTTCAATAAGATATAATCACAAATACTTGTGTTTTATTTTTAAGTCATGTTATTAAAAGCACTATGAATCCCTTTAAAATCCATATTTAAAATATGTATAATAAGAAGATTTGCCAATGTTATTTTGAACAAAAAAATATGTGGTCGAAAGACAAGTTGATCCATTTAATTTAGATACTTTGCCAGTACTTCACCTATCACCATCTACTCCGCTATAAAAATATTTTACCCTCTGATGCAAGTAAATTCCATTTGAAAAATTTAAAGTCCTTTTTTTTCAACTTCAACACAGGTCACAGGAAAGCTTATAATTATATTTTCGATGTTTTTTGTCGTAAACATAACAAGTAGCGTCAGAGGGTTTAAAACAATATAATATCGTAATCAAAAAAAATCAACCTAGACTATAACTGTATTTTGATACCTAATGAAATATTACGCCCCGGAAGCGGCGCGAGGTATTTCAACAATGAGTTTTGAGGGCGTGCTTCTACATTTAGCAAATTATGACCCGATAAGTAATATGTAAAAACATACTCCCTAATTTTAAAAGAATAACCAACTTGTGCGGCGAGTAATGAATAAGATGGCATCGCTGGCTCAAGATTTATATTTTTCCCAAGGTAGCGTTGCTTTAAATAATGATCAAAAGTTGTATTCCAGTAAAAACTGTTCAAAGTCATCGTAGTAGATACGCCATATCTACTTGTTGGCAAATTAGGCATATAGTCACCCTCCGCCCAAGTACGCATTTTATCATCAGCAGTATTTTTATTTTTGACAAGATCTGCAAAAGTATTTAACTCAAAACTATGTTTATCTTTCCATTTAAAATTATAGGAAGCTTCCAATTCCCATCCTTTGATTTCTGTATCAGAAGCACGCCACTCTTTCACCAGAAAACCGCCAGAACGAGATATACCGGTGTGACCGAGGTAAATATAATTATCATAATTGCTACTGAAGTATGTTGCTGCCAGATGGAATCCACCTAAATTTAATCCCGTACCAAGCTCATAAGATCTTGCCGTTTCTTTACTCAAACGATCATCTCCATTTTCCTCTACCAAAATTGCAAAATGGTCATTTCCCGCATACAGTTCGTTGACCTCTGGAGCACGCTCAGCATGAGAATATGACGCCTGAACATAAGCAATATTTAATAGATGATAACGAATATCACCAGAAAACTGATTCAGATCAAAATCTCTTGGTGTCAATTTTCCACCGGCCATGCCTCTACTGGGTGTGTAACTGTTATCAGAAAGAACACGTCTAGCCACCCAGTCATGACGATAACCGAAATTGACTGTAAATAAATTATGTTCATATTTCTGCAATACAAAAGCTCCCAATTCTCTACTTAGATTGTTGGGAAGATATTTCTGTTCCCCTACCCCATCCATCCGTATAGATGAAAAATCTAAACCACTTATAGCTGTCCAATCTTTACTGAACTGATGAAGTAGTTCTGATCTTGTCGTATGTCTACGTGTATTAAATTTGTTCACCTGATAAATACCGACAAGTTCACGATCATCAGCAAATTGCATCGAATAATTAAATTTTATTTCCGTGATTTGTGAAAAAGATGGTTTAATAGCGCTTTCCATTGATAGGATATGTGACCAAGCACGGGTATTGACGGGTTCATATATTGGAGCTGGCAAAACAACATCATGACTATGTTTTGGTTTTGCCGCTTGTGCAAATCCTGGCACACCATAATAACCTTCTAGAGCCCGGTAACCAATTCCCACGCTGTAGTTTTCTTTAACAAAGCTACTCCCAATATTAACCGAGCGGCTTTCAGCATGACTATTAGGCATAATACCACGAGTAACCGGAACATAATCTGTTATACCGTGAACAACTTGTGTGTAAAGGGCTGTTGCTGGGTCCTGTCCAGCAATGTATTGGTCATTAGTAGGATTAGGAACCTGCTTACCACCAATAAACGAGTATTGCTGAAAAGTATAAAGATCGGCCTCGGACAATCCCCAATCGGGGTCATTCATATGGTTTTTTACAAATTGACTTATATACGGATATAAGGATAGGTTGCGGATAGTTTCCCTATCTACGTGTACCTGTGCCATTGTTTCTGTCAAGTGATCGATAGTCGGGTCGTACGCAATAGGAGCTTTTGTATTTGCGGGAATCTTCAGGTTTTTATGACTCTGATTCATTCCTCCTATATTCCAAACCCAATGTTTCCCAAGATTACCGGCAATTTGTAAGGCCTGGCGATTACCACTATTAGTTCCAATTTCAACAATTGCTCTTCCTGACGATTTTTTTGAAAGTAATGACTGTGGAACGGTATTATCCTTCATATCAACAGCTCCACCTATTGCCTTGCCACCATATCGTACACTTGCAGAACCTTTATAAATATCAATACCACTTAAATTATCCATATCCAGATTGACATTCAAATTAGGACTCATCCCAGAAAGGTCATGCATGGAAATTCCATTGCTAAGTATTTTTACTCTATTACCGCTTAAGCTCCGAATCATAACGCTTCCAGAATTTGGTCCAAAAGAAGCATTTTGCACACCAGAAATATGACTGAGACTCGCACTCAAAGTTTGTGTCTGGATCTGATCTAGCTTTTGTCTATTAATTTCTACGCGACGAATATTGTTTGTTTTTTTGCCTATAACCTGTGCACTTGGAAGTTTTATATTTTTCAAAGTGTCAAGAGGAGTCTTAATTTGTCCCGAACTTTCCGCACAGAATAGTAAAAATGCGATGAAAAGAGGATAAGCACTAGTATTATTTGAGGTCATCATACCTTGTTTTACATATATTTTAATGCAAAGGTATAAAACAATACTGTTAATGCAACACAATTGCATTAACAGTGAGCGATAATTATTTTCTCTTTTAGTTAGTAATACAGTTGGAGATTTTTAAAAAAAGTGAGAACATGCTTATAAACCTGCTCCTACTTTACTAAAAGACAGTTTTTAAATTGCTTCAACAAAATTTAAAATTATATTTATTCCTCAGATTAAATTTTTCTATGGTACTTATTATCCCGATCCAAATCATACTGTCATACAGAACCTTCTATTTATCAGAGTTTCAGCGACACCTCAGCTATATCTAGAAAAGTATAAGGCAAGCTTTTCATTAGTACCTACCTAGAAAACTGAATTCCTTATAAAAATAGCAGAGGCATATTTTCAATCAACGTCAATACAGGTATTGTGACTGTACTAAAATTGAAACATTGGAAGCTATAACTTAACAGATTTTAATTAAAACCCGTAAAATTATCGATATGAAGTTTACTACTGACCTCACTATGGTGATGGCCACTGAATCATAAAAGGTTACGCAAGCTCGCATTTTAATCAACGATAGATTACCTGCTTATCTCATTTTATAGGCTTCCCACCATTCATCCAACATGTCGATAACCGGCAGAATCGTTTTCCCCATTTCACTCAATTTGTATTCGACTCGTGGCGGTGATTCGAGATAAACTTGTCTACAGATGATATCATCGCGTTCAAGCTCACGTAACTGCAACGTTAATGTTGTCTGGGCCATATCTTCCATGTCTCTTCGTAACTCGCCGAAACGCTTTGGGCATTGCTGTGCGATGGTTTTAATTAGCAATACCTTCCATTTTCCACCTATAATTTTAAAAATTCCATTGACATCGCAACAACTTTCCGAATTTTTGATTTTTTTTTCTTCCATAAGCCACTTATACTGAGCATTAGTGCATAAAACCATACTAAGTATGCATCTTATAACTACTTGATATCGCTAATTATCACGTTTAAATTTGATCGATAAAATTACTAAAAACAATTGATATGCGTTTCCAAATTACCGATTTACTCAAAGTTTCCGTGCTCTCTGCCGGCATATTTCTATTTGTGGTTGATCTCTTCATTATTAATGTATCTTTACCAACCATGCAGAAATCGCTGCAACTCAGTACCAGCGATACTCAGTGGATCATTATTCTTTATGTCATTGGATATGCCAGTCTGCTCATCAGTTCCGGGAATGCGGGTAATTATTATGGCAGAAAAAAGATGTACCTCATCGGCATGCTGGGATTCACGATTTCGTCATTTATATGTGGCTTTTCTAATCATATCATTATTTTACTGCTTGGCCGATTTTTACAGGGCGTAAGTTCTGGTATTATGGTCCCACAGGGAATTGCGTTGGTTACTTCACTCTTTAAACAAAAAGAGAAACGCACTCTAGCACTTGGTATTTATGGAAGTATAGCTGGTATAGCATCCGTACTCGGGCAATTGTTAGGCGGTATCCTTCCCGATCAGTCCTGGATGAGTGACAGTTGGAGGTTGATTTTTTTAGTAAATATTCCTGTAGGCATATTGGCCCTACTGTTAGTTTATATCATCATTCCTTCTATTAAACCTGATGTTAAAGCAAAAGTCAGTTACACGCCCATCATCCAACTGTTTGTTTTATTGATTGGATTAATCTGTCCCCTTATTCTGGGGCCTGAGTTACACTGGCCTGTATGGACCATAGTGCTACTTATTGTCTCAATCTTTCTCTTAGTTACATTTCTGCAGCAACAAAAAAAACGAGAACAGTATGGAATTTCATCTCTTATCAATTTCTCATTATTCAAAAACAAAACCTTCAATATAGGTCTAGGGGCCGCATTTAGCTATTATATGGTACAGGATGCTTATTTCATTATCAATTCTAACTATTTGCAAGTTTACAAAAACTTTACACCTACCATGACGGGTATCGCATTTGTATATCAAGGCATCGGATACGTCCTAGCGAGTATTATTGTAAGCAAACATGTTCAAAAAAATGGAAAATCAGTTATTTTATTTGGATTAGCAATCATGGTTGTAGGTTTAATAGCGCATTTGTATATTTATAATCAACCTACAATAACCATCCATCAGATCCATATCTTATTTTTCTTTTACGGCTTAGGTTGCGGTACTGTACTACCTTCACTTATGACAATGGCATTGAAGGATATCAAGACTGATTTAATCGGTACTGCATCCGGC
Organism: Sphingobacterium sp. JUb20; assembly: GCF_004342035.1. NCBI lineage: Bacteria > Pseudomonadati > Bacteroidota > Sphingobacteriia > Sphingobacteriales > Sphingobacteriaceae > Sphingobacterium > Sphingobacterium sp. JUb20. The sequence goes on along the minus strand of NZ_SLYV01000001.1, from coordinate 33,733 downwards.
ATTTACCTCACCATTCAGCAGGTTTCTATCTGTATGGGTATTGCATTAGTAGTGGGTATTTACTTTCACAATCAAAATACAACACTTTTAGATATAGAAAACTTAAGTCATGCTTACAGCATAGCGACTCTCACTTCGATTACCTTATTAACATTTGTGATTTTTTTTATCTCGCTCTTACCATACAGAAAACAAAAATAATGAAGGGAAAAAAACTTCGATCACTAATCTGCTTAAAATAAGACTTCGTAATTTACAATTTTTTATTTATTTTAAACATTTAAACCATTTTGAAGCAAAAGTAATTATGAAAAAATCACTCAATCTAGCACTAGCTTTACTATTAGGGTTCTCTGCCAATGCCCAACACAAACTTGATAAAATATGGGAAACAGATAGCATCATCAATCTACCTGAGTCTGTGCTACCCGATACGGAATCCGGAATTTTATATGTGTCAATCATGGGAAACAGTGCTGATGAGAAAGATGGAATCGGCGGTATCGGCAAATTGGACATGAACGGAAAAGTGATGGACCTAGAGTGGATTAGCGGACTTCATGCACCAAAAGGTTTAGCTAAGCACGGTAATACACTTTATGCTGCAGATATAACTGATGTTGTAGTTATCGACATACCTTCTAGTAAAATACTTCGTAAAATTCCAATTTCCGAATCCGTATTTTTAAACGATATTACTGTAAGTGACAAAGGTGTAGTTTATGTTTCAGATACACGAACAAAAAAAATTCATCAGATCATCAATAATAAACCAAGTATTTATCTTGAAAATATTAATGGAGTCAATGGATTAAAGGCGATTGGTAAAGATCTTTATATCGCCGGTGGTGATAAACAATTACTTAAAGCTAATGAAAAGAAAGAAATCACAGCTTTAGCAGAACTACCTTGTGGAGGAGATGGTATTGAGCCAGTCGGCAATGGAGATTTCGTATATTCCTGTTGGGGTGGCTACATTTATTATGTATATGCTAATGGCAAATCAGAATTACTTTTAGATAGCACAACAGAAAAGAAAAATACAGCAGATATCGGTTATGATCCTATCAAGAAGATCGTTTATGTACCTACGTTTTTCAAAAAGAGCGTTGCTGCTTATCAACTAAAATAACATATTTTATTACACCTTTTTTAATAATACTATAGTTGTTTGCAATTACTTTAAACAACTATAGTTTGTTTTTTTTGATCCATAAAATAATTTTGCCTAGATAAAGTATATGAAAAATACATCTGATAAAGGATCTATCGTCGATTTAAGTGCTTTATTAAAAATACGCTATAAGTGTACAAGCTGCACTAAACATGTTAAGTTTTAAAATTTATAACGATGACTTCGTGACTTTTCTTTGTCCAGTTTCGTTAAGAAAAAACGTTAAGATAATAGCTAGTATTATACCCCCTATCCAGAATAATCCTGTCGATTGAAAATGAGATGATTTGTTTATTCCTAAAGACAGCGTTTGTCCGAAAAACTTACTAAATATAGGATTTAATAGCGTAGTTACACTAAAAGTTATAAAGTTCATCGCTCCGGTAGCGCTACCTTTAACCTCATCTGGGTTAGACTCTTTAATAACTGAATAAGGAATCATTGCAGCTCCTGAAGCAACACCAAATATAAAATTAGTAGTATATACAGATATCAGATCTGGAAAAAAAAGAATCTGGCCAATTGCTAAAATCATAACCACAGCACCAACTAAAAGAACTGGCTTGCGCGCACCAATTTTATCCGTTATATAACCCAATAGCGGGCAACCTAGTACCCATCCCATAGGAATCATGGCACTTGCAATTGTTGCAGCATGAAAACTAAAATCTTTATCCTCCTGAAAAAAAGCCACACCCCAGGTCATGGCAAATATCGTTGTAGGAGCAAACAATAACCCTGATATCAAACCACATAACCAGGACTGAGGATTAGAAAAAACAACCTTATAGGGCCATAAAATACCTTTTGAATCTATGGTTTTCACAGATGCATTTTTATCTTCATTTTTCGGTATAATAAGTAACAGGCCGAAAGCCACTACGATAGTGATCAAACCAACTCCTAACCAAAAATCGCTCGTTTGTAGTCCTTTTTCAACCCACGGTCCAACGACAAACTGTCCAGCAGAGCCTGCAAGCATACCTACACATTGTGTAAATCCTATGGCAGTAGCTAGCGACTTCGCAGAAAATCCTTTTGAAGCAAGGTACACACATCCCGGAAAGGCAAATGCACAGCCAGCGCCTTGTAATAACCTGCCGGCATTACCAGCAAAAGAACTGGAGAGTACAAAAAGCAGGCAACCAAGACCTAAAATCAATGTACCTGTAAACAAAGAATATTTAGCTCCAAATTTATCAAGAGCAAGACCCGCCAATAAACTAACGATAGAATAGGTGTAATAGTAGGTGCCTATAATACTAATAAGATTAACCGATGTTACGTTAAATTGTTCAGCCAATTGGGGTAACATGACTGCAGGAGATGAACGGATAACATAATCTAAAAAATAGAATAAAAGTCCAAATATCCATGCAATAACATATAATCTGGTTGATGATACTTTTTTTAGTCCCATATTACTTCTTTTATCTATATAAAGATAAGAAATTTTAAACCACCGAATTCACCTAATTATATTAAATAATTAATCATGTTTAATCAATAATGAAATTTGTTTTTCTAAATGCTTATTTTGCTGATTAGCCTGTTCCATGGTCAAGCCAGAGGGAATGCCAGGTCTTTTATGCTTAGTATAGCGCAGCAAGGCTAGTTTCATTAGTTCTTGTTTCTTAAGAACAGCCTCATACAACTTGGGTAAATAAGTATGCTTAGCAACGTACTCATCCCACTTGATCACTTGCGGAAATGTAGGATTAAGATAGGAAATAATTGACCTGGCCATTAACCAGTGTCCCTCCTGCTCTGGATGTATACCATCCGGAGCCAGCTTATACGTGGGATCAATCCGTCTTCTGGATTCTAAGTATTTTTTCATGGGAAAATGAAGATCTATAACTTCCCAATTTTTATTCTTCCGCTGTTCTAATAGCCAAGTTGAATATCGATCCAATACTTGATTATATCCGTCAAGACCAAGATCTGGATCATCATGAACGGGCGGTGTAATCAATATAATCCGTTTTACACCACTTTTAAGCGCCTCCGTATATAATTTTTCTATACCGTCCTGATAAGCTTTGAAACGCACACTGTCAAAAGGGAGATAAATGCCGTCATTCATTCCGTAACATGCAAAAACAACATCAGGTTTGATCTTCTGCAATATACTTTCCAACCGATCGAATAAACATGGTCTTGCAAATTCACCGTTCGCATGATTGTCCTCACTAAGCCCAGAAACAGTCTCACTTGGAAGCCCAAGGTTAATTATTGCAGTACCTTTTATAAAATGACTACTTAGAAGAACACTTTCTATCATCGCGACATATCGACCATCATAAGTTATGCTATTTCCAAGAAATAAAATCTTTTCGGCTCGATTCAAATGCAACAGAGAATTAGATTTTTGTTGAGCAACTAAAATCGAACAAAAAAAACTAACAATTATTAAAAGAGAATAATTTTTCATAAGTACTATATTTATCAGGGAACTTTGTAAGTTAAAAATTTTTGCTATTTTCAAATTAAAATTATGATGTTTATATAATTTAAAAAATATGATCTGCTAATTCTATGTCCAGAGACTAAATATAATATATTGGCTGGTAATTAATAGATTATTTTTGATTAAAATCCTCCAATTTTTGAAGTTAAAAAAACAATAGTAATCACCATTTAGTAATTTTAAAAAGTTTGATGGAATTAACCAAATGAGCTTTTGCTCTTAAAAATTTCCTCGGTTTAGACCAGGACTTAAAACAGAAAAATTTAATGTTGATTTTGCGATTGTCAAATCGCATATTTAACTTACTATTATGAACAAGGAAATTCAGGATTATATTATTACCTACTATCTGGATCTGATGTCGCCCGAAGAGAAGCTTGCATATAAACATGCTCATTCCACGCTAAAACTAGATGGCAGTGAAAATTTAGAGAAAATGCAACGAATATACCTGAAGACCGGATGGCTTACAAAGGATCAAACCGTATTGAGTCTTCTTAACAATGGTTTAGAAAAATTCAATGAAAATACGGCAACCCGCATATTGCGAGACCACCACCTGGATATCGTTTTCAATTATTGTCCAAAATGCCACAAGCTAGCCCGGACACCAACAGCAAAGCAATGCCGTTTTTGTTTTCACGACTGGCATAAAGAAAATAACAATATAACTGACTGTGATTTATAACTAAACACGTAGATTAAGATGCTTTGCAAAAAAGCACCGCTACATTTGAAGCATTCTTGAAACAACATGAAATCCCAATATTTCAGATATCTCCACTGAGACTAATAATTAATTTCCAGCTATTTTTATAAAAGGATATATGCATTATTAAATTTTAATGCAATTAAAGAAGATGAAATATTACTTATAGCAATTCTAAAAATAAGTTCTATTTAAATAGTATCTGTAAACAAGAGAGCTAAAACAGAAAACAAAGATGAATCTAAAAGTGGCTTTGTTTTCATTTTGTTCAACTATCTTTGCTTTGCATTATTATTTTAACATGAAATTACTAAAAGACCGAATCTTAAAGGATGGTAAAAGCTTTGAAGGCGGAATATTAAAAGTTGATAGTTTTATAAACCATCAGATGGACCCTATTCTTATGAAATCTATAGGTGTAGAGTTTGTCCGTCGCTTTGGGCATCTACCAATTAATAAAATTATAACGATTGAAGCAAGTGGCATTGCTCCTGCAATAATGCTTGGATATTTATTAGAACTTCCCGTGGTATTTGTCAAAAAAGCTGTTCCGAAAACAATGAATAATATGTTAACGGCCTCGGTTTATTCTTACACCAAAGATAAAACATATGATATATGTGTAAGTACTGACTTCTTAACTAAAACTGACCAGGTAGTTTTTATCGACGATTTCTTAGCCAACGGAAATGCTTCTATTGGTGTTTATGAACTGGTAAAGAAAGCTGGAGCCACCATGCTGGGTATGGGATTTATTATTGAAAAATCTTTTCAAAAGGGAAATGAGCGCCTACAGGAATTAAATATTCAAATAGAATCTCTCGCACGTATTAAAACATTAGGTGATAATCTTATCGAGTTTGAAGACTAAAAATTACTTCATTCTAATTTAATCTTCTGGCATAACGCTATAGCATCCGGCTATGGGGATCAACATTCATCATTAATACTAAGAGGCTTTAGTTTTAACACTATCGCCTCATTTTTAAGCTTGTGAAAATCATTTTAGTCCTTCTTCTCATGAAGCGGAAAGCCACTACATCTTTGTTTTAAACAATCAAAAGTATTTCTAGTCATACTTAATATTAAAATCCTAAATTGTTTATATGATACTTTCAAATCTTATCATATGTATACTTTTATTCAATATTTTACATTTCTGTAAATCAATATCAAAATAAATTATTGTAAATTATACAAACCGGTTTTGATATCTACTAATTCTAGTCTATCAATAATTTACAAATAAATACGTCTTTTTAAATGAAACAAAATCCCCTTCAAAATTGTTGATAAGACGTAAACTCCTATAATCTGCATTTTTATTAAATGGCTTATATGATGATGATTACAGATGGCTAAAGAGCGATTTATGCTGAAAGATAAGAGATCTGTATAATAATTATGAAGTAATTTGTCATGAAATCAGGTTATAATAGATCGTAACCAGTAATTAAACGATATGAATATGATAGAAAAAACAAAAATTGGTATCTGGATGGACCATTCATTTGCCAACTTGATGGATTATTCAATAAATCCTATGCAGACTAAAACTATTGAATGCAACTTTACCCATGAGGATAAGGAAGAGGCACTAAAACGTAGTGAAAGTGTCATGCATAATAAAAAACAGAATGAGCTATCCGAATATTATAAAGAAATAGCTAAAATAATCAAACAGTATGATGAAGTACTCATTTTTGGTCCAACTGATGCAAAGATTGAGCTATACAATACTATTAAAGATGATCTAGCATATGCTAAAATTAAAATCGGAATAAAACCTGCTGATAAAATGACCGAAAATCAGCGATACGCTTTTGTTCGAACATATTTCACCTCTAATTAATATTGAACGGATTCTTAAAACATCTGAGGGGAGACAAAACTTGATCAGCACTAAACTCCCCCTCTTGTATGATGTCTAAAAGGTAAATAAAATCAATATCAGTTCCTTTCATCGTCCTTAAAAAACTTTCACCTATTCACTAAACACTCCAAAATTTATGATATTCCTGTTTTATAGCTAAATATATATGAAGAAAAATGCTGATGTTATTATTATTGGTGGTGGCCTTGCAGGTTTAACAGCTGCATTACATTTAACAAAAAAAGGATTAAATGTCACATTAATTGAAAAATATAGTTATCCTCGTCATAAAGTCTGCGGGGAATATCTTTCAAAAGAAATATTACCTTATTTGAATTGGTTGAACTCAGACATTTTACAAGTATATCCAACAAATATTAACACACTTATATTTACTCATCAAAATGGTAAAACTGCAAAAGCAGACTTACCGTTGGGAGGCCTTGGCATCAGTAGGTATTCGCTGGATAATTCTCTATATCTACAAGCAGTAAAAATGGGATGTACCGTTATTAAAGCTACAGTAACAAAGGTAACATTTAATGAAAATGCATTCACAGTGATGACCGAAAATCAGATTTTAATAGCAGAAATCGTATTGGGAGCATTCGGGAAACGATCGAACGTGGATCAGGTCCTAAAACGTAATTTTATGAATAAAACTGCCCCGTGGCTAGCCGTAAAAGGACATTATTCCGGAGAATTTCCTGATGATGTAGTAGCACTACATAACTTTAAGGGTGGTTATTGTGGTATTACAAAAGTTGAAGACAATACTATAAATATGTGCTACCTGGCTGATTTAAAATCATTTAAAAAGCACAAGAATATAACAGAATTTGAACAAAATGTTCTTTACAAGAATAAACACATCAAATACTTTTTTGAAAATAGCACATTACTTTTTGATAAACCACTTACAATAAGTCAAATATCATTTGATAAAAAACCGATCATCGAAAACCATATATTAATGATCGGTGATACTGCCGGCCTTATCCATCCCCTCTGTGGCAATGGCATGGCCATGGCTATGCACAGTGCTAAAATTTCGTCAGAGCTAATCGTCGACTATTACACAGGTAAAATCGTATCCCGAAAATTATTAGAAAAAAAATTCACACAACAATGGAAACAAAATTTCGAAAAGAGACTCTTAATCGGAAACCTGTTATCGAAAGCACTTCAACATCAAACCATCACAACAGTATTGATCAGGATCGCAACGATGTTCCCCTCTCTTCTTCCTTTGATAATAAAGCAAACACACGGTAAAGCAATAACAATCAAATGAGAATAAATACCGATAATAGGACAGAAAAAACCGAATTAATGGATGATTTTTCACTCCAAGGTGAAGAATTACGAGAAGCTCTAGATAAAATTGCACGCATCAATCAATTTCTTGGAGGCAATAGTATTACACTTAATGGCGTAAAGCAATTGTTAGCACACGTTGATCGATCTAAACATATCACTGTTGCAGATATAGGTTGCGGTAACGGTGATATGTTACGTATGTTAGCCGAATACGGTATTAAGAACAATATTAATTTTAAAATGATCGGTATAGATGCAAATGAATATACGATCAACTATGCTCGAAAATTATCAACAAGCTACGCTAATATTGACTATGTATGCACTGATATATTTGAAGAAAATTTCAAGACATTAAAATACGATATTGCACTTTGCACCTTAACTATTCATCATTTTACTAATGAAAAAATAATAGATTTAATTACTATCTTTAGTCATAATGCCTCTGTAGGAATAGTTATAAACGATTTACAGCGCAGCAAATTTGCTTATAGACTTTACCAAATGGTATGTTTTGTTTTTAGATTAAACAGGATGTTGCAAGAAGATGGATGTACATCGATATTGAGAGGATTTAAAAGAAATGAACTACAAAGTTTTGCAAGAAAACTAAATTTAAAGAATTATACCATCCAATGGAAATGGGCCTTTCGTTACCAATGGATTATACCTAAACTATGAGTGTAAAGATCGTAACTGTTGCAAAACAACTGCCGAAATATTCAAGCGATACAGTTGAAATACTTCCTATGCTAGATACTTGGCTTTATGGACAAGAAACACGTTTTATAAAAAAAGTAAAAAAAATATTTGAAGGTGCGGCAGTAAATACACGGTATTCAATTATGGATCCTATTGAAGTATTTACAGCAACTTCTTTTGAAGATAAAAATAACATTTACAGCCGTGAAGTTATTATCCTTGGTGAACAAGTGCTTGAGAAAGCACTTAAAAAAGCGGGATGGGATCCAAGCACCTTAGACTATATTATTACTGTAAGTTGCACCGGTATTATAATCCCTTCTTTAGATGCGTATCTTATAAATAAACTGAAACTACGACAGGATATCGTCAGATTGCCAGTTACAGAGATGGGCTGTGTAGCAGGAGTATCGGGTTTGTTATATGCCAAAAACTTCCTCAAAGGCAATCCTAACAAACGAGCCGCAGTAATAGCGATTGAAGCTCCGACTGCTACATTTCAACTGGATGATTTTTCAATGTCAAATATTGTAAGCGCGGCTATTTTTGGTGATGGGGCAGCTTGTTGTCTACTTTCTTCTTATGAAGAAGATTATGGTCCCAACATACTTGATGAACAGATGTATCACTTCTTTAATACGGAGCATATTATGGGATTTAAACTGACCAATAGTGGTTTGAAAATGATACTTGGCACTGAAGTTCCGGATACCATAGCACAACATTTTGGTGATATTATACATCCGTTCTTAAAGAAAAATAATTTAGAAATCAGAAACATAGACCATATGATATTTCATCCCGGAGGAAAAAAAATCGTAATGACGGTCGAAAAACTATTTTCAGAATGGGGTAAAAATATTGATCACACAAAAGAAATATTATTGCAATATGGCAATATGTCAAGTGCAACTGTTCTTTACGTCCTAGAGCGCGTCATGGATAAAAATCCCATACAGGGAGAATTAGGGTTGATGTTAAGTTTTGGTCCAGGATTTTCTGCCCAAGGGCTTTTATTAAAATGGTAATGTACAATGAACGTAAAAGATATTATAGCAAAATTACCCTATACTAAACCATTTTTATTTGTCGATGAGCTGCTTCATATTGATGAAAATGGAAGTATGGGTACATATACCTTCGATGAAAATCTAGATTTCTATAAGGGACATTTTAAAGAAAAACCGGTTACTCCTGGAGTGATTTTAACAGAAACTATGGCGCAGATAGGTCTTGTTTGTCTCGGCATTTACCTTCTTAATAATGAGCTAAAAAATACTTCAATTGCATTTACATCTGTCGAAATGCAATTTTTAAAACCTGTATATCCAAATGAAAAAGTTACTGTAATTTCTCAAAAAATATATTTTAGATTCGGCAAACTCAAGTGTAACATCAGTATGAAAAACGAAGCCGAACAGATTGTTAGTCAAGGTATATTTTCAGGAATGTTAACCACTGAGCTATGAACCGAGTTGTAATAACGGGATTAGGGGTCGTTGCTCCAAATGGAGTTGGCGTACCTGCTTTTACCGATGCTATTAAAAATGGTATATCTGGAATACGCCAGGATGAACAATTACAGCAATTGCAGTTTTCTTGTCAGATCGCAGGAAAACCCCAAATTACAGATGAAATAAAGTCAGCGTATTTTACCGATCTTGAACTTAGAGGTTTTAACAGTAGCGGAATACTATATGGCGTCATTGCAGGTGTTGAAGCTTGGAAAAATGCCGGACTTCCGATAGAAAATAATAATGGGCCTGATTGGGACAGTGGAACTATATTTGGATCAGGAACATCAGGCATTGATAAATTGCGCGAAAGTATCTATAAAATTGATGATTTACAGACGCGTAAACTTGGTAGCAGTGTTGTTGCTCAAACTATGAATAGTGGTATAAGCGCATATCTGGGCGGAAAATTAGGACTAGGAAATCAGGTAACCACGAATTCTTCGGCATGCGCAACAGGGACCGAAGCAATAATAATGGCCTATGAGCGTATAAGATCAGGAAAAGCAAAACGCATATTAGCCGGCAGCACTTCAGATAGCGGCCCCTACATTTGGGCTGGATTTGATGCTTTAAGAGTTTGCAGTTCTAAATATAATGACAATCCTGAGGCAGGCTCCCGTCCTATGAGTGCAACAGCAGCAGGATTTGTACCTGCATCCGGTGCAGGAGCACTAATTATTGAGGACTTGGAAAGTGCGCTAAAACGAGGGGCAAATATTTATGCAGAAATTCTAGGTGGTAGTGTAAACTGTGGGGGACAGCGGGGAAATGGTACGATGACTGCTCCAAATAGCAAAGCTGTTCAAAGATGCATTATTGATGCTCTCAAAAACGCAACTATTTCAGCAAATGATATTGACGCAATCAATGGTCATCTTACAGCAACTGCTAAAGATAGTATTGAAATAGAGAACTGGACAAAGGCATTGGGCAGAAGTCATATTGATTTTCCCTACGTCAATTCATTAAAGAGTTTGATAGGACATTGCCTCAGTGCTTCAGGAAGCATTGAAAGTGTAGCTACAGTTCTGCAACTTCATCATGGGTTTTTATTTGGAAATACAAATTGCGATGATCTACATCCAGAAATAGCAACTCATATTGATGCCTCAAAAATACCGACAAAATCTTTTAACATTAATTTAAATGTAATAGCCAAAGCTAGCTTTGGATTTGGTGATGTGAATGCTTGTGTAATATTTAAAAAATTTGAAATTTAATCTTATGAATAAAGAAATGTTGATAGGTAAGTTAAAGGAAATTATAAAACCTTATACCACGAATTTAGAAGCATACGAAAACCTAAATGAAGACACCGATTTTATTAATGATCTTAACATCAATTCTGCAAATCTGGTAGATATTGTACTCGATATTGAACAAATATTTGATGTTGTCATCGATAATGCTGATATGGAACGTATGTTAAACGTGAGAACAGCCGTCGAAATTATAGAAATCAAATTAGCGCAGAAGTGATTGGTAATGATATCATAGATATACAGAAATCCCGTCAAGAAAGTAATTGGAAACGACATGGGTTTCTGGAAAAACTATTTACAGAAGAAGAACAGTGCTTTATAGCCAATAGTTCTGATCCAGAAATTATAGTATGGCTGATGTGGAGCATGAAAGAAGCTGCGTACAAAATCCTAAATAGACAGACAAAAAAAAGAGAATTCATTCCTAAGAAACTGATTTGTAAAATATTATCACAAACCTGTTTTAGTGCAACTGGTCAAGTATTTTATAGTGGAAATATCTATCATACAAGAACTTTTTTAGCTGATGATTTTATCCATACTATTGCTGCTAATGACTTAGAAGATCTAGATCTCGTAGTGGAAATAGACAAAAAAGAAATGCTAAAAGATATAAATGGAATACCTTGGTTATGTATTACAAACTCAAATCAATATAAAGCAGCTTCAAATAGCAACCATGGTCGCTTTGAAAAGACAGTGACAATTAAAAGTAAATAATTCTAAATCAGGATCAGTTTAATTGCGAAAGTTGCTGAAACCATTTTTAGACAAGGAAAAACTTTAATGATAATTAAATATGCTCACGAATACATTAGTATCCCTTTTTGAAAGAGATCTGAAAAAATTAATAACTGAAATAGAACTTTATGAAAATGAATCCAATATTTGGCGGATTGAGAAAAAGATCTTGAATTCAGCGGGAAATTTAACCCTCCATTTAATTGGTAACTTAAACACTTATATAGGTAAAGAGATCGGGAAAACTAACTATGTAAGAAATAGAGATCTTGAATTTTTAGAAAAAAATGTTCCGAGAAAAGATCTAATTGCGAAAATAGAAGATACAATTGAAACCATTAGACTTGCACTAAGCCAAATAGCAGATGAAGAATTAGATAGCGAATATCCCATTTTAGTGTTTTCAAAAAAGACTTCAACCGAGTTTTTTTTAATTCACCTGACAACCCATCTCGCTTATCATCTCGGACAAATAAATTATCATAGACGTTTAATCGAAAGCTAAAAAAAATTAAATAAGTTGAATTTCAATATCAAAAATCCCAAATAAAAATTAGCAATTTAATAACAGAAAGACCAAAAATAAAAATCCGGCTAACTGTTGCTGATTATTTTCCTGAAAGGTTAAGTTGGATACTTTTCGTCACAATAGGTTTGATTCTAATGACTTGTAAAAGTTTGGGAGAGACAGATGAATATGACAACTTGATTAATATTATCAAATTAGGGTAATTTTAGAATATTAAAAAAAGCCATTCTTAAAAAGAATGGCTTTACTATTTATGTAAATAAAGGTAGATTTATTTCAATTTCCAGATCAATCCCATCATAATCCAACATTCTTAATATAATTTAAAACGAGGTCGAAGTATGCTCCTTCTAAACACTGTAAATGCGCAGGTTGTTTAATAGCAAAAATGAGACCAAAGAAGCTATCTATTAAAAAATAATTATTGTTTTGCATAAAAATGTTTCAGTAAAGCTTACAAATAAAAAACGCAGTAATTTATCGTATTAGATTATCGGAGGAATAATTGTTTTTACCAGAATGTGGTTAAGTCTAACAATATATAAAAATTGACTACTATTCTTTAAAATAAAGTTAATAATCTCTTTTCTATTAGCCTTAATAAGTCATACTGTCATTATGATAAATTATAAGGCCATTACAAGGGATTTCCTTTCAAATAGTTCTTGACCACATTACGAATTCATCTTCTTTAGAACCTTTTCAAAAGTATTAATATTTCTACTTGTAAATTGATCTCTAAGTGTCTTTTTACCCAAAATCTTTCCAAATGCTGAATCAAGCGTGTTTCCTTTAGGGACCTGCCAGTAGAAAATATGATTAACTATTTCTGCGCTCTCATTGGTATTTTGTGTCGCGTCCTGAAATTCAGCCATTAAAACTGTTTCTATTCCAGTATCTCCGACAAATGCATAGATATGAAAATCCGTAGTCTTTTCAAAAGGAACACTTTCCCAATATAATACCGTATCACGCTCCGACTTTATAAATAAAACAGCGTCGTAAGAAAAATAAGCTGACATGGACTTTTCCAAAATTAACTTTAATTCGATCTCGTTTTTATCTGATGAAAAAACAATATTACCAGATGCGATTATGGACCTAACATCCTGCATTCCTGCATCCCTAAAAACCTGACATACATCAGTCATCTTCATGTTGGTTCCTTTGACATTTACACCCCTCAGAAAAGCACAGTACTTCATAATTCTTAAAAAATTAAGTTAAAATACATACGATACATCATTATACGTTTATTTACAAATAGGACTCATTCATCAACTTTCAATTTCTTCAATATTAATTTCTCAGTTGGTAAATCGTCTTCAATCCCAATAAAATAACTTTCAAATCCAAATTTTTCAAGTAATTTTTTAGAAGCCATATTTTCTGGATCAATAATTCCAATAACCGCTAAATCAGGATATAAATTATGCGCTACATCTAGTAATTTTCGACAGATTAAAGATCCTATTCCATTTCTCCAAAAATTCTTTTTTATAATATAACCTATTTCAAGAATGCTCTCATCATGCTTATATCGCTCCAACTTGCAATCTCCCACAAATTCATTTTCTTCAGTAAGAACCTTAAAATATCCTAATTCACGTTCCTTACTATTGATTTCAAGAATACGATCGAACTTTGCTCTAGCCTGATTTTCATTCAATCCATTTCCAGAAATATATTTCATTAAATCATCTTCACAAACAAGTGTTTTGAAAGAGTTAAAATCTTCCGGTCCATACTTCTGTAAGTTTATTTTCATTATCTTCTATGATAAAGTGATTTATAAAACAATATTACGTCTAAAAGCACACCCCAGCTCGATAATAGTCTCCGTTTTGGCAATACCTGCAATACTGTCTATTTTCTCATACAATAATTGTCTCATATGCTCATGATCTTTAGCGATGATCTTTAAATATAGCGTATAGTTTCCAGTAATATAGTAACATTCTGTTACCTCAGGAATTTTATGAAGCTCCTCAATTATTCTTTTTGAATCATGATCTTTTTCAAGAGATATTCCAGTAAAAGCTCCCCAATCGTAACCCAATTTTTTTTCGTCCAAAACAGGCTTAATTCCCGTAAGAATACCTTGATCCATAAGGCGTGTAATACGCTGATGGACCATTGTATTGGAAACTCCTAGCTCTGTAGCTATAGCAGAATACGCCATGCGTCCGTCTGCTTCGAGCTGTTTCAAAATCTGTATATCAAAATCATCCAAATGATTCATGGTTATTTTTAATTATTAAGTTTAGAGTTAAATTAAATTTAATAAGCTACTAATTGAGTGAATTTAAATCCATATTAGGCTATTAAAATTAAATATCGTACATTTATTTCATAATTCCAATTACAAATAATATGGCAGACTTAACAAATTTAGCAAAAAGCAATGCATTCATTGCAAAAGAAAATAAATATGGTGCCCACAATTATCATCCCTTACCTGTGGTTTTAGCAAAAGGAAAAGGAGTATTTGTGTGGGATGTTGAAGAAAACCGATACTTTGATTTTCTTTCAGCATACTCAGCGGTAAACCAGGGACATTGTCATCCAAGGATTATTAAAGCCTTAACCCAACAAGCTGAAAAGCTTACCTTAACTTCAAGAGCATTTTATAGTGATAAATTAGGTGATTTTGAAGAGTATCTTTGTAATCTGTTTGGTTATGATAAAGCTTTAATTATGAATTCCGGTGTTGAAGCCGTAGAAACAGCCATGAAGTTATGCCGTAAATGGGCTTACTTAGTTAAAGGGCTTCCTGCAAATCAAGCCAAAATAGTCTTCGCTAGTGGTAACTTCCATGGTAGAACCATATCCGTAATTTCTGCTTCAAATGATGATTCGGCAAGAAAAGATTTTGGACCTTTCTTAGATGGGGTTACACAAGTGCCTTATAACGACGTTCAAGCATTTGAAGAATTACTAAAAAATGATACGAACATTGCTGGATTTATTGTTGAACCCATTCAGGGCGAAGCTGGAATTATCGTTCCAAGTGATGATTATCTTTCTCGTATAAAAGCACTTTGCAAAGACTACAACGTATTATTTATAGTCGATGAAATTCAAACTGGTATTGCAAGAACAGGAAATATGCTAGCCTCTTTTGATATTAAAGATACCAATTCAAATACAAAGCCTGATGTTTTAATTTTAGGAAAAGCACTTTCTGGAGGTGTACTTCCGGTTTCTGCTGTTCTAGCAGACGATTATATTATGCTGACTATAAAAGCTGGAGAACATGGTTCAACATATGGTGGGAATCCCCTAGCCTGTGCAGTATCCATGGAAGCTCTTCAAGTGATCATAGATGAGGATTTAGCATTAAATGCTGAAAAAATGGGTAAAATATTCAGAGAAGGCCTTCAAGAAATGATGATAAGATGTCCCATAATTAAAGAAGTCAGAGGAAAAGGATTATTAAATGCAATTGTAATAGATAGCAAAGAAGAAGATAATACTGCTTGGGAAATTTGTCTAAAATTTAAGGAAAATGGATTATTAGCCAAACCTACTCACGGTAATAAAATTAGATTAGCTCCCCCATTAGTAATAACAGAAGATCAAATTACGGAAAGTCTATCAATTATAGAAAAATCACTTCATCAATTTGCACAAAAAATATGAATAGATCGATTAAATTAATTAAAAATAGATCGGATATTGGAGCAGGTACCCGCGGTTCCGACCTAGGGATTGACGCTATCGAAATTGCTGCAATTAATAAAGGAAGTCAATACTTCAATAACTATAATTTTATAGATATACAAACGCGCAATAACACAGTTTATGATCCGCTTGTTAATCCATTTGGTAAGAGAATAAAGCAGGTCTTACAGCAGTGCAAATTATTGGCAATAGCTGTTGAAGATAGCTTACTAGAAGAACAGTTTCCCCTGGTTTTTTCAGGAGACCATTCATCTGCAATTGGTACCATTAGTGGTATAAAGTCGGCATATCCAGAAAAAACATTAGGAGTAATATGGATAGATGCCCATGCTGATTTACATTCACCCTATACCACACCTTCTGGTAATTTACATGGAATGCCTTTAGCGGCGGTATTAGGTACGGACAATTTAGAAAATCAAATTAATAATGATGATGCAGAAACCAAACAATATTGGAATAAATTAAAAACAATAGGAACTTCCCAAGCTAAAATAATAGCAGAACACCTGATCTACTTTGGTGTTCGCGATACCGAATTACCAGAAGAAAATCTAATTGCGGAACTGAATATAAAAAAATACCAAGTAGAGCAATTACGTGATATGGGAATTAAATCCTGTGTTCAGAGCACCCTTCAGCAATTGGAAGGATGTGACCATATTTATGTTTCATTTGACGTTGACAGTATGGACAGCGAGCTAATTTCTAACGGTACTGGTACACCAGTACCCAAAGGATTTAATCAAACGGAAATAACATCATTGCTTCAAGAAATTATTGCATCTAATAAAGTGGTTTGCTTAGAATTTGTAGAGGTAAATCCCCTTTTAGACAGTCAAGGGAATAGAATGGCAGAGGTTGCGTTCGAAATTTTAGACCAAGTGACAGCATCTATTGAAACTTTAAAATCAGTATCGTAATTTCGATATGATTTCTTGGAATTGAACAATTGAAAATAAGAATTATTAGTTTCTAATTTCAATTGTTCAATTATTGTTATGCAGAGAATTCGCAACCATTTAACCCAATATACAATGATTCAGCATGTAACATTCTAATTAAAAATTTGTAACATTGTTACTATAAGTATTTAAGAACAAAATAAAATGGTAAGATAAATTTAAACTGATCTACTATTTGTTATATACCTTAAATATATTGGCTAAAAAAATGTTATGATCGGCAAATTTTTCAGAAAATTCTATTTAGACATAGTCATCTGGACCATTTTATTGTTACTTCCCTTTATCACCTATCTCTATCAACCAGATAAGATTTCGGAGTTTAAGCCCTACTCTGCTCTATCTCATCTAGCCAATATTATATTTTTGGCAACAAATTTTTATTTACACTGCTATTATGTCGCACCAAAATACTTCTTTACAAGCAGAAAGTTTCTGGTGCTTTTAATTGCTTGTGCTTTTTTATCCTATGTCGCGCTAAACTATGCTATTGTATACTTTAATCCTAATGGAGAATTGGCACATTTCACAAAAGAAAATATACTTTTCGTACGACTAGTGATCGGGCCTGGAATTATATATTCACTTTGTTTAATTACCTCATCCATGATTTTTCTATACGGGGAACAAGCCAGGCAAAAAGAATTAAATAAGCAGATTGCTTTGGAGAAAACAAAAGCAGAATTAACAATTCTAAAGCTTCAGATCAGTCCACATTTCCTATTCAACACCCTTAACAATATCCGATGGTTGATCCGTAAACAATCACCAGATTCTGAAGACACAATCGTCAAATTATCCGAAATATTGCGGTACATTCTCTATGAAGTTGATGGTGCAAAAGTAGAGCTCTTTAAGGAAATCGAGCATATGCAGAATTTTATTGCCTTACAAACACTCCGTCTTCCGATAGCTGGAAATGTGGATCTCGAAATTGAATCTAATCTAAAAAATAGATTGATACCACCTTTACTATTTATTCATTTTGTAGAGAATGCATTCAAATATGGTGTAGACAGTAAAAACAGTCCAGAAATCAAGTTTCAATTCGCACAGATTCCAGGCGGTATAATTTTTAAGTCCAGCAATAAAATACTACAGCATACAGAACTTCGAACAAGTGAAGGAATTGGATTAACCAATGTTCAGCGTCGCTTGCAACTGTTATATCCAAATCGTCATGATCTTTCCATTACAAAAACGGATGACGGTTATTTCCAGGTACTACTCAAATTGATGACCGATGAAAATTAAATGCTTACTTATAGATGACGAACCATTTGCTTTAAACATCTTAGAAGACGATTTATTAAGCTTTGACAAGGTTGAAATACTGCACAAGTTTAACTCGCCAATCGATGTCGTCGATTACTTGAGAGATCATGAAGTCGATCTGATTTTCTTGGATATACAAATGCCGGAAAAATTAGGAACACAATTTATCCGGGAACTTACTAATCCACCTTTATTTATATTCACTACGGCATATCATCAATATGCTGTGGAGGGTTTTGAATTGAATGCAGTGGATTATCTATTGAAACCCATTGCAAAAGAAAGATTGACTAGCGCTATTCGAAAGGTTGAAGACATTATGCTTTTACGAGCAAATCAAAATAATACAGTAGATCACATCGTCGTCAATGTTGAGTATAAAAAGATTAAAATATTTATCAATGAAATAAGTTACATAGAAGGATTAAAAGATTATGTTAAAATCTATATGGTAAATCGGAATGCTCCACTTCTTACCCGTAGTAACCTAAGAGGTATGGAAAAAATTCTGCCAGTAAAAGATTTTTTAAGAATCCATAATTCATATATAGTAAACAAAAATAGAATTCAGCACGTCGCTCTAACGAAATTAACACTTCCTGAGATTGCACTGCCAGTAGGCAAAAAATATGTTGGAAATATCGAAATTTTCTAAATTAAATTCTCTTGTCGACACTAACATTTATTTCAATAACTTCATTCGTCTACACATTTACGCTGTCTGTCTACAGATCATTGTGTAGATTAAAAATCCTTCTCAAATTTGTCATATATCAGACCTCTATTAAAAAGGGATAAACAAATCGATAAAAAAAGAATAATGAAAAGATATATATCAACGCTTATTGTAGCAACTGCAATATCAACTGTGTATGCTCAAAATACCGCTGAAAATTCACCTACAAACGTAAATAAGTCTGAAGGTACAATCTTTGGTCAAATTATAGACAGTCAAGGAAAACCTATTTCAAAGGCTTCGATTAATCTCTTTCAGGTTATCAAAGATCAAAAAAACAATCAGGAAAGAGAAATATTAATAAGAAGTACAAGTTCGCTGGAAAATGGAAATTTTAACTTTTCAGCTATTTCTAATACCAATAATTGGAAATTAAAAATCAGCTCAATAGGTTACGCAACGCTCGAGCTAAATGTTGATCATAGTGATGATAAAAAAGTCTTAAACAAAAATATAGGAACTATTGTACTTAAAAATGACAATCAACAACTTGCAGAAGTAACTGTCACAGGTCGAAAGGCTTTATTGGAAATGGATATTGATAAAAAAGTATTCAATGTGGAAAAAAACATCGTAGCAACTGGCGGTACTGCTATCGATGTACTTCGTAATATGCCATCTGTACAAGTAGATATCGATGGAAATGTCAAGCTCAGAAATGCTGCACCAACCATTTTTGTAGATGGAAAGCCTACAACACTTTCACCAGATCAGATCCCCGCAGATGTCATCGAAAAAATAGAGATCATCACAAACCCTTCTGCAAAGTACGATGCCTCAGGAAGTATGGCTGGAATTTTAAATATAATCCTTAAAAAAAATAAGAAAACAGGATATAATGGTATGGTTACCCTAGGTGGAGATCGATTTGGCGGAACTAATTTTATGGGAAGCCTCAATGCGCGTCAAAACAAATTAAACCTGTCATTTACAGGAATGAATATGCGAATGCGTACGAATACTGAAGGAGATAGTCATAGAACGAGTAATATAAATAACATAAATTCAACTGTAGATCAAGATATTGAAGGAAAAACAAAGGGTATGATCACTTTTGGAAGACTTGGTTTAGATTATGATTTCAGTCCACGAACTTCATTATCAATTGCCGGAGTTTTGGTTGAAGGGAAATTTCGTCCAAATGAAGAAACCCTAATATCAACACAATCTGAAGGAAAAACCTCATTAAGCAATCGAATTTCGGAATCCGAACGAAGCTTTAAACCAAGAGGTCTACAGGCCGGAATAGTGCAGAAATTTAAAACAGAAGGTGAGGAATTAACTGTTGACTTTAATTATTTCGGAGGTAATAATAATTCAAACGGTCTTTACACCACAAATTATCTCAATGATATAAACCAGATAACAGGCACAAAAAAACAACAGAACATCGGTTTTGGAAATAATAAATTTATTATTATCCAAACGGACTATGTTAAGCCTTTCAAAAATGGAATGAAATTGGAGACCGGTCTTCGTGCCCAAATTAATAAATTAAAAAATCTCAACGATAATTCAATACAAGATATTGGTGAAGAAGACTTTAAAAATATTTCTTCAGCATCCGCTAATTACGATAGTAAAAATAGCGTTTATGCCGCTTACGTTTCCCTCGGAGGAAATTTTAAAGATTGGGTATCCTATAAAATAGGTCTACGTGCTGAAAACTCAACTTATAATGGAGAACTTTTAAATACTAATGAAAAATTTAAGAACAATTATCCATTAAGCCTATTTCCATCTGTGTTTTTAAGTAAAAAACTGACCGAAAAAGATCAAATCCAGATGAGTGTCACGCGTCGCGTGAATCGTCCTAATTTTTTTCAAACGATACCTGTTATCGATTATACAGACAGCTTAAATATTACGAAAGGTAATGCCGATCTTGTTCCTGAATTCACGACTTCTGGCGAGCTTTCTTATAGTAGAACACATGGAAAAGGCACTTTTTTAGCTTCAGTTTATTATAAATCTACCAATAATTTGATTACCAGATTTTTGACTCAGGAATTAAATCCAGTAACAGGCAAGATGGATTTTATAAATACCTATATTAATGCCAATTCTAGTAAAAACTATGGTGCAGAATTTACATATACCAATAATCTTAAAAAATGGTGGGATTTAACCGCAGATCTTAATTTCTATAATTCAAAAATAGAAGTTGACGACAGTACCCCGTCTGAAGCAATGTGGACAGTGTTTGGAAAATTGAACAACACCTTTAATGTTAAAAACAATTGGAATCTTCAAGTCGCATTTGAATATCAAGGCAAAACAAATATGCCTGTCACACAAGGCCAGTCATTTGGTCCTCCAATGAATCAAGCACAAAGCTCATCCCAAGGATACATCAAACCTTTTTATGGTGTCGATCTAGCTCTCAAAAAGAGTTTCTTAAAAAATCAAGCTGCCTCAGTAACTTTAGCTGTGAATGATATTTTCAGAAGCCGAGGTAATACAATTGTATCTTCAGGAGAAGGGTTTACACAATCTTATTATCGACTTTCAAATCCTCAACTAATCAAATTGAACTTATCTTATCGCTTTGGAAAAATGGATATGAATATGTTTAAGAAAAACAAAAATCAAAATTCGATGGAAGGAATGCAAATGCAGTAATCTACCCGTACAATAACAAATAGAGGGGTGTATATAGATCTTAATCTATATACACCCCTTTATTTTAATCTAATTGATTTAACTTACAAAAATGAAGAAGTTAATTAAGATACTAACATTAAAATAGGGACCTTGGCATTAACTGCCAATTTTTTTGAGGCACTTTTTTGAAAAAACGAAGCGATAAATCCAAGTTTACGGGGTACAGTGATCAATACATGAATATTATGTTCTTGAACATATACATTTAGTTTCTCAACAAAATCTTCACCTTCCAAATAAGAGTAAGTCGGTTCAAGACTATCTAAACTTGCA
The DNA here is from genome assembly GCF_004342035.1 of Sphingobacterium sp. JUb20. Classification (NCBI taxonomy): domain Bacteria; kingdom Pseudomonadati; phylum Bacteroidota; class Sphingobacteriia; order Sphingobacteriales; family Sphingobacteriaceae; genus Sphingobacterium; species Sphingobacterium sp. JUb20. Next base: position 11,836 of record NZ_SLYV01000001.1, on the reverse strand, counting down.
TGCAAAAAAGATTGTTCCTCAATTAAATCAGCTGCCTTATGCTTCCCTTGAACACTTACATTTACAACATACCATCTTAAAGATAACAATTCTTGTAAATGAAATATTGTTTTCACGGGCAATCGTTCATCTAAATGCAATAGATCCACTGCAAGGATCACATTTTTAAAGATATGTACTTTATCCATATCTGGCACCAATAAAAGGTTATACAGATGTGCCTGTATCAGCTCATTGGTAATAGTACCAATACTATTTTTACCATTATCATCATTTCCTCTCATTCCAGCAATAACTAGGTCAACATGCCCCTCTTCGGAAATTCGCTCCATGCCATCTAAAACAGTAAAACTATCATGTCTTGTATGGACGTTTGTAGCTGGTGAAACATTTAATAATTCCTGTTTCAAAAGAAGCATTTTTGAGTCTACTGCCGCAATATCTGTTTCATCTACAAGAATTGGTGGCGGTATAAACTCGCCGACATAGTAAAATCCTCCATTTAGATACCCTAAGGAGTGGTATATGATGACTTTTTTTATAGCTGTTTGCTTAGCAAGGGTCAAGAGTTGATCGAAAGCATGTCTAGCAGGAACAGAAAAATCGGTTAAAAAAACAATTGTTTCCATGATCGTGATTTCTTGTAATGTATACTCGATTACTAAACAACCGAATCTTATTTTTAGTTTAAAAATTAAGAAAATAATACACATTAATCTAAATGCATAAATAAATATTCCGAATAAACTAGAAATGTCTTATGACCGATTACGCAAGTTGTTTCATATTTATAATTAGTTTTTCGAATCGAAATTTGCTAATTTTAATTTTTTCGGTTTTCAATTATTGGTCTGTACCTATAGTTTATAGTAAAATACGTTGAAAACCTGGCAATTGTCTTTAATAATTATATAAAACTTATGTACATATATAATATCCACTGGATCCTTAAATTTATTTTTAATTTAGCTATAATCATCCTGATCAGTAGATTCTTCTATGCTCCTTTTGATGATAAGTTAGCTGATACAAACCTTGTTTACATATTACCATGTATTGGATTAATCAGTAGCTATTTATATCTCTCAGCTTGGTTTGGTTGGAAAAAGAGCTTTTACATCATACTTTATTTAGTAGCATACCTGATCTTCATGGGATATTTTTTGCTAAATCATCTATTGCCAAAATGGGTTGATAATACAATAATAATCTTAACTGTATCTGTAATCGGTTATTTTTGCTATCGCATTATTAATCGTATTATTAAAACAATGATTTATCGCTGTAAAGGAATTAAGAGCCGTATTAATACATACGTAATTCGAAATAAAAGAAATAAGTGATCTTTTCAGGAAGCTCGACAATGACGTTAAAAACATAAGAACTTATACGTAGATATGAAATCTAATATCGATAAACTGAAGTTTCCAATTGGTAAATTTATTGCGCCAAATACAATAGATAATGGAACGATAACAAAATGGATTGGAATTATACAATCTTTCCCAGATCTTCTAAAAAAAGAAGTTCAAGAATTATCGGAAGAAGCATTACAAAAAACCTATAGACCTAATGGTTGGTCAATAAGACAAATAATACATCATTGTGCTGACAGCCACATGAATAGTTTAATCAGATTTAAACTAGCTTTGACAGAAGATATACCCGTTATAAAACCATATGCTGAAGATCTTTGGGCAGAACTTATTGACTCAAAAGAACTTGCTATTAATTCTTCTATAAATATGCTAGAAGCTCTACATTACCGCTGGGTAGTTTTACTACAAAATATGACACCTTCGGATATGGCCAGACAATTTAGACATCCTGATTCGAACGAACTCATTAATATTAAAACAAATATTGGACTGTACGCTTGGCATTGTGAGCATCATCTTGCACATATTAAAATCGCAAAAATGAATAAGGAATAGTCAATTTAAAATATTATGAAGGTAATAAGTTTTTTATAAAAATAAGCTAGCATTTTTTTGTAAAATTGCATTAAATTAAAAAGGTAAATTGAGATATTTTTTCCATATCGCCTATCAGGGTCAGAATTATAATGGTTGGCAAAGACAACCTGATGTAGAAAGCGTACAAGAAGTTTTGGAAAATACACTCCATAAAGTATTAAAAGTACCAACCACCATATTTGGTTGTGGCCGTACAGATGCTCAAGTCCACGCTAGTCAGTACTTTTTTCATGCGGATATTGAGAAAGAATATGATTTCGACTTATTATTTCGACTCAATAAGGCTCTTCCTGATAACATCGCCATTTACGATATAATAAAAATGGAAGGTAAGCCGCATGCTCGTTTTGATGCAGTGCATAGAGAATATGATTACTTTATTCACACGTACAAAGATCCTTTCTTAAGCAATCAAAGCTCATTATACTTATATCCCAAATTAAATTTAGACAAAATGAGTGAAGCTGCAAAATTGCTCTTAAAATATAAGGATTTTCGTCCCTTTTGCACACATCCTGATAAAAATGAACATACAATCTGCCACGTAACAGCTGCAGGAATATTTGTCAATACAAAAGGTGATAGAATTCGGTTTAATATTTCCAGTAATAGATTTTTAGGTAAGATGATCAGAATTCTAACCGGTAAACTTTTAAAAATAGGTAATGGGGAACTAAGTATTGATGAATTTGAAAATCATTTCATTACATTAGAACTTCCCAAAATATTGAGACCAGCCCATCCAATAGGTTTGTATCTATCCAAAGTTAACTATCCATACCTAAATCTTCCACCACGCACTGATTTTTTAACACCTTCCCAAAGTTCCGACTGGATTTCTATTTAGATACCCAATATTAAAAAAAATAAAGTATGCAATCCTATCTAGATACTTTTCATAACAAATAATGTTAACTTTCTGATATTAGTGTTATTACTTTATCAATCGGTCGACCGATAACGGCCTTACCATCTTTTAAAACAATAGGACGCTCAATTAGAATAGGATACTCCAACATAACGGAGATCCATTCTTCATCCGAAAGAACAAGATTTTTAAACTTTTCTTGAAAAATTGATTCATTACGTCGTATCAGCTCAAGAGGTTTTAATTGAAGTAAAGTGACCAGCTCAAGCAATTCATCTTTACTAGGAACATCTTGAAGATACTCCCGTATTGATAAATCTACATCTTTCGATTTCAATAAATCTAATACAGCACAGCTTTTACTACACAATTTGTTATGATATATCTTTATCATGATCCAAAATCTAGAGTATTATATCTTTTTTAATCACTTGAACTTCAGCACTAATTCGTACTTCATCACTAACCACAATATTACCAGCTTCTGTAACAGCATCCCATGTTAAACCAAATTCCTTACGACTAAGTTGCCCGCTTAAAGAAAAGCCTGCTTTTGTTTGGCCATAACTATCGACCACAATCCCGCCAAACAAAACTTGTAATGTAATAACTTTGGTAATATTTCCTATTGTCAAATTTCCGGTTAGTTGCGCTTCATCCCCGATTCCTACATATTTAACACCAGTAAATTCTAAATAACGGTAGGCTTCAGCATTAAAAAAATCAGCTGACTTCAAATGTTCGTCTCTTTGTGTATCATTGGTATTGATAGAATTTATCTCCGCTTTAAATGCTATATTCTTAGCGGTATTAAAATCATTAGAAGTAGTTTCAAGATCAAGTGTGAACTTCCCAAAATAACCTGTTATCGTTGTAATCATTAAGTGTTTCACTTTAAAAGCGACTTCACTATGACTTGGGTCTATTGACCATTTGTATGTTGCCATAAACTGTTATTTTAATTAATTAGGTAGATATCTAATAATTGCAAATAAGGATTACTAAAAATCTAAAAATTGATTTAGATCATTTGTTTGATACGTTGAGTATGCTACTTTAGGCTAAATTAATTCCTATTCTCAACGCTTGCAATCCTTTAACACCCTGTAATTCTTCCAATTCCAATTCTTCTAGATCATCTAATAAAGATCCGCTCTTTTGTAGATATTGAATATATCCTAAATATTCCTTTTCCTCACGCTTTGTAAAATAGACAATAGCAATTTTACCCGGCTGAGTAAGGCGTTCGTTCGAACCTTTAATAGTCACTTTATCGATTCTCTTTTTTATAATCTGATAGCGAATATTATAAGCTCCCTCTACATCAAATCGGTGTTCATCTGTTCTAAAATTAATATCGATCAACGTAGCATTAACAAAAATAAGCTGCGTTGTTAGTAAACGTTTCTCCATTTGATCCAACAGACTATGTGTAATTTTTGCAATCGCCGCCATTGACGTCAATTGCCAAAGTCGGATATTTTTTAAGTATATCTCATTGAACTTTTTGTCTGGAGCGATAGATTGGCCTATGTAAATATCATATTCAATACCATCTGATCTAAATTTTTCAAAATAACAAGGGTAAGAATTTTGCAATTCCTTTTCAAATAACTCCAGATAACCACTTATTCCACTATTAATTAAACGTATCGATTTTTCTAAAACATTACGATTTTTATAAACAACCCCATTTAAAGGATGGATAGCATTTTCATATGCGGCAATAATCGGATGAGATTCTTTTAAATTCTCCTTAAAATAAGTGAGAACTTCAGCCACATTTTGATTAAAAAAGTCATTAAGCTGAATCTGCATACTATCCATTAATTCTTCATTAATTTCCTGTAACCATCTTCGGCAGTTGAAAATCATTTCATCAAGAATAACAATACTATTTAAGTGTTTCAATTGAATTAAGACATTCTCCAATAATTCTAATTGAACAATCATGTCCTGAAAAGCCGCCTTATTTCTTTCAATAGTTGAATTTCGAATATCGATGGCACCGTACAACGGATATATTTGTTCAAATTTAATATCACCAACAATAGGTTTAGGTTTATCTTGTTCTATTCTTTGTAAATATTCCCAAGCCTCTTGATTAAACTTCCACTGTACTGCTGATTGAAGAGATGTAAATTTTTCCTTTATAACCTCGTTTATTTTTGTCTGAAACTCAACAATTTCATCTTTTAGCAACTGTGCTAGTAAGGTACTTGCACTAAATATTCGAGCCAAAATCTGTTCATCAAGAACTGCATCTGTTTTTGTAAAGACTTCGATAACACCTACGATCTCTTTATTATGGGCTATGGGAATCAATGCATAGTTGACGATGCCCAGATCTTTCAGTCGTTCCCAAAGGAACGACATAGTTTTATCTTCAATAGGAAAATCTTTACTAAAAACAAGAATTTGGGGTTGCTTAATAAATTCATCCAGCAACTCTTGAATACGTTGCTCACTTCCTTTATTAATTTTTAATAAATCCAATAAAGCTGACGTTTTCTTTTCTTTAAAATCAAATACGACTTTGTTATTCAACTTAAAAAAAGGTAAAAGAGAAAATTCAATAGCAGGATTTCCTGCTAATGTTCTTAAAGCCATAATCACGTGTCCATAAGAATCTGCTTCATCAATTCCCCTTATAATGATATTTTTTATATTTTCAAGCGCCTGTTGCTCAGTAATATCAGTAACTGTTAAAATAGAAAAACCATCCATTTTGATTTTATTCAATGGAATCAAAGTTTTTATTATCTCAAAATTTAATGTTTTTGAAAACTCATCAATTACTTTTATCCGATCAAAAACAGGTAAATTTCCGATTACTTTTACATCTACAAAAGTATGATCGATATTGATCCGGTAATACTTTTGTAGTCCAGTCAATGCATCGATAAAGGAATGAATTATCTCAAAATGCTTTGCAGATTTTATCCCATATAACCTTTCTAATATAAATGAATACAACATCTGGATTTTCTCAGAAAACCCAACAGAATCATGTGCTAAAGCAAGTTGATTATCACATCTATACTGTTCAAGTAAAGCATAGAATTTATCTGTTCCAAAACATATTTTTTGTCCTAAAGGAAAGCCCAATGCCCAATAAGTGTCCTCATCATCTTGTAATACTGGATTTAAAGATGCATGAATTAATCTAAATTCGTTTTCAAATTGGTGAATATTGTGCTTATCCAAAGGACCATATTTTGCAAATGCTTGATTAAAATCCTTTAATACACTAGCTAAAAAGTTCTTTTTAATTGATATTTCATTTTCACCTTTTCTTTTCAGATAATTCAAAAATGGGTCAAAAGAAAGGTGGGTTTCAATTTCAGGAAATTGATCTTCCTCCTCATTTATTATAGTAAATAATGCTGATTGCATATTAAAAAAATTAAATTACTAACACGACCCATCACATTTAAGATGGGAATGTTATGCAGAGTAGATTCAGTTCGTTATTTATTTGTGATTTCTGTTTTATAAGGTATCCGGTATGCATAATCTGCCTTAATACCCTTATTATCGTAAGTATAATAAGTAATCTGAGTACTTCTATCCAATAATAGATCCACAGTAACAAAACCCTGCATTGAATTTTTATAAAGTAAGTTACTATTACTTTTTATAGATGAGCTTTTTGCTCCAGAACCGCTAACAATTTGATATTGATCTCTTTTTTTTATAAACTGTAAGCCGTGATCGTGACCAGATATGTAAACATAATTCGGAACTCCCTCAAATACCGCATTTACTTGTAGTTTTAAACGTTTGTAATCCGAATGATTCATATCTTCAGGATTTGAAAACACTGTTGATCTCATTAATGGATACAATGATCCAATTACAGGTAATGGAAGGTAAAAATTTTTATTCAATATTGTAAGTGGAAAAATATGGTCCTTCCACGAATAGTAACCCGCATGAACACCGTATGAATAGAAAGGATGATGTGAAGCAACCAAAATTGTTTTATTCTTATTCTTATGAACCAATTCCTTCAGTTTTTCTATAACTTTAACTTCAGAATCACAGCCACATCTAATATTAGTATCGATCTTTTCATGAGGAAAAAGCCACCATTCACTATCATAGGCAATAATAACCAGATGATCTGAAATAGGAATTTCTACCGGATCAGGACAGCCATTTTTAGGAACTAATTGCAAAAGTGAATCTTGTTGTGCATCCAGAAAATTTCCTTGAGCTCTGATCTTTGCTAGTCCCTGTTTCCCCATCTTATCCCAATCATGATTGCCGGGTATAAAATATACCGGTGCATCAGCGGCTCGCATAGGTTCATACTGTGACCTTAAGATCGATGCTGTTTCCAATTCTTCCTTACTACCGGGTAGCCCCATACCACTAGGGTAGATATTATCCCCCAAAAACATAACAGTTGTCTTCCCTTTTAAAACCAGTGCGGCGGCAAGTGGAATAATCGTTTCCTGTTTAAAATTAATCTCACCGGCATCACCAATAAAAATAACTCGGTTTACTACACTATCTTGTGCAAATACCCCAGTCATTAAAAATGAAAGAAGTGTAACACATAAAAATTTCAACATCTTTTAATTCAATTTAAATTTTAATAATGTTGCTTTATTTGCTTTATCTCCACCCTCATTACCAATATATAAACTGCCCGAATCATCAAATGCAATAGCTTCAGGCTGATTAAAAAGTGACGGATCTAATGGAAATGCGCCAACCACCTCCCATTTTTCATTTGCAACAACTAACATTTTATTAATCGAGGACAAAATATACCACTCGTTTGTCCGCTTGTTTTTAGTCAAAGCTGATGGCCGAAACTGTTTTCCTTTTAAACTACTAATTAAGTCAATTTGTTTCTCATCAATTTTAAATTCCCCTTTTTTGAAAAAATCACCCTCTTTAGAAAGTCCCAATACATAACCAGTAACTTTGCTAGACGATTTATCAACAGCACATTTCTTACATATAATATACAATAAACTGTCTACTTGAGAGGCCGCTAGTGATTCATATTCAGCTTTAGGAATCAGGTCTTTTCCTACTTTAACATTTGTAGCTTCCCTTTGAAGTATATCACTGTAAGGAAACGAATAGACTGTACCTTTACTTTCTAGCACTACAATATATCCATTACTGATGGCAATTCCCTCGTAGTCACCTTTCTTTGCAAACTTGATCTGCTGGTACTGGTGTTCACCTGGCGCAAAATAATACACCAGACCATTTTCATCCTCGTTTGCAAAGATATGTTTGGAGCTTTCTGCAGGAAATGCTATTCCAGATAGTTCATGAAGAGCATCTGGTAAAAATAATTTTTCTCCTTTATTGAAATCATAGCCCTTTGGACTCCTATAAACTTGAGTAGTTTGTGCACATGCTGTCAAGAAAAATAGACTAGCAATAGGCATACATATCAATAATAATTTTCTACCATTCATTTCCTTACTCATTTAGTTGTTTACAATAATCATAAATACACTCTTGGGCGCGAATACCTTTATCAACAGATCTTTCGATGGAATCCATATGTTCATCCAGAACTTCAGCAGACGTATCGTCTTCCAATTGTATAGCAATAATTGTTTGAATCTCCTTTTTTAATCGTCTATTAACAATCGGAAAACAAACTTCTATCCTATTGTATATATTACGGTGCATCCAGTCTGCCGATCCTAAATACACCTGTTCTTGACCATTATTGTTAAATATAAAAACTCTACTATGTTCTAAGTATCTATCTACAAAACGTCTAACGCTAATATTTTCACTTAGACCGGCAACACCCGGTATTAGACGACAGATACTCCTGACTATTAATTGAATTACCACTCCAGCTTGACTTGCCTCATACAACTTTTGGATCATGCCCTTTTCTTCTAAATTATTGACCTTAATAATAATCCATGCTGGCAATCCCATCTTTGCAGATGCAATTTCCTGATCGATGAGCTGCATAAAACCTGCTGCCAAATTATATTGTGACACCAGTAAATACTTGAAATGGGTACTATAATAGGAAGTTTGATCTCGTCTTTTTTTTAACACATTAAACACCTCCATTACTTCTTGTAAGATTTCTTGCTGAGCAGTCAATAAAACATGATCAGCATACCTATGGGCTGTTTTTTCATTCAGATTGCCCGTAGAAAGTAAACCAAAATACTGGACGGCATTACCTTGTTTTGTTTTTACTAAAGCAATTTTAGCATGCACTTTTAAATTTGGAATACTATATAGTACATTTACACCTGCTGCTTTTAATTTCTTTGCCCAATAAATATTATTTTCCTCATCAAATCTCGCTTTTAATTCCACGAAAACAGTTACTTTTTTTCCATTTTTGACTGCATTTAATACTGCATGTAGAATTTTAGAATCACTAGCTACCCGATACATGGATATATATATTTCTTCCACATCTCGACGAACCGCTGCCTCATTAAAAAATCTAAGCACCACATCATAAGACTCGTAGGGAGTATTAACGAGGATGTCTTCAACACTAATTTCATCTAACAAAGATAAAAATGAAGATTTAAACCGATAAGGTATTGGAGGTTGAGGTCTATATTTCCACTCTTTTTTATCAATCGGAAAAGAAAAAAAATCTTTTAGATTATGATAGTTACCTCCTTTTATACAACTAGATTTGCGAAGTTTAAACAACTTAATCAATGCACTTAAAAGATCATCTGGAAGATCTGGCTGATAGAGTAAACGTGTCGCTAGCCCAAAATCTCTTTTTCTGATCTGCTTTTCAATTTTCAGAAGCAACGAGCCTTCAAATTCATTATTTAACTCCAACTCTGCATCACGAGTCACCTTAAATGAATACATACCTGTAATGAAGTGATCTTTGAAAATATCTGGAAAGTTTTGCCTAATAATATCGTCAATAAAAACAATATAATTTTTATCTTCAGTGGCAACATAATAGAATCTGGGAACTTGATCCGACGGAATAGAAATCATTCCCAACTTATCAAGTTCCCCTTCTTTGAAAGTAAAAACAAAATAAAGTTGATTGTTTTTTGGAAAAAAAGTGACATCTTCGATAATAGATATTTCTAAGTATGATGCAATCCGTTCATAAAAATAATCTTTAGTTTGGTTAACAATAGTATCGGGGATTGTTTCATTATAGATGAAATGAATGTTAGCTGATTTTAAAGCAGGAATGATTTCACTTACCAAGATACTTCCAAAAAGAGATAACTGTTTTTTTATGCGTAACTTGACCTGTTTATAAATTTTAACGTCTTGCGAGTCATTATCTATGTTTTCCTGATGTTTAATCTTTTTCAAAGCAAGCAGTACGGGCATTCTAACCCGATAAAATTCGTCCAGATTTGAAGAGAAAATTGCTAAAAAATTAATTCTCTCTAATAGCGGAACTTGTTTTTTACCTGCTTCTCTCAAAATACGCTCATTAAACGATAACCAGCTCAAATCACGATTATAAAGACGTGTACTCACTTCTTCACTTTCAATGTTTAGCATACATTAGGAATTAATCAATACAACAATAATAAACGCACATACGGATACAATCAACCCGTACATAAAAATATTATAAGCTAATCGAAGTAATTTGAACTTTCTGCCCAACACAACACCCTGAGAATAGACATCTTTTATTAAAGTACTATACAGATAATCACGCTCTTCCATCATAAGTTTCATTCCGCTATTATAACTCTCTAGATTCATTCTGTAAAAGTTACCAAAAAACAACAAATTGACTTTTTTACTTTTCAAATCTTCATCGGTGTATTTTCCGTCCGGAACAGATGGTCGCGTTGCCAAAATAGCAATCACCATAGTTGCTAAACTAGTAAATAATAAAATTGATGTAGGAAATATTAAATGAGCATTATTGTCTAATTTACGTAATAGGAGAGCAATAACAACAGATAATATGATCGAATTAACAGTGATTAGGATATTGGATTTATTATCAGCCATATCACTTAAACGCTGATTATTAGTCGAGGTGATGCGAAACATTGTCTCAATCCCTCTTTCAGGTCTCCCGTTCTTTTTTTCTTGATCAGCAGTTCCAGAATTTTCTTTTTGTTTCAAAACCGTCATATTCTGCTGCTTTTTATTTTCTAGTAAATTACGACCATAATCCGTATGATAATGATGATCTTCCATTAATTTAATCGTATTTTTTCGCCACTCATCTTTACTCACTACATATCCACAAGCTTTCGCTTCTTGACGCATCAATTTATTGCGGGCATCAAAGCGATCGCTGCCTAAGTGAAATAAATCAGCATCACAAACAATTTCTTCCAATAGATTCTTTGGTGATTGCGGTAATTTTGTCGCTAATATACAGCCAGACACAGACTGAATGAAACTATCATCAACATCTTTTGAATGAAGGAAATCTGAAGCAATGGCCGCACTCCTCTCTTCATGACTATCTTTGCCATGAACACAATAACCAAGATCATGAAAATAGGCTGATAACGTTACAATTGCGGTGTCGCGCTCTTCAAGATTATAATAACTTGCCATTTTCTGAACTGCATCCACAACCTCCTGCGTATGTGCATCATTATGGAAGCTGAATTTTGAAAGGTCATGTTCATCCATATACTTATGTACAAATTCGGCCGTTTCCTTTATCAATTGAGAGTAGTCCATAAAATAAAAATTAGTTTGGGTTGATCGTAATCAATACTGATTCAATATACATTACCATTATTTAAAGATAAGAATTAAATAATATCTTCTTAAGATCCATCCAAACAAAGATCATTTATTTTTGGCAGATATGGATGAAAATAATCATCCTAAAAGATACGATAAATAATAATAATATTACATTTTTCAAAAAAAGCCGAATACATTTTTGTATCCGGCTTTTTTTATCATTATGTCCCGTCCTGAAATAAGTTGACATATAACTCAGCTTATTATGAAAAAAGAACTAAAGAACAATTTACGACGGAGTCAGCGAGATTATAGCCTA